>JAUBSN010000047.1:0-63421 GCA_036704825.1 Microcoleus sp. F8-C3 | reverse complement strand
AGTTAGAAAAGTTGACGAAAGAAGTCGTTGCTTCTTTGACGGGATGGGAATTTATTTTAGAGGCATTATTTGTAGCAGGACTTTAGGAAATTGGTATCAGATAGAGTCTTGGAGGCACAGGCACTCCGATCGTCTTGGTTTTTTTTCCCGAACCATCGCACTCCACGCCATATTTTTGTATATCAAAGCGCTTTCTGCGTAAGTCATCACATAATTTACTTGCTCGATCGCACACTCCAACGATACAATAATCTTGTTAGCGGTTTTTGAGTTGGGTGCGTAACTCAGTTGGATAGAGTAGCTGCCTTCTAAGCAGCGAGTCGCAGGTTCAAGTCCTGCCGTACCCGTCAACTAAACCTAATAGCCTCAACGCTTTGAGCCGTTCTTTACCGCATGGTAGAGAGCGGCTCAAACCTTGTTTGTTGTGCATTTGTTGTGCATTTGTTGTGCATTTGTTTCGCACAACAAAATGCGAAACACCGTCTATCTGGGTCAGGTGGTATTCCGGCATCCTTTCGATAGAGACGGGTCAACTCTCGGAGCCAAGTATTTCCAAGAGTGTCTCCACGTCACCCAAGTCAGCCCTCGACTTTTTGCGCCGCGCTTTTAACCGATTGAGCAAGTCCACCGGCTCTGGAAATTCTGCGATGGCAGCGACTGAATTTTGTTTCAGGTCGGCAAGTTCCACTTCAACCTCTTCCCGATCGGCGCGCGCGCTCTGTCGCAAGTTGCGATCGCAATTCCTGCACTTGTTGTCGGAGCTTGTTAGCAATGTGGGCGCTGGATTCTAGGAGTTTGGCATACCCGGCCTGTAACTCCTGATGCTCTGTCTTTAAGTTACCTAGCTCAATCTATAACTCCTGGTGCTTTAAGCTACATAATTTAATCCGTAACTTGTTATCTGTAACCTCGCCAGGCTTGAGTAACTCAGGGGAATCACTCAAGCCCTCAGTTTTCCCGGCAGTACCTCCCGCAAAGCTTTCAAGGATTCTTGCAGCGCCTGCACTTGCAATTCTAAAGCAGTCAACCTGTCCGAGTCCTCCAAATACCTAGCGGTTACAGAAAAAACATTTGTAACTGCGTGTATAACTTTAGAGCATTTATTTTTGCAACCTCTGCAACCGCCTGTGTAACCCGTGGTTGAGGGGGAGTATTTAGAGCCCCTGCTATCTCTTCGAGCTTTGCCGTGCTTAGCTCAGAGGTCTTGGCCACATACTTTTTATGTAACTTGTCTCCCACCTTTCTGTAACCGTACCAGTAATCCCCGCCCTTGCCCGATTCCCTGCGAACCGTGTAAGGCTTGTTGCCCCCCACAGGTTCAAACCTAAAAGAAGCAGCCGACTCCAACCAGGTGGAACCCTTGGGAGAATCCAACTCAAATACTCTGCCGTCCTCTGTCTCAACCGTCCCCTGCACTACCGATGGAATTGCCACGGGTTATCTACCACTTAGGAATGAAAAATCAATAACTTGCACAATTAAACCCCAGAAGCCTCGATCCAAGGTAAACTATTGCTCTATTAGTCACCTTATTTATTTTTCATTCCTTACATACTGTTATATAGCAATTCCATTGGGAGCATCCCGATTTTGTAAATGGTTAAAAGTATGATAAGCTGATACGCAGCTATATTGTATAATATACATATAATATAATTGCTCATTAGTTATAATGTATGCCAGCCAAAAACCATCTATCTCAAAATCAAAAACAGAGACTCATTAAACTATTAAAAGAGTCTGATGATAATTATGTGAAGGAACAAGTTCTAATCTTATTGCTAATAAATTACGGAAAAACTTATCGAGAAATCAGTGAATTTATGGAAATTGCTTACACAACGGTAGCTTATTAGTCAGTTCATGGCGATCCAGATAATTTGGATAGTTTTTTAGATAAAAGAAGCCCAAAAAAATTTCGCAAAGTCACTCCAGAGTATAAAAAAATATTGATAGATACAATCGATAAAGATCCGGCAGAATATGGATATGAATTTGCGATATGGACGGCAGCCAGACTAGCAACATATTTAGAAAAAGTCACAGGAATTAAATTGAGTAGTTCCCAAATATCCAGGATACTACATAAAAAAAATACGTTGACATTTGGGCTAAATATAGTTTAAATAACAAACAAAATCCCGTTGAAATAGAAGTATTGAAACAGAAGCTATCCGAGTATTTAAAAATTACAAAACAAAGCCCAGAGCTTTTACAGGTATGGTTTTGGGACGAAAGTGGATATAGAAGAGCGAGTGATAAGGAGAAAAAGTTGGGGTAAAAAAGGGAGTCGAAAAAAAATCACAGGTCAAAGGAGAAGAGGGAGAGTAAATATCAGGGGTGGCTTTAGATATCATGACAAAAAAAGGTTGAATTTTGTCATAAAAAAAGGAGACTCGAATACCTTTTATGAGCTAATTAATGCCTTAAATGATTCGAGATTTCAAGAATGGAGAGAACAGGGTAATCAAGCTGAAAGTTTTGCAGAATCAGGAATTAAAGATTGTAATTATTTTAGACAATGCTAGTTTTCATAAAAAGAAAGATATTCTGAGCCAAATATCAGACGAAATGCCTCATATTATTTGAGATTTTTTGCCACCTTACAGCCCCGATTATAATTTAATTGAATTGGTCTGGAATTCAGCGAAAGAATATATAGCACATCGACTGTTTAAGTCAATTGTAATTATTTTAGACAATGCTAGTTTTCATAAAAAGAAAGATATTATGAGCCAAATATCAGACGAAATGCCTCATATTATTTGAGATTTTTTGCCACCTTACAGCCCCGATTATAATTTAATTGAATTGGTCTGGAATTCAGCGAAAGAATATATAGCACATCGACTGTTTAAGTCAGTAGAATAATTGTAATAATTACTGCATAGATTATTAAATAAAGGAGAAATGGTTATCAAATGGGAGCGAAAAATCAAAAATAAAGGCAATGCTATTTTATCCGGTTTAGCTGCGTAGCAGCTTAGCTAATAACTAATAAGTAATAAGTAATGACTAATAAAAAGAAATTCCCCGGCACAACCAGGGAACGAAAGATATTAAAAAAAGTAATGTTGTTTTAATAAATTGAATTTGCCAAAAAGCGGCGATAATTTAGTAGCAGCGCTTGTTGAGTTGAGAGCGGACGCCGGGGCGGACAGTCCTGTGTAGATGCCGCACCCGATCGCATTTTCCAGTCCCAAGAAAACAGTTGCATTCATATTTGAGTACCAGTTAAGCTTGGCTGCTGTTGCGAGTCTGGCTAGCCAGCTCCAACAGTTGCGCCCAGCGTTTTTGGACTTGTTTGGGAGTGCATTTGAGCGCGGTGGCGATCGCCTTGTCGCTTTCTTGATTCCGCTTCATTTCTAACAGTTGCTGCATTTCGGGCGCAAGTTTAGCGCGAAATTCTTCCCATTTGTCCGAAGTCATTCCCAGCTTTTGATCGACATCAGCACCCAGCCATTCGTGGACGAGTTTCCAATTTTGAGTGCGGGCAAATTTTTCGACGTGGTACTTAAACCGCTGTTGCAAGTAGTCGCGCTGCCGGGAAGACAAACCGAGCACGCGGTCAATTTCCGAAGCCGAAAGGTCTTGCAATTTTAAAGTTAGGTAATCCACGCATTCTGGTTGATTTTGCGATTCCAGATAGGCGATCAATTTCGAGACTACTCGATCGCGCAGCACAGCATCAGCCGGATCAACAGTTTCCAATACCATTTGCTCGCGCACTTGTTGCAGCGCCGGAGAGCGGCTGTAAATTTCCGCCTCTTCTCCCTTGCCGGATTCTACAGCCATTTCAATGTCGATCGCAGTTTCGGGAGGTTGGCCCTTGGCAAATCCTTGAGCGCGCAACACGATCAGGCGCTGGCGGTTGCGGCCGGGCAAACCGATTTGGCGCTTGGCGTAGTGTTCGGTAAAAGCCATGTACTCAGCCAATTCTAGCTGCGTGCGGGGCTGGTAGGTGACATCGAGTTGGTGTTCCCGGCGGAAAGCTCGCAGAGATTCGATGTAAAAGCCTTGCAAAAAGTCTTCAATCATGCTGTAGCGAGCTTGGAAGTTCAAGTTCGATCGGAAAGAAGCAACATGGCGGTAAATCATGGCCGCGAGGTGAGAGTGCAGTTCGACGCGGCCTTGTTTGGAACCGAGGCGGTAGTATTGCAGGATTTTTTGCAACCTGTGCTCGGCCAAAGTGATTTGCCAAGCTTCCACTTCGCCGGAAATTTGGATGCGATCGCTTTTTTGGCAAATCCGTTCGACTTCCTTAGCAATCCGCATCGCCACTGCTTGAGCGCTGCGGCTGGGAGTTTTCATTTCCCCTTGCAATTCTTGGAGGGCGAAGTCAGCCAAAGCGAGGATATCGATGCTGGGAACAGTATTGATTTCGGCGTTTGGTTCGCCAGCGGTAGCGGGAATGCAGTTGAAGCCAGAAACGGTGTTGCAGTTGACGGTGTTGGTGGCAGTTTTGAGAGTCATGGCGTTTATCGGGTAGTAGCGCATAGCGTGCGAGGACATTTCTCAGAGATTGAGGCGGCAGTTGCTGGCGGTTTCGCTTGCTGTGCTGATTCAACTCTCTATACATTGAATGTTAAGGAAGTAGAGATAACCGTAGTTATGCCAGTGTTCCACTCTCTTATGCAACAGTTTTTGGCTGCTGAATCTGATTCTAAGCGCTGGCTGTGGAAGATGGGTTTTATTGCCCTTAAAGCCTGACTTTACAAGCATTCTGAGCTATTGGGAAGGTGGGGCGATCGCTCTTTGAGATGGGGGTGCTCGAAGGCCGCTGAGTGGACGATTTACTAACTGGCTATTTGAGGTGGTTTTGGCCGTTAGAGATTGTGGAATCGAGACTCAGCAGAGTGTAGCTAACTCCAATATATTCTGAAGCTACGGCACAGTAATTCGGAAACCCGGTTAATCTGAAAATTCGATCCGATCGAAGAAGGCAGGTTGATTCACTGAAGCCAGATTTCTAGCTCCAAAGGGAGGGTGGAAGCGGTGTCTTTTATTAAATAAGCCCGGTTGCTTTGATGGCGGCCGATAAGTCCTTACAGCAGTTTAGACCCGCAAATTGACAACAGCGATGCTGAGTCGATCGAATTAAATATTAAAGATGATAAATCCTCACAAGTTGAAATATGCAATTTAATTGCGTGACAGCTTTTCGAGAATATCGGGTGGTGGCATAAAAACTTCTACCTGATGCCCATCCACCATCTCTTTACCGATGAGTTCCGAACACACAGATCGTAAAGACTTCCAAAGCATTGTCTCCTCGTAATGTTCTAATTCTGCTGGAATGTGATCTAGGAGCGTCTTAGAGCAGACCACAATCAGTTGTTTCTGAGCCCGAGAAAAAGCCACATTAGACCGATTGAGGTCTAAGATAAATTCCACATTTTTACTGATTGCTGAGGGGTCACTGGCTGTTGCCGACACAATTATATAAGGTCGCTCGTCACCTTGCAAGCTTTCCACAGTATCAATTACATCAATGAGGTCGCGGGAGTCATTCAAATAATTTTTAAGCAGTGTTCGCTGCGCTCGGTGTGGAGTGACAATAGCAACAGATTTGTTTTCTATTGCTCTTTTACTTTTCGCAGCCTCAATAATTTTCTCAATAATTCGCACCTCAAGCAGATTGCTGCGTTTTGACTGACGCTCAGCATGAAGGACAAGAAGTAAGCCACCTAGCTCCTCCTGTAAAAGACTATTTGAATCCAGCGACCTTCCTTTTAGTTCAATATTATCCATTCTGTAAATACGGGAAATTAAGCCACAAATCAGAGGTGGCAAACGGAAAGTAAAACTCAACGAAGAACTCATAATAGCTGAATCAGCAACTGCGGTAATTTTAATATTTTTAACTGCCTCATATGCACTCACATAAGGTTTGTAAAGTTGAATGGGCGGACGGTCTTCATGCTCCCAATTATGAGCAACAATTGGTGATAGTTGCCGATGATCTCCTGCCAGCATGATTTCCCCGTCAATTTTTACTAATGTAGCCAGTGACAAAAAGTGCGGAAACACCATCATGCTTGCTTCATCAACGATTAGTATAGGTACTTGGATAGCTTTAATTTTCAGCGATAATTTCAAAAGAGCGCTGGTTGTACCGCCGATGACCAATACAGCATTTGAGCGCATTTGATTTACTCTTGTCGCATCACCCTTAGATCGAAAACATTCAACATTTTTTTCAAAAAAAGACTCATCCTCTTTAGGGTCAACTCGGCTAAGTTTTATTTGCGGTAATGTTAAGCCCGATCGATCGGCTTGTTGCTGAAGGATTGGCAAGAGGCTATCGAGGCGCAAAAGCAAGTTGTTTACAGCCGTATGGGTAGGCGCTGCGATGAGAACGATATCTCCGATCGAACAACGCGCCAAAATTCTTAAAAAAGTAGCGATCGCTGTTGTCTGGGTTTTGCCAGTTCCTGGAGGTCCCTGTAAAAGTTGAATTCTAGCGGTTAAGCCGCTGACAGCAGCAGCTACTTGATCGGTAGCCAATTTCTGTCCGTTAGGCAATGTCAAGGACTCCAGTAGATTCTGGTATTGTTCTAGCTGCTGTGCTGCTAGAGCCTGTTGTAGAGGAATCTGAGGACGCTCAGGATCGAACCACTGACAGACATGATTTCCCAAACGACTTATTAGTCTGTCGTCAACCTTTCCGGCTACAAAATCAGAAGGACTTTCATCTAAAGTAGCATAGGAAAAAATATCTTCCTCTTGGTTATAAAACTGACCAGGGAGTTGATAGCGGTCTAGTTTATTTGTTTGTCTTACTGAAAGCTCAATCAGTCTAGTCTCCCAGTCAATATTATCCACAACACACGTACTTCCACCGCGTAGAAGTTGACCGAATGTTTGACCGCGATGCGGATCGTCAGAACAGCGGCTAAGCCTTACAAAATTGCCTTTTTCGATCGTGCAGTTAGCCTCGAAAACTTTATAGTTAATACCGTACCCATCAAGGTTGATAGTGGCTGTCAGCCTATTATTGCCGTGCGAGACAACATCACTAATAGGAATAGTGCGCCCTAGAGGGACGCGATAGACAGGCGGGACTAAGTGAGTAGCAATCCAGTTTGTCACTTTAACGTGCTGATCCAATCGGAGATAGTCAATTCCCGCCTGAGCGGCATTATCTACCCCAAGCGTGAATTCTAGTAAATCAGCGATGACAAGAGATGGTTTTACTATTTCTGGGTTCTTGAAACGAATGCTTTCTTCAACCCACCGCAGCGCGTGTACGCGGGCGCGAAAATAATGGTTGAGATAGTTAGGTTTCCGGGCGCTGTTGTAGCGTTCAATTGCCTTAGCAACTGCTGGCGATAGATTTGGGTCTTTTGGAGCTGGCAATTTTCGCCAGTAAGCCCGCCAGTAAGGTGCTGTTAAGGAATCATAAAAACGGCTGCGGATTTCAAACTTGTGCCTGCTGACTTGCTCAGAATCTCGCTCTGCCCACTGCCCCTGAGCATCTAAATCCAAATCAGTCTTAAAATCGAAGATATCCTGTGTAAAAGCTTGCTCTAGATCGACCTCGGCACCAGACACCCGCCGCCGCCAGTGATAACGCCTGCCAAACCAGGACAGAGAAGTAACGACAGCTAAGCCTCTCCCTGTCCATCCCAAGGCAAAATGCCGATCGACTTCATCGTGCAAGCAAGAGTAGATGAGTTGCTCTAAACTTTCACGGCATCCTAGAAGTTCTCGGAGGTTGGCGAGCAACTGCGAGCTGACGCGCGAGCATCCTTCCAGCAACTGATCCATCTCCGATCGAGACCAGACATAAAAGTGAATGGGAGCGGTTTCGGCCTCGGCTACCTCATCAATAACCTCAACCAGCTTCTTTAGAAACGCTTGAATTAGCTGTTTTTCCGCCCCTGTGTCTTCTCTGTATTCCCCCGTCCACGGAGAGGTTTGAAACTCAATAACTTCTTTACTTTTGAGAGAACGCTCTTCATAGACTGGGCGATTATTTCGATCGCGGTCTACCTCCCACCGTTCCTTGACTGTGGGGTCTGGCTGCCAGTGTCCATTTATCTGCGTGAAGCTGGTATGTAATTGTCCCTCGCTCTTGGTCACATGAGCTGCAAGCGCTCCAATCCTGTTTTCTACATAGTCGTAATCCACAGAAAGGTAAACGCGAATCAGCCGCTCACCATTAATTATGTGTTCTGGAAGTTGACCTTGACCTGCATCAGGTAGCGGCTCTACTTCAAAGGAATCTGGGTTGATATTTCCGCCTGGAAGTGTACGCCTGCGAGTTTTTGCTTTTAACTGGATAAGTTTTAGGTTATCGCTAAAGCTTGGATCTTGCCGCACTTGAACTGCCTGCTGTCCGGTTAAGTCAAGTTCAGCCAAGTCATCGATTTTATCAATTCCGGCCGCTCGCAAAACTCGGACTGCTGATGGATCTAAGCCTATTAGTTCAAGGCGACGCAATCTGGCACTTTCTGATAGGCAGTGAATATTGAAAACACAGCCATCACACTTAGGATCGATTTGATAGTCCAAATCAGCTAAATCAGCCTGAACTACGCGGTCTAGCGCACCCTCAGATGCCAGGAGGCGATTAATGTCTGCTTCTTCTGTATCTAGCTTAAAGGGTTTTAGATCGAGAATGAGCTGACTTTTATTTGTACTCTCATCAATCCTAGCAACCACGCACTCGATATCTTCTGGTCTGAGTTCTACGCCGCCAATAGCCACTGGACTTACCTGAATAAGCTGCCGTACTAGCATCCGGTATAGAGCCACCTGCACGCGGTGGTAGGTGCGGTCTCGACGACTGGCTTTGCATTCAACAATTCGCAGCTTTGGTCGATCGGCTTCCCACAGAATTAGTACAAAGTCAATTTGGCCTTTGATCTGGAAAGCTCCCTCGTCTGCTTCAACAGAAATTTCGCGTCCATATGCTCTTGGTCGTGAACTTATACCTTGCAATTGTGCGACAAAAGTAGTCCAGGGTGTCTTCTTTTCATCAGCAGACTTTTGGCTGTACAAAGTGAGGTCAATGAGACCATTGTTTTTGAGAGAAGTTTCCCATTCGTTTTCCCTCAATCGACCCGCCTCTTGGAGAACTGGATCTAAGGAGTTGAAGAGGCGTTCTGCAAACGGAAGCTCTCGGGCAAGCTTTCGGTTATTATGCTCTAGCTTAAAGCGACGATCGCAAGATTGATAATGGATGTACTCGCCGATTTCAGTAACTCGGACAGATGGTTTATGTACTGGGGTTAACATAAATGTAAAAATAATATGTTTGCATGAGTCAGACTGACATCAAATACTATTATGCTGAAACACTAAATTCAGGTAATAATCTCACAATTAACTCATGGACTCTCTGACAATAATCACCGTAAATTGTGACCTGACTCACTGCAAATATTCCTATTATAAATTCACAATTCACCCTGATTCTTTCTCTAATACCAAAGTCACCGGCCCGTCATTCTCGATCGAGACTTGCATCATCGCTCCAAACAGCCCTGTTTCAACTTTTAAGCCGCTCTGGCGCAACTTTTCGACAAATTTCTCATAAAGAATTTCGGCTCGTTCAGGAGCTGCGGCTCGATCGAAGGAAGGCCGCCGACCTTTGCGGCAGTCGCCGTAGAGCGTAAATTGACTGACCACCAGCAACTCGCCGCCGATGTCCTGTACGGACTTGTCCCAGCGGCCGGTATCCCCGGCCGAGTCGGGAAACAAACGCAATTCTAGGCATTTGCGAACCATCCAATCGAGTTCTGATTCGGTGTCGGTGTCCGCAATACCTACAAGCAAGTTAAGTCCGCAGCCAATTTTTCCGACAATTTGACCTTCTATTTCGACTTGAGATGATTTTACTCGCTGGATGATGACTCGCATTGGAAATTAGAAATTCTTAAATTTAAAACTCAAAATCAAAAGGTAAACTTACCTTTTTAATAGGAATTATGAAAAGAAACCCGGTTTCTCCGATCGAGCTCGGTTTTGACCGCGAAGTCTCGACGCAAAAACCGGGTTTCTAGCCAGCGCACGTCTGTTTTGTTTAATTTTCAACCTTTAGTTTTTCCCAAAACCTTTACCGCGATTGGTTGAATCCATACAAAGACAGTTTTCGAGTTGCGATCGCAAAGTCTCGGTATCCAAACCCTGACCGATGAGAACAAGCTGGTTTTTGCGATCGCCTTTCCACTCGTCGTCATCCATCGAAAATCGCTTGCCGCTCAAATGGAAAATATGCCGTTTGGGACTTTCTTCAAACCACATAATCCCTTTCGCGCGAAATACGTTTGTTGGCAGTTGGTTGTCTAAGAAATATTGAAATTTTCTCAGAGAAAAGGGCTTGTCGCTCTGGAAAGAAATTGAGGTAAATCCGTCATTTTCTAAATGGTTGGAGTGGTCGTGACCGTGATGGTTGTGATGGCCGTGATGGCCGTGGTCGTGACCGTGATGTTCGTGACCGTGATGGTCGTGATGGTCGTGATGGTCGTGATGGTCGTGATGGTCGTGACCGTGATGTTCGTGGTGGTCGTGATGTTCGTGACCGTGATGGTCGTGACTGCTAGGAGTTTCTTCAGATTGGAAATATTTGTCAGATTCAAACAATCCGACGCTGAGGACTAGCGGTAAGGGAACTTCCGATTTTACGGTTCGCAGAATTCTAGCACCTTCTTTGACATCGCGAATCTTAACTTCCAACAAATCTAAATCTGCTTCTTCGACCAAATCTGTTTTGTTGAGGATAATTATATCGCCGTAAGCTATTTGACTGTAAGCTGCTTGAGAGTTGAACAAATCTAAGCTGTAGTTGGCTGCGTCTACTACTGTCACTATCGAATCGAGACGAGTCAGGTCGCGCAGTTCTGTGCCTAAAAAAGTCATTGCTACTGGCAGCGGGTCGGCGAGTCCGGTTGTTTCGACTACTAGATAATCGAGATTTTCTTGACGTTCCAGAACTTTGTAAACTGCATTAACTAAATCTTCATTAATTGTGCAGCAGATGCAGCCGTTGTTCAGCTCAACCATGTTGTCGTCGGTGGTGACAATCAGTTCGTTGTCGATGCCGATTTCGCCAAATTCATTTACCAAAACTGCTGTTTTCAAACCCTGCTGGTTGGTCAGGATGTGGTTGAGCAGGGTTGTTTTGCCGCTGCCGAGAAATCCTGTAATGATTGTAACGGGCAATCCGTGTTTGGGAGCGTCCATCGCCGGTTCTGTCTCGGACTGAGTTGTAGATTGCATAGCTTGAATGTCAAATAAGGTCTGAAGCTTCAACTTGTTGTTTTTATTGTATCTTATATTAATTCCGAACAGCGCGTTACCAGCGCTAATTATCGGAAGTTACCAACTATGCGATCGCACCCTGTTTAATTTGGCGATCGAATTGTTGGCAAAAGTACCTCTAGGAGTTGGTCTGCAACGTGTTTCCAGGTAAACCCAGCCGCTACAAATTTGGGCCCTGCTTCGCGAGAGCGATCGCACAACTCCGGCTGTTCTATAAGATTTTTCATTAAGGCGATCGAATGTTCTAAATCTGGCAGCAGGCGAAATATCGGTTCATCATTAGAAGTACCTTCTTGAAACGTACTTTCGACGTGCCAAGCAAAATCTGGAGTTGTAAAATCATCCGTCGGGCCGCCTTTAGTGCAGATGAGCGGCAAGCCACAAGCAATTGCTTCTAGTGCAGGTAAATTGAAGCCTTCTGCTAAATAAAGAGATACATAGGCATCGGCGGCTTGATAAAGTTGAGCCATTTTTGCAAAAGGCAGTGTTTCTCCTATGTAAGCCATGCGCGGCAAAACTTTTTCTGCTTCGTCAAAGGTCAGTTCGTCTATGTTTTGAGCGATCAGAGAATCCGACTCATATATTGATTCTTCTCCTTTCAATACTAATCTCGCTTCGGGATGAGTTTCAACTACAACTGCGAAAGCTTTTAACAATAAATCGATGCCTTTATTTGGAGATCCTGCACCGACATTCAAAAATACAAATCCGTCCCATCCTAGCTGTTTCCGCAAAGCTTCGCGTTCCGATTTTGTTAAAGGTTTGTAAATATTCGGATCGATGCCGCAGGGTATGACAATTGTGCGATCGGGATGCGCACCGCTGCGGATAAATCCGGTTTTCGACCAATGGGAAGGCGTAATAATAATTATATCCGAGTTGCTGTGACCTTCGCGGAGGGAAGCTGCGCCCGTTATTCTAAAGTTTTCGTTGTGCAGAATTCCCCATTCTGTTGTGGCAAACAAGCACGTCCGTTTTGTGTTTGAGGGTGCAAAATTGTAAGGTACTGAGATCCGTAACGTAGCGTCTGCTTTTAGAGACGCGGAAGGGTGAGGAATATTTTTTATTGCTGCTTCAGCAGTTGCGTCTAACAAACCGGTTGCTGGCTGCCAATTTTCGTCTAGATAGGGGATATCTTTGTGGAAAATTTCTAAGTTGGGATATTTCAGCATTTCTAGTAGCTGAAATTGATTGGCGATCGCGTAGGAGTGCGGCAAAAAACGCCATCCTTCAACAATTATACGCATTTAGTTGTTAGTTGTTAGTTGTTAGTTTTGGTTGGTGACCACGGGAGTATCTCAATGAAAGCAGCCCTCCGCTTGAAATTGGAGTTAGGAGTCAGGAGTCAGGAGTCAGGAGGCTATAGCGGCTTCGCGAGCGGGTGAAAAGAAGGAAGGAGCCAGAAGAAGTGTTTTTACAAATATGAGATGCTCCCTGTGACCACTCGCCCATCACCCATTACCTCTTACCAATGCCCAATTACCAATTACCCGTTACCATTAATAAAAAAGGTTATTTGCTTACAAAATTCTTGATTCACAAGTTTATTTATCAAAATTTTATAGCTCGTATTTTCGGGTAATATGACATCTAGCCACTGGCGATTCCGTGTTTTTAATGGAATTTTTTAGCTGCAAAATGGGGGTCTGCTATTCGAGCTTGGGCTGTAATTGCAGGTTTTGCGATAGTTGTTTCGATTACTAGATAGTCGAGATTTTATTGGCGTTATGAAACACTGTAAACTGCATTAATCAATACCGAGAAATCCTGTAATGATTGTAACGGGCAATCCGTGTTTGGGAGCGTCCATCGCCGGTTCTATCTCGGACTGAGTTGTAGATTGCATAGCTTGACTGTCAAATAATGTCGATCGCACTTTCCTTGTGGTTCTTATTGTACCTTAATTAGGACCAGGCCTCGTCAACCCAGTTTCTCGGCTAAATATTGGGTTTGGTGGCATGGTATCTACGCATCAACCGGGAATCAGCGCGAGAGTGCAAAATAAGTGGGCCGCTAATTATCGGCAATTGCTAGCGCTGTCTGTCGCACTTTTTTATTTTTTTGATAATTTTTTTGTGCAGAGTACCTGTCGCAGTTTTTGCAACTAACTCCAGCAGCGACAAATTGGGGGCAGACTCAAGCTGAGTGCGATCGCCCAATTCTCGCTGCCATATCATAGTTTTAATTATCGACCTGTGTAAAATATTTAAATCTCAACTCTCAACTAAAACAGGACGGTGGCTAACAACAGCCACCGCCCTCAAGATAGTATTGCGCTATCTAAATCTGTGCTTACGCAGGAAGCAAGACTGAATCAATAATGTGGATGACACCATTATCAGCAGCAACATCGGCTGTTGTAACGGTAGAATCATTGATTTTGACGCCATTGGAAGCATCAATTTTCACTTCTGAACCTTCCACTGTCTTGGCAGATTTCAGCTTGACCACATCAGCGGCCAGAACTTTGCCAGAAACGACATGATAAGTCAAGATTTTTTTGAGCTTAGGAATGTCCTTAAGCAGTGCTTCTACAGTACCTTCGGGAAGCTTCGCAAAAGCTTCGTCTGTAGGCGCAAAAACTGTGAAGGGGCCAGCGCCTTTGAGAGTATCTACTAAACCAGCAGCTTTGACGGCAGCAACTAGGGTTGTAAAAGAACCAGCCTTAACGGCGGTATCAACGATATCAGCCAAGTGAGTCACCTAGTTTTTGTAATCTATAAATCACTATAACGCTAAAAAGTTAATTTAGCTACATTAATTTTTTCTTTAGTTCTGTCTGGTTTCTGAATATTTAAAATAGCACTTTTGAATTTAACTTCTTTCACAAAATACCTATCTAAAGGTAGATATTTGTTTTCCTATTTTACTGTAATTTAATTGATTCATGTAATCCTAAATACATTAGTAATAAGACGATCGCCCCTGCGCGCTGTTTAAACTAAACACAGGGGCGGTGTCTGGGAACCCTCGCCCCTGCTACGACTTTTTGATTAACTTAGCAAAACATTCAACATCCTGCATAGCGCTAACGCACCGCAAAAGCCCGGCACCCCGACTGATGGCAACAGTTTGGGAAATCGCGATCTAAACTGTTAACAACCACTAACTAGGGGAAGGGTGACATGAGATACAAACTACTAGGTCACAGCGGACTTCGCGTTTCGGAAATCTGCCTCGGAACCATGACTTTTGGGGAAGAGTGGGGTTGGGGGAGTTCCTACGACGAAAGCCGGAAAATGTTCGACGCCTTTGCAGAAGCCGGCGGCAACTTCATTGATACCGCGAATCTCTACACCAACGGTACTAGCGAAAAATATGTCGGTGAGTTCATCGCAGCCGATCGCGAAAAATGGGTAGTTGCCACTAAATATAGCCTCAACATGAAGAATGGCGAAATCAATGGTTTCGGCAACCACCGCAAAAATATGGTGCAAGCAGTAGAAGCAAGTTTGAAGCGGCTGCAAGTTGAATACATAGATTTGTTGTGGCTGCACGCTTGGGATTTTACCACACCAGTCGAAGAAGTAATGCGCGCTTTTGACGATTTGGTGCGCGCCGGCAAAGTTCTTTATATCGGCATTTCCGATACGCCCGCTTGGATTATTTCTCAAGCAAATACGATCGCCAACCTGCGCGGTTGGACACCATTTATCGGCTTGCAAATCGAGTATTCTTTAAAAGAGCGAACTCCCGAACGGGACTTGATCCCTATGGCAAAAGCCTTTGATATTGGCATCACAGCTTGGAGCCCCTTAGCAGCCGGCTTACTGACAGGAAAATACAACACTTCAGAAACAGCCACCGAAGCTAAACGGCTTAATTCACCGGACTCTGGAAAAATTAACGAACGAAACCTCAAAATTGCAGACGAAGTTAGCAAAATAGCAGCCGAAATTGGCAAGCCTGCTTCTCAAGTAGCCCTAAATTGGCTGATCCAACAGCCAGTCGAAGTTATTCCGATTGTAGGTTCGCGCAAACTCTCACAACTTCAGGAAAATCTCGCTTGCTTGGAGTTTGAATTAACCCCCGAACAAATGCAGCAGTTAGACAAAGTAAGTGCAATTGAATTGGGTTTCCCTCACGATTTCTTAAAGAGTCCGACGGTGCAAGATTTTGCCTTTGGAGGAGGAATCGCCAAAATAGACAGCCGCCGACTGTAAAGTTGCTGCTATTTTCTAGTCGCGGGTTTACGCGGATATTTAGCGTTCGATCGCACATATCGGCGAACCCGCCCTTAGAGGGATGATTGATATTTGTGCTGTGGGCGCTAGGTTAAATTGACGCCCTCAGCGCCAATGTCATCACCTTAGTTTTTTGCCACGGACTCGCGCAAAATCTTAGGTTTATCGTTGCCGTTGCCTGGTTTCTTTGCTATTGTTGAGATAGGTACTCTTCGGTGAGTTTCACCCCAGTGCATAAACTGTCAATTGTTAATCTATCGGAAGTCAGAAATCTTTGGTGGAGCTTTGTATATTAAGATACAAATTTTCCCGATGAGCGATCGGATGAGTTTAAAAAAGGCTAGGTTTGTCAAATTAAAAAGCAACATAAACTTGATGGCAAATTTTCTATCTTCTCCAAATAAAGCAATAAAACTAGCTCTTTTTTCACCCCGTACCTGCCAGTTAAGAGTCATTTTACAAGGTCGATCGGCATTTTAACCGCTTTTGAACCCAGCGTGCAAGCTAGGTGTCTCCTGAGATAAAAGTCATCCTTCAGATAGAAGTTATGGCTGAAAAACTGGGTTATATTTAACCACAATAGCAAGTCTAACAATATTAACTTATCTCGTCGAAGTTTCAACTCTGAAAAAAGCAGATAAGCCTGTTTTTTACGAAGCTAAACTGTTTCTTTGTTTGGCTCGATGAATGCCGCGCTTGCTCGTCAATAAAAGTTCTCAGATTATGCTTGCTACTTTCAGTAAGACAAGGCTGAGAAAGATATCATATTGACAAATTTTAACTGACAAGTTTTCATTGACAAATTTTCATTGACAAATTCCAGAGGCTAATATGTCGCCCCCAGAAAACTCAGCAAGCAATAAGTATAGCAATCAAAATCTAGCATGGGAGATCCGATTTACCTCTATAGATCCAGCCAAATCCCCTTCTCAATTCGCCCCGTCGCCCGCATGGCGCACCAACTTATCAAAAGCTGATGCTTTAGAGGTACCAGATTTAGTTTGCCTGTCTCATTTGCGGTGGAATTTTGTATATCAGCGTCCGCAACATCTCTTGAGTCGCTGTGCGAAAAGTCGTCGCGTATTCTTTGTAGAAGAACCTGTGTTTAGCGGGGCGACAGATTGGTGGCTTGATGTCAGCATCCACGAAAGCGGAGTTTGGGTAATAGTACCGCACCTGAGCGAAGGAATCAGCGAAGCAACAGCACAAACTGCTCAGCAAGCCATGCTAGATGATTTGTTTCGAGCAGCAGAAATCAGCCAGTACATCCTCTGGTATTACACACCAATGGCTGTCAGTTTCACAAGCCACTTAAAGCCGCTAGCTGTAGTCTACGACTGCATGGATGAACTCTCAGCATTCCAAGGCGCGCACCCGGATTTAAAAGCCAATGAAAACCAATTATTAAAGCGCGCCAGCGTAGTATTTACCGGGGGACACAACCTTTACGAAGCCAAACAGCACCAGCACTCAAACATTCACCCCTTCCCCAGCAGCATCGAAAAAGAACACTTTGCGACAGCCAGGAATCTTTTACAAGAACCGCCGGATCAAAAAGACATTCCTCACCCGCGTTTGGGATTTTATGGCGTCATAGACGAACGCATGGATATCGAACTGCTAGCGGGCCTTGCGGAAGCAAAGCCGGACTGGCATTTAGTCATCATTGGCCCGGTGGTAAAAATCGATCCGGCAACTCTGCCAACTCACCCCAATATCCACTATCTCGGCGGTAAATCTTATCAAGAACTGCCAGCGTATCTTGGCGGGTGGGATATAGCCATGCTGCCTTTCGCGATTAACGAATCGACTAAGTTTATTAGTCCGACGAAAACTCCAGAATACCTCGCTGCCGGCAAACCTGTGATTTCTACTCCTATCCGCGACGTGGTGCGGCCCTACGGAGAAAACGGCTTGGTTCGGATTGCTAGCAATTCAGAAGAATTCGTTGCTTGTGCCGAAGAAATCTTCAGCGAAAGTTCGGACGTTCGCACCAAGTGGCTGAGCGAAGTAGACGCTTTTTTAGCAGACAATTCTTGGGACAATACCTGGGGCGAAATGCTGGGGTTGATCGAAAGTGCGATCGACGATAAAAGGCAGAAAGCAGAAGCCAAGATGAAAGTTTTAAGTTAGGAATGTTGAGGTTGAAGTTAAAAAGTTACACGTTACGGATTCAAAAATTAACACTCAACACTCCTCGCTTTATGTCCAATTACCAATTATTCCTTACCCTTACCCTTACCCTTACCCACAATCAGAGGTGTTTCAATGTTTGACTATTTAATCGTCGGAGCCGGATTTGCAGGTAGCGTCATTGCCGAAAGACTAGCAAATGAGGCAGGAAAAACTGTACTTATAATTGATACCCGCAACCACATCGGCGGCAACGCATACGATCGCTACGACAACCACGGCATCCTGGTACACAAATACGGCCCCCACATTTTTCACACCAATTCGCGCCCAGTTTTCGAGTACCTTTCGCGGTTCACCGAGTGGCGGCCCTACGAACACCGCGTCCTCGCCAGCGTTGACGGTCAACTGCTGCCAATTCCGATCAATCTCAACACCGTAAACAAACTTTACGGACTGAATCTCACCTCATTTGAAGTAGAAGATTTCTTCGCAAAAGTAGCAGAACCAAAGGATTACATTCGCACTTCCGAAGATGTCGTTGTCAGCAAAGTCGGCCGCGAACTTTACGAAAAATTCTTCCGCAACTACACCCGCAAACAGTGGGGAATGGACCCGTCGGAACTCGACAACTCAGTGATTGCGCGCGTACCCACTCGCATTAACCGGGACGATCGCTATTTCACCGATACCTATCAAGCAATGCCCCTGCACGGCTACACTCGGATGTTTGAAAAGATGCTTTCTCACCCAAACATCAAGGTGATGCTGAATACCGACTACCGGGAGATTGAGGGTTTTATCCCTTACGGGGAAATGATTTACACCGGCCCGGTCGATTCCTATTTCAATTATTGTTACGGCAAACTTCCTTACCGTTCCTTGGAATTCAAGCACGAAACGCTGAACGTACCCGTACACCAAGCAGCACCGGTGGTAAATTACCCCAACGAGCATTTATATACTCGCTGCACAGAGTTTAAATACCTCACCGGACAAGAGCATCAAAAAACTAGCATTGTCTACGAATATCCCCAAGCTGAGGGAGACCCTTACTACCCGGTTCCGCGTCCCGAAAATGCCGAACTTTACAAGAAATATAAGGCTTTGGCTGATGCAACTCCGGGAGTTTCTTTCGTGGGAAGGCTGGCGACTTACAGGTATTACAACATGGATCAAGTGGTCGCTCAAGCTCTGACAACTTACAAACAAATTACTACCAAGCCGGTGATTGAATTGGTAGAAAATATTAACGGTTCTGCCTCTAACGTCAGCTCCTCCAATGGAGTTGCCCCCCCTCTCCCAGCCTCCGCTTCTCTAGAAGTCGCTGCTGTCAACCACGGCAAGGGCAACGGCAACGGCAACGGCAAATCTGCTACCAAGTAGCTGGAAACTGCTAGTTACGGGTAAAAAGGTAAGGTGCTCTATCGGCACCTTACTCGGTTTTCATCAAAAGTTTTTTGATAATTCAAACAACCATTGAGGTAAAAATGAACGTTCTAGTTAAAATTATTTTGTCTCATGAGGTTTTGGAAAATTCTCAACTTGCTCAGTTTCAGAAAGAAATACAGCGCCTGATTGAAAGCGGTGGCAAAATTATTATGCTGGATTTCTCAAAAATAAAATTCCTGAAAAATTCCGAGTTAATGGCTGTAGTCGCGATCGTAAAATTAGTTAGAGACAGCGAATGTATACTTTTGATCTCTGCCATGAGCGAACAAGTTAGAATTCTATTTGAACTCACGGGACTGCAGCAAATATTTCAGTGTTTGCCGTTTGCGGAAGAATTTGCTCTCAAAAGTGAGCTAACTGAACCGTTAGGAGGTTTGCAAACTCTTGCTAGCTAGAGGGAGAGGGGGAGAGGGGGAGAGTGGGGGATAGGAAAAATCTTCCTGGTTTTTTCTTTCTGGTTGATTGTTCCTCCTTCTGACTAATGACTTCACCACAAGAGAGCCTTCAGATGAGCCTGTTTTAAGGTGCAGAACTTTTGCAAATTAATTAGCAAAAAACTTGTCAAAGTCGGGGCAATTGTCGCTAACCTATATATATAACTTCAGGTAGATGTGCCGATGAGTTGGTTAGGTAGAGAACTAGAAAATTGCGAGATAGAAGAGTCTGCAACTCTTGATAGTAAGGTGACAGTTCAAGGACGGAAAACAGGTTATCCGCGCCCCCAACTGCGCCGGAGCAACTGGATTTGTCTCAACGGTCAGTGGAAGTTTGCTTACGATGACGCAGGCCACTGCGTGCAGCCGATCGATATTTCTGAGTGGACTCACACTATAGAAGTGCCGTTTGCTCCAGAATCGGCAAAAAGCGGGATCGGCGACACGAATTTTCACGCCAACTGCTGGTACGAACGCGAATTTGACGTACCCCACACAGAAAGCAGAGTTCTCCTCCACTTTGGGGCCGTAGACTACCGCGCCCGCGTCTGGGTGAACGGTCAGTTTGTCATCGAACACGAAGGCGGACACACTCCTTTCACCGCAGACATTACAGCAGTTGTGAACCTCAACGAGCCGCAGCGGGTGACAGTCTGGGCCCAGGACGACCCGCAAGATTTGGAGCAACCTCGCGGCAAGCAAGACTGGCAAATAGAGCCCCACAGTATTTGGTATCCGCGCACGACCGGTATTTGGCAGACGGTGTGGGTAGAATTGGTGCCTCACACTTATATCGATCGCATCCGCTGGACTCCCCAGTTTGAACGCTGGGAAATCGGTTTTGAAGCGTTTGTCGCGGGCGATCGCCAGTCGGGAATTCAAATTAAAGTTAAACTGTCGATCGGCTGTATGCTGCTGGTCAACGACACCTACGAAGTCATCAACGGCGAAATCCACCGCCGCATCGCCCTCTCCGACCCCGGTATCGACGACTACCGCAACGAATTGCTGTGGAGTCCCGAAAAACCGACATTAATCAACGCTCAAGTGCAGTTGTGGGCCGACGGCAAACTGCTCGACGAGGTTAAATCTTATACCGCCATGCGGACGGTCAGCATCCAGCGCGATCGGTTCATGCTAAACGGCCGCCCCTACTATTTGCGACTGGTGCTCGACCAAGGTTACTGGCCCGACACCATGATGAGTGCCCCTTCCGACGAAGCTTTGCGCCACGATGTCGAATTAGTCAAAGCAATGGGTTTCAACGGCGTCCGCAAGCACCAAAAAATCGAAGACCCCCGATTTTTGTACTGGGCAGACGTGCTGGGGCTCTTAGTTTGGGAAGAAATGCCCAGCGCCTACCGCTTCACTCCCAAAGCCGTGCAACGGCTGACGCGGGAGTGGACGGAAGTCATCGACCGCGACGGCAGCCACCCCTGTATCGTAGTCTGGGTGCCGTTCAACGAATCCTGGGGAGTTCCGAATTTAGTCGAAGCCGCATCCCACCGCAACTACGTGCAAGCGCTGTATTTCTTGACCAAAACCCTCGATCCGACTCGCCCCGTCATCGGTAACGACGGCTGGGAAAGCATCGATACCGACATCCTGGCGATTCACGACTACGACAACAATCCGCAAACCCTAGCCAAGCGCTACGGGCCCGAAGTCCAGCTAGCCGATTTGTTCGATCGCGGGCGTCCCGGCGGGCGAGTCCTCACCCTCGACGGCCACCCGCACCAAGGACAGCCGATGATGCTGACAGAATTCGGCGGCATCGCCTGCGCCGGCCGCGAAAACCCCGATTTTTACAGGGTTTGGGGCTACGTGCGCGCGTCGGACACGATCGAACTCCAAAGGCGCTACAGCGCGCTGTTGAAGGTGGTAAACCGAGTGGAAATGTTCAGCGGATTTTGTTACACGCAGTTAACCGACACTTTCCAAGAAGCTAACGGTTTGCTGTATGCCGATCGCACTCCCAAGTTTCCCCTAGAGGCGATCGCGGCGGCAACTCTCGGCTGGGATATTCCCGAAGAAAGTTCACAACCGCAAGCTATTACTCAATGCTAATTGGTGATTAGTCAAGGAAAAAGTAAAAATCTGAGATTTTTTTCTGATTTCATTTTGACTTTTTGCCGATCGATATACTTCTTACAAAAACACCCTTTGTAGTAAGGACTTTAGTTTTTTATGATTGAAATCTAAGGAATTTAGTCCTGACTACAAACCTGAATGACCCATTACCCATTCGATTGATGTTTCAAAGTTTTTTCATGGGCGGATTTGAATGTTCCACCCACAGAGTGCAATCTGGAAAACGCCTCGATGTCACAGCCGCCACCGGTCACGATAAATTTGCAGCAGCCGACTACCAACGCTTGCAAGACCAAGGCATTTACACAGTCCGCGAAGGCCTCCGCTGGCACTTAATCGAACAGTCGCCCGGAAAATACGATTTTTCCAGTTCCCTGCCAATTATCCGGGCCGCCCGCGACATGAAAATGCAGGTAATTTGGGATTTGTTTCACTACGGCTGGCCAGACGATATTGATATTTTCAGTCCCGAATTTGTGTCCAGGTTTGCCCAGATGGTGCGCGCTTTTATGGAAGTGCTAACTGAGGAAACAGACCAAACACCTTTCGTGACACCTGTCAATGAAATTTCATTTATTGCTTGGGCCGGCGGCGATGTCGCCTACATCAATCCGTTTGCGAAAGGGCGGGGAGACGAGCTCAAAATCCAGTTAGTCAAAGCTGCGATCGCAGCGATCGAATCAGTTTGGGAAATCGAACCCCGCACCCGCATCGTTCAAATCGACCCCACAATTAACATTATTGCCGATCCTGACAAACCGGAGGATAAAGACGCGGCGGAAGGCTATCGCTTATCTCAATATCAAGCTTGGGATATGTTGGCGGGACGCTTTCGCCCGGAACTCGGAGGGAAGGAAAAATATCTCGATATTATAGGGGTGAATTATTACGATCGCAATCAGTGGATTCACAATGAAGACCCGATGAAATACACCGATCCGCTGTACCGCCCGTTTCGCGAAATGCTGCAAGAAGTGTTCGAGCGCTACCGCCGCCCCTTATTCATAGCAGAAACGGGTACTGAAGACGATTTTAGACCTGTCTGGTTTAATTATGTGTGTACTGAGGTAGTGGCGGCGATGAAAGCAGGAGTTCCGATAGAGGGAATCTGCTTGTATCCGATTGTCAACCATCCGGGTTGGGATGACGACAGGCACTGTTACAATGGTTTGTGGGATTATTGCAATGAATCGGGCGATCGAGAAATTTATCAGCCTTTGGCGGATGAATTGCAGTTTCAACGGCAGCAGATTGAACCGTTGTTGAAGTCGCAGAAGTGATAGCTGCGATCTAATTCTGTAGGGTGCGCTGCGGCGCACCTTATACTAAATCTGCGTTAACAATACTAAATTTGATTTCCTTTGTCTTCGCTCAACCCAGCATAAAAGAGTCAAGCTCATCTACATTGTGAATAATCTTGGAATCAGGAACGCCATAGGCTTCAGCTAATTCGATACTAGCTTGTAATCTCACTTCGAGGTTTAAGTTAGGATCAAAAGCTGCTTCTGCTAAATTACCTAGTCGTTCATAGGTAGCAAGAAGATTAGCAACGGCTACCTTGTAAGCTCGGTCAATTTTAGCCAGGGACTGTTGATAATATTGTTCCACTTGTCGAGCAAGATGAGTATCTTGTCCCAATAACTGCTTGCAGAAACCAGTCACCATTCGACCTGCGATCGCGCCAATTACCGCACCAACGATAGGAATCGGAATCAAAGCTTGTCCGACAGTAGCCCCAGCCGCAACAATGGCCGAATCAGCACAAGCAAACAAACTTAATTCAACAAATTGATCGCGAGTAATTTCCTCTCGATGCAAACTACCAACTAAACTAGCAATTTCCATACCAGCACTAACAAAAGCACCAGCTAAAGGTGCAGACATTTGGGCAAAATTGGTTAACCCATAAATAGCCGTTGCCGATATACCGCTGAGCGCTGCTCCTTTTGCGGTATCAATTCCAATTTCTTGCCAGTCTTCGGGGGTTAACTCACCCTTAAAAACGTTTTTACCTTGCTTGAACTTGGCATAAAGCTTAGTAGCAAAGCGAATGCTACCCCCAATAACCGCACCTTTAACAGCAACATGACCAAAATCACTCAGAGTAGGTCGAGCGTCGTCGCGTATCCCATCCTTAATTTGTTTGTTTTCTTGCTTTAATTCATGCTCTCTGCGCTCTAGCGTATCGTCAACTTTGCCTATTTGCACATCTTCATAGTTAGACGATCCAGCTTGAACAGTCTGACTGAAAGGACGACCAGACATCTGCTCTATTTCTTGAGCTTTTTCTTGTATTTTTTGAGCAGTACGACTTGTTATTCCCTCGACTTGTTGCCCTTTCAATATTTTATCAATAATTTCATATTGGTTTTTAGGGATATGGTAATATGACCCATCTCTGCCAAAGTTTTCGTATTTATTCATGTGGTCGAGAACGTGGTCTAAATTATTGCCAATCCCATTCACAAATTTAGACTGTACTTTAATACCATCAATTAAATAATCTTCCGGTGCTGTTCTACCCACTCCCTCAAAAGTAGCGCGAGTTTCAGAGGAGTTCAAAAGAGATTTTGCATTGCGAATACCAACTTCCACTTGCTCAGCTATTTCACCGTGTTTTGTGCTTGTGTTTCCCAGAATGTTTTCGGGAGTACCCACAAAATCACGAACTTTATCAATCTCACCGACCGCTGCAAAAAAAGCTCTGTCTTGTTTACTGAGTTCCCTTGCAAGCTGTTCTGCATGGCGCAGATTTTCCTCTGCTACTATTGCAGCAACGAATTGAGTTGTCAGATGTCTATCTTCTCTGTTTTCCATGCTTAAAAAATTGCAGCATTACTCCCTAATTGCTAGAGGATAATGCTGGACTCCAAATTATAATTACATTTTCAGGTCTACGGTCTTTTTCAGTGACTCGCTCAGCGAATTAATGGAATTGATTAAATTCGCCAGGTTTTTTTTGAGAGATGGGCTAAAATCCAGGTAATTCAAAGGTGCATTCTGCTTAAAATCTTGCAGTCCACTGTGAATCAAGTTAGCTAGTTTGACAGTTTCCCCCTCCAGAAGATTGACTTCTTTCTTGGTTATGTTGACTTTAGCTGTGTCACCTTCAATTTCAAGAGCGCGGTTGTTGGCTTCGTTACCAATTTTCTCATTCTCGCTACTTGTCCAAAAAGCACTACCAGCCAAAGCTACCCCACCAATCCCCCAACCAATCGGCCCTGCTAGTGCCAGCAGTGCATTTCCAGCCACCATACCGCCACCACCCACAGTAAGAGCGCCACCTCCTAACCAGGCTAAAGCAGCATTAACGGCGGCTGCACCGGAAAGAGAAGCAATCGCAGTACCTGTTGAGGCTGTTCCAAAAGTTGTGGCAATTGCCATTGCTGCTGCTGGCCCAAAACAGGCAACTCCTGCTCCAGCCATGACTCCGGCACCACCTGCTGCGGCGGCTACATTGCTGTTATGAGCCGAATAAATTAGATCCCAATCTTCGCCAGTAATTTCCTTGAGCTGAAACTTCAGTTTTGTAACAACTTTGCTAAATTCTTTTGGCGAATTGGCCAGCGTGTTAATGTAATTTTCGCATAGTTGGATAATCTCAACCCCACGATTAACTCGCGTTTGATAAAGACTTCCAGCGGCATTTTGTAAATACTCACAATCTCGTTGGTACTTTTCTACTGCACGGCGCAGTTTCTCTTGTGCCTCTTTTTTGTATTCGTGGTTAAACATTTACGGGTAAATACCTAATTATGAGGAGTTTGTGTTGATAACTCTGTCGAGCAGAAAACGGTACCTCGCAAGCAGTGAGCCTTGCCAGAATTTCCTGTGTAAAATTAATCACGATCCTGCTTTCCCTGATCTTAATCTAACTACCTTTAACAAAGAAACTAATAAGCATTAGGAATCGTGTTAGACTTTGATTATAAAAAATCCCGAAACCTATCCCCTGCAATGGCATCCTCTAACGATCGCTTCCTCGAAGCTGCCCGCGACTGGGACTTAGAAACTCTTTACACAGACCTAGCATCCGCCAAGGGAAAACGGCTCACGCCCACAGAGAAACAACATCTACGGGGTCTACTCTGCGGCTACAGTCCCGCCGAAATTGCCGAAACGCTCAGTAAAAACCCCAAGGGAATTGCCGTTGATTTCTGTAATACTTTATACCAATATGTAAAAAATCTTGTAGGTAAAGCTGATGAAAAGGTAGAAAACTGGAGGAAGATTTGTGAATGGCTGGAGGACGCAGGATATAAAACTCAGTCGTCTCCCGAACCTGAATCAGGCGATTGTTTATCGGCAAAAATTATAATAAAAAAAGCAAATGTAGTTCTTGATAAAAATCAAATCATAGTTGATATCAACCTGCGAATCGTAGCTTCCTCACATTCAGAAATTCCCATTATACAAAACTTCGATATCAATGGCAATGGTGCAAACTAACGAAAAGGCGATCGCACGCATCAGCTTAATGTTATAGTTATTTCAAATAAAGATGAGACACTAAGTTGCACAATAAGCGCAAATAATCTCATCAAAAGATGTGGGAAAATGCGAATACATTATAGCTCTCTTTAATGCACTAAAATCACGATCGAGATCATTTAAGTCAGGAGAGTATTTTGGTAAAAAAAGTATCTGATGGCCTGCTGACTCCACCAGGAGTCTAATTGCTGTCTTACGAGGCATCGGTGCATTATCCATGATTAATATTGATGGTCTTGTTAAAGATGGCAATAAACAGGGCTGTTTCATTCTCACCAAAAAACTCAAACGATCGGGAGATGGGGGGAGAGGGGGATGGGGAGAAGGGCAGTATAAGGGATGACTCAAAAGCTCAAAAATTAATCACTCTCTTGAAGAGGGCTTTTCTCCCCATCTCTCCCTCCCCCCATCTCCCCCGATCCCCATCGGACCATCAACCGAGAATGAAACAGCCCTGCTACTTCTACTGGACTGGCTCTCTAGCGCCCAACCAATCCAGAAATCTTGTTTCAGCTTCACAGGCATTCATCCAAATACACCACATAAATTGCAGTTACGCCTACAACAGAGCGAACCGTTTCCTGTAGACTAAAACCGTAGTTAATCGGTCAATTTCTTTGAGGAAAGCAAGTTTATGACAGGAGTATCGGCGATCGAGTCGATTGTAGCGCAAGCACCTCCCTTGGGCAGCAATCCTGCTACCAATAGCCAAACGGCAGGAGGCATTCCTGAATTGGTCATCATCTCGATCGTTCTGCTGCTGATTGCAACTGTTGTGGCACTCGTAACCCAACGGTTGCGAATTCCCTATGTGACGGGCTTAGTGTTAGCAGGCTTGCCGATTACGGAGGTATTGTCGCGTCGAATTGGTTTAGACCCCTCTTTAGTATTAAATCTTTTCCTACCAATTCTGATTTTTGAAGCCTCGATCAATACTGATATCAGCCGTCTCCGCAGCACCTTTAAGCCGATCGCCCTGCTGGCGGGTCCAGGCTCGATCTTTTCCTCAGCAATTATCGCTGTTCTGGTTAAATTTGGGCTGGGACTAGACTGGATTCCAGCGTTGCTGATCGGAGTCATTCTGGCAAACACTGATACAGTCTCGATGATCGCGGTTTTTAAAGAGATCCGCGTGCCTTCTCGACTGTCCACCATTGTTGAGGGAGAAACTCTGTTCAACGATGCGGCTGCTCTAATTTCCTTTAATTTGGTTTTGGTAATTTATGCGACAGGATCTCTCACCGCTGTACAAGGCGTGAAAGAACTGCTCGTGGTTGCTTTAGGTGGGGCAGTGGTCGGGGGTGTTTTAGGTTACTTGAGCGTGCCGATATTTGTTCGCTTAAACGATCCGTTGAGTAGCCTTTTGCTAACCGTCGCTCTCGCATTGGGCACCTTCCAAATCGGACAATTTTTAGGCGTATCCGGCGCGGTGGCGGTGGTCATCACCGGACTTGTTTTTGGCAACCTCGGGCTGCCTCGCAGTTCGTCTGCCTCGGATCGGATTACCTTGCTGAGTTTCTGGGAATACGCTGGTTTTGGCGTCAATACGTTTATTTTCCTGCTGATTGGGATTGAAATTAACCCGCTGACGCTGTGGAAAATTTTGCCATCCATTTTATTCGTCATTCTGGCCTATCAACTGGGACGGATTCTCTCGGTCTATTTGTTCTTAGCGGGGCTGCGCTGGTTCGATCGCCCCATTCCGCTACGCTGGCAGCACATTTTGGTTTTAGGGAATATTAAAGGGTCTCTATCAATGGCCTTAGCTGTTGCGATTCCCTTGACCCTACCAGGACGGGATAACATCATTGCCCTGGTGTTCGGTGCAGTTTTATTCTCCTTGGTCGGACAGGGATTAAGTTTGCCGTGGATGGTAAAACGGCTAAAAATTAGCCGTGTTTCTGATGTAATGCAGGAAGCTGGGCAGTTACAGATTCAGTTGATCGCTTCCAAAGCGGCTCAAGATGAGCTAGATAGTTTGCTGAAATCTGGCGTGTTGCCGAAGGCAGTTTACGAAGAGTTATGGGCATCGTATCAAGCACGAGTAGCACACTCTGAGCGAGTGCTGCGCGATCTCTACAACAAACATCGGGCCGGGCAAATAGAGGGCGATCGCAGCGGGTTAGATACGATTCGACGGCGATTGCTCCTCGCAGAAAAAGGAGCCGTTAGCGATGCCCTCCGCAAGCGAATTGTTCCAGAGGATCTGGTTCAGCCTTACATCAAAGATGTGGATGAGAAACTTCTAAGGTTGGCAGATGACTAGCGCGAATGCCGAGGTAATCAATCATCTGGTGAACTAGCTCTGGACGAGTAACAACGAGAATGGTAGAGCCTGATTCAAGAACAGTATTGCCGTTGGGAATCTCCAGATTGGCGCAGG
The DNA here is from genome assembly GCA_036704825.1 of Microcoleus sp. F8-C3. Classification (GTDB taxonomy): domain Bacteria; phylum Cyanobacteriota; class Cyanobacteriia; order Cyanobacteriales; family Microcoleaceae; genus Microcoleus. The sequence goes on along the minus strand of JAUBSN010000047.1, from coordinate 34,985 downwards.
CATGGCATTGATAACCAATAATCAGCGAACCTGTAGGAAAACGGGGGTCTTGAGCAATTTGAGCAACGGTGCGACCTGCCACCTTGCAATCGCCTGGAACTGGCAGCTTTAGTACCTCGACTTGCCCGTGTTCAAAGTGCATCATCGACTCGATTTGGGGATATTCAATCGCATTCGCCATTGATGCAACTGCCAAATCAATAGTGCTGATGATGTGACTGGCTCCGGCAAGTCGATAGGCTTCCATGAATTCGCGATCGCGCATTCGCACCACAATATGGGAAATGCCATAGCTCCTGGATAGGGTGATCAGCGCTAAATTGAGTGCATCATCCCTGAGTGCTGCAACGACTGCGTTTGCTTGTTTAATTCCTGCTTCCAGAAGCACCGTTGTACTCACCGCACTGCCTTCAAATGCCATCACTCCGATTTTTTCACGAGCAAAGCGACAGGCAAGCGGGTCGGCATCGATGATGGCAACCGTATGACCGACTTTTAATAGCTGCTGGGCTAAACCGAGCCCCATCATTCCTGCTCCACCAATTAATACGTACATGAGTATTTGTCACCCAAAAATGAACTTTCAAGATCGATCGCTATGAGTGAGATTGTGTTGAGTTTATATCAGTTTAATCGGCTTGTGGGGTGGCTTCTACCGGGCTTACTTATTACCTGTTCGACAGTTAATTTAATCTGCTTGTGGGGTAGGCATTGCTAGCCCGCCCCTGCATAGATTTTCCTCAGTTAGGTGCGTAGCGGGAACCCTACATAATCTTAGGCACTTTAAAAAACTCCCCATCGCGATCGGGAGCTTCCTCCAAAATACTTTCTCGCTTAGGAAAAGGTTGCAAATCGTCCGATCGCATCACATTACTAACATCGAGCGCCCGCGTTGTCGGCTGCACCTTGCTCGTATCGAGTTCGCTCAACTGCTCGAAATAATCTAAAATACCGTTGAGTTGACCGGTAAACTGCTCTTCTTCTTCTGGCGTTAATTCCAATCTCGCTAAATTCGCTACTTTCCGAACTTCTTCTCTGTCAATCATAAAAATTGGGAATGGGGAATCGGGAATGGGGAATTGAGAATGGGGAATCGGGAATGGGGAATTGGTTATTAGAAACAATAACAAACATAGAACAAATAAGTAATGCCCCATGCCCCGTGCCCCGTGCCCATCCTAGTTAAAAATATACATCAATCTGCGATCGCCCTGTCGTCTTCAGCCAATTTTGCACCTCAATGTAATTGTTCGGGGCCAAGCGAATAGCCTCTTTCCAATAATCCGCAGCTTTATCAAACAGCCCTTCCGCCGCTTCAAAATTGCCCGCTTCCTTTTCCTTTTCGCCTTGATAGTGATAAATCACAGCAATATTATTCAGCGCTTGCGGCAGTCTCGGATTGAGTTCCAGGGCCTCGCCGTAATACTCCAAAGCTTTATCGTGTTCGCCGTTACTAGTATGGATCAGCCCCATATTGTACAAAACATAACTGCGATCGTAAGGATCTTCCTCCAGCTTCAGCGCTTCCTGATAATTTTCCAGCGCTTCAGCATATTCGCCATCTGCTTGAGCTGACATACCATCCCGGTAATAAGCAAAAGCTTCCTTCGCCTGCTTTTTCGCCGGCATAATCTTCAGGATGATATCAGCCATTACCGTGAAACTTTTGTCAATAAAGTTATCGTTGCGTTGAGTTCTTGGCATATGCGATTCTTTGGTTAGCGGCTAATCAGAAAAATTAGCCTGTAAAGTTTTGCTATTAATAATTGCGCCACTGTTGTAGTGGGCCGTTGTGTTGAGGGCGCTAAAAAGTTTAGTCGATCGCACCTGCGAACCTTAAAACACGCCCTTGGGTTTAACACCCGCGCAAGCTCTATCTATTTTATAGAACTCTTGCAAGACTTGCAAAAAAACTAGATTTCTTTAACCTATCTCTCGCACTCTACACAAAACTTAAAAAAAACCGTGCAGAAAGGGAAAATTCTGCTGTAGGGTGCAGGGGCTATCCTCTTGTGCAAGCAACGCCAACGGACGATCGCGCACCCTACCCTAATAAATTTACTCGCAATCCCCTGCTCTTGCCCTTTTGGCAAACCAGTAAATAGCCTGCCGAGGAGAAATTCGATGCAAAGTTTTATTAAGCTATCCGAGTTTAGCCCATACTTAAAGTTATTCGGCAAAACACTAGCAATATTTTGCCCCAAAGTCAAGGGCAGCAAAAAAAAATCAGAAACTCGGACACCAAAACCAGCTCGAATTCCCGCAATATATAATAAAAATAACCGGGTAATTTTCACAGAGAGAAACCTATGGCTCCGAATCCCACCATTATGCAAGCCGTCGAACAACTTGGCTACCGCGTTACGGTTGGAGACGTGGCGGCAAAAGCTGGATTAGATGTCAATTTTGCCCAACGAGAACTGTTAACCCTCGCCTCCGAAGCAGGCGGCAACCTGCAAGTAGCAGAATCCGGCGACATTGCCTACCTATTTCCCAAAAACTTTCGAGATATTTTGCGAAACAAATTCTTGCGCTTGCAGTTGCAGGAATGGTGGCAAAAAATCTGGCGAGTTTTATTTTACCTGATTCGGATATCTTTTGGCATAGTGCTGGTAGCTTCCATCCTCTTAATTTTTGTTGCTATCACTATTTTACTCTCCAGCAGCAGCGACAATAACGGGGGAGGAGGAGGAGGAGAAGGTGGTGGCGGCGACAGAGGCGGCGGCTTTTTCTTTTTTCCCTACTTCTGGAACGACTTAATCTGGATATTTTACTGGAACCACGACCAACCGTACTACCAGCAGCGATCGCGCTTAACTGGCCAAAAACCTCAGATGAGTTTTCTGGAAGCCGTTTTCTCCTTTCTATTTGGAGACGGCAATCCCAATAACAATCTAGAAGAGCGCAAGTGGAGCAATATTGCCACTGCAATTCGCAACAACCGAGGCGCAGTCGCCGCCGAACAAATTGCCCCGTATCTCGACAATCTCGGACAGGGATACGCCCGAGAATACGAACAATATATGCTACCGGCTCTCGCTCGTTTTGACGGCCGGCCCGAAGTCAGTCCCGAAGGGCAAATAGTTTACCATTTTCCGCAATTGCAAACCACAGCCACCGAGAGAAATTCTGAACCAGTAGCAGCTTATTTGCGAGAAATGCTGTGGCGTTTCAGCAACGCCAGTTCAGGACAAATCATGCTCGCAGCAGGGTTAGGAGCCCTGAATCTTGTCGGTGCGTTAGTTTTGGGGAATCTCTTAACTAATAATGCGATCGCAAGTGGATTTATCGGTTTCGTCAGCGCTATTTATCCCGCGATCCTGATTTACGGCGTCGGATTTCTGGCAATTCCTTTAATTCGCTACTTCTGGATTCAGTGGAAAAATAGCCGGATAGAAGCCCGCAATCAAGAGCGTCAGCAGCGAGCAATGTTATTAAACAAACCGGATGCCAACTTACTCAAAAAACTGGCCTACGCCCGGGAATTTGCAGCAGAAAACGTTCTGACGGGAGAAGACTTAGCTTATACAACAGAAACAGAATTAACCCAACAAGAACTAGAACAGTCAGCCAAAATAGATGCCGAATGGCAGCGCAGGATCGATCGCTCGGACAACTTGTAATACTAATAAAAAAAACAGTTGTTTGGTGTTAAGTTAGGTGTCACTAAAATCTTGCACCCTTTTCAAGAATAGGCAAGATGCCTGTTCCACAATAAATAAAATATCTTTGTTGGGGAACTGGCTTTTAACTTCTTGCTAATAATTGTGAAAAATATCAATTTTTATTGATGATATAAAATTTTATACTCCGATTTTTATTAAATCAGCTTGGGGCGTTTAAAAATCAAACAGTTTTGGTCATACTTCGAGTCGTGATCCAGAGCTACAAGTTCCCATCCTTCCTCGCCCAAGTGATTGACAAATAGATGCAGCGAGCCTTGTTTCCAATCTCGCTGTTCTTCACCGTTTACATATAAACTAATCAGCTTGTTTCCAAAAGGATACATATTCGCATCCACAAATAAATACTCCCACTTTTGCATAGCAATCCTTAATGTAGTTAGTGCTCGGTCATCAGTCATTAGTCATTTCCAATTCGCAATTTCCAATACTTCTGCTACGCGGTTCCTGGTCTTCCACTACGCGGTTTGCGATCGTAGTCGAAGGGCGACACAAGTTCCCAATTCCCAATTCCCTGTATTCAGGACACGGAAGTCACGGATACAGTAATAGCTCTTTTTCCCTTCTTCCTTCTTCCTTCTTCCTTCTTCCCAGCAGTTACTGGACTGCAATTCTAGCCAAAGTAGTACCTCGGTAATAGTGCAACAAAATCTGCTGGTAGCCGTATCCCTGTCTGGCCAAATTGTATGCCCCCCATTGACTCATTCCTACAGCATGGCCGAAACCTTTGCCAGCAACTTGAAAACCGATAGGAGCTTGACCGCTGTTCCTTGGGTTCCCACCGCCCCCGTACTGAGGAATCACGGTAAAGCGGGTACTCCTCAAATTTAAAACCCGGCGTAAATCTGCGCCAGTCATGACCCTAGAACCGCCATCTCCGACTACTTTCATCCTCAAAACGCTGCCGTGAGCGGTAGTGCGTTCTGGCTTCATCGAGATCACATTGCCCACGCCAGAAATCTTACTGCTAATTTGAGCCCGAGAAAAATTTTCTTTCCATTGGTAAACCGGCGCCCCTTGGTCGAAGTCAGGAACAGCACGCAGGTAAGGCAGGGGTTGCGTCCAAACATCCTCGACATTTTCAGTATGTCCCCCAGACGCAGAGTGGAAAGCGGCTAAAATAATCTGACCGTTGTAAGCCAGAACTTGACCTGCGGTTGCATCGACGGCCGAATAAGTGCCAGAAGATTCTGTTTGCAGTCCTTTGTAAACCTGCGAAGACTGAGTATTGTCCACGTCGTAAAGCTCGGTTTCGCTTTTGAGGCGCTGGTGGATAGCGTAGGAACGGGCAGCGACGGCTTGGGCTTTCAAAGCCTCTTGAGGCCAATTGCCACTCATCTCGGCGCCGAGAACGCTGTAGAGATATTGTTCGATATCGACGTAGTTGACGGCAGTCAAGCCTCCTTTTTGGGGAACTAGAAGCGTGCGTCCCCGATACCAACGATCGCCAATCCAAACATAACCGTTCCCGGTCGGCTCGATCCAAACTTGGTTGGCGGCCCAGCGACCCAGAGCCACTTTTCCCGATCGAAATTGAGCCGACTGAGAACTGTTTGGCGACAGTTCGCCCAAATTGCGCCCGCTACCGTCGCGGATTGCAGCTTTGGTAGAACTGCCGACTTTTACCTGACTTGCCCCGTCTTGTACCGCCACTCGCAATATCAGTGCGGCCTGTGCTGGGGCTACCATTGCCAGCCAAAACAACAGCGAAATCCAAAAGTAGCGTTTTTTTAATGTCGAAAAAACGGAACCAAAAAATACTCCTGACTGCATTTGAAAATTTTCCTCCTGTGCTGTACGAGTTTAAGAATTTTTAAGGGAAGGCAAGGGAAAAAGGAAGCGGAACGGAAGAAACAAAACGTTAGAATTAGGTGGATCGCTCTGTACGCTTGTCAAAAATGATTTTAGCGAAGAGATGTTCGCAGGAACAGCGATTTATCCCGGTTCCAGCCTGCGACTATTTCCTATATGTCGGATTTGTCGCACTCTGGATATATGTAACATATTTTTTAAGACTTAATTGAGGTGATTTGACTCTTGCAGATTACATTTCTCGGAACTAGCTCCGGTGTCCCCACGCGATCGCGCAATGTTTCCAGTATCGCCCTCCGTTTGCCCCAGCGAGCGGAACTCTGGCTGTTTGACTGCGGGGAAGGAACTCAGCACCAGTTTCTCCGCAGCGACCTCAAAGTCAGCCAACTCAGCCGCATTTTCATCACTCACCTGCACGGCGACCATATTTTCGGCTTAATGGGTTTGCTGGCTAGCTGCGGTTTGGCGGGGAATGTCAAGCGCATCGATATTTACGGGCCTCCGGGACTTGAAGAATATTTGCAAGCTGGCGTTCGCTATTCTCAAACTCATTTTTCTTATCCGGTTAAGGTACACAAAATTCACGAGGGAGTCATCTATGAAGATGACGAATATATTGTTACCTGCGGTCTTTTGAAGCACCGAGTTACTGCTTTCGGTTATCGAGTAACTGAGAAAGACCGTCCGGGACATTTTGATGTTGAAAAAGCTAAGGCAGCGGGTATTCCTTGGGGGCCGCTTTACGGTCAATTAAAACAAGGAAAAACGGTAAAGTTATCGGACGGGCGACAGTTTAAAGGTACTGATTTTTGCGGTCCGGATCAAATCGGGCGCAAGTTTGTTTATTGTACTGACACGGTTTTTTGTGACGGTGCCGTGGAATTGGCGAAGGATGCCGATCTGTTGGTGCACGAAGCGACTTTTGCTCATCAAGATGCTCAAATGGCTTTCGATCGCCTGCATTCAACTTCCACAATGGCGGCTCAAGTGGCTGCGATCGCTGGGGCGAAACAGCTAATTATGACGCATTTTAGCCCGCGTTACGCTCCGGGGAATGCGATCGTCCTGGACGATTTGCTCGGGGAAGCGCAGGCAATTTTTCCGAATACGAAAATGGCCTATGATTTTTTGACTTACGAAGTTCCCAGGCCTGTTTCAAACGAGGGTTAATCTGACCTGAGATGTGAGAGCATTTTCAATAAGGGCGATCGGGGCGGGCTAGGAGGGCCCGTTCAAAACTTACGCATTGGCTGTGCTGTTTTGGAGTGGTTTAAATCTCAAGATCGTGGTAAAATGTAAAAACTAATTCTATGGCGTTTTATGTCAAATCTTGAATTATTAGCCCAACTTCGGCAATTGTCTCGTGCCCAAAAGTTTCAAATGATGCTGTTTTAAATAGCAGAATTGGCGAAAGAAGAAGGAATTGTAATGGGCAATGAATCTGCTGAAATTCTATATTCAGTGCATACTTCTAATAGTGCAGCAGAGCAATTGACGCAGTTACTAGAAAGAGAGCAGAAACAAACTCAAAATGTTTAATAGTAGGCGATATCCTTTTCAAGCTAAACGAGATGGAATGGGTGTTTTAGCTGATGTTCCGTATCTGCCTTTAACACTAACTTATCAAAATCGTTCTGTTGAGGTTATGGGTTTACTGGATACAGGAGAAGCGTGTAAATGTTTTGCCCTATAATGTTGGCGTGTAATTAGGGGCAATTTGGGAAAAGCAAAGATTTTCTGTTGTTGACGAGTTATGAAACTCGCATTAAACGGAACGTTATGTTTTTACTTCGACTCTCCTAACTCTTTGTAGATTACGGGATTTTTACAAACTTCTGACAGGATTTGCCCTGATTTAAGTAAGGTAACTTTACGTCAGTAGCCCACACATTTTCTAGACAAAGTTTAGGAGATTATTGAATTGACTATCTGACTAGAATACCTCCCTAATTTTTATGATTTTGAAAAATCGATATCAACTTCAAGAACGACTCAGTCAAAAAGCAGGCCGAGAAGTTTTCCTGGCTATTGACCAACAAACTGAACAACAAGTTATAGTTAAAATTCTTTGGTTTGGTCAAAATCTTACTTGGGCAGATATAAAACTATTCGAGCGAGAAATAAAAACACTGAAAACCCTTTCTCATCCAGCGATTCCTCGTTATCTAGACTATATAGAAATCAACTCACAGAAGAATAAAGGAATCGCATTGGTTCAAACATATATTAGAGGAAGATCCCTGGAGCAATACTTACAATCTGGACGTTGGTTTAGTGAAGCGGAACTGCGGCAAATTGCCCAGAAAATCTTAGAAATATTGATATATCTCCATGGACATCATCCCCCTTTAATCCATAGAGACATTAAACCAAGCAATATTTTGTTAGCCGATGGTTTTGGAGATATTGCAGACCAAATCCACTTGGTAGATTTTGGAGCGGTTGGTACACAGAGTATTGTAGAAAAAGGAACCATGACATTGGTCGGTAGCTATGGATATATGCCGCCCGAACAATTTACTGGACGCATTACTCCTGCGGTTGATCTTTATGGGTTAGGAGCAACTCTAATTTATTTAGTGACTGGTAAACACCCAACGGAACTACCACAAAAAAACCTGCAAATTCAATTCATATCTACTCCTAATATCAGTCCTGGTTTCACAAAATGGTTAAAGCAGATGACTGAACCCCATCTGGAAAAGCGGTTACCCAATGCACAGGTGGCATTAGCAAAATTGCAACCAAAATTTCAACTCAAGCCATATGTACCTGCGATTGTTCTAGGTTTGTTTATTATGACTGGAGCAATAAGCTACTTCGCATTAGGTACAAATATCCTATCCAGTCAATTACACAAAGAGATAGCATTACGTGGAGATTTTTTTGGGTTGTATCCAACAGGTATCTATGTAAAAGCTGGTCAATTTTTAAGAGTAAGAGCATCAGGTGTAATCAATTTTTGGGCAAACCATGGATCTTATGGGGAAGCCACTCCCGCAGGTAATTCCAACAACCTTTGCCCTCACGCAGAATGTTTCTTTCGTGGAAGACCAGCAGGAATGCTAGTTGGGAAAATATCTGCAAGTGGTGAACTAGTTGAAATAGGTGCGGACAAAGAGATAACTGTCATAAATGAAGGAGAATTATATTTAGGAATAAACGATCCACTTACTGCTGATAATAGTGGTCATTTTTCGATATCTGTTGACGTTCGTTAAGAGCTGATTTATAAAGTCTCCCGAAACTCCCTTGGTTCGTGGCTGGGCAGCAGAAGCCTTGGGCAAGTTAGGAAATGCTTCAGAATCTGTCATCAGTATCTGTCATCAGTGCGTTGCTGCGAAGTCTCGAAGATGAGGAGGACTGGGTGCGCCGTGAGACAACAGAAGCCTTGGGTAAGTTGGGAAATGCTTCAGAAGCCATCATCAGTGCCTTGTTACTACATCTCAAAGATGTGGATGAGGATGTGCGTTACTCGGCAGTAGAAGCCTTGGGTAAGTTGGGTCTGAAATCTAGTGAGGTTTTGCCTGCTGTCGTGCAATGGATCGATCGCCACCAAGATACACCATACGTCGGTTCAGGTATTGATGTGTTGTGGGATTTGGTGGCGAGTTAGGGAAATTGATCCGGGAATCCCCAATCGGTCGATCGCCCCCAAAGACGCCTTCGACTGCTTAGCAGAGCCAATGGTTGCTACAATCGGGGAGGGTATATGTTGTGGCTAACACTACAGCCCGTAACCCTGAAAGCTAATAGCTAAATTATTAAAAATCTGCCTCTGTTGCCATGTTTAAAAATCTGCTAGGCGATCCCAACGCGCGCAAACTGAGAAAATTTCAGCCTTGGGTAGCTGATATCAATATCTTGGAACAAGACTTCCGCGCACTCTCAGACGACGACCTCAGAGGCAAAACGGCGGAGTTTAAAGAACGTCTGGCAAAAGCTAGATCTCTCAACGAGGAGAAAGAGATCCTAGACGAAATCTTGCCCGAGGCTTTTGCAGTGGTGCGGGAAGCGGGACAGCGGGTTTTAGGAATGCGCCACTTTGATGTCCAAATCCTCGGGGGCATTATCCTGCACAAAGGCCAAATTGCCGAAATGAAAACCGGTGAAGGCAAAACTCTCGTGGCGACGCTGCCGGCTTACCTCAACGCCCTCAACGGTAAAGGCGTACACATCATCACCGTCAACGATTATCTCGCCAGACGGGACGCGGAATGGATGGGACAGGTGCACCGCTTCCTGGGATTGACTGTGGGACTGATTCAGCAGGGCATGGATCAGGTGGAACGAAAGAAAAATTATAGCTGCGACATTACCTACGCCACTAACAGCGAAGTCGGCTTTGATTATTTGCGCGACAACATGGCTACGGTCATGGAAGATGTAGTGCAGCGTCCTTTTAATTTCTGCGTGATTGACGAGGTTGACTCGGTGCTGATTGATGAAGCGCGGACGCCTCTAATTATTTCCGGCCAGGTGGAACGCCCCAGCGAGAAGTATATCCGGGCGGCTGAGGTAGCTGCTGCTCTGAGAAAGGAAAATGAAGAACATTACGAGGTTGACGAAAAGGCTCGGAATGTGCTATTGAACGATGAAGGGTTTGGTGAAGCTGAGCGGTTGTTGGGTGTTACGGATTTGTACGACCCGGCTGACCCTTGGGCGCATTACATTTTTAATGCGATTAAGGCGAAGGAATTGTTTATTAAGGATATTAACTACATCGTCACTCCCGATCGCGAAGTCGTGATTGTGGATGAGTTTACCGGTCGGGTGATGCCGGGACGGCGCTGGAGTGACGGTTTGCACCAGGCGATCGAAGCGAAGGAACGGGCGGAAATTCAGCCGGAAACTCAGACGCTGGCGACGATTACCTATCAGAATTTCTTTTTGCTTTATCCGAAGCTGTCGGGGATGACTGGGACGGCAAAGACTGAGGAGACGGAGTTTGAGAAGATTTACAATCTGGAAGTGACGCTGATTCCCACTAACCGGATTACCAGCCGCACAGACCTTTCGGATATGGTGTACAAGGCGGAGGCAGGGAAGTGGAATGCCATCTCCCAAGAATGCGCGGAAATGCACGAGATCGGTCGGCCGGTGCTGGTAGGCACTACAAGCGTGGAAAAGTCGGAGTTGCTGTCGCGGCTGCTGCTGGAGAGGAAAATTCCTCACAATTTGCTTAATGCTAAACCGGAAAATGTGGAGCGGGAATCGGAAATTATCGCTCAAGCCGGACGCAAAGGCGCTGTGACGATCGCGACAAACATGGCGGGACGCGGTACTGATATTATTTTGGGCGGTAATTCTGAGTACATGGCGCGCCTGAAGTTGCGGGAGTATTTTATGCCCCGGATCGTGCAGCCCGAAGATGAAGAAGGCTTTTCGGTGGTACAAGTACCGGGTATTAGCGGGCGCCCCGCGGCTCAAGGTTTTGCTCCGACTGCGAAAAAGGTAAAGTCTTGGAAAGCTTCGGCGCAGATTTTCCCGACGCAGCTATCGAAAAATGCCGAACAAATGCTCAAGGCGGCAGTGGACTTCGCGGTGAAAGAGTACGGCGAGCGATCGCTCTCGGAATTGCAAGCCGATGATATCGTGGCTATAGCTTCGGAAAAAGCGCCTACCAAAGACCCGGTAATTCAAAAATTGCGGGAAGCTTACAATTTAACTCGCAGCGAATACGATGCTTTTACCAGCACCGAACACGATGAAGTCGTGAAGTTGGGAGGCTTGCACGTCATCGGTACAGAACGCCACGAATCGCGCCGCATCGACAATCAGTTGCGCGGCCGGGCGGGACGCCAAGGAGACCCTGGTTCTACGCGGTTTTTCTTGAGTTTGGAAGACAATTTGCTGAGGATTTTCGGCGGCGAACGGGTTGCCGGTTTGATGAAGGCTTTTAATATTGAGGATGATATGCCGATCGAATCTGGAATGCTGACTCGTTCCCTCGAAGGCGCTCAGAAAAAAGTCGAAACCTACTATTACGATATCCGCAAGCAGGTATTTGAATACGACGAAGTGATGAACAATCAGCGTCGAGCAATCTATGCCGAACGCCGCCGAGTATTGGAAGGTTTGGACTCCAAAGAACAGGTAATTAGATATGCCGAACAGACGATGGACGACATCGTGGGAGCATACATCAATCCCGAGTTACCTTCGGAAGAATGGGAACTCGACAAACTTGTGAGCAAGGTGAAGGAATTTGTTTATCTGCTCGCTGACATGACACCGGATCAGCTAGAAGATTTGTCCGTTGAGGAAATTAAAACATTTCTCCACGAACAAGTCCGCAATGCTTACGACATTAAAGAAGCTGAAGTTAATGCCATCCGAGCTGAATTGATGCGAGATGCGGAACGGTTCTTTATTTTGCAGCAAATTGATACTTTGTGGCGGGAACACTTGCAGCAAATGGATGCTTTGCGCGAGTCTGTAGGGCTGCGCGGTTACGGGCAGAAAGACCCGTTAATCGAGTACAAAACTGAAGGTTACGAGCTGTTTTTGGACATGATGACGGATATCCGCCGCAATGTGGTTTATTCGCTGTTCCAGTTCCAGCCGCAGCCGGCAATGCAAGTTTCACCAGAGATGGTTTGAAAATAGTTAACAGTTGACTGTTGACTGTTGACTGTTGACTGCAGCTTCCAGGTTCTTCCTGGAAGTTGCAGATTTGAGATTAAACCCAATCTTCTTGGTCGTTTTTTTGACGCCTGTAAACTTCACCTTTTGCGTGAATTTTACGGGTGTGTTCGTAAAGACTTTCTTCGGTATGATTCCATTTTTGCAAGACTTTTTTTAAGTCTGATTGAATATCTCTAGCGCCGGGAAAGCCTCGGTAGCGAATTATTAACCTTGCTAATTCCGATAAATTGTAGTCGGTTGCTTCTCCTGCTATTAAAGTATCGACACTGGCTCGATCGCGCTTGTATTGCGGATGCTGCTGATCTTGAGTTTTTTCTACTAAATCCATACTATTTATATTTCCCAATCATCTGAAAATGTTGCTACAAGCAACCGCCACCCAAAAGCGCGGAAATAAATAACTATCATGAATAGAGTCTTAAATCCGCGCTTCATAAACGGTTTGATCTGGGTATCATAACTGTCAACTGTCAACTGTCAACTGTTTAAATTGTCGCTTCAGTCATCCCCAGAAATTTTTGTGTTTGTTCAGTAATACCAAATAGTCGATCGCCGTGACAAAAGATTTCCCAGGCGCGAATTCCCATAAAACCAATACCTGCAACCGCCAAGGGCATCGCAGCAGCACCTAAAAGGGCGGCAATGGGGGGAAATATCATGCACAGAGTTAACAAAATGCCAGTAACAACACCGCCAGCAATGCCAGCTTTGGCGGTGGTGGCGGCGACTTGTTCCACTAATTCTGATTGGGTAATTTTCCCTTCCACGCACAATAGCGAATTTTCTAAGATCGAAAATATTAACTCAATTACTGCGGAGGCGATCGCCCCTTTCATTGCAGCGCCAACAATTTCCGCAACTGCTGCTTTAAACGCTGCGTCCGCTAAAACTTGCTTAGCTACTGCTAATTCTGCGGCAGTCATGTCTTTACCACCGCGAGCACGATTCACCCAAAAATATTCAAAAATCCCGTTAGCAGCTTCGCTTCCACCTCCATTGACGTGCGCTTGGATGTGGCTCCAATCTTTATCTTGACAGAAGTTGCGAATTGCTTCTGGGCCTTGGGCGCGAATTTGGGCGGGTATGGATTCAAATACTTTTGCTGCTTCTTGAACGTTTCGGATGCCGTCACGCATCCCAGCCCTCGCAAATTTGATTTGCAGATTTGTTGGCAGGTTCTCAAAACGGATGTTGTGTGCTATTTTGAAAGCTTCTTGAGTGGCGATCGCTCCAGCACTAACCATTGAACTTGGCGCTGATTGTACCCACGCCGTTAATCCAGTTGCACTTTCCTCAAATTTTGCATCAATTTGGTTGCCTAAGTTTTGGATATCTGCAACAGTTTCTCGTACTTTAGCCGTTAGCAATTCCAGCGGATTCTGGTTAATTTCCATGTCGATCCAGCTTGTATGATTAATGAGTGAATTATTCCGACTATAACATTCCTCTTCAGTAAGTGTTATTTTTTACTAAATTGCTTCTCGCTTCTAACTCCGGCTGTAAATCTAGAGCTTTTTTTTGATAAAATAAACCTTCGTTGATTCGACCTTGCTCTTCCAAACTTTTGCCTAAATTCCAATAAGCGACGGCTAAATCTGGTTGAAGAGCAATAGATTTTTGGTAGTAAGTTATGGCGTCATCGAGCCGCCCTTGTTTGTAAAACATACTGCCCAAGTTAACATAGGCTTCGACAAAATTAGGGTCGAATTCGATCGCCTTTGAGTAGGCGCGAATTGCCTCGTCTATTTTGCCTTGGGCTTGCAGGATATTGCCTAGAGTTTTGTAGGCTGGGGCAAAATGTGGTTGCTGGCGAAGTGCTTGGTAACAGGAGGCGATCGCCTCTACATATTTCTGTTGCCTACAATAAATTTCAGCTATCTTGTTGAGTACAACAGCCTCATCGGCTTTTATGGCTAGTAATTTTTGATATTGAGCGATCGCCTCCTCAAGCTTTCCTGATTTCTCAAGGGTATCGCCTGCAGACAAATACTGCTCTGCTAACTCGGAATTTGCGGTCATAGATTTTAGTTTAACAGCCGACACTACTTTACCACAAGAGTTAGTTAGCCACTGCGATTTCTAAAAATATTCTGACTGTTTGAAATTTTAAAGTTGTTTCTGTACCGGAATGCAGAAAAAAATAGTATGATTATTTTGAACCAGCATCAACGCTAATTGCAGAGGAAATGTCATGCCATCACTAGCAGGAAAAGTGGCAATTGTGACGGGTGCATCGCGGGGAATTGGACGCGCGATCGCCCTGCGATTATCCCAAGAAGGCGCATCCGTTGTCGTCAACTACGCCAGAGGAACTCAACAGGCTAAAGATGTTGTGTCAGCGATTGAAGCAGCGGGCGGCAAAGCGTTAGCCGTGCAAGCCGATGTCAGCAAAACCGCAGAAATTTGCAATTTGTTCGATCGTACTATCGAAACCTATTCACAAATCGATATTTTAGTCAATAATGCCGGAGTAATTCTTTACAAACCTGTGGCGGAAGTTACCGAAGCAGAGTTCGATCATCTTTTTGCAATTAACGTCAAAGGCACGTTTTTTGCTTGTCAAGAAGCTGCTAAACGCATGGCAGACGGAGGAAGAATTGTTAATTTTTCCAGTTCGACAACGGCGATGATGCTGCCAACTTACGGGGCTTACGTGGCGACAAAAGGCGCAGTGGAACAGCTAACTCGATCGCTGGCTAAGGAATTGGGCGATCGGCAAATTACAGTAAATGCCATTTCTCCGGGCCCAACAGATACAGAACTCTTCACTGTCGGCAAAACCGCCGAACAAATACAAAGATTTACCCAAATTACTGCTTTGGGACGACTCGGAAAAGTTGAAGATATTGCCGATGTGACGGCTTTTTTGTGCAGCGAACAAGCCCGGTGGATTACCGGACAAAATATCCGCGTTAACGGCGGCATTGCCTAAAGTAACGCGGTGCGGGTTTATGAAGATTAAAAACATCACGAGAAAACAACTGTGAAAGCTGCTTACTACGAACAAATCGGCAGCGCCAAAGATGTCCTCAAAATTGGCGAAATGGATGTTGCCGAATTGGGGGCCAATGAGGTGCTGATTAAAGTACAGGCGTCCGGCATTAACCCCTCCGATGTCAAGCAGCGCAGCGGTTGGGGGGGACTCACAATGCGACACCAGCGAGTCATTCCCCACAACGACGGTGCAGGAATAATTGAATTAGTAGGAGAAAGCGTGTCGCCGTCACGAATTGGCGAACGTGTTTGGATTTATGAAGCTACATTGCCCCGCCGATTGGGTACGGCGGCGGAATATGTTGTTGTACCCAGCGAACAAGCGGTTTTTCTGCCAGATAATACAGAATTTGTAGCAGGTGCTTGTTTGGGAGTTCCGGCGATGACTGCACACAATTGCGTTTTTAAAGATGGTGCTGTAACGGGGAAAACAATATTAGTAGCAGGGGGCGCGGGTGCAGTTGGAAATTATGCAATTCAATTAGCAAAATGGGGCGGCGCAAATGTTATTTCAACTGTAAGTTCTGCAGAAAAAGCAGAAATTGCCAAAACTGCGGGGGCAGATTATACTGTTAATTATAAAACAGAAAATGCGGCGGCGCGCATCAAAGAAATTACAAAAGGGGAAGGAGTCGATCGCGTAATAGAAGTTGACTTTGCTAGCAATCTCGAAACCAACTTAAAAGTCCTCAAACGCAACGGTGCGATCGCTACTTACGCTTCTGATTCCGATCTAACACCTCAAATTCCTTTTTACTCATTAGCTTACAAAAATCTAACCGTTCATTACGTGCTAGTTTATGTGATGGACAAAGCAGCCCATCAACAAGCTGCAACAGATATTACAACTTGTTTAAAAGCAGGAGTTTTCCGCCACGTTATTGCTCAAAGCTTCGGTTTGGAGGAGATTGTCAAAGCGCACGAAATGCTCGAAAGCGGAAGGGCGATCGGGAATTTGGTTTTAGTTATCAATTAGAAGAAAGAAGGAAGAAGGAAAATATTATATTCCTACAGTCTCGCGTTGCGCGAACTTCGTTTGCGTGCCCGTAAACTCAGCGATTTCAACCGCCCAATCCCCAACCAGAATCTTTGATTTGGTTGGGAATTCTTCAAATTCGATCGCCCGTGTTCTTCAAAACTCGCTCGAAGGGGCGATCGAACAAATCAAGGAGACAGCCGCCACACCTTAATCGTGTCGTCAAAACTGCCGCTGATCAGAGTCTTGTCTTGAGGATTAAAAGCCAATTCCACCCAAGTAGAATGACCCTTCAGCGTGCCCGCGATATCGCCGGAACCCATCCGCCACAGCTTGATAGTCCCGCTCAAATCGGCGCTGGCGAGTTGGTCTCCGTCGGGACTGAAAGCCAAGGACTTAACCTTGTCGGAATGGCCGATCAAAGTCCGCAACAGAGAAACGTTGGGCTGCTGGGACTGATTATTTGCGCTGATATCCCACAACTTCACCGTCTTGTCCCAACTGCCGCTGGCGAGAGTTTGACCGTCCGGGCTGATGGCCAGAGACCAAACCGCCTCGGAATGACCCCAAAGAGTTTCTTTCAATTCCCCAGTCTGCCAGTTCCACAGGCCGATCTTACCGTCGCTGCTGCCGATCGCCAAAGTTTGTCGATCGGGACTGAAAGCCACCGACTGCACCTCGTCAAAAACCCGCTTGAGAGTTTCCAACTCGGTTCCGTTTTTGAGTTCCCACAGCTTCAAAGTTTTGTCCTTACCGACACTGGCCACGGTTTGGCTGTCGGGACTGAAAACCACCGAGAACACGCCGTCTGTGTGTCCGTCCAAAGTCCGAATTAATTTGCCCGAATAGAAATTCCACAATTTAATCGTACCGTCAGCGCCGCCGCTGGCGATCGTCCTGCCGTCGGGACTGACGGCCACCGACCACACAGGCCCCAAATGTCCTGTTAAAACCTTGAGCACCTTGCCGTGACGCTTGTGCAGCAGGCGAATTGTGCCGTCGTTATTCCCGCTGACTATCACGCGGCCGTTGGGAGTGACTGCTACCGCCCAAACCGGGTTTTTGTCTCGATCTGCCAGAGTCCGCACTGCGGGACGGGACTGGGACTCGCCACCCCTGCTGAAATCTTGCATGGGGGGCGGATTGAACCGAATTTCAGGAATGCGAGAAACTGGTTCGCCAGAAGTGAAAGCCTGCGGTGCTGGAGATGGCAAGCGAACACCCAGCACTACCGACAGCAGGGCCACCGCACTTGCTCCCCACATAGCTACAGTCCACTTGGGTTTGCTGAGAATCACTTCTACCGGTGCCGGGCCGTATTTCATGTCTGTGAGAATTGCCTCGATCGATCGATAGCGTTTTGACGGTTCTCGCTGCACCATTTTATCCAGAATGCGGCCGAGTCGCGCCGAAACCGGTACTTTCAAATAATGCCTCCAGGCCCAACTGTCGGCTTTGATGTCAAACAAATCAAAAGGCGACATTCCCGTTAACAAGTGAATGCAAGTGACGCCCAAACTGTAGATGTCGCTGCTTTTAATCGCTTGACCTTTAATTTGTTCCGGGGCCGCGTATTCGGCAGAACCTGTCACTGTTTCTGTTTTCAGCGGCCCGCTGTTTGCCGGAATTGCCGAACCGAAATCGACTAAAACTAGCCCCGAAGCACTTTCCTCAGACACGGAATGTAAATCGTCTTTCCCTGACAAAGCTGGGAATGCTTGGGGAGTTTTGCGGTGAATAATATTGGACGGTTTGATATCTCCGTGAATCAGTTGATGTTCGTGAACAAATTGCAGGACTGGCAACAATTCGCTCAGCAGATACCAAATTTGAATTTCTTTAACAACACCTTTTTCTGAAAGCCGATCGGCTAAATTGCGGCCTTCGATGTATTCTTGCACTAAATACTGGCAGCCTTCGACTTCAAAAGATGCCAGCAGTTTCGGTATTTGAGGATGTTTGCCCAACTTGTCGAGAACTGAGGCCGACCCGCGAAATGTCCGGTTGTGCTGTCTGCCACCGTCGGCGACTGCAGCAGGCGCGCAGAACTGTTGAATGACGCAGCGGGGTTGGGAAGGTTGGTCTTCATCTACGGCTAAGAACGTGCGGCAAGCGAGACTTTGACCGAGAGTGTGAAAGACTCGGTAGCGACCTTTTAGCAGGAGGTTCGACTCGCAACTTTTGCAGACAGTCGCGCGATCGAGATTTTGGGGATTCTGGCAATGGGGATTGGTGCAGTAACTCATTTGTCATTCCGCTGGAGACCCCCGTCCGACATTATTGCTAGTGGGGGAGGAAAGCGGGGCGGTGCGTGCCGCTTCCTGTGGACAAATTAAATAATTGGAATCTTTGCTCGATCATAATTGTTTCCCAGATTTTCGCCACAATTGCTTGGGTCGATCGCGCGTAAATTATTGCTGACTTTCCTGCGAGCGAGGTTTAATAGGTCGGTTGTACGGGCGGGCAGGACACCCACCCCACAATAAAATAATTCTTCGCTTCACAGGCATCTTGCCTGTTTTGAGAATGGTGCAATATCTCATTTGTTACCGAATTAAGCTATACTGTCACTGCGAATACTTTAATGGCGATCGCAGCAAAGCAATCGCAATGCCGTGCCAAATATCCGCAATTCTTTGTCCTGTGCAGTCAATCTAAAAATTCCAATTTCCAATCGACTAACCGATTAAAAAATTGGCAAAGTTAGCCAAACTAACTACTAACTTTTAACTATTACTTATGCCCTTAATTCGCGTCCCCAAACCTTGGGAAATTCTCGACCACGAAATTACCCCAGAAACAGCCTTTCTCAACCGCCGCCGCTTCATGACCAATTTAATTGGCGCCGGCGTGACAGCTTCGCTGCTACCGCTGACAGGCTGCCAAAGCAATGCTAGCTCAAAAACTGCGTTGGATCGAAGCTCAACCCAAGCATATGCGGGATTGAGCCGGAATCCGGCCTTTGCGAAAGTCGATCGAGCGATAACCGACGAAGCCTTAGCTACAAAATACAACAATTTTTACGAATACGGCGGCACAAAATCTATTTGGCAAGCCGCTCAAGCTTTGCCCACAGAAAACTGGAAAGTAGAAGTAGGCGGTTTAGTAAAAAATCCCCGCACTTACGATATTGACGACCTCGAAAAAAAATTTCCCATCGAAGAACGAGTGTATCGATTTCGCTGCGTAGAAGCCTGGGCGATGGTAGTTCCTTGGGTCGGATTTCCCATGAAATTGCTGATGGCTGATGTCGAACCTAAATCAAACGCTAAATTCGTTCGCTTCACCTCATTTTACGACCCCAAAATAACTCCCGGTCCCGGTTTGATGTCGCAATTTTATCCTTGGCCTTATACCGAAGGTCTGCGAATTGAAGAAATGGCCAACGATTTAGCATTTTTTGCCACAGGCTTGTACGGCCGAAGGCTACCCAAACAAAATGGTGCGCCGCTGCGGCAAGTGATTCCTTGGAAATACGGTTTTAAGGGCGCAAAGTCAATTGTAAAAATAGAATTTGTCGAACAACAGCCCGCCACTTTTTGGAATACAATCGGCCCCAACGAATACGCCTTTGAAGCAAATGTCGAACCCGACAAGCCGCACCCCAGATGGTCGCAAGCCAGCGAACGGATAGTCGGCCCCGGTAACAGTTGGTCCTGGGAAACTCGTCCAACTTTGCCCTATAACGGTTACGGCGAATATGTGGCGAGTTTGTACAGTTAATTAAGTACGCGAGATATAATTTGAGGAACAGGCTTTTGCGTTCCTCAAATTATTAATTTCTCTCCTTTCTCTTTCTTTGCGCCCTCTGCGTTCTCTGCGGTTAATTTAAAAAAAATATTTGTTCGCTTCAGGAAAACGAAATACAGGACACGGCAGTCCCGTATCCCTACCCTGTACCTGCACTATGTTTGTAAATTTTACTTTGATTTGGCAGTCGATCGACTACAATAAAAATTGATGAAGCTACCAAGGAATTGCTAAATGGTAACAACAACAACTCCCGTCGAGCAGCAAACTACCCCAGAAAACCGAGTTATTTTAAAAGGTGTCAGTTGGTCAACTTTTAAAGCATTGCTGGCAGATGTTGGGGACGATAGAGCTTGGAGAATTGCTTACGATAGAGGATTATTAGAAATCAGGATGCCGCATCTAGAACATGAAGTTCCGAAAGGATTAATAGAAAGTTTTATTGAAGCTACAGCAGACGAGCAAGAAATCGAAGTGATGAAAGCTGGTTCTCTGACTCTAGAACGGGAAGATTTAACTCGGGCTGTCGAACCTGATAGTTGTTTCTACATTCAAAATGAAGCCAGCATCAGAGGTAAAAGAGACATCAACCTCCCAGAAGATTTGCCGCCAGATTTAGCAATAGAGTCAGATTACACGAATTCTTCAGTTAATAAAGATTCCATATATGCTGCTATTGGCGTTCCCGAACTGTGGAGGTATCGGCGGGAATCTCTGCAAGTTTATCAACTGGTAGATGGAAAATATGAAATGTGCGAGATGAGTTTAGCTTTTCCCTTTTTACCAGTTGCCGAAATTCCCGGTTTCATCGAACAAAGCAGAACAATCGGACAGCGTGCTGCTGTGCGTTTGTTCCGGCAAAGAATTAGAGAAATTTTACTCTGTCAAAGCTAACTAAAAAATCAGACTTACTCTAATCGACTACAATAAAAATTGATGAAGCTACCAAGGAATTGCTAAATGGTAACAACAACATCAACTCCCGTCGAGCAGCAAACTACCCCAGAAAACCGAGTTATTTTAAAAGGTGTCAGTTGGTCAACTTTTAAAGCATTGCTGGCAGATGTTGGGGACGATAGAGCTTGGAGAATTGCTTACGATGGAGGAGTATTAGAAATCAGGATGCCGCTGGAAGAACACGAAGAACCCAAACGACTGATAGAAAGCTTTGTGGAAGCCATTGTAGATGAACTGGAAATTGAACTTAGGAGTCTGGGCTCGCTGACTCTTGAACGGGAAGATTTAACTCGTGCTGTAGAACCTGATAGTTGTTTCTACATTCAAAATGAATCTTTAGTTAGAGGCAGAAATATCAATTTGCCAAATGACCCGCCGGATTTAGCAATAGAGTCAGATTACACGAATTCTTCTGTGAATAAGTTTACAATTTATGCTGCTATTGGCGTTCCCGAACTTTGGAGGTATCGGCGGCACTCTCTGCAAGTTTATCAACTTGTAGATGGAAAATATGAAATGTGCGAGATCAGTTTAGCATTTCCCTTTTTACCAGTTGCAGAAGTTCCGGGTTTCATCGAACAAAGCCGAACAGTCGGACAGCGGGCGGCAGTGCGTTTGTTTCGCCAAAGAATCAGAGAGATTTTGCCCAGTCAAAGCTAACGGAAAAATTAGACTTACTTTAGTTAAAAAACTAGCAACCAATTTAAATTAGATCGGCGTTAATCAGCGGTTTAAAAAAACTTTTATTTCAATCTGAAATCAATTGACAAATTCCTGCACTCTCTGCCAAACTCGCTCCAACAAATCCGGTTCGCTAACATCAAACCATTCAATTTCAGGATAGGCTCGAAACCAAGTCCGCTGTCTCTTCGCAAATTGTCGCGTGTGCAAAATTGTTAATTCTTTAGCTTCTTCAAACTTAATGTCGCCAGCCAAATATTGTTTGATTTCCTGATATCCCAGCGTGTTCAACAATGGCAAGTCGCAGCCGTATTTTTTACACAAATATTCTACTTCATCGATCCAACCGCGTTCTAGCATTTGTTCGGTGCGCTGTTCGATCCGATAGACCAAAACATCGATCGCGCAATCCAAGCCAATTTGTAAAATAGGATA
The DNA here is from genome assembly GCA_036704825.1 of Microcoleus sp. F8-C3. Taxonomy (GTDB): domain Bacteria; phylum Cyanobacteriota; class Cyanobacteriia; order Cyanobacteriales; family Microcoleaceae; genus Microcoleus. Next base: position 13,049 of record JAUBSN010000047.1, on the reverse strand, counting down.
ATGGGGAGGATTTTCGCCCTGCTGTTCGGAAATAGAGCGACCGGTGACATAAAATACTTCCAGTGCCCTCAAAGTTCTTACGGGGTCATTGACGTGAATTTTCTCAGCCGCAGAGCGATCGACCTGCTGCAACATCGCGTAACATTGAGATTGTCCGAGTTCTGCAAGTTGCGATCGCAATTCGGGCATCGGCGCTACCCTCGGAATTTTTAAACCGCGCACGATCGACTTAATATATAAGCCCGTCCCTCCTACCAACAACAGAGGAGAATCAACAGCAGCTATTAAATTTTGAGCTTGCTGTTGGTAATCTGCGAGTGTCAGAGTTTCTGTCGGATCGCAGATGTCAATTAAGTGATGCGGTACACAAGTGCGATCGACCGCCGTCGGTTTTGCGGTTCCGATGTCAAATTCGCGGTACACTTGACGGGAGTCCGCACTCAGAATCGAGGATTGCAGTCGCCCCGCCAAAGCCAAAGCCACTCCCGACTTCCCCGTCGCCGTCGCCCCGCAAATCGTAATTAATTTAGACATAGCTTACTTCCTTGCGGGCGATCGCACCCAAACTCCTCTAGCTGACAACAAACACTCGTCCCGATCCAAGCTATCCATCCCCTTAATAAATTTCCCTTCAGAATGCCCTAGCATCGCCATTAACCGTTTTGTGTTATAATTTTAGAAGGTTTTCTCATTTTAAAAGCTTTTGGGGCTTTAGGCCTCATTATTGGAGCTATTGTTGTATGACTGGCAGCTACAGCGCCGACCAAATTCAAGTTCTCGAAGGTCTTGAACCCGTCCGCAAACGACCGAGGATGTACATCGGTAGCACGGGCCCGCGAGGACTGCACCATTTAGTTTACGAGGTTGCGGACAATTCGATTAATGAAACGCTGGCCGGTTACTGCACTCGCATCGAAGTTGACCTCAACGCTGACGGTTCTGTTACCGTGACAGATAACGGCCGGGGAATTCCCACTGAGATTCATTCCAAAACTGGCAAATCATTCTTGGAAACAGTTTTCACAGTTATCCACTTTGCCGGCCGGCGCGGCAGCCACGACGGCTACAAGGTTTCAGGAGGTCTCCACGGAGTTGGGGTAGCAATTGTCAATGCTTTGTCTCAATGGTTGCAGGTAACTGTTTGGCGCGAGGGGCAAATTTACAGCCAGCGTTTTGACAAAGGCGTCGCTGTTACGCCGCTGACAGCTAAACTGAGTCCCGAAAACCGCACGGGTACGTCGATTTCTTTCAAGCCAGATGTGGAGATTTTTAAGAATGGCATTGAGTTTGATCGCAGCACTCTTGCGCTTCGCCTGCGGCAGCTTGCTTATTTCAATCCCGGTCTGAAAATTATTTTGACTGACAACCGCTTGCAAATACTCGGCAGCAGTTGTCCCTCGATCGAAACTTACTGCTTCCCCGACGGTATCCGGGAATATGTCGCCTACCTGAACTCTGATGTGGAACCGCTGCACGAAGATATTATTTACATTCAAGGCGATCGAGACGGCGTAAAAGTAGAAATAGCTTGTCAGTGGCACGTTCCGAAGCAAAATCAGACCTATGGCCAACTGTTAGGTTTTGCCAACTGCGTCCAAAACATTGACGGCACTTACTTTAGCACTTTTAAGTTGACGGTGAGGCGGGTGATGAGTGCGATCGGTCGCCAACTGGGCAAACTCAAAGAGACAGAGCCAATTTTAGATTGGAAAGAGGTTTTAGAATGCGGCTTCACTGGCATGATTGCTGTTAAAGTATCAAATCCAGAGTTTGAAGGGTCGATGAAAACTCAGTTAGCCAACCCGGAGGTAGGAGAAATCGTTAAATTTTTGGTGGAAAAGGAGTTGATGGAGTATCTGAAAGCCCGCCCGGAAGTTGCAGGGGCGATCGTCCAACAGGCGATCGAGACTCGCGACGCACAAGCAGAAGCACGCAAAGCGCGGGCATTGCGCCGAAAGCAAGAATTACTGGAATACAAGAACTCGCAGTAAACTGCCACGGGCGATCGCACTTCTTAACCTTCCGGCTAACAGCCCTGCCACCAAATGTCAATAGCTCCCCATGTAAAACTACTATGCCTGGTGCGTCCCCCCGATAAATTTCCCTTCAGAAAGCCCTAGCATCGCCTTTAACCGTTTTGTGCTATAATTTTAGAAGTTTTTCCATTTTAGAAGCTTTTGGGGCTTTAGACCTCATTATTGGAGCTATTTTTGTATGACCAGCAGCTACAGCGCCGACCAGATTCAAGTTCTCGAAGGTCTCGAAGCAGTCCGCAAACGACCGGGGATGTACATCGGTACCACCGGTCCGCGAGGACTCCACCATCTAGTTTACGAGGTTGTGGACAATTCCATCGATGAGGCGCTGGCTGGCCACTGCACCCACATCGAGATTGACATCAACGCTGACGGTTCCGTTACCGTGACAGACGACGGACGGGGCATTCCGACCGGCATCGTTGCCAAGACTGGCAAATCGGGAATAGAAACAGTAATGACTGTACTCCACGCCGGAGGTAAGTTTGGCGGTGGCGGCTACAAGGTTTCTGGAGGATTGCACGGTGTAGGTATTTCTGTTGTTAACGCGCTGTCTGAGTGGGTAGAAGTGACAGTTTGGCGCGACCAAAAAGAACATTTACAGCGCTACGAAAGAGGCAATCCAGTTACCGAACTTAAGGTCAAGCCCAGCAAAGGCACTCGCACCGGCACTTCAGTTTCTTTCTTGCCAGATACTCAAATATTTACCACTGGCATTGAATTTGATTACACTACACTCGCCGGACGCTTGCGAGAATTGGGTTACTTGAATGCGGGCGTGAGAATTACGTTTAGCGACCACCGTTTGGAACTTCTCAAAAGTAGCGAACCTCGCGTCGAAACTTATTGTTATGAGGGCGGAATCAAGGAATATATCGCCTACATGAACCGCGAAAAGCAGCCGTTGCACGACGAAGTGATCTACGTGCAAGGAGAACGCAACAACGTGCAAATAGAAGTGGCTTTGCAGTGGTGCGTCGATGCTTTTAGCGATAATGTTCTCGGTTTTGCTAACAACATTCGGACGATCGACGGAGGCACGCACTTAGAAGGTTTGAAGGCAGTTTTGACGCGGACGATGAATTCGATCGCCCGCAAGCGCAACAAAATCAAAGAAAACGAGCCCAACCTCGCCGGCGAAAACGTGCGCGAAGGTTTGACAGCAGTGATTTCGGTCAAAGTCCCAGACCCGGAATTTGAAGGCCAAACTAAAACTAAGCTAGGAAATACAGAAGTTCGGGGAATTGTCGATTCCTTGGTAGGCGAAGTATTGACAGAATATTTAGAGTTTCGCCCCCAAGTAGCTGACGCTATTTTGGAAAAAGCTATTCAGGCCTTTAAGGCCGCTGAAGCCGCCCGCCGCGCCCGCGATTTAGTGCGCCGAAAATCCGTCTTAGAATCGTCTCCTTTGCCAGGAAAATTAGCGGACTGTAGCTCCAGAGACCCCGCCCTGTCTGAGATATACCTGGTCGAGGGGGATAGTGCTGGGGGCTGTTTTTTTTCTTTTCAAGAAATAAAATTAGCTGACGGTACGACAAAAACTATCAAACAGATAGTTGACGAACAAGCAGAAGGCAAAGAACACTTTTGCTACACCATTCGCGATAGTGGAAACATCGGGTTTGAGCGAATAACTAATGCTCGGATGACTAAAGCAAATGCTGAAGTTGTCAAACTGACATTAGACAATGGGGAGACAATAACTTGCACACCCGACCATCCATTCATGTTGCGGGATGGCACTTACAAAGCAGCCGCCCTGCTGACACCGTTCGATTCATTAATGCCGTTCCACAGCAAGTTGTCGGAAAAAACCAAACAGGGTCAGGGACTTAACGGTTACGAAATGGTTTGGAATCCCAACAGTGATAAGTGGATTTACACTCATCTTTTATCGGATTTCTACAACCTAAAACGCGGTGTCTATCAAGCATCTGAGGGCAATCACCGCCACCACGTTGACTTTAACAAACTCAACAACAATCCGACAAATATTCAGCGAATGTCGGCTGAGGATCACTTGGCTTTACACCGCGCCCACCTTGAGAAAACCTTGCACAGGCCCGATGTCATTGAGAAGAGCCGTCAAGCTCACATGACCGATGAATTTCGGGCGATGATGAAAGAGCGGATGCGGCAGCCCGAAACGCGACAAATTCTGTCGGAACAGGCGAAAGCTCAGTGGGAAGATGAAGAGTATAAAGCTTACATGACCAGCAAGTGGCGCGAGTTTTACGACACTAATGAAGCTTATCGCGAGCAAAATCAGGAACTGTTGAATCAAGCGCAGCAAGAGTATTGGAGTTCCGAAGAAAATCGCTTGGCTCAGTCGGAACGGGTTCGCAATCATTTTGCTAACAATCCTGAAGCGCGGGAGACTCATTCTCAACTTGCTAAAGAACAGTGGCAAGATGAGAATTTGTTGGACTGGCGACGGGAAAAAACTAAGGAACAGTGGACGCCGGAGTTTCGCCAGAAACGTAAAGAAGCTTTGAACGAAACTTATTACCGCAAAACTCTTGAAGCTTTGAAGGCTGTTGAGATGAAAATGGGCTGGATTGATGTTGATTATTACAATATCTACCGCCGCACGAAAAAAGATAAGTGTTTGTTGAAGTATGAGAGTTTTTGCGATCGCTACTTTAATGGTGATGCACTATATGCTCGCCAAGCGGTTCGGAATTATAACCACCGGGTTGTCAAGATCGAAGCTGTAGAGGAACGCTACGATGTTTACGACATCGAAGTCCCCAACAGTCACAACTTTGCATTAGCTGCGGGAATTTTTGTCCACAACAGTGCAAAACAAGGGCGCGATCGCCAATTCCAAGCAATCCTGCCTCTGCGCGGTAAAATTCTCAACATTGAGAAAACAGACGACGCCAAAATCTACAAAAATAACGAAATTCAATCGTTAATTACAGCCCTGGGTTTGGGCATCAAAGGCGAAGAATTCGATCCGGGTCAATTGCGGTATCACCACATCGTAATTATGACTGACGCTGACGTTGATGGCGCCCACATCCGCACGCTGTTGCTGACTTTCTTCTACCGCTATCAGCGGGCACTTGTAGAACAAGGTTACATCTATATTGCTTGTCCTCCTCTGTATAAAGTGGAACGGGGACGCAATCATTACTACTGTTACAGCGATCGCGAAATGAACAATCTCGTCCGCAATGAATTTCCGGCGAATGCTAACTACACCATCCAGCGGTTCAAAGGTTTGGGTGAAATGATGCCGACACAGTTGTGGGATACGACGATGAACCCAGAAACTCGGACGCTGAAACGGGTGGAGATTGAAGACGCTGCTGAGGCCGATCGGATCTTTACGATCTTAATGGGCGATCGTGTCGCCCCCCGCCGCGAATTCATCGAAACCTACGGCCCCAAACTCAACCTCCTCGACTTGGACATCTAAGTTAGTTGACAGTTGACAGTTGACAGTTGACAGTTGACAGTTCTCTGCTGGCGAGGATGAGTCATTAGTCATCAGTCATCAGTCATTAGTCATTAGTTAGTGGCTGATGACTGCTGACTGATGACTGCTGAATGCTGCCAACTGACTGCTGACTGCTGCCAACTTTTGTTATAAAAATTAATACAATCTCTCATCAAATCGATCTAAGGTAAATGCTTAGGTAATTTTGAGATTTTTGGCGCATCCATCAACTACCACAAAAATAGAAGGTTGGACAATATAGCATGAGCATCAATTTAGCGACCAAATTGCGTGAGGGAACGAAAAAATCCCACACAATGGCAGAAAACGTCGGTTTTGTCAAGTGTTTTTTAAAAGGCGTTGTAGAAAAAACTTCTTACCGGAAGTTAGTAGGAAACCTCTACTTTGTCTACTCGGCAATGGAAGAGGAAATGGAACGCCAAAAGCAGCATCCGGTTGTTTCAAAAATTTACTTTTCTGAGTTGAATCGGAAACAAAGCTTAGAGCAAGATTTATTTTACTACTACGGTGCGAATTGGCGCGAACAAGTAGCCCCGTCACCAGCAGCTAAAGCTTATGTGGAGCGGATTCACGAAATCTCGGCTACCGCACCGGAACTGTTAGTAGCTCACTCTTACACTCGCTACCTCGGCGATTTATCCGGCGGACAAATCCTGAAGGGAATTGCCCAGCGCGGGATGAATCTTTCCGACGGAGAAGGCACTGCTTTCTATGAATTCCAGGATATTCCTGATGAAAAAGAATTCAAAGCTAACTACCGTCAGGCAATGAACGAACTGCCGATTGACGAAGCAACAGCAGATCGAATTGTTGACGAAGCTAATGCAGCTTTTGGCATGAACATGAAGATGTTCATGGAGTTAGAAGGCAATTTGATTAAAGCAGTCGGTCAGATGCTTTTCAATACCCTGACGCGGAAGCGCGGCGGCGGCAGTACCGAATTGGCTACTGCTGATTGAGCCAACACTCACTGGCAATAATTAGAGCCTCGTTGAAGAGGAAAAACTTAAATCCTGGGGGTTTGATGGCTGCTTTTACAGTCACCAAATCTCCGGGATTTTGCATGGCGGGCGATCGACTTTTTAACTCATATCAATTCCAGTAGCATCGGAATAGTAAAATCCAGTCAACAGTCAACAATTCCCGACGGTGCAACCGGAATCGATCTAATTAATCTGCGTTAATCTGTGTTTATCTGCTCTCATCTGCGGTCAAAAAAAGATAATTTCTTCACCGCAGATGACAAGGAATTGACGCACATTCACACAGAGGTCGAGAATAGAGATAGGAATAATTCCGATGCTAACAGATTTGATATCACAACTCAACACTATCACCTTCCCACGCCGCGATTAGGAGGCTCCTCGTCCGGGACAGGCAAAGAAGTGGGCCTTACTTGCCTGTCCAAATACTTGCTCAAAGCGTAAGCGATATCCCCGCGAGTCATCGGCTTCAAAGGATTAATCTTATTAGTTGCCAGATCAACATTAACAAACCCTTCATAAAGTGCAGTAGCCAAAGACTTTCTAGCCCAACTAGGAATTTCGCCTGCATCGGGATACTTAGCTAAAATTTCGGAAATGCTGGGATCAGGAAACTGAAAAACCCCGTAAGCTTGAGCAAAAATCGCCAAAGCTTCAGCGCGAGTCACCCTTTGGTTTGGGAAAAACATCCCGTCGCGATATCCACTCATCGTTCCCGTTTTCAAAGCAGTTTGAATCGCACTGTAAGCCCAGTAACTCTTCGGGACATCCGGCAATTCCCTATCAGGTTTTTGAGCGGTTTTCCGCCGTTCCAAACCAAAAGTTTTCACTAAAATCATCGCCAAGTCGGCGCGACTGACAAGGCCATCAGCATTAAAACTGCCAGTAGCATCTTTATTCATCAACCCTGCACTCACAACCCGGTCGATCGGGTCAATTGTTTGTTGAGATTGAACCCCCATTGGGACTCCTTGCACTAGCCCGATCGCCAAAAAAATACTCACTAACTTTTTCACGATTTTAATCCTTTCTCTCCCTAAAACCATCATGAAAACAGCAGTAAGATTTTTTCTGGTTCCATCGGTATTATTCTGTTGTTTCGGCGGTGCGCTAAATTTGGGGATTATATATTAAAATCAAACATTTGCTTCCGGCAAAGCACCCTGCATTTTACCCAGCCAATCAATCAAATTATCCAATTGCTTTTGGGCCGTCAAAACCGCCATACCTCGAATAGTAACCTTCCCCTTGCTGTAAACAAAACGAGAGTGCAAATGTTCCGGCAAATTAGCCTTGAGCAAATTCCAAGCAGGCTCTTCCATCGCAGTTTCCAAAACTATGTGCTGCTTATTCTCCGGTTTGATCCGAGAAAAACCGATTTTTTTAGCAATTTGTTTGAGTTCGACAACCCGGATAAGTTGCTGGGCTGGCAGAGGAATTGGCCCGTAACGATCGCACCAATCGGCCTGAATCTGCTGCAATTCTTCAGGGGTATTAGCAGAAGCCACAGACCGGTAAGCGCTCATCTTTTGATCCAAATCTGCAATGTAATCGGCAGGAATAAACGCCGTCAAAGTTAGGTCAATTTGCGCGTCCTCAACTTTCGGAATTTCCTGACCCTTAATTTCCCGAATAGCCTCCTCTAACATTTCAGCATACAAATCAAAACCGATCGCCTCCATTTGACCCGACTGTTCAGTACCCAAAACATCACCCGAACCGCGAATTTCCATATCTCGGACGGCCAACTGATAGCCCGAACCCAACTGAGCAAACTCTTGAATTGCCCGCAGCCGCTGCCTTGCAGCATCCGAGAGTTGGTTCTGCTTCGGATAAAACAGCCAAGCATGAGCTTGAATCCCCGCGCGTCCCACCCGTCCCCGCAACTGGTAAAGCTGACCCAAACCAAACTGCTGCGCGTCTTCAATTAAAATAGTATTAACTCGCGGAATATCCAAACCCGACTCAATAATCGTCGTGCACACCAAAATATCGAAATCTGCCGCACTGAAAGTCAGCATGACCGATTCTAATTCCGAAGCGTCCATTTGACCGTGGGCGATCGCAATTCTGGCAGACGGAACCATCTCCTGCAACTGACCGGCCAACTCATCAATCCCCTCAATCCGCGGCACCACGTAAAAAACCTGACCGCCCCTGTCCAATTCTTGACGAATTGCCGATCGCACCGTTTCCGGGTTATAGGGAGCCAAATGCGTCTGAATCGGGCGTCTGGAAGGAGGCGGAGTCGAAATCAAACTCATCTCGCGAATCCCCGACAGCGACATATACAAAGTCCGGGGAATCGGCGTTGCTGTCAAAGTCAGAACATCTACCTCTGTTTTGAGAGATTTAATTGCTTCCTTTTGCTTAACTCCAAACCGCTGTTCTTCATCCACCACCAACAAGCCCAAATCGCGAAATTTAATGGCTTTGCTCAAAACAGCTTGAGTACCGACAATCACATCTAATTCCCCAGTCGCCAAACGCTTGTGAATCTCCCGGCGCTCGGTTTCCGTGCGAAAGCGATTGAGCAAACCAACTTCGATCGGATAAGGGGAAAAACGCTCCGAGAGCGTGTGATAGTGCTGTTGGGTCAAAATCGTCGTCGGCGCGAGCAAAGCCACCTGCTTGCCCGCCGTAACCGCCTTAAAAATCGCTCTCAGAGCAACTTCTGTCTTGCCAAAACCGACATCGCCGCAGACCAAGCGATCCATCGGTCGATCGCCCTCCATGTCGCGTTTCACATCCTGAGTTGCCTTCAACTGATCCGGGGTTGGCTGGTAAGGAAAAGAATCCTCTAATTCTTGTTGCCAAGGCATATCGGGAGGAAAAGCATAACCTTTTTGTTGCGCTCTTTTAGCATAAAGATTCAACAAATCCACTGCCAATTTTTTAACAGCTTTGCGAACCTTAGTTTTAGTTTTTTCCCAAGTTTGACCTGTCAGCTTGTTTAAATCCGGTACTTTATCGCCTACAGTCCGAAACCTCGACAAAGCGCCCAATTGGTCTGCTGCCACCCTCAGAGTACCGTCAGCGTATTGAATCAATAAATACTCGCGAGTTTCCCGATCGATAGTCAAACGTTCTAACTTGAGAAATTTTCCCACTCCGTGCTGGCGGTGAACCACATAATCACCCGGGCTTAATTTATGCGGGTCTACTTGCTTAGAAGCAGCGCGGCGGCGCTTGCGGACGTAGCTAAAAGTAGCGAGAGAATGCTGACCGTAAAATTCCCGATCGGTAATTAAAACTATCCGAAAAGTCGGCAGAATAAACCCTTCCAATTCTGCCAGCCCGCTGTACTTCAAAGCAACCGGAACGTGCTGCAATTGCAACTTGTCGATCGCCAAATAATCGCGCGGGTTCACCACAAACTGAGCCGGACAGTCGTGTTCCGACAGCAAAGAAACCGATCGGCTCGGTTGAGCAGAAACCAGAAAAATGGTAAAACCCCGATCTCGCTCTTCCCTGAGCATTTGAGACAGCTTCGCAAATTGGTGAGGCATCACCGGCACGGGACGAGAAGCCAAATTAATCGCAGACGGTAGCTGGTCGCCCTCTGCAGAGCTTTGAAATTTTTTAGCCGTAGAATCTTCTGCCAATTCAGAAAGTTCTAGCCGCTCGAAAGCTGCGACATCTGCCATAGATTCAGCAAAAGTGCGGTGAATTTTCGGCACTTTCAAATTAGCAATTGGCAATTTTTCTGTTGCCTCACCAGCAACTGCCGATTCCCGATGGCAATTTTTCCACTGTTCCTGTGCATTTTCAAACCAGCGGTCGCTGTGAGCTTCGCACCCTTGCGGTTCGTCAATAACAACTAAAGTATTTTCTGTCAAATAATCCAACAAAGATGCGGGTTTTTCAAAGGCTAAACCCAACAGTCTGCGGACAAATTTTTCGGCTTCATTTTCTGTGTCAACAGAGCCTAGGCGGTTAATTTCGTCAATATTTTTTTCAGCTAAAACTGCTTTAATAATTGTGTTAAAATTAGTAGGAGTTAAAACTAATCGATCGACCTTATCGAGCGATCGCTGGTTCGAGGGATCGAACTCCCGAATTTGCTCCAAATCATCTCCGAACCATTCCAGCCGCACCGGCAACTCCGCCGCTACCGGAAATATATCGACAATATCGCCCCGGCGACTCCACTGGCCCTCCATTTCCACCAGAGTCACTCGATCGTACCCCATCGACACCAGTTGACGGTCAAGTATCTTCGAGTCTTGAACCGCACCTCGCTTCAGCGTCAGACAGTAGGGTTCAAAAGCAGCAGGCGGGGGCAAGTGAGACTGGAGAGCTCTTTCGGTAGCTACAATCGCGATCGGCTTCGACTGATTGGCGGTTTTTTCTTCCTTATCCACCAAATCCGCCAGCACCTGCATTTGCCCCCAAGTCATTTCGTTCTCGTCGGAGTAAGATAGCTCGTAGGGCGAAGCCTCCGAAGTTGGGTAAAAATGTACGGTTTGCCAGCCCATCGCTTCGAGCCCTGCCACCCAGCGGCCCGCTTCTTCTAAAGTAGCCGTCACGGCCAATAAGTTTCGCCCCTCTTGCTGTGCGAGGGCGGAAGCTACCAAACTTTTAGGCAAACGGGCGATGCCGGACAGTTGCAAGCAGCGGTGGCGTTTGAGCTTGTTGAGAAGTTCTGTTGCTAGGGGCGATCGCCCCAGGGTACGAATTATTGAAGAGAAAGTCATGCGCTTTTAATTTTAATCCCCGATCGGCTCCGGCTCTTTCCCTTTGCCTGTTAAGGAGATTGTACGACAAACATCCACGATCGTGCCGCTCTGCTGTTGGCGCCTGGGAACTTAAGCAGGCATGGATTTTTGCTCGCAATTTCTCGATCCTGCGATCGAAATGAGCCAGTTCCGTTACTCTAGTGACAGGTTGAGAAACAATTTCGATTTTGCCATCGAGTAAAGACAGCTTCCCAACCTCTCCTGTGACTGCACCCAAAGACGGATACAAGCCCACGACTCAAGCTGTCAAGATCGAAAAATTTTAGACATCAGGGAGATCCCCCAGATAGTGGCTGCGGAGTCAATCTAAAATCTAAAATTTAAAATCTAAAATCGACTAATCGGGCAGTGCGCTTGCCGTTACCATCGATAATTTGAGAAATGTCCCCAAGTACCGACCTTCTGATTGTTCTCCTGCTAATTTTCCTCAATGGCTTGTTTGTGATGTCAGAGATGGCCATCATCTCTGTACGGAAGGTGAGACTGCAACAGATGGCCAACCAAGGTTCAGTCAATGCCCGCGTAGCTTTGGATCTGGCTAATGCCCCCAATCAGTTCTTGCCGACAGTTCAAATCGGGATTACGATGCTGGCCATTCTGTCGGGCGCTTTCGGAGAAACGACAATTGCTAAAAGGGTAGAGCCTTTGTTGCGGCTGATTCCTGCCCTGGCGCCCTATTCTCAGACGATCGCCTCAGTAGTAGCAGTTTTAACCATCACTTATCTGACCTTAATTATCGGCGAACTCGTGCCGAAGCGGCTAGCGCTCAACAACCCGGAGCCGATCGCTTCAAGCGTAGCAATTCCCATGCGAATGCTCTCAAAAATTGGCGCTCCTGCGGTTTATCTGTTAAGTCATTCCACCGACTTAGTGATGCGGATCATGGGGATTGTGCCTTCAACAGAACCCCAAGTTACAGAGGAAGAAATTAAAGTTTTAATAGAGCAAGGAACAGAAGCCGGAACCTTTGAAGAAGCCGAACAAGATATGGTGGAAAGAGTGTTTCGTTTGGGCGATCGGCGAGTCAGCGCCTTAATGACCCCGCGTCCCGATCTTACCTGGCTCGACCTCGACGACTCAGTAGAAGAAAACCGCCAAAAAATGCTCGGCAGCGGTCATTCTCGGTTTCCCGTCTGTCAGGGCGGACTCGACAACGTTCTCGGTTTAGTACACGTTACCGATATGCTGTCTCGCACTTTAATTGGTCAACCCCTCGATTTAAGTGCTTCTTTACGCAGGCCTTTATTCGTGCCGGAAAGCACCAGGGGTTTAAAAGTATTAGAGCTTTTCAAGCAATCTAGCAATCAAATTGCCTTGGTAGTAGACGAATACGGCGTCATTCAAGGATTGGTAACAGTTAACGACATTTTAGTCGAACTGGTTGGCGACTTTCCCTCGATTGAAGATGCTGACGAACCTCAAACCGTGCAGCGCGAAGACGGTTCTTGGCTGTTAGACGGAATGCTAGCAGTCGAAGATTTTTTTGAGCTGTTTGGAATCGAAGAATTGTCAGCCGAACACAAAGGAAGTTACCACACGATGGGCGGTTTTGTGATTACCAATTTGGGCAAAATTCCCACAGCAGCCGAGCATTTTGAGTGGAACGGTTTGCGCGTGGAAGTAGTCGATATGGACGGGAACCGAGTTGATAAAATCTTGGTAATGCCGATCGACTCAGCGGGCGATCGACCTAAAACCGAACCAAAAACCTAAAAACCATGTAATTTTAATCCATCGACATAATACCCGTAGATACTGTCTAGACAAGTCAAGGGGTAGCAAGTAAATAATTGGGGTCGAAAGGCTTTTGGGACTTTAAAATCCC
>JAUBSN010000046.1:0-66651 GCA_036704825.1 Microcoleus sp. F8-C3 | reverse complement strand
GGATTTTAAAGTCCCAAAAGCCTTTCGACCCCAATTATTTACTTGCTACCCCTTGACTTGTCTAGACAGTATCTACAGGAATCAGGGTAATTGACCGGACATGATATCAATCTCTTAGTCGGCGGCGGAGGCAGACTTGGTTTTCTAGTAGCGATTTCATATCGTTTCCGGTTGCATCGGTATTGTTCAAATGTCCAAACAGTCAGTTGTCATATCAATTCCGGTTGTATCGGAATGATGAAACCGCTCTTGACACAGAGGATACAGAGAAAAGGAAGAGATAGATGAATACAGGACGGTGCCAACGGATTTGATGTCAATCGCAGAATCATTTACAAACCGATTGCTGATTCAAAACCCTGTCGGTGGGATCGGCTCAATGTCTGGGTCAAATCCTCCAACTTGATTTGTGCGAATTATCCACAAAAATGCTCCCTGTTTTAAGAGAATTTTGGCGATTTCATCTTGGGTGCGCCTGGGCAGCATTGTTCGGTAACTAATAGCAGCTTTTATTAGGTTCAATATACCCGCAAAAAAGCTTTTTTTCAGTTCAGAATCAATCCCCGCCAATCTCGAATTTTTGCGCCAATCTGGACGGACAATGCCGAGGGGCATTAATACTTTTTCTAAACTATCTCCTAAAGCTACTAACTGCTGAAATCTTTGGGTTTGTGCGTCGGTGGGATTGGTTTTCAGCCAGTCTTGAATCTGAGGATTGGACTCTATTTCGGAAGTAATTGTTTTAATTGTCGCGTAAATTGCCTGACTTGAATCTTGGACGCAAGAAGTTGCTGGCGTGACTAAACTTGCGCCGGTGCCGTCTCCGCTGCGGTAGCGGGCCATCATGATATCTAGTTGCTGGTTTAGTTCGGTTAAAGGCGACAGGGTGATGCCACCAAAATCGTAGTCGCAACACACGCAGTCTAATTTACAGATGATATCGCAAACCGGGCGATCGCCCAACCAGCCGCGGTGCAAGTCTCCCATGTAGCTTTGCCATTTGCTGGAACCGGCAACTATTCCGTCGGGATTGTGGGCGTAAACTTGTTTGTATTCTATGTCAAAACGCAGTTCGCCGGTAAAGCGATCGCGCACCACTTTTGCTATTCCGAAAGCAAAATGTCCGGTGACAATTCCCAGCGCTGGCCGTTCGCCTTTTTTGCCACCGATACCGCCGAAAGTGTGAATCACTATCCCGATATCTCCTTCTTGCCAAGGAGAGATTGAAGCGTTTTCTGCAGCATCATTTGGGGTTAACAATACTCTTTTTGCTTGCCCTTTTTGGGCTGGTGTATTTTCCCAATTTTTGTTGTCTAAATAAGCGAGAGAGTTTTTCAGTCCTAAATGTATTTCATCTGGTGTTAATTGAGCAATTTTGCGGGGTTCGATTGCCTGCACTACAAACATATTGTCTTCGTCTATTTCGCCGTAAATGTACCAACCGTCTGGATTTAATGGCGATTTTTCGATCTGGTGATTGGTAGACCTGGCTACGCCATTTTTGTCTGGCTGTACTTGCGGAATCCGAATAATTTCGGCGGCGCCGTCAAATTGTCCAGATGTTTGGTTGAAATGCCGGACAATAAATTTGTCGCTGTCGGGTTCTTTTCGCTGTAAAATTGAGACTAAGGCGCACAAACGTCCGATAATTTGTACTGGTTCGCGATCGATCGCGAGTTCGCGGCGGTCGCTGCTGCTATAATGAATTGCAATCACGGGCCTTCGCAGCATTACAGTCACGCTGTCTTCGAGTCTGCTGCCTGCTAGAGTTTCTAAAGGACCGACATTTCTCCAGCCGTTCAATCTATCTGGATGAATATTGCCAGATTTTTGACTTTTTTGAGTTTGTTGTGTGAATTTTATATCTTGACTGACTGCGTGGACAAAAAACTGTACTTCTCGATTTGTACTCCATTTCAAAAATGCTGTTTTACCAATTAAATTTTGATATTTTTTGGGTGCATTTATGACTTCAAAAAACACTGTGCCGTAGGGCTGGCGGTCTTCGTTTGAAGGCAAAATTAAGCGCCCGTGCCAAAGAGCGATCGGCTTGTACAGATAGGCAAATGCTGCTGAATTTTCGCAGTCGATCTCCGGCTCTACCGCTGCTGAAATATCGCTTTTTTTTCCAAAAATAGTAGCAGTTAAATTGCCGTCACTTTCTACGAATCTGGGTTCTAAAAAAACTTTTTCAGGTTGTGAAATATTAGCGGTTAAATGACCTGTGTTTTTTGTAAACGAGTGTCTAAAAAAAAGGCGGTGGTTCTCCAATTTTGCCTGCAACCAATTGAGGAAAAGACGAATAAAAATAAACGCTGTCAAACCAAAAACAACAGCTAAAACAATCATCCCCAGGGTCAAAATAAATTGGTTGAAAGACTGACCTGATACTAAAAAAAATGTTGGCCCGCTCAAAGAAAATGTTGCCATAATATCTAAAAACGAGTTTTAGGTTCGATCCAGTCTGTGCTGGCTTGACTGCCGAAAACTAGAGGTTTGTCCTCGGTGACAGGTATCGTTTGGCCGGTCATATCAACTGCACAAAGAGGCCAAGATCGATCGCCCAAATTGCCGGCGCGGAACAGAACTTGTCCGGGACAAACTTGACTCCAACCCAACAATACAGCATGAGTGTAAAGACTGCGAGCGGGAGCAACGGTATAAGTGTAATTATCATTTTTGTCCCAAATGACACCGTAGTCGGACATATCGGAAGAGTTGAAAAGCGCTTCAAATTCGCGGGCGAGAATGCGGGAACCGTCTTGATTCCAAGAAACAGGCACTAAAATGGCGATCGTCCCGGACATATCTGTATCATCGCTAGCATACATCCCACTTTCGGCCAGCGGCGAAGCAGCAGCCACTGTTTGCAGTTCCCCGGTTTTGAGATTTTCCACAAACATGACACTGCTAACCCGACACCGGGAGAATTCCGGCTGTACTTGCAACTCAATTCGACTGTAAGCTGCATATTGGCCGTTAGTTGATACTAGGGATGGACTGCGATAATAGCGGAGACCTGCGCCGACAGTGGAGCTCACTTTAGCGTGAGTCTCGCTAATCCATTCCCAAGGAACGGGATAAGGGCTATTTAAAGGGTCAGTCATCGGTTTTTTTCCAAAAGTTTTACCAGAAAGAATTGGTTTAAAGTCCCAAGCCTTGCAGGGAGAAATTAAAAGAAGACTATTCATTACCCCAATCCTCGGACTTCCAGGTAGAGGTCGCTAGAAAGCGGTCAACTATCAACTGTCAACTGTCAACTGTCAACTGTCAACTGTCAACTGTCAACTGAATGAATTATCCAACAGATTCAGGCTGGCACGCAGGAGATGAGAAACCCGGTTTCTGCCTCAATGCTTCGCCACCCAACCCCACATTTATAGAAACCGGGTTTCTTTTTTAGATTTTAGATGGGACGACAAATCTCAAATCTCCAATCTCAAATTTCAAATCGGATAGGTAAGATAGTATCGAAATTAATGTGGTATGTACACCGAGAGGGATGAAATATGACGCGATCTTTTAACCAAAAACCTTCAATCCCCCCCACTCGCGTCTCCAAGTCGCGGGGAAAAGGTTTGCTTGTACTGTCGCTGATTTTTCGACTGCTGCTGCTGGGGGTAGGCAGCGGTTTTGCTTGGGTTTTGGGCATGGCGATCGCTCAAATTTATCCGTCAGGCGCGACGGAAATGCCGCTGGCAGAGAGATTGCTGCGCGGAACTCAAAATTTGACCTCCAGCCCGAAACGCGCCCCAGCAAGGCAAATTCCGGCGCCCCCGCCACCAACCGCTACACCTACTCCCCAGTCAACAGTCAGTCCTGCCCAGAGAGAGAAATTGCTGTCTGATTTGAGACAGTTGCAGGGCGAACTCAACGCGCTGATCGGGCGCACTGCTGCTTTGGAGAGTCAGTTGGGCAGCAGCCGCCCGACGGAAACTTTGGAAAAGCGGTTGCAGTTGATGTCGCAGCAATTGGCGGGGCCGGAAACGGCGGCAAGTCCTGTTCCTGCTTTACCGGAGGTGGCGGGCAGCAGCCCGAGTCTGAACCCTGAAACTGTGAATGCTGCGCCACAGAATGCCAACAATCCGGTGTTTGGGGGAGATGGGCTGATGGTGACTCTGCCCAGCGATGTTTTGTTTGATACTGGCAGCATTTCTTTGCGCGCGGGAACTAATGCGATTTTGGACAATTTGGTGGCGGAGTTGGGGAATCGCGAGGGGGCAACTGTGCGGGTTGCGGGCCACACTGACGACGCGGGGGAAGCGGCGGACAATCGAAATTTGTCGTTTGCGCGGGCTCAGGCTGTGGTGCAGTATTTGTCGGGTGTACTCGGTCAGAAGTATCATTGGGTGGCGATCGGCTATGGGGAAAGTCGCCCTTCGGTAGACAATAGTTCCGATACTAATCGGCAGCGCAACCGCCGCATTGAAGTGGCAATTAATCCTTAGTCAGGGGACTTGTGGATACTAGATTTATTGCATGAATCTTTGATTGATAGTGAACCGCAGATGTAAGGCAGATAAACACGGATAAACGCAGATAATTTCCAGAGAGGAGAGGGAATGCTTGCAATTGGAGTCTACTGTGTTGAACTCTCAAGCCGTAAGCTGCTGTTACGCCGAAGGTGTAAGGGGTGGCAAGTCTGAATTATTTTTAGCCCGATCTATTGCTTCTCGATGTTCGCTCCTAAGTTTCGGTTTTAAATACAGGTTCTCAATCAAAGCTGCCACTCCCGCAAACCAAGGCGGCACAATTACAGCTCCGATAATTCCCAATACTTGAACGCCGCCCAAAACTGACAGCAATTGATATAAAGGATGCACCCCAACCGAGGAACCAACCAGCAAAGGATCGAGCACGTAAGTTTCTAAATTCTGGATAATTACAAATAAAAGTAATACCCACAACAGTACCCAGCCACCTTTAGCTAATGCTACGATTAATGCTGGTCCTGCTCCCAACACTGGGCCGATGAAGGGAATCAAGTTGGTAACACCTGCGATCGCACCCAAGCCTAAAGCAAATTCTGGCATTCCCAAAACGCTCAAACCTGCAGTAATAAATATTCCTAAAATGCCCGAAACTAACACTCGCCCCCGAATGTAACTCCCCATTCTTTGACCGATTGGCGCGGCTTGTGCGGCTAATTTTGCATCCCAAGGTTTAGGGAAAAACTGCACCACACTTTTAATTAATGTGTCGCTGTCGGCAACCATGTAACCTGAAATAAATAATGCTAAAACTAGGCTGAAGACGCCGCCTAGAATGCCCCTTGTTAAACTGTACGATCGCAAAACCAGTTGTTGGCTCGATCGAATCAGCCAATTAGTCAGCGATTGAGTGTCCACCAACTGACCCACCAAGGTTGGGGCATCGTCGGTTAGGCGGCTCAATACATTAGTTGCCACAGTTCGCAAACTTTCGACATAAACTGGTAACTGCCGCAGCAGTAACTCTATTTGTTCGATGACCGTCGGCCCGATTAACACTACCGTCCCGCTAAATCCGCCGATGAGAGTTAAATAAACCATAATCACCGCCAGCCAGCGGGGAACCCGCATGGTTTCGGCCCAATTGACGATCGGGACGATCGATGCCGCCAGCACGACTGATATCATCAGAATTACTAGCAGGCTCCGCAATTGCCACAGCAGCACTAGCAGCAAGGACGATGCTACAATTAGCAGCAAGTTAGGTAAAGAAATGGTTATCCGCTGTTCTGACATGATTAAATAATAAAGGTTTGTAGTTGCGATTGCACGATCGAAGAATGACCAGTTTATTTATCCCGCAGTCTAAGAGGGCGGGTTTATCTATCTCTTGATTTACCCCAAATATTTATGGTAAAACCAGACCCTACTTATATTATAATACAATTTAAGATTTGCACAAAAAATTGAACTCTTCAAAAAATTCTATGCAGCCGCAATATTCAACCCAAGATTTGTCAACCATTTCGTCTATAAAATCACCAACGCTGTTTTACGAATGGCAAAATTATCGCTGTGCTTATCAAGTTTATAACCCAACTACTGCGACAGAAGATAGCATCCCTTTGTTATTAATTCATCCGATAGGAGTTGGCTTGTCAAGAATCTTTTGGCATAGATTTTGTGAGAGTTGGTACAAAGCAGGGAACACTAATCCGATTTACAATCCCGACCTTTTGGGCTGCGGCGATTGCGAAATGCCCGCTGTGGCTTGCTATCCAGACGATTGGGCCGCACAGTTGCAGTATTTCTTGGAAACAGCAGTCAAAAAACCTGCGATCGTCCTCGTGCAAGGTGCTTTACTAGCTGTAGGCTTGGCTTTAGCAAAAATGCAGCAGGAAAGCGGCTCAAATTTAATTCGCGGCTTAGTCCTCGCAGGACCTCCAGCTTGGGCGGTAATGAACAAACATTCGACAGACACACAGCAAAGAATAGTCTGGAATTTGTTAAATTCTCCCTTGGGAAACGCTTTTTACCGCTACGCCAGACGCGCTGATTTTTTGCGTTCTTTTTCCATCAAACAACTATTTGGCGATGCGGCAAAAGTTGACAGCGAATGGTTGGATGCTTTGCAGGCTGGGGCGGCGAATCCTGACAGCCGTCACGCGGTTTTCTCGTTTTTAGCGGGGTTTTGGCGGCAAGATTACAGCGGTACGATTCAAAAGTTCGATCGCCCCGTACTCGTTGTGATGGGAGAAAAAGCCTCAAGCATCAGTCAAGCGGGTAAGGAAGAGAAACCGGATGAAAGATTAGCGCAATATTTGGCTAAGTTTCCCAACGCTGAGGGTTTATTAATGCCGGGGCGTAATGTTTTGCCTTATGAATCAACTGCAGAATTTGTCGCGGCTGTTGCGGAGTTTGTCAATGGGAGTTTTAAACCGCAGATATCAGCAGATGAACACAGATGAACGCGGATGGAATTTTATCTGCGTTCATCCGCGTTCATCTGCGGTTTAAAAAACTCTAAATTTTAACTGCGATGCCAAATTGTTGTGCCATCTTTTTGATCGATCAGAGTAATTCCCCGATCCTTAAGTTCGTTGCGAATGCGATCGCCCTCAGCGAAATTCTTAGCTTTTCGGGCATCTTTCCGCTGCTGAATCATCAGTTCAATCTCCGCATCACTCAAACCGCCAACAGCATCATTGCTGTCACCTTCCGGCTGAACTTCTAAACCCAAAACCCCCGCCAAATGCACCAAAGTCAGCCACTTTTGCTGCAACAGTTCCGGCGAAATTTCTGTTTTGCCTTGATGCACTAAAACATTGCTTTCCTTGCCCAATTCTTTGGCCAATTCAAACAAAACAGTCAAAGCACCGGGAGTATTGAAATCATTGTCCATCGCTGATTGAAATTGCTGCACAAGTGTGCTATCTTGTCCAGTCAATTTCTCGATTTTCTCAACATCCCAACCAAGTTTAGATCCGTGTTGACTGCCAAAAAGTAAGCCTTCCTTCAGAGTCTGCCAGCCATTTTTTGCAGAGGCGATCGCCTCTTCGGTAAAATCAATTTGGCTGCGGTACTGCGCCATCAACACAAACAGCCGCACCGCCATCGGTTCCACCGCTTTTGACTTCTCGCTTTGATTCTTACTCCCCCCTTTCTGGGGCTGGGGGGGGTTAGATTCATTCTGACTCCCCCCCTTACCAAGGGGGGGCTGGGGGGGGTTAGATTCCAAATCACCCGACCAATTCCCATCCAATAAATCGCGAATTGTAATAAAATTGTGCAAAGATTTCGACATCTTTTTGCCGTTGACAGTCACAAAAGCATTGTGCATCCAATAATTAGCAAGCGACTTGCCCGTGGCCGCTTCAGATTGAGCAATTTCGTTTTCGTGGTGGGGGAAAGTTAAATCGGAACCGCCGCAGTGAATGTCAATAGTTTCGCCCAAGCAATCGCGCACCATCGCCGAACATTCGATGTGCCATCCGGGGCGACCTTTGCCCCAAGATGAATCCCAAGCAGGTTCTCCCGGTTTAGCGCTTTTCCACAGGGCAAAATCAGAGGAATCTTGCTTTTTTTGAGCTTCTATTTCTGCGCTTTCCAATCTACCGCTAGCCCCAGCTTGCATTTCTTCCAACTTGCGGCCGGAAAGTTTTCCGTAATCTGAAAATTGCCTCACGTTGTAGTAAACGTCGCCGCCGGAAGCATAGGCATAACCTTTATTTTCTAATTCGTGAATCAGCCGTTTAATGCCGTCCATTGTATGGGTAGCGCGGGGATATTCATCGGCCCTGAGAATATTCAGCTTGTCCATATCTGCAAAATATTCATCGATGAAGCGTTCCGCTACGGCTTCCATTGTGGAATTAGTTTCGCGGGCGCGGTTGAGAATTTTGTCGTCAATATCTGTAAAATTCTGCACGTAGCGCACATCGTATCCGCGCCACATCAGATAGCGGCGCACCATGTCCCAAACAATGTAAGCGCGGGCGTGGCCGACATGGCAGTAATCGTATACCGTAACGCCGCAGCAGTACATCCGCACCTTTCCCGGTTCGATGGGTTCAAAAGGTGATTCGCGACGGGTCAAGCTGTTGTAAAGCGTTAAAGTCATTCGATTTTAGATTTTAGATTTTAGATTTTAGATTTTACAAGATTTACGCAGAACCTCTATGTCATTCGATTTTAGATTTTAGATTTTAGATTTTAGATTTTAGATTTTAGATTTTACAAAATTTACGCAGAACCTCTATGTCTGGGGTGTGCAGCGGCCAACTTATCTGTATAGGTAGCGCGTCAAACCTTTTTTGGGTTCAGGACTGCCGGTTTGTAGTTGCGATCGCCCGTAAGCGTTGCTTGCAGGAGACGATCGCCCAACTGCCAGCCTGGGAAATTTGGTACTCAATTTCTTCTATCTATACTACCGCCCCAGCCGACTCAATCTTACATCTATTTTCTGTCAAGGAATCTTGACAATAGTTTTTGGGATGCTCCCCGATCGCGCCAAATTGTCATGAAAACTTGACAATTTGATCCCCAAAATCACGAAAATGCGTATAAGTACCCATGATTGAGGGAAAAGACCCCTTGACCCGATCGCAAGTTGTCTGCAAGATTAAGTCATGACAAAGCGATCCCAAAGAAATGCTTGGATTAAGCAGGTTTGGGAGTCAAAGAGCGCGTGTGCTGCCAGCACAGCGTTGCTAGCAGCACCGATCGCACTCACAAAATCGATCTTGTCAATCAAGAATCGACAGAAAAGTTTTATTTAGATCGGACGGTGCGCGCAGAAGCCAAGAAGTCAAAACCCCCGATCGCATGGGGAAAAGACAAGCTAAAAACAAGCAAGGCTTCAAAGGTTGGAGAGATTTAGAAGCTCGATATGTGAATTTAAAAGAGTTTCTAACTCGAAAAGTCAACACATTTGTGTTGAAAGGAAAAATCTAACCCGCCATCCCAAATTAGTGGAGAACCAACTCATGGCAAAAGAACGCCCACCATTAGAAGAGATGACTTTGCGACAACTCCGCAGAGTTGCTAGCGAATGTGGAGTCTCTCGCTACAGCCGGATGCGGAAATCGCAACTTCTGGCATCAATTCAAGAAATTCAGCGCACCAAATTTTCCTACAGCCCATCTCGCAAACTAGAGGCACAAGAAGCAGTGGAAGCAGCAAAGTTTGAACTCGGTCAAGAAGATAGAACAGGCGGTTCTTTGTCGTCTGTAGATGAAGGTTTAGCAGATTTGCCCAACGGCTACGGCGAAAGCCGGGTGGTCTTAATGCCCCGCGACCCAGAATGGGCCTACACTTACTGGGACATTCCCAACGACCGCAAAGAAGAAATGCGCCGCCAAGGAGGACAGCAACTCGCCCTGCGGATCTACGACGTTACAGATGTTAACCTCGACACTCAAAGCCCCCACAGCATTCAAGAATATCCCTGCGACGAAATGGCGCGGGAATGGTACGTGCCAATCCCCGTAAGCGATCGGGACTACGCCATCGACATCGGCTACCGCTGTGCAGACGGCCGCTGGCTGGTATTAGCTCGATCGAGCGAAGTCCGCGTTCCTCCCGTCTACCCCAGCGACTGGATTGAAGACCAATTCATCACCCTCGACTGGGAAGAAGAGTTGCAAGGCAAAACCTTCGCCGAACTGGTTCCTCCCGCCAAGAAAATGGCACAAGCAGGCAATGGCGCTGGTTTCAGCACCGGCAACGCCCTCTACGAACAAATCTTCGGGATGGCAGAATCTGCTGAAGCCCTGCGCGTAGCCGGTTCTATCTTCGGTTCCATGCAGCACGTCGCGGGTTCCGTGCAACAAGTCGGCATCCACGAACAAGCTCTCAGTTCCTACGTGTTCCCCTCCGGCGTCGGAATGTGGGCTGTTCCTACTATGTCCGCTCTCACCATGTCAGGTGTCGGTATGTCGGGCCTCACCATGTCAGGTGTCGGTATGTCCGGCCTCACGATGTCCGGTTTCGGTATGTCAGGTGTTGGTATGTCCGGAGTTGGCTTCGCCGCCCCGATGCGCCCCCGCCAGTTCTGGTTAGTTGCTGATGCCGAACTGATCGTTTACGGCGCCACCGAACCCGACGCTACCGTCTACGTAGGCGGACAGCCGATTAAACTCAATGCTGACGGCACTTTCCGCTTCCAGATGTCCTTCCAAGACGGCTTAATCGACTATCCGATTTTTGCAGTAGCAGCAGACGGCGAACAAAACCGCGCTATCCACATGAAATTCAACCGCGAAACTCCAGAACGGCGTACCAATACCAAGCAGGATGCCGTTGTGGAATGGTTGGGCTAATTGCTGGCGGTAGATCGCTCAACGGGCGATCGTGCAGGTTTGTGCCAATTTTTTAACCATCACAAGGCATAGCCTCAGCCGATCGTGATTTGTTAAGGTTAATCCCAGACAACAACCCATAACACCCCCTATACACCGTTCTCCTGTTTTGAGGAGCGGTGTTTTTTGTATTTAGAAGGAAGAAGGAAGTTCGGCAGCGGATTCGCTCCACGGATGTAACGGATGTCAGGAAGAAGGAAGAAGGAAGAAGGAAGAATTATTTATTTAAATGTTCTCAATAGACGAGCAATTGCATAAATCTTTGATTGAAGAATCGACCGCAGATTACAGGCAGATAAACACAGATAAACGCAGATAATCTCAAGATAGTTGATGATTTTTGTAAGAGGTCTAATATCTATCTGTAGATAGATGTTGATTTAACTCGCCATCTAATCAGTTAAATCAAAATTTGGACTTTTCACTCCACCATTATTAAGTAAGCTAAAGTTTACTTAAATTTTTATTGCACAAACTCGCTAAATCTAGCGAAACAAAAGAAAGCGAGTTATGAGAGAAATAAGGCGATCGCAGCGCCATTTATCAAAAGCAAATGCAAAAAATAAATTCCCCGCAGCAACGAAGCCAGAAGCGTCCCCGTCTTTTAGCCTTATTCGCTGTCACATTAACCGCCGTCTTGCTTTTATTTATTCTGCCGGCACTGACTCAGCAGCCAGTCGTTCTCACCATGTTAATGCAAGGCCAAGACCTTGTTAACTGGAGACCCTTTGTCAAAGAATTTGAACAGAAAAACCCTAACATTCGCATCAACCTCATAGAAGGGCCTTTTGACAGCAACCTCATAGAAAATCTTTACACATCTGCCTTTCTTTTAGGCGACTCGCCCTACGACATCATCAACATGGATATTGTCTGGGTTCCCAAATTTGCAGCCGCAGGTTGGGTAAGGGATTTGACAGACAAAATTTCCCCCAAACAACTATCAAAATTCATCCAAGGTAACGTCGAAGGCGGCCGGTACCGGGGCAAACTTTACCGCATTCCCCACGCTTCCGATGCCGGAATGCTTTATTACCGGAAAGACATTTTAGAACAAGCGAAAATTCCAGCGCCTAAAACCTTTGAAGAGATGGTAAAAATCTCTCAAAACTTGCAGAAACAGGGAAAGGCAACTTGGGGTTATCTGTGGCAAGGCAAACAATACGAGGGAGTATCTGCGATGTTTGTCGAGGTACTATCGGGTTTCGGCGGCTTTTGGGCTAACCCTGAAACTTTTGAAGTTGGGTTAGATAAACCGGAGGCAATTAAAGCAGTGGAATTTCTCAAAAATACGATCGCCTCCGGCATTTCTCCTCCGGGTGTCACCACCTACGGCGAAGAAGAAACCCGGCTGTTGTTTCAAAACGGCAAAACGCTATTTTTACGAAACTGGCCGTATGTTTGGAAGCTGGCAAATGGCGAAGGATCGAATGTTAGAGGCAAAATTGCGATCGAGCCAATGCTCAGCAGTACCGGTCAAACAGGCGGTTCCTGCTTGGGCGGCTGGGGCTGGGGAATTGCCAAAACCTCAAAACATCCAGAACAAGCGTGGAAAGCAATTCAGTACCTTACCAGCGAGGAAACCCAGCGCAAATTTATTTTACAAACCGGTTTAATTCCCAGTTACAAATCCCTATTTACCAACAAAGAAATAGTCGCCAAATATCCCCACTACCCGCAACTGCTAAAAGTAGTGGAACGATCGGCGTTGCGCCCGCCCATAGCACAATACGCTCAAGCTTCTGATATTTTGCAGCGCTATTTGAGTTCAGCTTTTACCGGGAGAATGAGTTCCGAACAAGCAATGAAAGCAGCAGCTAGCGAAACTCGCAATTTATTAGGCAGTTTGAAACAACCCCAAGCTTCTTGAACAGTTGACAGTTGACCGTCCTAAAGCCGTAGGGTGCGTCGCCATTTAAAATCCATCAATAAAAATCGATAATCTCATAGCGACGCACCTGTGCCATAGATCGCAGTACACAAACCCAACAATTATGTTGCAGGAACATTTGAAATAAACAGTTGACCCTTGACAGTTGACAGTTGACAGTTGACCGTCCTAAAGCCGTAGGGTGCGTCGCTGTGATATTGTCGCTGTTTGCGCAAGGCAGTTTCGAGGGCGACACACCCTACGAATAATGTTGTAATAGTTGTGAAAATTGGTATTGCGACCAACCGTAAATGAGGGATAAATTAGGGATTAAAAATATGCAATCAGACAAGATGCGACAGCGCGAACAAAAAACCGGATGGATATTAGTAGCACCAGCTTTGATAATTCTGCTGCTAGTATTTGCTTACCCAATATTGCGCGCTTTTTGGCTGAGTTTATTCACCCAAAACCTGGGTACAGAATTAAAACTGGTTTTTTCCGGTTTTGCTAACTACAGTAGAATGTTAGGCGACGGGCGTTTCTGGCAAACTTTAGGCAACACCACAGTATTTACAGTCGCCTCTGTTGTGCTGGAATTAATTATCGGTATGGGCATTGCCTTAGTCTTAAATCAATCCTTCACAGGGCGCGGCATCGTGCGGACAATCTCCCTGCTGCCTTGGGCGCTGCCCACTGCATTGATGGGAGTAGCTTGGGCGTGGATTTTTAACGACCAATACGGCGTAATTAACGATGTTTTGAGGCGTTTGGGATTGATTCAAAATAGCATTAGCTGGCTGGGAGATCCGACTTTGGCAATGATGGCAGTGATTGCAGCGGATGTGTGGAAAACTACGCCCTTCGTCAGCTTGCTTTTGCTAGCGGGATTGCAGTCAATTCCCGGTGATTTGTACGAAGCCCACGCGATCGACGGCGCGAGTAGCTGGCAGAGTTTCCGTCAAGTTACTGTGCCCCTGCTGATGCCGCAAATTGTGATTGCTGTGCTGTTTCGATTTGCCCAAGCTTTCGGCATTTTTGACTTGATTCAGGTGATGACGGGAGGGGGACCGGCGGGGGCAACGGAGACGGTTTCTATATACATTTACAGCACGGTAATGAGGTATTTAGACTTTGGGTACGGGGCGGCTTTGGTGGTGTGTACTTTTTTGCTGTTAGTGGCAGCAGTTGCGATCGCCGCTTACCTGTTATCGAGAGCCCGCGCCAATCAATTTTAGATTTTAGATTTTGGATTTTAGATTGGTGCTGGTTAAGTTAGTTTGCGAACCCCAGAAACCGGGTTTCTTCGTATATTTCTCGTGAATCGTCAAAAAACTCGTAGAAACCCGGTTTCTAGCCCC
Source organism: Microcoleus sp. F8-C3 (assembly GCA_036704825.1). Taxonomy (GTDB): domain Bacteria; phylum Cyanobacteriota; class Cyanobacteriia; order Cyanobacteriales; family Microcoleaceae; genus Microcoleus. The sequence goes on along the minus strand of JAUBSN010000046.1, from coordinate 52,631 downwards.
ATGCGCGGGTTCGCTCGACCCAAAAAATAAATCTAAATGCCAAACAACTTAGCACGTTCATTTCATTAGTAAAAATTATGTCGATCGCCCGCGAACAGCCTAACAAAAAAACCTTTAACATCCGGCAATTAATATTGCCAATATCGGCAATATTAACTGTCGCATATTTCCTCGCACCTATTATCTGGCAGGTGCTAACTTCTTTCAAAGTAAATGCGGATATTTCGGCGATTCCCAACGTCTACATTCCCAAACGAATTACTTTCGAGCATTACCTATCCCTATTCCAACGTCGCCCGTTTGCTCTTTATATTTTAAATAGCGCTTTTGTTTCGATTACTTCAACATTGCTGTGTTTAGCAGTAGGCGCTCCCGCAGCATACGCTTTAGCCCGGTTGCGGCTGTGGAGCGAGAAAATCATTCTGGCAAGTGTGACGATTGTGACGCTATTTCCGGCGGTACTGCTATTTTTGGGACTGCTGGAAATTGTTAAAGCTTTGGATTTAGGCAATAATTATTTAGCATTAATTATTCCTTACACTGCGATCAATCTGCCGCTGACAATTTTGGTGATGCGGAGTTTCTTTCAACAATTGCCAAAAGATTTGGAAGATGCTGCTAAAGTTGACGGATACAACACTTTCCAAATGCTGTGGCAAATCGTGCTACCGATGACATTTCCCGCGTTAGTAACCACTGGAATTTTGACGTTTATTTCAGCTTGGAACGAGTTTATATTTGCCCTAACATTTATGACTCGCGAATCTCTGAAAACTATTCCCGTTGCCACGGCTCAACTCAGCGGGGTGTCAGTATTTGAGATTCCTTACGGACCGATCGCCGCAGCTACCGTTTTAGGAACTTTGCCCTTGGTTTTGCTGGTTTTGGTGTTCCAGCGGCGCATTGTTCAAGGTTTAACAGCCGGGGCTGTAAAAGGATAAATCGATTGAGATTTTAGATTTGAGATTTGAGAGTAGTCAGTAGTCAGTAGTCCGTAGTCAGTAGTCCGTTGCAATTACCAATGCCCAATTCCCAATGCCCAATTCCCAATTACCCATCAAAATCATGGCAAAACTGCAACTCAAAAACCTCAATAAAACCTACAGCCCTAAAGTTGTTCCCGTAAAAGACATTAGTTTGGATGTCAGCGAAGGAGAATTTCTGACCTTGCTGGGGCCGTCGGGGTGCGGCAAATCTACGACTCTGCGGTTAATTGCAGGGTTGGAACAGCCGACGAGGGGCGAGATTAGAATTGGCGATCGCAATGTCACTTATCTCAGACCCGGCGATCGCGATATTGCAATGGTTTTTCAAAGTTACGCGCTGTATCCGCACATGACAGTATACGAGAATATGGCATCGAGCCTCAAACTTCGCAAAATCTCCTCCGGCGAAATCAATCGGTTAGTGACGGAAGTTGCAGCATCCCTCGGATTGACGGAATTAATCGATCGCAAACCCGGAAAACTATCAGGCGGACAGCGGCAGCGAGTCGCCCTGGGCCGCGCTTTAGTGCGCCAACCGGAAGTATTTTTGCTCGACGAACCTTTGAGCAATCTCGACGCATTATTGCGGGAAAAAGTTAGGGCCGAACTCAAACAATTGTTTTCCGCCCAAAAAGCTCCTGTAGTTTACGTAACTCACGACCAAACCGAAGCAATGACGCTTTCTACAAAAGTCGCAGTTCTCAACAGCGGCAACGTGCAGCAACTAGACCCGCCACACTTAATTTATACCCGTCCTGCAAATCTGTTTGTAGCGGGTTTTGTGGGCAGCCCGCAAATGAATTTGCTCGAGCTTAAATGCCAGGGCAATTTTGCTGTGTTGGGTGATTTTCAAGTTCGACTACCGGATCTGCCGACTGTGCCGCCAGAAATTCTCTTGGGAATTCGCCCCGAACACGTTGGCTTTGCAGATGCAGAGGCCGGCAAGATAGCGGCCCCAGAGGCAATTAAAGGTGAGGTTTATTTAGTGGAAAACTTGGGAATGCAAAATTTAGTTAGCGTCCGAGTTAAAGGTTTGGAGTCAGTAACGGTACGGGCTTTACTCCCAAATGACCGCCGCTGGAATTCAGAAATTGTAGAGCTAGTTTTTCCCCCTCAGTTGCTGCACTGGTTTGATGTGAAAACTGGCGATCGCTTGCAATAAGAATTTGCCCTGAACAGCATGATTGATTGAAAATAGTCTAACCATGTGTATAAAAATATGTTTTTTGCTTCTAATTAAGTTATCACTTTAGTTAGAGGTAGAACTATTTTGCTGCTGTTAACGTGATATCCATGTGTGAAAAAGCTAATTGGCTCGCACATAGGTGGCGTATTTACCAGAATTTATCGCTAACCTATAACTCTATTTAGGTGGTTAATCGGAAGTTAAAGCTAAGTTAGCTTGACCTCCCATTAGCTGCTAATTTTGGAGCGAGTCAATTAGATGAAAAAATGTTGAAGATTGTCACCAATCAACTTAGGGAGTATTACTGAGATGAATTTGATTTCCACAGCCATTGCTCGCATCAGTTCCCTGCTGAAGGGCTTTCAAATCAAGAGTTTTTTGAGTGTTGTTCTAGTCGGTTTTCTGCTGCTAACAACAAATGTTGATTCGGGAAGCAGTCACATAGCTTTTGGCGCGCAAGCCAGCTCAAATGCCGATCTAAACAATCCAGAAAGACCCCAAACAACCCGGGAATGGAGGCAGGAAGCTCGCGAAACTAAGGACGATCCGGGCGAACGAGCTCAGAAGATTGGGCAAGAGGCAGGAGCGGCCGTGAAAGAATTCGGGGAGATGTATCAAGACACTGCTAAGAGAAGTATCCGCGAATTAAAGGATAACTAGCTCCAACTAAAAAAATATAACACTGAGAAACCTGATTGCTTTCGGGGCGCAGCCAAGAGTGCTCGCCCTTCCGGGTTTCTGAACACCTGAAAAGTTTGACGTTTAAATAGGTGGAGCTAGTTAATACGACAGACGCAATCAAGTATGCGATCGTAAATAAACTAGAACAGATGCTCAAAAACCCAGTTTCTCCGGTGAAACTGGGTTTTTGATTTGGAAGTTTTTTATGTTGTTAAATTAAATCAAATTCGGGTTAAAAAACCGTTGATTAGACTCGGTGGTTAAAACTGAGATATTGCAGGATTCTCAATCAACATTTCAAGGGCACGCTAGAAACAATCGCCCACTATATAGAATTTCTGCGTAATTCCTGATGAATCAACATCTTAACAGTCTTTGCTTGACAAGCGAATTTCAAAGGTGGTACCCGCCACGCGATCGGTGGGATCGATCCCAAATCGAAAATCGAAAATCCTTGCGTCCCCCGAATTTATCTCGCGCAAGTCAATCCAAAATCTCAAATCTCAAATCTCAAATCGAATGACCTGCCTGCTGTTCATTCTGCCTGTTTGTCCGGCAGCAATTGCCCGCGCTCAACTTCCCGAAACTTCGGATACTAATGCCAAGCAAACAAATCTCCTCAAAGATGAACTGTATTTTGGCTTAACAAAACCGGGAGGCGAGACAATTTATCAATCATAATAGCAGGAGTTTGTCAAGGCAGTTATTACCCCTCGCTTTCGGGAATGGCTAACCGTATTAGACGGCTTGTGGCAGTTTCTCAACAGAGCGGAAATTCTAATTATAGAAAGCTCTAAAATAGTTATTTTAATTTCTGAAAGTATTCCTGAAAAAAATCAAGCTATTCCTGAAATTATCGAAACTTACAAGGGCACTTTTCTGTAAGAGTCTGTGCTGCGGGCAACCAGCGAAGTTAAGGTTTCTTTCTGATGCGGTCATCGAATCCGCGTAATTATGATATTATTCGTGGTAATCAAGGTCATATCCTCAAAGATAAGTAAGGTACGGGTGCAAGAAAAATCATAATTTGTGGGTATCGATCGCAAACTGCAAAAAATCACTAGAAAAACCTGCGCGGGAGAAAACATGATGAACGACGGCAACCAAAAAGCTGAAGCGCCTGCAAGCGAGGAAACAAAAAATTTGTCCGGCATGGCGAAAGCTTTTCTTGTGAGCGTGGCTTGGTCTTACGCAGAGGCATTAGAGCGCATGAAACGATCGCAAAATCCACAGGAAACCGCGCCGGAATCTCCGACAGAACAAGTCGCACCCGATACAGAAAAAAATTAATGAAAGACTGTTAATGCGAGCGAGTTGCCAAACTGTCTGGGGGTGAGATCGAACGCAATAGTCAATTAGCTGTTTTGAGTTAAAACAATCAACTCAGAACAGCGAACTCTGCAGCTTAAGCCGAATTTGTATTGGATTTTACCATAAAAAAACAGAAAGCCCCGTGACAAGCGAATTTCAAAGGTGGTACCCGCCACGCGATCGATCCGTGGAATCAATCGAAAGCATCGAAAATCTCAAATCCTCACGCCCCCGAATTTATCTCGCGCAAGTCAATCCAAAATCTAAAATCTAAAATCTAAAATCTAAAATCGAATGACCCTTCAACAAGCTCAGGAAAAGCTTGAGTCCGGGGATGACAACTGCGTTGCAGGTTGTAACCTCAACCTATATCTATCCATAAAAGGGATTTAAACTAAACAAAGTACGGTTTTACCGCTACAGTGTACAAAACAAATAACCAATTTTTAGATCGGTCTCATGTCTAATTCAAAAATGATTGGTAAAGCGATCGTAGCAGGTGGTCTTTGCTTCGGCATCCTCGCCAGCTTCAACGCCGCGCAAGGCCCCGCATCCGCAGCAGCACCAACAATTGCCCAAGAAACAGCAGCCCCGGCCCCCAGCAACATTGACACGCAACTCCTAGGCCAGTGGCAAGGCACAGTCCCCTCCGGTCAGTCTTTCACCTTCGTCTTTGCCCCAGAAGGCAAATTGTTTCTCATGGCTAAAGGTCCCGACGGAGCCGCCCGCGCCAAAGAAATGAGGTACAAAGTTAATCTCGGTGAAAAACCGATGCACCTTGATGTCGGCCTCAGCAGCACAGAAACAGTTGAGACGGTTTTTGAGTTGACTCCCGAAGGTCAAATGCGCCTTCAGTTGCAAGGCACCAATCCCGGACAGGCCAGACCTAATGCCTTAAACGAACAGGCAACTGTGTTTAAAAAGGTCTCCGAGGCCACTGCACTGCCTGCCGACACTCAAGTCATCGGTTTTTGAGGAAAATTGCAGGCAGAAGGTACTCCAGTAGTTCTGAGTTTTGAGTTTTAAGTTATCGACAATTTAAAATTCAAAACTCATCCACAGCGAAGCGTTGCGAGGAATCTTAGTTTTCGCCATCTGTTATGCAAAGCAACCTGAAAATTTTCCCACTGCCTTCTGGCTTCAACAAGCCCTGCTACAATCCACTTAATCTTCATTTAACTGCCATAGACCTCCATGAGTGAAACCGTCCTAGAAGTTCGCAACCTGCGGGTTGAATTTCAATCTGCGGACGCAGGCGATGCGTCTGCAACCGTCAAAGCGGTTGACGGCATTTCCTTTGAGGTCAAGCGAGGGCAAACTCTGGGCATCGTGGGAGAGTCGGGATCGGGAAAATCGGTAACATCGCTCGCTGTTATGGGTTTGCTGTCGAGTTCGTCAACGAAAATTGATGGCGAAATTTGGTTTTCTCCGACAAAAGACGGCGCTAGCAATGGGCCTGTGAATCTGCTGGAAATGCCGGACAGGGAAAAACAAACATACCGGGGCAGCCAGATTGCGACGATTTTTCAAGAGCCGATGAGTTCGCTAAATCCCGTTTATACGATCGGATTTCAACTCACAGAAGCCATTTGTTTGCACCAACAGGTATCGCAGACAGAAGCGCGGCGCCAAGCTGCTTCTCTGCTGCAAGAGGTGAAGCTGCTACCGGGCGACGACGAGATCAGGCAGCGGTGTTTGGCTTTGCGGCAAGAACATTCCCGGACTGCTGCGGGGAATCAAGCAGTTGGGGAAGACGATCGCGATTTGATGCAGCTCGTCAACGACCAAAAACAAGCTATGCTCGATCGCTACCCCCACGAACTCTCAGGCGGTCAAATCCAGCGCGTGATGATTGCAATGGCCATTTCTTGCAATCCAACTTTATTAATTGCTGACGAACCTACCACGGCTTTGGACGTAACCGTGCAGGCAACAATCTTAGCTTTGCTGCGGGAGTTGCGGGACTCTAGAGGCATGGCAATGATTTTTATTACCCACGATTTGGGCGTGATTGCGGAAATTGGCGATACGGTGGCGGTGATGTACCGAGGCAAGATTGTTGAGTGCGGTGCGATCGAACAAATTTTCAGCAATCCCCAACATCCTTACACAAAAGGTTTATTAGCTTGCCGCCCAACTCTAGAGAGGCAACTGCGGCGCTTGCCGACTGTTTCCGATTTTATGGATGTCACCACAAATGCTAGCGGCGAATTAGTAATTGTCGAGAAAAATGTCGATTTAGACGGCGACAGCAGCGGCGGACTTTCCGCTTTAACAGGAAAACCACCTCGGCTGCCGAATATTTCCGAACCTTTGCTAGCTGTTAATAACTTGCGAGTCGGTTTTCCGGTGCAGGGAATGTTTGGCGAAACCAAACGCTTGTTTATGGCGGTAAACGATATTTCTTTTGAGGTTTACCCGGGCGAGACTTTGGGTTTGGTGGGCGAGTCTGGCTGCGGCAAATCAACTTTGGCGAGGGCTTTGCTGCAATTAATTCCGGTAGCCAGCGGTAAAGTGTTTTTTGAAGGTCAAGAAATTACGCCTCCTGCGAAAAGTAGTGCGGCATCGCAGTGGATGGCTAACTATCGGATGCAAAAAGAGTACGATCGCAAATTGCGGTGGCTGCGGCGCGATCTGCAAATTATTTTTCAAGACCCTTTTAGTTCTCTCGATCCGCGCCTCAGTGTTGGGGATGCGGTGATGGAACCGATGGTGATTCACCGCTTTGGTAAGAACCAGAAAGAACAGCGCGATCGCGCGGCTTATTTGTTGGAGAGAGTGGGTTTAAATCCCGATTTTATGCGGCGCTACCCTCACGAGTTTTCGGGCGGACAGCGGCAGCGAATTTGTATTGCTAGAGCTTTGGCTTTGAATCCTAAGTTTATTATTTGCGATGAGTCGGTTTCGGCATTAGATGTGTCGGTGCAGGCGCAAGTTTTAAATTTGCTGAAGGAGTTGCAAACAGAGTTTGGACTGACTTATATTTTTATTTCTCACGATCTGAGCGTGGTCAAGTTTATGAGCGATCGCGCGATCGTCATGAACAAAGGTAAAATAGAAGAAATTGGCACTGCCGAGCGCATTTACCGCCAACCGCAGCAAGCTTACACGCGACAACTTATAGCTTCTATTCCTGCAGGGAACTTAGACCGAATTCGGCAACAGCAACTAGGTCGCGAAGCTGCTTGGCCCCCATCGCCGGCAGATGAATCGAAACACTTTTGATATCTACTGATATCTACTGTCTTTTAAACTGGTATCAATTACCAATTACCAATTACCAATTACCAATTACTAATTAGCCATTACGCGCGAATATCTCGTGCAACGAAAAACTGCTACAAATATTTTTTTCATTTGATATTCACAAATCAGCAGTTTATATTTATTTTAAATTCATAATTTATTTACGGTCAATTTCAACCTGCTTGAACTTGACTAAGATTCCTGCTTGTTGAACCCACACCCTGGGTGGTTCACGCAGTATTTTCATACATCAAACCCGGTCATTGCTGGACGCAAAAAGTGCTATAATACGCTGCCATAACGCGGCAAGCAGCTTCATCTGCAGCCTCCACAATTAAGTTCTCCGTCCAATTAGCTAGATTAGGCCAAAAGTCTAATGACTAACAGCAATATGTACCGTAGCATTATAGATGAGCTCTCTCTCTGAGTCGGAAAAAGTAAAAAATGCACACCTCAGCTAAAAAGAAATTGCTCGCTATTTCCGTAAATACACTTAATTCTCTAGCCAGCTTGCGTAAATATACGCAAATTTTAAAATTCTAGATTTGGCAAGCTAGCAAAGTTTTACAATATTTAAACATTTTTATATTAATTTTGAGCCACCACAAGTAAAACGGAATCAACAGTAAAAAAATGAAGTATTCTGTTCGTATCGAAGCATCCAAAAGCACTAAATTATTGAACTTACTGCAACTGTTGTTGAGAAAATTCACGGCAGCAGTCACCAGAATAGAAAAGGCAGAAGGCAGCAAGCAGTATGACAAAAAAATTAGCCTAGCGACGATCGCCGCTGGCAGTTTATTCTCAATTTTGATAGTTGTACTGCTGGTGTTAAACGGGTGGCTGGTAGGTGGCAGCGGCGATAATTTCTACGCTCGCCAAATCGTCCTGGGATTTTTGGGAATAGCCAATATTGTCTTTTGGGCGGTATGGGCGCGTTCAAACGACTCTTGGGCCATCGCGGGAAACGATCGCCCATCCAGCGAACCCGACGGGGGCGATCCCTTTTTTAGCCTCTCGGTAGATTTGCTGTGCGTCCTTAGTTTTGACGGTTATGTAAAACGCATCAACCCAGCAGCAGAAAAAATACTCGGCTATGCCCCAGGAGAAATGGTTGGCCAACTCTTCCTCGAATTCGTGCATCCAGACGATCGCGAAACTACTTTAAAAGAAGCTGAAAGTCTTGCTGCGGGGAATAATACCGTTGGGTTTGAAAACCGCTGGCGCTGTCGAAACGGTTCTTACAAGTGGATAGCCTGGACTGGTAGCCGTTTCTGGGAGGAAGAATTGATGTATGGTGTCGGCCGCGACATTACCGCTCAAAAACAAGCAGAAGCAGCGCTGCAAGAGAGTCAGCGTTTTGTTGAGCGAATTGCCAATACCAGTCCGAATCTTCTCTATGTTTACGACGAAAGCGAGCAGCGAAATGTCTACAGCAACCGCGAAATCACTGACACCCTCGGCTATACCGCCGAAGAAGTTGAAAACATGGGCAGCAATCTACTGCCCACCATCATCCACCCTGACGACTTAGCTAAATTTCCCGAATATTGGCAGCAATTAGAAAATGCTCCCGACGGCGAAGTTGTTGAGTACGAATATCGGGTGCGCGATCGACAGAATTGTTGGCACTGGTTAGTGGGCCGGAATATTGTATTTAGCAGAACAGAGGAGGGAAAAATTAAGCAGCGTCTCGGTGCTGCTACGGACATTACAAAGCGCAAAATAGCAGAACAAGCTTTAGCAGAACAATTGAAACTTTCTATATTCACAGCAGATGTGGGAATTGGTCTAACTCAAAACCAGACTTTGCTTGCAACTTTGCAATATTGCGCCGATGCAGTTGTGCGCCATTTGGATGCTGCGTTTGCTCGGATTTGGACGCTGAATGAAGAGGGAAATGTATTGGAACTGCAAGCAAGCGCGGGGATATATACTCACATTGACGGCGCTCACAGCCGCATTGCTGTCGGCGAGTTCAAGATTGGTTTAATCGCCCTGAAGCGACAACCTCACATCACTAATTCTGTGCAAGAAGATCCCCGAATCCAGGACAAAGAATGGGCAGCGCGTGAAGGAATGGTGGCTTTTGCTGGATATCCGCTAATTGTTGACAATCAGTTGCTGGGAGTCATAGCGATATTTGCTCGCCAAGAGTTGAATGAATCAACGCTGATTGCTTTTGCGTCGAGTGCCGATGCGATCGCCCTGGGAATTAAGCGCAAACAAACAGAAGAAGCTCTCGCCAGACAAAAGCAAACTTTGAGGGCAATTATTGACAACGCTCCTATTTGGGTGTGGCTGACTGACACTAAAGGCAAGATGCTGTTGGTTAACAAAACTTTTTGCGAATCAGTGAACGTTCCTGAAGAAAGATTTTTGGCAGCTTCTCATTCTTCAGAAATTTTGGGAGGGGAAGCATTTGCTAAGTGCATGGCGTCTGACGTGCAAGTCTGGAGTCAAGATACTCCTTTTTATGCTGATGAAATTATCCAGTTTGCTGACGGTAATAATCACCATTTAGAGGTGATCAAAGCTAAGGTAAAAGAGGCAAACGGCAGCGAGATAGGCTTAATCGGTTTGGGTTTGGACGTTACACAACAAAAAGAAGCTCAACGAAAATTGCAAGCTTCGGAAGCGCGATTCCGCAAATTAGCCGAGCAGGAAGCGCTGCTGAACCAACTAGCTAGCAATATCCGGGAATCTCTGGATTTAGATACTATTTTGGCAACAACTGTGCAGCAAGTGCGCGACTTGCTGCAACTCGATCGCTGTGTGTTTATCTGGTATTTGCCCGACGCTTCGCCGCCAGTTTGGGCCGTGCAGTACGAGGCAAAAAATGCCGATTTGCCTTCGCTTTTGGGTTTAGTTCCCGCTGGCGTGACTGGTTCTCATGCCGAGCGGATTGCCAATTTGGAAATAATTCGGGTTGATGATTGCCAGACTCTTACCGATCCAGCAGAGCGGGAATTTTTCAGGTATGTAGGATTCCATTCTCTCCTGGACATTCCCCTTCAAACATCCGCTGGTAAAATAGGGGTAATTTGCTGTAGCGATTCTACCAGCGTGCGGTGTTGGAGCGATGGAGAAGTGGAACTGTTAGTCGCCGTGGGCAACCAATTGGCGATCGCCATTAATCAAGCGGAACTTTACACTAAAAGCGTCGATTCAGCTCGGATAGCACAAGAACAAGCTGCCAAACTCGAAGTAACTCTGTGCGAACTCCAGCAAGCTCAAACCCAGCTCGTGCAGGCAGAAAAAATGTCGAGTCTCGGTCAGATGGTAGCAGGAATCGCCCACGAAATCAACAACCCGGTCAGCTTTATTTTCGGCAATCTTACCTACACAGAAGAATACACCAGAAACCTGATGAAACTGGTGCAAATGTATCGAGATGAATACCCGCATCCTTCTCCCGAACTTCAGCAGGCAATAGAGGTGTTAGAAATGGATTTCTTGCTAGACGACTTGCCGAAAATGCTGTCTTCTATGCAGGTGGGAGCCACTCGCATCCGCGATATCGTGAGGAGTTTGCGGAATTTTTCTCGCCTCGATGAATCTGACATGAAAAAGGTTAATATTCATGAAGGCATCGACAGCACGTTGATGATTTTAGAACACCGTCTGAAAGTTCAGCCCGATAGCGTAGCAGGTACGGAGTACCGTCGCCCAGCAATTCAACTCGTTAAAGAATACGGACAATTGCCACTGGTGGAGTGCTACGCCGGACTGTTGAATCAGGTGTTTATGAATATTATCGCCAACGCTATTGACGTTTTACAACAACAGCTCGAAAATCCGGGAATTATCCGCATTCGTACAGAGATAGAAGGTACTCTCGCTGTGATTAAAATTGCTGATAACGGTGCAGGCATGACCGATCGAGTCAAGCAGCGAATATTTGACCCGTTCTATACTACAAAACCGATCGGTTCGGGGACGGGTATGGGTTTAGCGATTTCCCATTCAATTATTGTCGAAAAACATAAAGGTGAAATTAAGTGTTTCTCTGTGGTGGGGAAAGGCACTGAATTTATCATCGAAATCCCGATTAAAAGAACAGAAAATTAAATTGGTTTGCAGGCAAAAATAGTAAGGTGCGTCAGTTTAAAAAATCATACTTTTTGGATTAATTTTATATTAATAAGACAGACGCACCTACAGGCTAAAAAAAAATAAAATCTACTTTGCCAGAAATTTGTTTGGTGCGTATTGCCCAACCTCCAACTAAAATTGATATCATATTGAAAATCTAAAATCTAAAATCTAAAATCTAAAATGGCATTACCTCCCGGCAGTTTCGGTTTACCCCTAATTGGCGATACCATCAAATTTTTGCAAGATTCCCAATTCGCCAAAAAACGCCACCAGCAGTACGGGCCAATTTTCAAAACCAGCATTTTCGGACAGCCTACCGTGTTTATGCGCGGCCAAGAGGCTAATTTGTTTGTTTTAAGCAATGACAACCAATATTTTGTTGTGGCTTGGCCTCCCAGCACGAGAGCGCTTTTAGGGCCGCTTTCCTTGGCGCTGCAAACGGGTGCTAACCACCAAAATCGGCGCAAGTTGCTGTACCAAGCCTTTGGGCCGCGAGCTTTGGCCGGCTACATCGGCGCGATGGAAAATATCACTCAGCGCTATTTGGAAAAATGGGCCAAAATGGAAACCGTGACTTGGTATCCAGAACTGAGAAATTATACTTTTGATGTGGCGGGTAAGTTGTTAATAGGGCTTGAGAATGGTTCGGAAACGCCGCTAGGACATTATTTTGAAACTTGGTGCAATGGTTTATTTTCGATTCCTTTAGATGTGCCTTGGACTCAGTTTGGCAAGGCGAAAAAGTGCCGCAAGCTGCTGTTGGCAGAACTTGAAAAGATTATTCGCGATCGCCAACAAGGAACTCCTAGCGGCAATGATGCTTTGAGTTTGCTGATTTCGGCTCGCGATGACGAGGGAAATAGTTTGAGTTTGGATGAGTTAAAAGATCAAGTGCTGTTGCTGCTGTTTGCGGGACACGAAACTTTAACTTCGGCGATCGCCTCTTTTTGTCTTCTCCTAGCTCAACATCCCGATGTGATGGCAAAAGTGCGGGCCGAACAACAGCAGTTCTCCGCTACGGAACCCCTAACATTGGAACAGCTCAAACAAATGACCTATTTAGAACAGGTGCTGCAAGAAGTGCTGCGTTTAGTTCCACCAGTGGGAGGTATTTTTCGGACAGTCATTAATGCTTGTGAGTTCGGCGGCTATGAAATTCCCAAGGGTTGGACTGTGCTTTCTGGGATTAATCAAACCCATCAGGATAGTCAACTTTATCCTGAACCCGATCGCTTCGACCCCGATCGATTTAGCTCCGATCGATCGGCTAAACCGTTCAGTTACGTGCCATTTGGTGGAGGTTTGCGAGAATGTTTGGGCAAAGAATTTGCCCGGTTAGAGATGAAACTGTTTGCGGCAAAGATTGTTAGGGAGTTTGAATGGGAGCTTTTACCAAATCAAGATTTGGATTTGATCGCAGCACCGACTCCGCATCCCAGCGACGGTTTGCGAGTTAAATTTCGTCGGAATTATTCTTAAGAACAGGCCCGAAAGCCTGTTCCGCAATAGGTAAATGTTCTTCTTTTGGGGTGGGTACGCCAGTCCGCCCAGAAAGCCACAAGATGCCTGTTCCACAATAGGTAAATGTTCTTGTGGGGTAGGCACGCCAGCCCGCCCAGAAAGCCTTATTGATAATGGCGCAAGAGCTCAGTCTCAATCAACATCCAATTGCATCGGCCCCAAATACTTAGTTAAATAAGGCGAAAACACCTCATAAATCAGAGTCAATGGCTTCCCGTGATGCCAAAACAAATAGTGTCGCCCCCAAAAAGGCCCCGACTGTTCAAAAGCTGACTCCAAGGCCACCGAATTACCCAAATAAATGCCCTGCACGTCCCGATACAATTCCGTCCGCAGCCGCGCTAAACTGGCCCAAATTGGCAAAGATTTATTTTGTAAATATTCATCTACGTGGCTCGCTTCCCACCAAGAAGTCGCATAGGCCAGGCGCTGTCCCGAAGCAGTCCGCAGCCACACTTGTCGGCGCAGGCGCGGCCCGGGAACCGCGACAATTTGCTGGGGCGCGCCGTCTGCGTCTTCACCCACTAAAGACATATCGATCACATCTACTTCTGTGGGTTCCCCTGTCAGCAGTTGCAGGTGGCGGGTGGGGGAACCGTCACCTAGGAGCAGTATTTGCCATGCCGGTGCTAGCTTGGTGTGGGGTAAACCCTTCTGTACTGCCTCTTCGGCTCCTTGCCACAGGGGGTTGAGAGCGTGCCAGGTGCGGCTGTTTTTGGGTGTAAATGTTGCAGTCAAGGGTCTTTACAAAACTTAATTTTTTCCTCATTATAACGTTTCTTCAATCTAAAATCAAAAATCGATCGACCCATGACGATCGCCCATAGGATGCCCAGTGAAATAGTTATAATACTTCTGTTCAGAATTTTTATTCTTCCTTCTTCCTTCTTCCTTCTTCCTTCTTCCTTCCAATATATGTTACGCATAACCGAAATAAAACTTCCCCTAGATCATCCTCAAGATGCGATCGCCGATGCCCTTCTCAAAAAGCTGCAAATTCCCCCCGAAGAATTGCTCGGCTATTCCATCTTCAAGCGCAGCTACGATGCTCGTAAAAAAGCAGAAATCCTCCTTGTCTATATTGTGGATGTAGAGACGACACAGGAAAAGCAACTTCTCCAACGCTTCAAAAAAGATCCTCATGTCATGGTGACACCAGACACGAGTTATCGCTATGTAGCCAAAGCCCCCAGCAATTTGACGGTTCGCCCCATTGTGATCGGTACAGGACCGTGCGGGATGTTTGCAGGGCTGATGCTGGCACAAATGGGGTTTCGCCCTATCCTTTTAGAACGCGGAAAAGCAGTGCGCGATCGCACGGTTGATACCTTTGGATTTTGGAAGAAAAAAGCAGAATTCAATCCAGAATCTAACGCTCAGTTTGGCGAAGGTGGTGCGGGTACTTTTTCCGATGGCAAACTCTACAGCCAAGTTAAAGATCCTCAGCATTATGGGCGCAAGGTGCTGACGGAACTTGTGAATGCGGGAGCTTCACCGGAAATTTTATATATTAATAAACCGCATATTGGCACGTTCAAACTGGTGGGAATTGTCCAAAGTCTTCGCGCCAAAATAGAATCATTAGGCGGAGAAATTCGGTTTCAAACTCGTGTGGAAGATATCCACATCGAAAATGGAAAAGTTCAGGGAGTTACCCTCGCGAGCGGAGAATATATTGCTAGTAATTATATAGTTCTGGCGGTGGGACACAGCGCCCGCGATACTTTTGAAATGTTGTTTTCGCGGGGGGTTTACATCGAGGCTAAACCTTTTTCCATTGGTTTTCGGGTGGAACATCCGCAGACTGCGATCGATCGCTGTCGTTTTGGCGATCGCGCGGGCCATAAGCTTTTGGGTGCCGCCGATTACAAACTGGTTCACCATTGCCAAAACGGTCGTTCTGTGTACAGTTTCTGTATGTGTCCCGGTGGTTTGGTAGTGGCGGCTGCGTCAGAACCGGGGCGAGTTGTCACTAATGGGATGAGTCAATATTCTCGCAATGAACGCAACGCTAACAGCGGGATTGTGGTGGGTATTACGCCCGAGGATTATCCCGGTCATCCCTTAGCGGGAATTGAGTTTCAGCGTCGCTTAGAAGAACGGGCATTTGAGTTAGGTGGCGGCACTTACAACGCCCCCGGGCAGCTTGTGGGTGATTTTTTGGCGAATCGCCCTTCCACGACGCTAGGCGCTGTGCAGCCGTCTTATACGCCGGGAGTTGTGATGACTGATTTGAGCGAAAGTTTGCCCGATTATGCGATCGCAGCTATCCGCGAAGCACTTGGGGCTTTTGACAAACAGATTAAAGGATTTGCGATGGATGATGCGGTTTTGACTGGGGTGGAAACGCGCACTTCTTCACCGATTCGGATTAAACGCAAGGAAGATTATCAGAGTTTGAATACAGAAGGTCTTTATCCTGCTGGGGAAGGTGCGGGATATGCGGGTGGAATCCTGTCAGCGGGGATTGATGGGATTAAGGTGGCGGAGGCGGTTGCTTTGAGTATTTTGCGATCTTCAAACCACAAAATTTGAGGCGGCATTAGACTTATTGCATAAATCTTTGATAGATCCGGTCAACCGCAGATGATAGGCAGATTGACGCTGATTAACGCAGATAATTTGAAGTCCGATCGCACAACCACAATAAAATAAATTGATTCGATCGTTTGGACTTTAGTCAAGCGTCTTGGATGAGGACTAAAGTCCGATGCTGCGAACCTTTTCAAACAGCAGCTAAGCGCGATCGAATTTGCGTATCGGTATACTCCGGCGTCCAGCCTTCTTTGGTGGTAAAGTAGCGCACCGCTTTAATTTTCTGGGCTGCTGTCAAATAAAACCAGTGTTCTGTATTCGCGGGCACGTTGATAAATTCTTCCGGCTGCACTGTGAGTTCGACTTGGCTGCCGTCGGGCCGCACGAAGCCGAAAATGCCCTCGCCTGCTACGATATAGCGGACTTCATCATCGGCGTGGATGTGGCACTTGTTGAATTTGGACAGCATGGTGTCGAGGTTGGGAATGTCCGGGTGCAGTACAATTAAGTCCCGATCCTGATAGCCTGCACTTTCCGACAACTGTTGAAAGTAGCCGTCGAGGGCTTGCAGCACTTGCTCTTTTTGATTGTCGTCAAGAGCATCTTTCGCTAACAAATTTTGAATTTCCGCGCTGTCACCCACGGGCCAGCGGTTGAGTTGAATGTTTAAGGAAGCGAGTTCGCGCGCAATGTCGCTTGGTTGAGTGTAGGTTGTACCGTTTTCGAGTCGCAGGATAGCCATTTTTGCACGTTCCAATTTTTGGGTGAGGCGATACACAGGCACTGTGAAAGATGTTTGTCGATCGCGCCTGTACAAGAATCACTATTTTAACGTTAATTTGAACTGGCTTTCGGGCCTGTTCCACAATAGTTCCAGATTTGAACTGGCTTTCGGGCCTGTTCGACAATAGTTCAATGATTTGTCGCGATAAGATTAATAAGTCAGTCGCCAGCTAGCAATCGCAGCGATGGCAATACTGATATCTTAAATGTAACTTTCGCAACAAGTATGCCTACTTATACTGGAATTTCTAGCGAAGCTTTTCAGCATCCCCTCGATCGGCAAGCTGAGGAAGCGCTGCGAAGCGTGCCTGGATTTGACTTGATTGCCAGCAAATTTGTAGAATTTGTCTACGAACGACCGCAATTCGTTTACCTAATGGGAAATAGCATTCAAGTCGGGCCCCGCCAATATGCCAGCATTTATCATATATTTCGGGAGTGCGTGCAGGATTTAGATGTTTTTCCCGAACCTGGTTTGTTTGTTTCTCAGGATCCCTCAGTTAACAGCTATGCCCTAGGAAAAAACCAGCCATACATAGTGTTAAACACTGGTCTTTTAGACTTGTTAGATGAGGCAGAAATCAAGACTGTGCTGGCTCACGAGTTGGGACACATTAAATGCGGTCATCCAACTTTAAATCAAATGGCGATGTGGGCGATGAGCGTTGCCTCGACAATTGGCGAGATGACTTTCGGGCTGGGAAATATGGTCGGCAGCGGTTTAATTTACGCTTTTTACGAGTGGCGGCGCAAGGCGGAATTGTCGGCAGATCGGGCGGCTTTGTTGGTAACGGATGACTTGAACAGTGTGATGAAGACGATGATGAAACTTGCGGGAGTTAGCAGTAAATATGCTGACCAATGCAGTTTGCAAGAATTTATCCGCCAGTCTGACAACTATCAAGAGCTCGATCGAGACAATCTCAACCAAGTGTATAAATTTTTACTTTACAACGGGGGCCAAGGCGTGATGCTGAGTCACCCTTTCCCGGTGGAAAGGCTGAGGTATTTGCGAGACTGGGCAAGTTCCGAGGAATACCGCCAAATTAAGCTGGGGAACTACAAGCGGGCTGTAGCTGAAGGTGCGGTTGATGTGCAGTCGCAAACGCCCAACAGCGAGACGGAGGCTTTGCGCCGTCAAATTGAAGAGTTGCAGCGGGAGATAGAGAGGCAAAAATCAAAGCGAAACTAAGTTTAAATTCCTCGTCCCCAGGCTGTGCCTGGGAACCAGCTAAATATTTTGTTGAAGATTTACCGGATTTGAGGGAGGGGGAGACGTAAAAGGAAGGTAAACCAGTGAGAGACTTACTCGCAACTGGCCTCCAATCTAAAAACTGTCCCCTCCTTTCGGAAATCTGTTTCTGAGGAGGTGTAGTTTAAATCAAGAGAAGCTTATAAATCAACGGGGCTAAAAAAATGATTATTGATAAACCAATGAATACTAACAAGTCAACTTCTAATTTTTTCGGCAATGTGGGAAAAGTCGCGATCGCCCTGACTCTTCTGGTCGCCGGCATGGCATTTACAAATCCTGGGAGAGACAAATACCTAACTTATGCTTCCGGCGTGCTCCAAACCGAATTGGAAAACACTGTGTGCAAGGATTCTCGCGTTCCGAAAGCTTTGAGCGGCATTACAGATACTTTGATCGGCAGTTGCAAGAATTTGCTGACTTCGCAGCGGGACACGATCGAAAGCTTGCTCGACAATACAACGCAGCGTCAAAATTTAGGTGTGATCAGTATTTACACAACTGAATTAGGTAAAAAAAGCTATCAAACGGTTGGAGCTTTTGGTAATTTTGTGACGCTGCCGCCTAGTTCTGAAAATGCTCAAAACTAGAGTAAAATTAAGTTCAATTGTAGAAACCGGGTTTTGTAGAAAGCCCGGTTTTTGCTTAGGTAATTCTCTAGGAGTAAATTTCAATAAATTCGGATACAGGCAGCACATATTTTTAATCAACCCCGCTATTAGAGACCAAATATTAAGTTTTATTAAAGAAGAAAAGTTATTGTGCCACTTAATATTAACATGAGCACTATAAAGTTTTAGGTTTAACAAATAAGCAGATGGCAATGCAATTAAGTAAGGGTGAAAGATTTAATATCTCTCAAGAAGCGCCTGGTATAAAAAAAATGGCGATCGCCCTGGGTTGGCAGGTGACAGAGGCAGGACAAAGCTACGAGATAGATGTCTCTGCCTTTATGCTGGGTGCTGACGGCAAAATACCTAACGATAAATATTTGATCTTTTACAATAATCTGCAATCTTTTGACAGTTCGGTACTGCAATCGATTCCTGAAAAAAACAACCTCAGTCAAGAACATAAGACGATTTACGGCGTCATCTTAGAAAGAGTTAATCCTGAAATTGAGGAAATAACTTTTGTTGTCACTATTCACGAAGCTGATAAAATCAATGCAAATTTTAGGAATATCAAAAATGCTTTTATCAAAATTAGCAATTTGGAGACAAAAAGCGAACTGGTTCGGTATGAATTAAAAGAGAATTTTTCGCGAGAGACTGCTGTAGAATTTGGTCGTTTGTATAGAAAGAATGGAGAGTGGAGGTTTCAAGCGGTAGGAGCAGGATATCAGGCAGGATTGCAGAGTTTTGTTGACAAGTATTGCAGCTAAAATAGTAATAATATTGCTCAAATTCCTGACGAGTTGGCAGCGGGAACTGCCGATGATTTGCAGTTTCCGGCTGGGGAGTTGGAGGTGGAGTCAATCGATTGCGCGATTTTAGATTTTAGATTTTAGATTGACCCCAGGGATAAAAGCTCTTTCTTGAGGATTTTAGATTTGAGATTTTGGATTGATTCCACGGATAAATCACGTGGCGGGTACCATCAAGAAATTCGCTTGTCAGAACCGAAAGCGGAACAGTCTCGTCTGGAGCTTTTGGTAACTTTGTTACCTTGCTACTTAGTTCTGAAAATGCTCTAAACTAATGTCAAATTAAGTTCAATTGTAGAAATCGGTTTGGGCATAAAGCCCGGTTTTTAATTACGTAATTGTACTTAAGTAAATCTCAATAAATTTCAGATACAGACAGCACATATTTTTAATCAAGCCCCCTATTAAAAGCCAAATATTAAGTTTTATTGAATATCAAAAAATATCCGGCGACTTAATATTAACATGAACACTATAAAGTTTGATGTTTAACAAATAAGCAGATGGCAATGCAATTAAGTAAGGGTGAGAGATTTAATATCTCTAAAGAAGCGCCCGGTTTGAAAAAAATGGCGATCGCCCTCGGTTGGCAGGTGACAGAGGCAGGACAAAGCTACGAGATTGATGTCTCTGCCTTTATGCTAGGTGCGGACGGCAAACTACCTAACAATAAATATTTTATCTTTTACAATAATCTGCAATCCTGTGACGGTTCGGTATTGCAATCGATTCCTGACAAAAACAACCGAGGTCAAAAGAATAAGACTATTTACGGCATTATTTTAGAGAAAATAAATCCTGAAATTGAAGAAATAACTTTTGCGGTCACTATTCACGAAGCAGATAAAATTAAAGCCAATTTTAGCGAGCTCAAAAATGCTTTTATCAAAATTACCAATTTGGATACGGGAAGCGAACTGGTTCGCTATGAATTAAAAGAGAATTTTTCGCGAGAGACTGCTGTAGAATTTGGTCGTTTGTATAAAAAGAATGGACAGTGGAGATTTCAGGCGGTAGGACAAGGATATGAGGCAGGATTGCAGAGTTTTGTTGACAAGTATCACAGCGGAAATAGCAATAATATTGCTCCCATTAGTAGGGATTTGACAGCGGTCACAGCAGCAGATGATTTGCAGTTGCCTGCTTGGGATTTGGAGGTGGATTCAGAACCGGAAGCGGAACAGTCTCGTCAGACTCGAAGGGTACAGCCATCACGAATTAACAATCAAGTTAATAATAATTTGCGAAGTCGCAAAATACCCGCAGCTTTATTAGCAGGTTTAGGGGTTTTGGTGTTGGGGACAGGTGCAGGGACGATCGCCTTTATACGATCGGGAAATGAAACGCTGAACCAAGCGAAAATACTGGCAGTTGAAACGCAGAATGCAGGGAAAGCCACCGATGTCAATCTGCTCAGAAGTTTCGATAAACGACTTAAAGAAACGATCGCCAATTTAGAAAAAATTCCTAACTTCCCCGGCTTTGGGTATCAGCAAGCTAGAGCTGATTTGCTGAAACTGCGCCCGATATTGGTTCCTGTAGGGCAAAATTTACAGGCCGCAGAAAGTCTAGAAAAAGCTCAACAATTGGCGGTGGAAGCTGCTGTGGTTGTGCAAAAACCGCCTCATCCGATAGAAGTGTGGCATCAGTCGCAAAGTAAATGGCAACAGGCGATCGCACTTTTAGAAGCGATCGATTCACATACACCTGTTTATAATTTAGCTCAAAATAAGTTATCTAATTACCGCGCTAATCGTGCTGTTATTAGTCAAAGAGTGGCGATCGCTCAAAAAGCGGCAAATTTCAGCAACCAAGGTTCTTTGAAAGTTCAAAAGGGAGATGTTCCGGGGGCGATCGCCAATTTTACTCAGGCTTTAGCGCTGAATCCGAACATACCTCAAGCTTACCTCGGATTGGGAATTGCTACTGGCCAACAGGGAAACAAGCAGCAAGCAATTTACAATTACGATCGAGCGCTACAATTTAATCCTAACTTGGCAGAAGCTTATTTCGGTCGCGGTCAAGCATACTATGAATTGGGAAACAAACAAAAGGCGATCGGAGATTACGAACAAGCTATTCGCGTTAATCCTAATTATGGTTTGGCTTATTTGGAACGAGGTGCTATTCGCTGTATGTTGGGAACCAAATCGAAAGCAGTAGCAGATTTTAACCAAGCTGGAGAACTTTTCTTAAAGCAGGGAGACGGAAATAATTACAAATTAGCACAAAGCTTTATTAATGATTGTCAAGAACCGATTGCAGAGGCGGCAATCTGCGATTATCGAAGGAAGATAGACTCCTTCGGCCGCCCCTGCGGTAGCTCTGTGAATGTTCCGATTATAATTAGAAGAAAATCCGCGACTGCTACCTCAAACTCTGAGTCTACTGATGTTAAAAGCAATAGCAACGTTGAAAAAATCTCGCCTGCAAATTCTGATAGCAGCAGCACAAGAACTCGCAGCAGGAGAAGAAGCAGAAGGTAAACGGCTGTGGCATTAATTAGTAGACGACAAAATCTGCAGGTAAGCATCGATCGTTTGTTGGGCGATCGCCTCCCAGTTATAATACTTTTTCGCATACTCTTTGCCATTCAATCCCCGCCGCTTGCGCTCCTGTGGGTTCAGAAGTGCTGATTTGATTGAATTGGCGATCGCCCCTACTTCCAAAGGCCCCACCCAACCAGCTTCTGCTTGCTGTATGTCTTCCGCAATATGTATGCGATCGGAAATGGCGACAGGTACACCGGCGGTCATCGCTTCTGCTACAGCAATGCCAAAATTTTCGTAATAAGAAGGCAATACAAATAAGTCTGCTTTTGTCAACAGTTCAACTTTTAAATCACCGCTCACAAAACCAGTTATTGTTGTGTATTTTGCTAAGCTTGAATTATGAATTTGCACTTTAATTTGTCTTTCATAATTAGCATCTTGGGGATTTGAACCAGCTAAAATAAAGTGAAACTCTATGCCCGATGCCAAAATACTTTCTAATGCTGGAATTAACAAATCAAGCCCTTTTTTAGGTTCAATTCGCGACATAAATAAGATGATTGGCACTTGAGATTCCGGCAATCTCTTAGGAAACAAACCTGTCACCCCCAATGGAATCACCAAATCCCGTGGCACAGGCATCTTGCCTGTGCTGCCCAAGCCAAATCTTTCTGAGATTTTAGCCTCTTCTTTACTTGTGAAATGAATTGCGGCTGCGCCTGCTAAATTAGGGCGTTCTAAAACTGCTGCATAAATTTGTTTCAAGCGCTTTTTTTTCTGCAAGTCTGCGGGGTCAAGCATACCGCAGGGACGGATAATATACGGTAAGCGGTGACATCTAGCAATTGTGGCAGCAAAGGTAGTTACTGGCGAGAATAAAGCGTGAATGTGGGCGAGGTCAAATTGTTGTGCATTTGCATTCAACCACTGCAATAACGAGAGAGAAAACTTATATCTACGAAACGGAGAACAGCGAAAATAAATAATCTGATAACCGTTTTGTTTGATTGGTTGATTTAACGGGACATCTAAGGGAACTTGACCGATATCTCCGTTAGAATCTGTGGTGATAATTGTCACATCGATGCCTTGGGAAGCGAGGGCCGCAGAAAGTCCCAGTACCATTTGACTTGGCCCGCCGTAGACGAGGGAAATTGAGGGTATAATTTGAAGAATCCGCATCAGGGATAGTTATTTAAATCCACATACCAACATCTCCCATTAAAAATTTAATTATCTGGAAAAGTTTGCCCGTCTAGCTGTTCAGCTTCCTCTCTCTTTGTGGCTGTAATTTGGGTATTGTGAGCCATTGTCTTAGAAAATTCATACATTTCACCGGCTTTTGCTTCCGCGGCTTTCACAATTTCAAGGATTTCCAGGAGTTGGCTTTCATCTGGTAATTGTTTCATGGCAATACTTCTAATCTCTCAACTACTTGGTCTATCATAATTTTAGATTCGGGAGCCATATTTAGCAAGGCTGCTAAAAAATCTGTTGCTTTTTGAACATCTTCGTCGGGCACACCATCCAGCAATATATTGCCCACAATGTGCTCTGCTTGTAAGCGAGTACCTGCTACGCAGAATTGAAAATTGGTGATCGAAGAAAAGTATTGCATCAGTATTTCATTTTCGGGAAAAAGAGACATTGCTGTTCTAAGTGCAAAAAGTCCCAGCGTTGCTTGGCGTTCGGTATCGTCTAGTAGCTGGTAGAGTTCGTCAACCAAAGGTCGTATGTCGGAAGGAATAGACATTTACTACAGCTTTATTTAACACTTGCATTATACTGCTACAAGTTACAACAATTCTTTGTAAAATTCCAACAACTGCTCAGCTAAAGCTTTATTGGTATAATTGCTCATAGCTCTACGATAACCCCGATCGCCCAAATCAGCAGCCAACTCCCGCCCCTCCATCAATTGCTGCAAACACTCGCGCAAAACCCCTGCATTTCCCTCGGGGAATATTAACCCCGCATCGCCGACGACGTGGGGAATTTCCCCGCAGTCGGAACCGATAACCGGAATTTGACAGGCCATCGCTTCGATTAAAACGTGACCGAATTGTTCTTTCCAGCCCACAGCGGTCAAAGTTTTGAATTTATAGCTGGTTTGCGAAGGCAATACCAAACAGTTCATTAAGTTAATGTAGGGGGGTATTTCTGCGTGGGAAACGCTTTCTACCCAAATTATTCGGTCGCTGATTCCCCATTCAATACATTTTTGGGCGAGGTTCGTCCGCAAAATTCCTTGTCCTACTAACAGCCACTTCCAAGGAATTTTTTTCAACCCTGCCAAGGCCTCAGCTAAAGTCAACAATCCTTTTTCTTCGACAAATCGCCCTACAAATCCTACCACAAAATCGGTAGGTTGAATGCCGAATCGGCGCGATAAATCAGCATCTTTACCAGTGCGGCGAAACAAAGTTTCATCTACTCCGAGTTGTGGCATTACTTTTACCGCACCTTGATAGCCCCGCTGCCGCAAAATTTTAGCTCCATCTAGGTTGCCTGCAATAATTCCGTCGGTGTGCTGAAGATTGTAATTTTCTAATACTGAAATCGGCCAATTCAATTGATAAGGCAGATTCCACCACGTAAATAATATATTTTTTGCTTGCAGTCTTAGCAGTTTATTTAGTAAGATTAACTGAGCGCAAGCGATAGATTTTGAACCTTGTTCAACTTGAATGATCTGCGGTTTAATTTTCTGCAAAACTTCTATTAAATCTGTGCCAAATGTTAGCAATCCTTGATTGTTTTGACTAAAGTTGGAGACTGGGACTACTTGAAATGAACCTTTTTGATATAATTGCGTTTCTATAATTTTATTTTGTACGCCTCCTGGTTTCCAACGCTTCGGCACTACAACAGTTACTTCAATATCGGGTTCTAGGTTGGCTAATATCTTGAATTTTTCCCGATTAATGTCCACAATATAGGTGTGACTGGCCACGAGAATTCTCATTGATTGGAAAGGGCGAATTGGGAATAGGTCATTATTGGGCGTTAATCTTGTCTTGATGGCTGTAACTTTGTCCATCATTCCACAGAGATTGAATTACTGTATTTATAGCACTGAGAAAACCCAGGATATAAAAAGCAAATCTAGTTATAATTTTAATGGGTGAGCCGCTTTTATAACAAGGTGGATTTCCCAAAACGTGGCAGTCAAAGAGTTTGGAAAAAAATCGCAGGCATTCAAGGGCTGTTAAATTTTTCAATCCCATGAGGAAATGGTTGTGATAAAATGTGACTTGGTATTCGATCGATCGCGTACTGACATCGTGACATCCGCCGCTCTCTTCCCCCAAGTGAACTAAACACGCATTAGGATCGTACCAAATTTTCATGCCAGTCGATCGCAATCTCAAACAAAAATCCGACTCCTCCCGCACCGCACTCCCTGCAAACCGCTCGTCAAACCTCAGCCCCCATTCGGCAAAAACCTGCCTGCGAAATGACATATTGCAACCTCTAGCCGATAGCACCTGCTGCGGTTTGACTGTATGCACCAAATCGATAAAATACCAGGCAATCGCGACATCCATCGCTTCTCTTGGCAAATATTCGATAGCCAAATCACCTCCAGAAAAATCCAATTTCATTCTGTCAAAAACCCTGCCCGCCACACATCCCACATCGGGTTTTTCTAAATAGTTGTCAGCGTGAGCCGCCAAAAAACCATCTGGCAACTGGACATCATCATCAATAAATAAAATAATATCTCCAACGGCGCGCCGCACTGCATAATTTCGAGCAGCAGGCAAACTCGCCCAATCTACTCTAAACCAGCGAATTTTGCCAGCATTTGCCAATTCCTCTAAATAAACTTGAGTTTCCGATTCGTGGGTGCGAGTTTGATCGATTACCAGCACTTCAAAATTCGGGTAATTTTGCCGAATCGCATCAGCCAATGTCTCTCGAAGAGGTTGCTCGCGGTTGTAGGTGGGTATCACAACAGAAATCATCATTTGCAGTTGCCACTTTCCTTATTTCTCTACACGCCAAAGCCAAACATCGCCCTGCTGGTAAATTGGTGTGATTTTATATTTTTGCACTTTTTCTAGTTCAAATTGTAATGCTTCTGTAGCTCGGTATAAAAATACATCGCTAAAACCGTCAGGAATTTTAACTTGTTCGGGTTTAACTGCCAGCAAAAGCTGTACTTGCGGCTTCAGCAGATAGCTGACAGACAGTATTTTTCCTGTGATGTTGTTGCCTCCGTGAGTGATTACTAAAGGTTTTTTCGCTTGATTGACAATCGCCGCTATTTGGGGATTGTATTTAGTGCTAGAAGGATATTTGTTCCACCAAAGTTGCGACTGCGAGCTGACGGCACAAGAAACTATTCCACTCGATATTAGCGCTATTAAACCGAGCTGCCACAGTTTGTTTTGTCGGGGATTGATGGCGGCTGCAATTTTAGCGGTGAATAGATAGGCAACAGCTATCTGGATTGCTAAAATATAGGGAACCAGATAGCGATCGGCAACGCCTCGCACTGCTATCAATACTATGGCTGTAATTCCGATCGCTGTCAATACAAACAGCCAAACTCGTTTGGGAGTTGAGTGACAAAGCGAGTATATTGAATGTGCGATCGCCAACAGCAATACGACCACTACAATCAGTCTGATTAAATGTGTAGCAATACCGCTCGAACACAATTTGATAATTCCGCCCGCCCAATGCGTGTCGATAAACATTCGGCAGGTGATGAGAATTAAAGGTTGAAGTGAAGATATGAAAGACAGGGAAAGGCGCGGCAAGCCTACTGTTGATTCGATTTTTGGGGCGTTATAAAGCAATACCAAAATCCAAGGAGCAAAAATCATTATTGCTGCCGCTGAAGCTAGTAAATAAGCAATTAATGTTTTGCTAAAACGCCAACTTTCTGTGATAATTACATAGATGCCGTGGGCGAATACTACTAAAAAAAATAATAAACTAGAATAGAGTCCTAAAGTCAGGGCGATCGCATAAATAGACCAAACAGCCTTGCTCAATTTAGATGTGGCGGGAGATTTTTGTAGGGCGATCCTCTTCGTTGGCGTAGCCCCCGTAGGGGCGGGCTTTCCTTCGGATCGCTTCGCTAACGCTAACGCCCGCAGCAGAATTGCATTCGACAGCAAGACGAGGACTGCAAACATCATGTAGGGTCTGGCCTCTTGCGCGTACAACACGTGAAAGGGGGACACAGCGACGATTGTAACAGCCATCCATCCCACAGATGGAGAGCGAAATAATTCCCAGCACAGCCAATAAATGCTGGGGAAAACTAACAAACTAATCCAAGCTGAAAGACTTCTGACAGTCGCCACTTGCGGGCCGAACAAGTGCACCCAAAATCTGGCAAAAATAAAATACAGTGGGGACAGTTGAGGTTCTTCTGTAGCTAAACCTTTAACAGTATCCAACCAACTTTTTTCGGGATTGATCTGCTGGTATTTCTGCTGCAAATCTGCGACGCTAATTGTTTTGCCTTGAAAATCTTGCTGCACCATTTCCGTCCAAGTGTAGCCAGAAATTCGCAGCGAGGTGATAGATTCGTCGAAGGAGTAGACTTTGCGATCGAGATTAGTAAAGCGAAAAAATATCCCCGTTATTAATATGACGACAATTAAAACTTTTAACGAAATTCGATGCAGCCGCCCATTTTGAATTGATTTGGTGTTCATACACTCAGAAATGGGGAAATGAAGAAAGAAGGATTTAGTTATTTAGGACAGAGGGAATAAGCAAGAGGGAATAAAGAATGAGAAATTGGTTTTAAGATCCCCTATATTTCTCTAGAGGCTTTTTCCTTCTTTCTTCTTCCTTCTTCCTTCTTCCTTCCTCCTTCTTCCTTCAGATTAATTCCCCATTTCCATCAGATAGCTATGTGTTGCCCAACGGCTAAAACTAAATTTTCAGTCCAGAAATTAGCCAATTCGGCGCTGGCAGCTTCCACCATAACTCGGATTAGCGGTTCAGTGCCAGAAGCGCGAACCAAAACCCGTCCCTGTTCGCCCATTGCCGTTGTAGCACGTTCGATCGCCTTTTGCATTGCCTCGCACTCGTGCCATTTCAGGCGTTTTTCGCGATCGTCCACCCGAATATTTCGCAGCAACTGCGGATAAGTTTGGAAACTGCCACTTACCAATTGTGCCAAAGATTGCCCGGACTGGCGCACCAGCGAAGCCAAATGCAAAGCTGTCAGCAAACCGTCGCCGCTGATACCGTAATGCGGGCAAAGAATGTGTCCAGACTGTTCGCCGCCCAACATCGCACCGGTGCGCTGCATTTCAGCGTGAACGTACTGATCTCCCACGTTGGTTCTAGTTAGTTTGCCCCCCAATTCTTCCCAAGCTCGCTCGAAGCCGAGGTTAGCCATTACAGTAGAAATAATTAAATTGGACGGTAACTGTTGGGAGTCGCGCAACTGCCGGCCCCACAGATAAAGAATGTAATCGCCGTCAATCGATCGACCTTTGTTGTCAACACCCAAAACTCGATCGGCATCCCCGTCAAAAGCAAAGCCCAAATCGGCATTGTGTTCCAAAACCGCCGCTTGCAAACTTTCGAGATGAGTAGAACCGCAGTTAACATTAATGCGAGATCCATCAGGAGAGTCGTGCAAACAGATAACCTCCGCCCCCATTTGCGCGAACACCGCCGGCCCCAAACCCGCAGCGGCCCCCCAGGCCAAATCCAAAACTATCCGCATTCCCTCCAAATTCATCTGTTGCAGCGAATCACAGAGGGAAGTGGCATAATCTTTCACCAACTCAGCGCGATGGTAGTGGTGTCCCCAAGCCAAGCTAGCAACCGGAACCTTTGCCCCCCGGATTCCCGCTTCGATTTGTTCCTGCAACTGCTGCGACAGCTTCGACCCGTTTGACCCGAAAAATTTGATGCCGTTGTCTTCTGGGGGATTGTGAGAAGCCGAAATCATCACTCCGCCGACCGACTCCGAAACGCTTGCCAGATAAGCAACGCAGGGAGTGGGACACAATCCCAAATTCCACACTTCCAAACCGGCGGCCGTCAAACCCGCTGACAGTGCCATTGCCAGCATATCGCTGGAATTCCTGCTGTCTTGCCCCAAAATCACAGGCCCCTGGTTGGGGGAATGTTGGCGTAGAACTTGTCCAGCCCAGAAGCCCACTTGCAGGGCTAGGGGTGCATTCAGCAATTCTCCAACTTTCCCGCGAATGCCGTCTGTGCCGAAGAGTTTGGTATTGGGCAGGGAGAGGCTATCTCCCTGCAGAATCGTATCGCGTTTGACTGGCTGTACCGAGTTAACAGCTTGAAAGTCGCTGCCGCGAGGGCGCGAAGGTGTCTGAACCATATTCACTCCTTTAGGAATATTCACACTCACACTTTGGGTTCATGTTACAACTGAAAGCTTTATTTTCAGCCTAAACTCCATTTATTTCGTCGATTGCTGAGGCAGCTTGCTCTGACAACCTACGCACAAAGCTTAGCTTCATCGGAAAAATTTGTATTGTATCCAAGGGAAAAACTTTTAGTCCCGGGGGCGCGCCCACGCCGCGCAAACCGGTTTCTTTCTGCCTCCAGGCGTTACACTGCTGCGGTTTGAGCCGATCGGCAACTGCGGGTGTAGAAGGTTAATGCTGTATTGCCGTATACTTTCTGGCGGCAAATTTCTAGGCCGGAAATCGGTGGTGCCGATCGCTCCGGGCTGTGTTCGACGGCGATTTCGCCGAGGAGTGCTAGCATTTCTTGGCTGGCGATCGTGTTTAACACAGGTTCGTACAAGTCGCTGGCGTAGGGCGGATCGAAGTAAATGCGATCGAACTGCTGCCCCGCTAGTGTTGCCAACTTCGCCGTCGCGTTTCCCCGCAGTATTTGGAATGTTTGGGACGAGTCTGCTATTTGCTGCCAGTTTTCGCGGATAATCGCACAAGCTTTCGCCGACTGTTCGATGCCGGTGACACTCGCGGCTTGCCGACACAAAGCTTCTGCACCCATCGAACCGCTGCCGGTACAAATGTCCAGCCACCTGCAATCTGCGATCGTCCCTTGCCAAATATTAAATAAAGCTTCTCTGACTCGCGAAGGTGTAGGGCGAGTTGCGAGTCCCGGCAGGGTTTTGATTTGGCGGTTGCCAGAGATTCTCAGACTCATACAATTTTAGATTTTAGATTTGAGATTTTAGATTGGGGATGAGTGACTAAATATGAATTTGGTGCATAGTTACAGTTGCATTCTTTATTGAAAATGGTATCATTTAAAACTATAAACACCCGGTTTATACCGCAAACCGGGTTTTGCACAAATCGCCTAAGCGGGTACTTTTTCCCTCACCAGACTGACAAAATTTGACAGCATTTGCAATCCCGTACTCGAAGACTTTTCCGGGTGAAATTGCACGGCCATCAAATTGTCTTTAGCTATAGCCGCCGTCACGTTTTGACTGCCGTGAGTCACAATTGCCGATCGCACTTCCAAATCAACTGGATCGACATAAAAAGAATGCACGAAATAAACCCAAGGATCGGACGGTAAATTTTGCCACAGCGACAAATCCGGCTGAGTTAATTGCAATTGATTCCATCCCATGTGGGGAATTGTCAAACCCGGTTCCGACCGAAATCGGCGCACTTTTCCCGCAATAATGCCCAATCCCGGTTCTACACCTTCTTCGGAACTTTCAAACAGAATTTGCAAACCCAAACAAATGCCTAAAAAAGGTTTCCGCGAGGCGATCGCCCTTTTTATCGGTTCTATCAAATTGCGCGATCGTAAATTCTGCATTGCCGGGTCAAACGAACCAACTCCCGGCAAAACCACCGCATCAGCCTGCTCGATTATAGCAGGAGAATCTGTAATTTTTGGCACTGCACCCACATTTTCCAAGCCTTTACAGACCGAGTGCAGATTGCCCATGTCATAGTCTACTACTGCAATGACAGACATTGACTTACTTGCCTTATATTATCAATATCAGTATTATTGCACAAATATGACGGCGAAAATCCTGCTAACCTCATTTGATACTTGGCTTCCCCATCAGAAATCCAACTCTTCCGACGACTTATTAGCCCAGATTTCCCAGATAAAAACTTTGCCTGATTCTCTGACTTTTTTGAGGAAACTGCCAGTAGATTTTCAGCTAGCACCGAATTTGGCGATCGCCAAAATCAACCAACTCCAACCCGACACTATTATCTGCTGCGGCATGGCCGAAAATCGGCAAAAATTAACCGTAGAATCTTGCGCTTGCTGCGATAGCGACATTCTGAAAACAGCAGTTAATCTCGAACCGCTAGTCGCTGATTTAGCCGCAACAGAAATCAGTCACGAAGCCGGAAAATTTGTTTGCGAAGCTCTATATTATGCAGTTTTAAAACACCTTGCAGATGCTCAACTTAGCACCAAATGTATTTTCGTACACGTACCAATTTTGACAGAAGAAAATGCCGACAAAATTGTCGCCGATTTTTTATTAATTTTAACTCGCCTCCCTTAACAACTAACAACTGACAACTGACAACTGACAACTGCCAACTGCCAGTTGCCAAGTCATTAGCCGCCGTAATTCCAACCGGTGCTTTCTAGCAGCAACGGATTGCCTTCTCGGTGGACGCCGGCTGCCAAAACTTCTCCCACATAAACTGTGTGGTCTCCGTGTTCCACAGCGCCGACAACTTTGCACTCGACGTAACCCAGAGAATCCGAGATAATCGGACAACCAGTTTCCGCGCCGGGATAAAATTCTACATCTTCAAATTTATTGCCAACGCGGCGCTGCTGTTTGAAGAATTTTTGGGCTAAGTCTTTTTGCCCTGCTTCTAGGAAACTCAAAGCAAAGACACCGCTGGCTTTGATCATGGCGTGGGATTTGGAGTCTTGCTTGACGCAGTTGACAACTAAGGGAGGGGTAAAGGAAGATTGCATCACCCAGCTAGCGGTGAAACCGTTGACTTCCTCCCCGTCTTTGACACCGCAGATGTACAATCCGTGAGGGATTTTGCGCAGGATGGTCTTTTTAGCTTGTTCGTCTAGCACGGGCTTACCTGTTCGATCGATAATTCTACACCGCTCAGTTTACCAATGTCGCGCCCACAAACCCACCTGTCTTAAGGGCTATTCGCTAATATTGCCTTTTTCGATCCCAAACTTGACACCAGTTTTAAGTCAAAATTAACAACTCACAACTATTATGAAACTCCATACTTTTTAAACCAATCTTGCATCCGTTTCCAACCATCCTCAGCTTCTTTTTTCCGGTAACTGGGGCGATAGTCAGCGTTAAAAGCGTGCGGCGCATCTGGATAAAGCACAATTTCGGAACCGCTGCTACCAGTTTTGAGAACTTCCCGCATTTTCTCTACTGTATCGTTGGGAATTCCCTCGTCTTTGCCGCCGTAAAGCCCCAATACAGGCACTTTCAAAGTTGCTGCAATGTCGATCGGCTGTTTGGGAGTTAAAGCCGTAGAATCGCCAACCAAACGCCCGTACCAAGCCACTCCAGCTTTGACTTTCGGGTTGTGGGAAGAGTACAGCCAAACAATTCTGCCTCCCCAGCAAAATCCTGTAATTCCCAACTTATTAATATTGCCTTTTCCTGATTTTTGTGCCCACTCTACGGTAGCATCTAAATCGGACATAACTTGCTCGTCAGGAACTTTCGAGACAACTTTACTCCTAATTTCTTGAATGTCGGTCATTTTAGTAACATCACCTTGACGGGCAAACATTTCTGGGGCGATCGCCAAATAACCTAATTTGGCAAAACGGCGGCAAATATCTTGAATGTGGGCGTGAACTCCGAAGATTTCTTGAATTACTAGAACCACGGGGAAATTGTTACCAGTAGCAGGCATTGCTCTGTAGGCTGGAATTGAGCCTTCTTTTACCGGAATTTTCACCTCACCTGCTGTTAAACCAGCAGGTGAGGTATTGATAACGGCAGCCGCAATAGGATGAACTGCTAAGGCAAATCCGGCGCTTAATGCGGTGACAGCGATAAATTGTCTGCGAGTTAAGTCTTTCATGTTTTTCGGTAATTGATAATTTGTAATTGGTAATGGGGAATTGGGCATTGGTAATTGGTAATAGGTAATTGGGCATTGATAATTGGAACTAACCAATGACTAATGACTAATGACTGATGACTAATGACTAATGACTAATGACTGATGACTAATGACTAATGACTAATGACTAATGACTAATGACTAATGACGGAACAGCCGATCGTGCTCTGGATGGTACAAGCGCGATCGTCCTTCTGCTGATTTTCCCAACGCCGGACTAATCACATACATTGTCGTTCTGAACAAATTATTTTCGCGCGTAGCAACGGCCATTTTGTCAAGGGGAACTAGCACAATTTTTTCATCCGGCCAGCCCAACCGATAACAAATTGCTACAGGCAAATCCGATGGGTAATGTTCCATCAATTTAGCTCGAGCTTGTTCGACATGGCGGGCGCTCAAATACAGGCACAAACTCGCTTGATGAGCCGCTAAACTCGCCAATTCTTCCCGTTCCGGTACTTCGGTTCTGCCGCTAATTCGCGTCAAAATAATTGTCTGCACAATTCCCGGAACTGTCAACTCAATTTTAAGTTTAGCCGCCGCAAGTTGGAAAGCGCTAATTCCCGGAATTACCTCAAAAGCAATTCCCTCCAAGGCCAAAGCTTGCATTTGTTCGCCGACCGCCCCGTAGAGACATGGATCGCCGGAATGGAGGCGGACGACGCTTTTTCCGGCGCGCACTCGTTCCACCATCAAAGGTACAATCTCTTCGAGGGTTTTATCCGCAGTTTGAATAACTTCAGCATCCGCGCGCACCCCCTGCAAAATTTGCTCTGGGACTAGCGAATCAGCAAATAATATGACATCAGCCGCAGCCAATAATTTTTGAGCCTTAACAGTCAACAAATCCGGGTCTCCCGGGCCTGCACCTACAATGTATACCCTTGGAATTAGGGCTTCAATCTCTGTCAAACTCATTGCTGCTAAAAAATTTGCTAAATTTACGGACGCTTCCGGATGTACCTATTTTGGTTGGAAGTAAGGGATGGTAGATGCACCCTGGTTTTGAACCCTAGAGACTAACCTCTCTGGGGTTTTTTATTTATCCTCTGGGGATTTCTGAGCGATTTTTGCCCGATCGCTATTGGGGGAGACAACATCGGGCAAAGGTCGATCGAGCACATAAAGCCAAGCCAACCCGCCCAACCCTAAAACAATTCCAGTCAAGCTTACCATCTGTGCAGTCCGCAGCGGCCCGAACATCAAACTATCAGTCCGCAACCCTTCAATCCAGACTCTACCGGAACTGTAAGCTGCGATGTAAACCAAAAATAAAGCACCGGTTTTCAAGCGAATTTTGCCCTGCAAATCGCGGAAAAACAAAGTCAGAAGCAACCCAAATACTATCACATTCCACAGGGATTCGTAGAGAAATGTGGGGTGGAAGTATTCAAAATTAGCATAGGCGGGCGGGCGGCTGTTTGGCGGAATATAGAGTTTCCAAGGCAAATCTGTAGGACTGCCAAAAGCTTCCGAGTTAAAGAAATTTCCCCAGCGTCCGATCGCCTGACCGAGAATTGCCGAAGGCGCGATTAAATCGGCCAATTGCCAAAAAGAAACTCGCTGAATTTTCGCAAAAATTAAAGCTGCGATCGTGCCGCCCAAAATCGCCCCGTGAATGGCAATTCCGCCTTTCCAAATCGCAATAATATCTTCAGGCCTCTGGGCGTATTGCTGCCACTCGAAAGCCACGTAATAAATTCGAGCACAGGGAATAGCGGCCAGAACCAGCCAAATTGCCAAATCACCCAACAATTCCGGGTTGACGCGGCGTTTTTGGGCCAAGTATTGAGAAAGGCTGACCCCGATCAAGACAGCAGAAGCTATTAACAGCCCGTACCAGCGAATGGCTGCGGGGCCGAGTTGAAAGATAATTGGGCCCGGCGATGTAAATTGAAACGCTAAGGGCAGCGCAAGAATATTTAACACCATAAAATTTGCATTAATTGTGATGGAAAGCTGTCAAATTTGCATACCCTTTCACAAACTCCAGAGTTTATTTTAGGTGGCGGCGGTCATTTACACGCAATTTTTGGGGAATTTTGCCAAAAATTAACTTTGTTGCGGACATTGGTGTCTGGAGTTTTCTTTGTGAGTCCACAATAAGATGCCCCCTAACCCCCCTTTTTTAGGGGGGAACCGGATTATTCTCAAAGTCAACCCCTACTCCCCTTAAGAAGGGGGATTTAGGGGGATCGAGAGTTCACCTTTTTGAGGATTAACGGCCGCTTTGGTCGATAAGTTTTAATATAGAGGGTAGCTTTAAATTTTCTGATGACCTATGTCTCCTACGTCCGTTTCTCAGGTGTACTCTTCTGGTAATTCCAAGGGTGCGAATCAGTCTCGCAAGACTGCTGCTTTGGCTGTTGAGTCGGGTAAAATTCCGCCCTTGCTGGGGGCGAGTTTAGCTGAGTTAACGGAGTGGGTACAGCAACAGGGACAACCTGCTTATCGGGGAAAGCAGTTGTACCAGTGGATTTATGAGAAAGGTGCGCGATCGATCTCTGACATTTCTGTATTCTCGAAACAGTGGCGCGAGACTGTTGCTAAAATCCCGATCGGGCGATCGACTATTCATTTGCGATCGGTCGCACCAGACGCCACCGTAAAGTATCTATTAAAATTGGCAGACGGTCAGATCGTGGAAACAGTCGGCATTCCCACAGAAAAACGGCTGACTGTGTGCGTCTCAGCCCAAGTTGGCTGCGCGATGGGCTGCGACTTTTGCGCTACCGGAAAAGGCGGTTTCAAGCGCAATTTAGAAGTAAACGAAATCGTCGATCAAGTCTTGACAGTACAGCAAGATTTCGGCCGCCGAGTCAGCCACATCGTATTTATGGGAATGGGCGAACCCCTGCTGAATTTCGATAATGTTGTAGCTGCTGTCAAGTGTTTGAATCAAGATGTAGGAATTGGACAGCGAAACATCACCATTTCTACAGTCGGAATTCGCAATCGCATCAGCCAACTAGCCGAACATCAACTGCAAGTTACCCTCGCCGTCAGCCTCCACGCTTCCAATCAAAGATTGCGCGAAGAGTTAATTCCTAGCGCCCGCCCTTATCCTTTGGGTGAGTTAATCGCAGAATGCCGCGAATATGTGCGATCGACTGGACGCAGATTGAGTTTTGAATACGTACTTTTAGCAGGTGTGAATGACTTGCCGGAACACGCCGCCGAGTTAGCAACTCACTTGCGCGGTTTTCAGTGTCACGTAAATTTGATCCCTTACAATCCGATTCAGGAAGCTGATTACAAGCGACCGACTCCCAATCGAATTAACAGTTTCGTTGCGACTTTGAAGGAAAAGAAAATTGCAGTTAGCGTGCGCTATTCTCGCGGCTTAGAAGCAGATGCAGCCTGCGGACAATTGCGGGCATCCGAGGTTGAAAATTGAATTTTTAACCGCTAAAAATTGTTGTAGGGTGCGTTAGACCTGAGATATTGCACCATTCTCAATTAGCCTTTTGCGGGCGGGCAGGATGCCCACCCCACAAGAAAACTCCATCTTTGTGGAACAGGCATCTTGCCTGTTCTTGAGAATGGTGCAAGATGTGAGTTAGACCGCGTTATTTTATCAATCATCGATAAACTAAATTGTGACCTAAAGCATTCAGGATACAAGCCCCCGGATTCATCCGTCCAGAAATAAAAAACCTGTATCCGATGAAACTTGCCGAACGTATTTATCTCGCGCAAGTCAATGCTTCGATTCTTGAATCTAAAATCTAAAATCTAAAATCTAAAATCGATTGACGCACCATACTAACTCTCTACAAGCGTTTAACAACTATCCACCGCAATTCTAACGGCGGTGTTTGTTGCACGGGAAAT
This sequence comes from Microcoleus sp. F8-C3, assembly GCA_036704825.1. Taxonomy (GTDB): domain Bacteria; phylum Cyanobacteriota; class Cyanobacteriia; order Cyanobacteriales; family Microcoleaceae; genus Microcoleus. The sequence goes on along the minus strand of JAUBSN010000046.1, from coordinate 16,232 downwards.
AAATCGCGCCCGCTAGCCCAACTGACAAACCAAGGTGTCGGCGGCCACGCAGAGTCAGGCAAATGTTTTTGTTCGTATTCAATCACAGATTCATCAGAAATAATTTCTAACGGCAAACCCTCTATTGCTGCTTGCAATTCTTGTCTGGTAATCAGATAAGACCAACACAATTCAGACATTTGTTTTGTCATCTCATCGGGTTCGTACCCATCAACTGCTAAAAAAGTGCTAAATAAGATAAACCCGCCACTTAAAACAGCATCGGACATTTTGCCGAGGAAAAGACGAATTTGTTCGGGGTAGCGGAAATGAGAGAGAACTTCGGTAGCAATGGCTAATTTGTAGCGATAAGTTTTCATCCTCAATAATGGGTCTAAAACGTCGCCTTGGGTGACATTTACCGGCAAGTTTTCGGCGGTTGCTGCGGATGATAGTTTCTCGGCAAATATGGGTGTTAGTTCGATCGCATCCACGGAATGGCCTAACCTTGCTAAGGGCAGGCTATTGCGCCCTGGGCCTGCACCAACATCTAAAATAGGTGCTTTTCCCGGTTCGCCTAATTCAGCGGCAGTGGCGATAACTTTGGCATCGGGATGGCTGCCGAATAAAGGTTCGGGGCGAATATCCGGCCAGCTATGATATTTCTGGGCCATCGATTCGACTTGAATCTTGGTATTCAGAGTAATGCCGCCGGCTAAACCGGTTTGGGAATTAGCGGGAAAGTATGAGACTATTAGATTAGCGTGGGGGGAATTTTTGAATCCTTCTGCTAAGGCGTTGGCGATTAATGTTCGCAAGTTTTCGGTTTGGGCAGCGTCGATGTTTTGTCCGAGAATGTTTAAGAAGTCTGACAGTAATTTAAGATAGTCGTCTAGCATTGATGGCAAGCAAGGCAGATAGAATTCTCCCTTGATGCCGATGTTCTTTTTGAGCCTTTCTTTGAGAATTAATTTCAGGCTATTCGAGTCTGTCAGCGGCGGGCAGGTTTCGGGTGATGCGCTGACAGGCAATTCGGGGACAGATGCAGCACTGGTGAGGTTTTTAGTCACAATATTTTCGATTAGATTCGGCAATAAGTGCAAGAGCACCCAGCATAATTTTGTGCTCTTGCACCTGAATTCTCGCGTGCAGCGTTTCTGCGGTATCATCAGGCAATACGGGCACTGCTGCCTGCATTAAAATCGGCCCGCTGTCTACTTCTAAACGGGCGATATGCACCGTACATCCGGTGATTTTAACCTTAGCGGCCAGTGCTTGCTCTACGGCGCGAATTCCTGGGAAACTCGGCAGTAAGCTGGGGTGAATGTTAATAACGCGATCGGGAAAAGCATCAAGCAAAACTTTAGTAACGATCCGCATCCAACCCGCCATCACTACCCATTCTACATCATATTCTTGGAAAGTTTTAACAATTTTTGTATCTAATTCTTCGCGGTTTTTGCAGTCGCGGTGATTGAGCAGAATCGAGGGAATCCCGTATTTTTCGGCTCTGGCTGCGGCTTTGGCTTCGGGGTTGTTGTAAATTAATACTGGGATTTTAGCGTTGATTTCTTGGTTTTGGATGGATCGGGCAATTACCTCGAAGTTGCTGCCGCTTCCTGATGCTAAAACTCCTAATTTTAAGGGCTTACTAATAGAAGCATTTTTTTCGACTTTGGCGGCAGGAAGTGGGGGGGAAATCAAAAAATCTGTGGAATAGGTATTTGCTGTTATCATAAAATTTTTAGTTTGCTCTCAAAATTGTACCACCTGTAATATCAATTCCGGTAACATCGGAATTAATATTACCCGACCGAAATCAGGACAGGGCAGTGCCCTGTCCTCGCTTATCATTCCGGCGCAGCCGGAATTGATATAACGAGTGCTAATCTGGTAGACCGGCAAAAAAATCCTCCTTGAGAATAGAATAAATTTTCAGATCCCAATATCTGTCTTTCACAAATAGGTGCTGTCGCAATACCCCTTCCAATTGCATCCCCACTTTTTCCATCACCCTAGCGGAAGCAATATTGTTAACCTCACATCTAGCCATAATTCGATTCAGCAACATCTCCCGAAAGCCGAATTCAATCACTGCATTGACAGCCTCGCTCATGTATCCTTCGCCCCAATAGCTGCTAGAAAGTGCGTAGCCAATTTCCGCGCGGCTGTGCGTCATACTCCATTCCACAAATCCGCAAGTCCCAATAAACTTTTTCTCGACTTTGTGGACAAGTCCCCAATCTACAAGCTCTCGTCTTTTGTACATTTTAGTAAGTGACCTGAGAAAGTATTTAGTGTCTTCGATCGAGGTGTGAGTTGACCACATTGTGTATTGTGATACTTCGGGGTTTGAGGCATACTCAAACATATCGCTGGCATCGTTTAAAGTAATTTTTCGGAGCAGGAGCCTTTCAGTTTCTATAGTGGGTAAATGAGCTAATATATCGAGAAGGTTCATTTTGACGTTGACCTATATTGTGATACCATTTAAAACTAAAAGCTAAAATTTACAAGCCAATGGTTCGGATAAAATTTGGGCGTTTTAACTGGTTGGATAATGATGCGATCGCAGCTTGGACTTTCCTGGCCCCAGCTATGCTGTTTCTGGGTACTTTTTTGATTGGACCGATCGCCTATTTATTTTACCTCAGCTTTACCAGCGGCAGCTTTACCCAGTCGGGAGTGCGTTGGATTGGCTTCAACAACTACTGGCGTCTAGTCACAAACCCGGATTTCTGGCAAATTCTCCAAAATACGCTCTATTTTACTACTGCGACAGTCATTCCCAGTTTAGTGATTCCATTGGGCTTAGCAGTTTTGCTAAATCGCTCGTTTGCTTGGCGAGGAACTCTCCGCACCGCTTATTTTATTCCTTCGATTACCTCTTTAGTTGCAGTTGGCTTGGGTTGGCGGTGGTTGTTTCAAACCGAAGGCCCGGTGAATAGTGTGTTAATGGCGATCGGCTTAAATCCAATTCCTTGGCTTAGCAGCACAGTTTGGGCAATGCCAGTGATAATTTTGCTCAGTATTTGGAAACAATTAGGCTTTAATATGGTAGTATTTTTAGCAGGATTGCAAGCAATTCCGGTAAATCTTTACGAAGCGGCCCAATTGGATGGAGCTAATGCTTGGCAGCAATTTTTGTACATCACTTTACCCGGTTTGCGGCCGACTTTAGTATTTGCTACCGTCACTACTGCTATTTTTACTCTGCGGAGTTTCGAGCAAGTTTACGTCATTACCGGCGGCGGCCCTTTGAACTCTACTAATTTGCTAGTTTATTATATTTACGAGCAAGCTTTTTCGCAATTTGATTTTGGCTATGCAGCAGCAGCGGCAACTTTCCTGATGGCTGTAGCTTTGATATTAGTCTATTTACAAATAAAAGTTTGGGGCGAAGATGCTTGAAATCGTGTCCGGTAGCATCCTTTGTGTATGGGCGGGGCGGGTTTACGAGATTGTTTTTTTTAGTCATAGATAGTTGGTAAAACTCGCCACTACGCGCAAATTATACAATTCCCAATCCCCAATTACCCATTCCCAATTTTATACTCCATGTGCTCTGCTGTTTGTTCAGCTTGTGCTGTACCCAAAAGCTTGCCGACAACGTGCAAAGACATATCAATTCCCGCAGCAATTCCTCCAGATGTGATGATTTTGCCGTTATCGACAAATCGCTGATTTTCGATAATAGTTGTGTTGGGAGCTAATTTTTTCAATAAATCCAAGGCCCGATGGTGTGTAGTTGCTGCCAAACCTTCCAACAAGCCAGCTTTTGCCAAAAGCAGCGAACCCGTACAGACAGAAAGCACTAATTCTGCTGTTGGCGCAGAATCTTTTATCCAATTAATAACTGCTGAATTATCGATCGACTTTCTCGTACCTTGTCCTCCCGGTACAATTAAAATATCCGGTGGCGGACAATCGGAAATGGTGCAGTCTGGATTTACACTCAAACCGTTGCGGGCGCTAACAGCACCGGGATGTTCGGCTACGGTAGAGACTGCAAAAGGTCGCTCGCCCTTACTTAATTCTGATGTCACCGAAAACACTTCAAAAGGGCCTGCAAAGTCCAGTACCTCGACATCATCGAACATTAAAATAGCTACGTTCCTAGTTGCCATAAGACATACTTCTGATAGAGGTCAAAAATCTCGGCGATTTGTTATCGTAGAACTGGTATAATTTAAATTATTAAAGCTATGCCGAAAAATATTCGCCATCGCACCATAAAAATCTGTCTTTTGTGTCTGGCTTGCGCCTTAGCAATTGCTGTAGCGCCAATTTTTACGCCCGCTCAATCCACAAGTCAATTAGAGTTTCGCATTATTCAATTAGAACGTCAAATTTCTGAACTCAGAGGACAAATCTACAGTTTGCAAAATCAAGGTTCTAGAGTTAATCGGCCTCAGTCTGCTGCGCCTTCAGGTTCTGGTCGCACAAATCCTAGAACGCTGTCGGGAGACCCCCTGTTTGACAATTTAGCAACTTTGGCAATAGAAACTAAGCAAGATGTTATCAAAATTCAAGAGCGATTGTCAAAGCTAGAAGCGTCGAGAAATCGTTAGAGAAGGAAGAAGGAAGAAGGAAGGCACGACACGGATTTTGACACGGATACACGGATTAATTATTGAGCAAAAGTCGGGAGTCAGGAGTCAGGAGTTAGGAGTCCGAAGGAAGAGGGAAGAAGTCAGTAGTCAGTAGTTATTAGTTAGAAGGATGAAGTCATATTCTCCCCAACTCAAAACTCAAAACTCTCCCCCTCTCCCTCTCTCCCTCTCTCCGACGTTGAGGTCTAGAACAGCAGGGTCTGCTAAAAGTTAACTTGCAGAACTATTCAATGATATGGAAATAATAGGCTGCAACCAGAAAATTGATCGCTAACAGCCCCAAAAACCAGGCCGCGCGAAACGTGTAAGGGAATTTGCCCGTTTTCATCACGGAGTCGGATTTTAATTGGTTCTTCGCTATCTCTGCCATAAGTAAAGCTCCTAATTCATAAGTCACTCTATTTACAAATAGCAGAGAGCGTCGCACTTATGCACAATCCTCTAGAGTTATTTTTTGTAACAAGGAGTTTATACCGAGTTGAATTCAGATGAATTTCACTCGCTCTCTCCGGCGTGGTAGGAACTGCGGACGAGAGGCCCCGATCGCACGCGCTCAAACCCCATCTCGCGGGCGATCGACCCAAAACGGTCAAATTCGGCCGGCGTCCAGTATTTGCGTACTGGGAGGTGCTCTAGAGATGGTCTCATGTATTGACCGAGGGTGAGCCGATCGCACTTGGCGTCCCGCAAATCGGCCATCGCTTCGACTATCTCGGCTTCGGTTTCCCCGTGCCCCAACATCAAACCGGATTTGGTGGGAATAGTTGGGTCGTATTGCTTAACAATACGCAGAACGCCGATCGAGCGATCGTACTTCGCCCCCCTCCGCACCGGCCCTTGCAACCGGCGCACCGTCTCAATATTGTGGTTGTAACAAGCCGGTTTAGCCTCCACCACCGTGCGAATCCGAGCTCGCTGCAACTCATCGAGGCCGGAATTCTCCCCCTCTGAACTCCTGGCGATTCCCCCCCAAAAATCCGGCGTCAGTACCTCAACTTCAGTATCCGGGTTCAGAAGGCGGATTTGGGCGATCGTCCTGGCAAACCAACCTGCCCCCCCATCCGGCAAATCATCCCTCGCCACCGAAGTCAGCACCGCATAGCGCAAACCCAACAACTGCACGGCCTCGGCCACCTTTTGCGGTTCCTCCGGGTCGAGGGGCATCGGAGAATGACCTTTATCTACTTGACAAAAAGCACAAGCGCGGGTGCAAGTGGGCCCCATCAACAAAAAAGTCGCCGTTTTTTGGGCGTAGCACTCGCCCCGGTTGGGACATCGGCCCTCTTCGCAAATCGTGTGAATTTGCCGCTGTTTAATAATTTTTTGGACTTGGGAAAGTTCGCTAGCTTTGCCGATGGGGCGGCGCAACCACTCCGGCATCGCCTCGATTTCACCCCGCATTTTGGGGGCAACTGCTTTGACTGTAGAAGTTTGAGGAGTTTGGGGCGACATATAATTAAGTGGCGGTCGAGTTTATGCCTTCGATCGTATCCGAAATCAAAGCCCCTGAACTTGTAGGACTATAATCCCAAATCAGAATCGCGCCGACGTGCAACAAAACTAAACTCACCCAGAATTATGGGTAGAATTCTGTTAGGGATATACTGAAGGTTGCAAATCATCACTCATTCATTACTGAAGGAGTCAGTCGTGGCTGGTCAAAAAATCTTGGTAATCGATGACAGTAAAGTCATCCGCGTCCGAGTCCGAGAGATGTTGCCTCAGGGTAACTTTGAAGTTCTAGAAGCAAAAGACGGCGAAGAGGGACTCAAACTGATCCGTCAAGCCCGTCCGAATCTAATTATGTTAGATTTCCTACTGCCCAAAGTCAGCGGTTGGGAAGTGTATCAAAAAGTTCAAGCCCATGCCGAACTTTCCAAGATACCCTTGGTGATCATGTCGGGTCGCGAAGAAGAGGTGATGGAAAAAATTCCGAAACCCTTCGAGAAGCATTTTTTTGCATTCATCGCCAAACCGTTTGAGAAGAAGCAGCTAACCGAGGCAATCAAATCGGCGATGGTACTGGCCAAAAAGAAACCAGTGCCGGAAGCCCCAGCAGCAGCCGCCGCTGCACCCACTTCTGGAGCGGGCGCCGCCGAAATTCAGGCGATGACTCAGAAAATGGCGAAAATGCAAGCGGAAATTGATGCACTCAAAAAACAAATGGCTCAGGTGGTTGCGATCATCAAGCAGAAATTGAAATAATTCTGCTGTTTTTTGAAGGCACTTATGTAGAAGGAAACTTCCACAGCGTGAAACTTTCAGTAGAGTCTCAAAGGCTGCGATTTTATCTGCATTTTTTTGCTAAATTTTTTGAGCTAGTGCGATCGCAAACAGCCTGCAACTGGTTTCTCAAAATCCCAGTGAGAAAATCAATTAAAAGTTAAAAATAAAACAAGGGAGGAAATTAATTATTAATTTATATTAGGATTTTTAATTCCCGCTCGTTCCACGCTCAACAATTAACTCCTCAGTCTCATTTTTTTGGTTAATGACTAACGACTATTCCGATTTTTTGCCTCAACTGCGTGCCTCAACAGAGCAATTATTGAAAAGATTAGACTGCTTCGATCGAGCGCAGGTATTAGCGATCGGAGATTTGACCTTGGACGAGTTTCTTACCGGACAAGTAGAGCGAATTTCCCGCGAAGCGCCTGTGTTGATTTTGCGCTACGAAAATACTCAGCAAGTACCAGGAGGTGGCGCAAATGCTGTCTATAATTTAGCCAAACTGGGAGGCAAAGTAAAAGTTGCCGGTTTGGTGGGAAAAGACGACCAGGGAAAGGCTTTGTGCGGTATTTTTGAGGCGGCGGGAATTGATACGGGTGGGATTTTAATCGATTCGCAGCGTCCAACTGTCACCAAAACTAGAATTTCCGGACACGCGCGGCAGTCGGTGACTCAGCAAATTGTCCGAGTCGATCGCAAATCGGACGAGTTGCCGGATTTAGATTTGCAGTTGCAACTGGCAGACTACATCCGGCAGCAAATACCGACAGTAGATGCCGTGGTTTGTTCCGACTACGGCGACGGAGTTTTGACAAATTTGGCGATCGAATCGGCAGTGGTTCCCGGCAAAACCATTGTAGACGCTCAAATAAATTTGCAGCGATATTCGGGAGCAATGTTATTTACTCCGAACTTGCCCGAAGCCGAGCAAGCCGTTGGATATGCTATCAAAAACCCTCAAACTTTAATGCAAGCTGGACGCGATTTGTTGAACTTAACTCAAGCTCAAAAAATCCTGATTACTCGCGGCGAAGAAGGGATGACTTTGTTTGAAAGGGCGAACGGCGAAGAAATCAAAAATTCACCTTCTCCAACATCGACTTGTGAAAACGGGGAATTTGCCATTCAAAGTTGGGATATTCCCCCTTTTAACAAGACTGATGTCTTCGACGTAACCGGTGCTGGAGATACAGTTGTAGCAGCAATGACTTTAGCTTTGTGCGTCGGTGCATCTGGTTGGGAAGCGGCAGTTTTGGGCAATTTGGCGGCTAGTATTGTCGTGCGTCAATTCGGTACGGCGACAACAACGGTAGAGGAGATGAAAGAAGCTTTGCGATCGCTGATGAATCTGGAATGAGTCGAAAACAGTAACCTTCGGGCGATCGATCGAGATTGAGCTAATCTAGTTTATTATAAATTAGTTTAAAAACTTATGGCTGAGACTTCAGGCTATTACGTTCGCGCCGCGAAACTTGCAGAAGTCGAGACAAAGGGCAGTTTGTTAGTGAATTTGGCAAAACACACGATCGCCCTTTTCTACTCAAACGATCGGGTATACGCGATCGACAACCGCTGTCCGCACATGGGTTTTCCCCTCAACGGCAGCACTTGCAAAGATGGCATAGTCACCTGTCCTTGGCACTACGCCCGCTTTGATGTCGCCAGCGGCGGTACTTTTGACTCTTGGGCCGACGACGTGCGATCGTTCCCAGCAGAAATTCGCGACGGCGAAGTTTGGGTAAATTTAGCACAACAGCTTGACTCTTACGCCCACCAGCGCCAGCGACTTCAAGATGGGTTAGAACAAGGAATTTCCCTAGTCATCGCCAAGTCAGTGATTGGCTTGCTAGATATGGGGGCAAGTGCCAGCGAACCTTTCCAAATCGGATTAGAATTTGGCACGCGCTACAACAAATCGGGATGGGATACGGGTTTATCGATCCACACCTGCTTGATGAATATCCTGCCTTATCTAGATCCAGAAGACCGACCCCCCGCCCTCTATCAGGGACTTTCGGCAGTGGCCCGCGATAGTGCAGGCGCACCTCCTCACTTTGCCGTTCACCCCTTGCCTAATGCTGAGGTTGATGCAGAGACACTCAAAAGCTGGTTCCGGCAATTTATTGAAATCAGAGACAGCGAAGCGGCGGAACGATGTTTGTTGACAGCAGTACGCGCGCCTCTGGAACGAGAACAAATTGCTGATATGCTGTTTGCGGCAGCTACTGACCACCGCTACATTGATGTCGGTCACAGCCTCGACTTTATTAACAAGGCGTTAGAAGCCCTAGATGCAGTGAATTGGCAAGGGGCAGAAACTGTTTTCGCGAGTTTGGCGGCTGGTTTGGCGAATGCGGCGCGCATGGAAGAGTCGAGTTCTTGGCGCTATCCTGTGGATGCGGTGGCAATTTTAGAGTCAGCGATGGCGCAGTTGCCGGCAGCTTTAGAAATGGGCCGATCGCACCGGGGCAATTGGTTGGGGAGAGAACAGTTAATTCCGATGTTGTTGGGGGATGATGTATTGGCGATCGTCGATGCACTTTTAACTGCCTTGAAAGAAGGTTGCAGCGAAGCAGAATTAGCAAGTGCAGTCACTTATGCTGCGGCCCTCCGCGTAGCCCGGTTTAATACGAATAACGACCACAGCGACTGGAATTCAGCGCACCATCCCTTTACCTTTGCGAATGCGGTACATCAAGGATTGCGACGATCGCCTTCAATAGAGTTGCTGCGGGGAGTTTTCGATGCGGCGATCGGCGTATATCTCAACCGTTTCTTAAATGTACCGCCTGCGCGACTTCCAGAACCAACAGATGTAGTTGAGAATCCAGAAGAATTGCTCAAACAACTGCCCGACTTGTTGGACAGACAGCAACAGGTGAATCAAGTCGGTAAATTAGTTGCAAAATACTTATATAGCGGCGGCAAATCGGAACGGTTGATGGCAGTTTTAGGAAAACTGATGCTGCGAGAAAATCGGGATTTCCACGTTATTCAGCAGGTAGAAGCGGCATTTCGCCAGTATGCTTTATTAGAGAATGCGGGCGATCGCATTGTGGTATTAGTGGCGGCGGCAAGGTATTTAGCCGCCCATGCCCCGACAGTGCGATCGCAAGCGCAAACTTATCAAATGGCCGATCGACTGCACCGGGGCGATCGCTTATTTGAGGAGTCGCCGGAAGTATAGCTTCTTGTCATAACTCACATCAGGCACCAATATCAATAATCCTTTTGTGGGCGGGCCGGAAAGCCCGCCCCACAAGAAAACTCATTCTTTGTGGAACAGACCGAAAAGCCTGTTCTTGAGAATGCTGAAAGATGTGATTCACAACGCACTTCTTCGGTAAATAATTGCCCCGATCATTTCTTGGAAATTATCCCCTTGTCATCAATTTTCAAACCGCTATTGGGAAAATCGCTTTTTGTCAAACGGTCAATCAACCCCACAGTCCTAAATTTGTTATCAACAGCCGGCACACCTCGCCCGTCAAGTTGGACGGGGATAATCTTACCAGAAACAAAATCCCCTTGCGGAGTCATTTTCACATCCAAAATTAGAGATTTACCGAGCGATCCTGCTGTAGACAAAGTGCGATAACCCAAAAAATTTCCCAGAGAATAAGCAATCAATTTCCCTTTATAAAGTTCCATCGATCGGGGAACGTGCGGGCCGTGTCCCAAAATCAAATCTGCTCCCGCATCAATCATCGTCCGCGAAAACAAAACCATATTTCCCCGGTTTTCTCCGTAAAAGAACTCTGTTTTATTTCTCACATTCTGAGCTCCCGTTCCTTCAGCTCCAGCATGAACTGATATCACTACAATATCAGCCTTTTCCTTAGCTTTTTTGACAACTTCGGCTCCCGCTTTCAGTTCCAGCAAAGAATTGTGAACGTCGCCGTAGTTGCTGAAACCGATAAATGCAAAATTCACACCCTTGACATTTTTATAAACAATTTGATCTCTTTTGCCAACAGACTTCATGCCATTGCTTTCGATGTTTTTAATCGTGTCCTTAAATCCCTGCTCGTGAAAATCGTAAGAGTGATTGTTGGCAATACTCAAAATATCAAAACCAACATCTTTGAAGATTTTGGCATAACTCGGAGGCGTCCGAAAGGCAATCAGCATTCGTCCGCCACCGGCTTTGGAACTGTAGGGATAATCGGTCATCGTGCTTTCAAAATTGCCAAACAGAATATCAGCTCCTTTGAGGTACGGTTTTACCGACTCTAATAACATCTCTTTTTTTGCCGGCAGTTTATTGTAGGGATAATTTGTGCCGGGAACCATGTCGCCAACTGCTTTGATGCTGACAGTGGCGGGCACAGTGGCAGGTTGTTTGGCAGCCGGGGAGGGCGATTTTGGAGCGGGAATGGGTTTGGCTGCGGCTGCTGGTGTTGGTGTGGAGATCGCTTCTTGTTCCGCAGGCTGTGACGTGAGAGGGTTATTAGTAGCTGTTGTTGAGGGTTTGTAAAGTTGAGAAGCCAGAACAACGCCGGATATCGGTACGAGAATTAGACTCAGAGCACCGACTGAAATCCCAGATTTCTTAGTTTTAGTGCCTGCTAATTCTGGCTGCGGCGATGGCTTTTGCTGCCTTTGGTTTGGGGGTTTTGGAGTTGGGATTTTAGGGGGTTGGGGCGGAGATTGTTCTGGTGTTGGAGGGGGCGCAGTTGTGACATTTTGAGGTTTTTCTAGCTCGGGCAAAGTCACAGGAATGCCAGAAGCGGCTGCACTAGCTGCTGCTGCTGCACTTGCAGCTACTGCGGCATTTACGGCAACTAATGGACTCACTGGTACGGAAGTCAAGCGTTTTTTTAATTCTACCGTCTGAGTCCAAACGGGCAATTGCTCGCCGCTGCGCCGCCCGTAAACTGTCACTGAGTAAAGGTTATTTGGTTGCAGCCGCTGCAACCCTTTAACTGCGACTCGGAGACAGGCTTCTTCTGCGGGTAAATGTTCTGCTTCCAGCAGCAGGTGCAGGGTGTCATTTTCCCGGCTGGCTTTAGCCGTGACGCCGAAGCTTTGGAGTGCTTGGCCGATCAGAAATGCGATCGCCCTGGCATCGCCTTCTTTTGCTAAATTTAAAATATCTTGTTGGCTCACAAACGCCTCTACTCTCACACTAGAAATTTAGCCCGATCTTATATCAAATTTGGCGGCACAGCATTAAATACCGATTGATTTAACACACTTCTATCCGGCATAATTGCCCCCTTCAACTTAACATCGGTCAAATCAGAGCTCTCTTTATGACAGCATTTTTGGTAAATAAAACTGGTTTGCGAGTGACGGTATTGCGTCCTGGAATGTACGGAAAATATGCGGTTTAGCAACGAAGAATTAACGAAAAAACCGAGTTTCTCGTTACCAGTGCCAATGCCCCTGTCCCACTGCCGCCCAAATTCACACAAAAACGATCGACCCGCAGGCTCGGAAGCTTGTTAAACTCTTGGTCATGCCACGCTATTAGCGAGAAATCGCCGGCGGCCACAATCATCTGCTGGCGTCCCCGCAGTGCAGCGCTGCAGGGCCTGCACTGCACGCGGCACGTAGGTGAGATTAGCTGCAATCAACTTTCGGGATGCCGCTGCTAAAGTCGCGGCCGCCGATGTAGTTGTTCGTTTTAAACTAATTATTTAAAGGAGTTGCACGTCAATGACACAATTGTGCTTATAATAGCTGGCTCGGTGCCCTCTCAAACCAGGGTTTTTCGCTAGTCTGGTGGTATTTGTGAGTTAGTTAAGCGCATAGCAGCTAGGATCGAGCTAACTCAAGGTTAAACTAAAGCTCGTCATGCGGCGTTGCCTCTCAAAACCTGGATTGAGTCTTATGGCGCACTACCGCTCCTTTGTATGTTTGTTCACCTGCATTGCCTGTCTGGGCGCTGCTTTCAGTCCAAGTGCCGACGGAGGGCAACAGAGACTCAATGCCTCTGCGCTTGCTGTTTCCCAAGAAATTGCTCAGGCTAACTCTTCCCCGGACGACCGCCAGGATTCCCAGCCTCCAAAACCGTCTCCAGCGCCCGATAAAAACAAATCTCAGGCGTCCAAAACGTCCAAATCTAATTCTAAGATCCCGACATCGGTATCCAATTCGATCGTCTTTTTGTCTCGTCAGCGGGGGTTCTTAATGTTGGGTTTGGCAGCAGTTGTCGTCACGGCAGCGGCAGTATTTATCATGCTTAAATTAGTTAGCAGTGACGAGTCAAATTATTCTCAGCGAAAACGGGGAAGATTTGAACGCCAGAACCAAAAAAAATCTCAATTTACTAATCCCTATTCTCCTACAAACTCGCACGAAAGTAGACCGCAAGAGAATTCTTTTGGGGGACAATCGCTGTCAGCCTTGCCCTACCCTTTTGGTCTGCCACAAGGCTACAGTATCGAGAGCAGCGATCGACCTTTACCGTTTATCCCGGAATCCGGGGAACCAGAATCCGAGGATGCAGCAGTCGAGGGCGATCGAATTAATTCCGACACCTCGCCCTTGGAAACTCACAGCAACGGATACAACAACACAGGTTTCAACATTTCCGAAACAACTAATCAAACCGATCCCCTAGGGAAGAACAAAGGTATTGCCCTTCCCGAAACAGATGGTAGACCTAAAGTTGATATTATTGAAGCACTGATTGAAGATTTGCAGCAGCTAAATCCGGCAAAGAGGGGCAAAGCAATTTGGGAATTAGGTCAGCGGGGAGATTCCAGAGCAGTTGAGCCGTTGCTCGATTTGCTAGCAAATTCCGACTCCAAGCAGTACAGTTTAATTTTGGCAAGTCTCTCGGAAATTGGCATTCGCACGCTCAAACCCATGAATAATGCGTGGTCAATTTCGCTGCAAAATGAAAATCCCGAAGTGCGTAAAAATGCAATTCGCGACTTGACGCGGATTTACGAATTGGTGAATCAAATCAGTTACTTGTTGCACCGTGCGACGGACGATCCAGATCCAGAAGTTCAGGAAACTGCTCGCTGGGCAATCAATCAGTTGAATCGCATCCGTCCGCGTTCTGGGATGGATTAATAAATGTAGCAATTTTCAAATAATTCTCAAATTGAGATTTGAGATGGGAGAATTTATAATTGAGATTGTGTTAAAGTTAGTGAATGCCGATTAATGACTAATGACTAATGACTAATGACTATTTAAAACTATTGTTCCTGTCAACTTCTGTCGGTCAACTAGGTTCTGGGTTGGGTGGCGGTGTAGAACTTACAGTCCTTAACATTGCTAAAGAATTGCAGAGCCGCGGTCATAAAATAGCAGTTGTAGCGCCGATAGGTTCAGTCTTAGAATCAATTCGTGTAATCGAAATAACGGGTGATTTGCAAGTAACCGCCCAAACACAAGATTACAACGATCCTATTGTGATGCCCGCAGATTCTGTGCTGGCGAATATGTGGGAATATGCTCGCCAAGTTCAGGATGAATGGGATGTCATTGTTAATTTTGCCTACGATTGGCTGCCGTTTTATTTGACACCATTTTTTAGGACTCCGATCGCACATTTGATCAGCATGGGTTCCCTTTGGGCCGCCCTCGATCGCATTGCCGGACAAACCGCCGTCGAGTTTCCTGGTACGATCGGAGTTCACACAGCTTCTCAAGCCAAAACATTCGCCTTTGCTGATGAATGTCAGTTGTTGGGAAATGGCATAGATTTATCCCTGTACGAATTTTGCGACCAACCGCAGTCTAAATTAGCTTGGCTGGGCCGCATCGCCCCGGAAAAAGGCTTAGAAGATGCAGTGGCAGCAGCGAAAATTACAGGCATTCCCCTGAAAATTATGGGCAAAATGCAAGATGAGGATTATTGGCAAAAAATTTGTGCAGATTACCCGGATGCTCCGGTAGAATATTTAGGGTTTCTGACAACAACCCAAATGCAAGAGCAAGTCCGTCAGTGCCGAGCATTGTTGATGACACCGCGCTGGGTGGAAGCTTTCGGAAATGTCGCGATCGAGGCTTTAGCGTGCGGTGTGCCCGTGATTGCTTACGAGCGCGGGGGGCCGTCGGAAATTGTGAGAGACGGACTGACGGGCTTTTTAGTGCAGCCTGATAGTGTAAATGCCTTGGTAGGCGCGATCGCCCGTTTAGACCAAATTGACCGCAGCGCTTGCAGGCGACAAGCAGAGGTAGAATATTCTTTAGCAGTTTTGGGCGATCGTTGTGAACGCTGGTTCAAATCGATCGTTGGTAGTAGGGTGCGTCAGTAATAATACTCGCCAATTTTTAGGAATCTCCGCTGACTGACGCACCTTACAAGTTTATTGAACAGCCATTCAAATGTATTCTCAAATTGAGTTAAATAAACTCTTAATCGATCGAAAAAAAACAGAAAAAACTATGGCAACCGAACGTTTAGTGCTTTTATCCAGTAGAGAAATAGAAAAAATGCGCCAAGCCGGTCGTTTAGCTGCAGAACTTCTGCTGCATCTCGAACCAATGGTTAAACCGGGTGTAAGCACTCTCGAAATTAACAACGAAGCCGAACGCTGGACTTTGGCACGCGGAGCAAAAAGCGCTCCGCTAGGCTATAAAGGATTTCCAAAATCTCTGTGTGCAAGCGTCAATGAAGTAGTCTGTCACGGCATCCCCAATGCGAAACAAATTCTTCGAGAAGGCGACATTATTAACATAGATGTAACGCCTTTAGTAGATGGTTATCACGGCGATACTTCCAAAACTTTTTTTGTCGGGAAACCTTCGCCTGTAGCTAAAAAGTTAGTGGAAGTAACTGAGGAATGTCTCAGAAGAGGAATTGCGGAAGTTAAACCGGGTGCTCGTACTGGGGACATCGGTGCAGCGATTCAAGAATATGCTGAAGCACAGGGTTTTTCGGTAGTGCGAAATTTTGCCGGGCACGGGGTTCACCGAGTCTTTCACACTGAACCGGAAATTCTGCATTACGGCAAGCGGGGCACGGGAAAGAAGCTCCGACAAGGCATGGTTTTTACGATCGAGCCGATGATTAATGAGGGTACTTGGGAAGTGGAAATTTTGGCCGACGGTTGGACTGCGATCACGAAAGATGGAAAGCTTTCGGCTCAATTCGAGCACACTCTGGCTGTTACTGATTCTGGGGTGGAAATTCTGACTTTGCCGTAGTAATGATTAACAAACTATCGGAAAAAATCACTCCTAAATCAATAATCAACCGTATCCCGTAGGGGCGGGTTTCACAGAAAATTTCCGCATGAAACAGACAATCTAGAACACCCGCCCCCACCCAACAAAATATGTAAATGTGGGTAATTTTGATGTCGATAGTCGCTGGGTTTGGGGCGGGTTTTTGATATGGTTTGTTTGAATAGTTGATAGTTGGTAAAACCCGCCCCTTGTATCTTAAAAGAGTGAGTCAGTCGATCGCCACGTCATTGATTCGATCGTACCGACAATCAGGCG
>JAUBSN010000045.1:0-66694 GCA_036704825.1 Microcoleus sp. F8-C3 | reverse complement strand
TCTAGCACCAATTGCCATCTTCTGTCCATCTGCATTGCTTCAATCGCTTCGTCATCGGACACTCCCGTGTAAGCTTGGAGAATGATTGCTAAAGCTATTTGTGCTGGTACGATCGGGCATTTTCCTACTGTGCTATCTTTAAACAGACTTGCTAGTTCTGTTTGAAATTCTTCATCAAATAATTGGTGGCGAATGTTTCTCAAAAATAAGAATAGTTTAGCCTTACGAATGCGCTTGGCTACGTTTTGTTCGCTTGGGGATAATTCGATCGGGGGATTCCAAGTTGGTGGACGCATTGTTTGGTTTTTGGGTAGTTTACACCTGGGTTGGAAAGCTCGCTTCGTGCGAGTGTGCGCCAAGAAATCGATCTTTGTCGATCGACTTGTCGCCGCCGCACCGCACTGCGGTGTTGCACCCAGGCTCTGATGAGGCCATCCATCACCTCAAACCTGCGCTAGCAAACCCTATGGGCTGACTTTTTAACTCGATCGTGCGCGCTTCCCAGTTAGTTTTTTATAGACCATCATATTTTCGACTTTTTGTCAACCTCTTTTACTGGACTGGCGCTCTAGCGGTTAGCGCTTTAGACTACTATATCCACGAAGTTGTCAGGATAGGAATGTTAGAAATTCATCGGGGGCAACGTCCTGAACCGCCAGCATTCTCGCGGTTTCAAATTTCACTGGGTAACGCTCGTGCTGGTATAAACGCAGGACAAAATATTGATTCCTGGCTAGAAGATGAAATTAGACAGCGCCACAGCTACAAAAGTTTTCAGCAGCCAATTGCTATAGCTGATGCTATCCGGCTGATTTGCGATAAAAAGTTGTGGGAAGAAGTTTCTACTAACATGGGTAGATCCGATCGAGATATAAAACAACAATTAAATCTGATTGTCGATCGCCGAAATAAAATAGCACATGAAGCAGATATAGATCCTTCCTACCCAATAGGGAATCGCTGGCCTATTGATGAACTATTAGTTAATGAAGCGGTTGATTTTATTGAGCAAGTTGTTGAGAGCATACACAACATTTTGTAACCCGCGACGATTAATTAAAAAAGCGATCGCACTCTTCATCCGCGTTAATCCGCGTTAATCTGCCTGCATCAGCGGTTCATAAAAAAACAAAAGAGCGATCGCCCTTTAACCTTCCCTCAAACTCGATCGTCCTTTATGCTAAACATCAGCCGCAGGTAAAGGAATCTCATCGCCGCACTCATAAGCAGTCTCTAGCCACAATTCCCTAGCTTCCTGAATATTATCCATCGCTTCCGACAAAGTTTCTCCCACAGACATACAACCCGGAAGGTCTTTTATTATGGCTGTATAACCTTCAGATTCTGGATAAAAACTAATAGCATATTTCAGGCTCAAGTAATAATCTAGAGACTTAAAGTTGACTTTCATCTTCTAATTAAAAGATCGATCGCACACTTCATCCGCGTTCATCTGCGTCAATCCGCCTACATCAGCGGTTCCCAAAAAAATAAGGTGAGCGCCGCCCACCCTACTATCTTACTAAAAACGATTAAACCTTCGCTTCATTCTTCACCAAATTACCCCAACCCAAATCCTTCAGCGAATTATTCCGGCGCAGCGGACGAGTCACCAACTCCAAAATATCCCGCGCATTACCAAAGCCGTGAATCTGAGCAAAAGTAAACTCAACAGACCACTTAGTATTAATTCCCCGCGCTTCCAAAGGATTAGCGTGAGCCATACCAGTAATCACCAAATCAATATTCTGCTCGTAAATCCGCTGCAACTGATTGTAATTGTCCGGTTTCTCCACAATCCGAGGAGTAGGAACGCCCATTTCCTGACAAGTCTTTTCTAACAAAGTCAATTCCGCAGCCTGATAGCGCTTGTCCATGTAAGGAATTCCAATTTCCGGGCAAGTCATGCCGCAGCGAATCAAGAAACGTGCTAAAGAAATCTCTAGCAAATTGTCGCCCATGAAGAAGACAGATTTGCCGCGAATTATTTGCAAGTAATCTTCCAAACCAGCCCAGATTTGCGCTTCCCGTTCGTCCAAACCTTTTGGTTCAATTCCCAACACTGAGCAAATCTTTTCAATCCAAGCGCGAGTTCCGTCAGGGCCGATCGGGAATGGCGCACCAATTAGCTTGCACTTGCGGCGGCGCATCAAGGTAGAAGCTGTGCGCGACAAGAACGGATTCATACCCGATACATAATAACCTTCTTCCAGGACTGGCAATTCAGTGTAGCGCTTGGAAGGAAGCCAACCGGAAACTTTGATTCCTTGCTTCTTCAATTCTAGAGTTAGCTGAGTAACAACCGGATCGGGCAAAGAACCGAAAAGTACCAGCGGTGTGTGCTTGACATATTCCGATTCATCTGCTGCAACTTCCTCTTTTTTCTTGCCAAAATTCAGCAGTTGAGAGATAGCATTTCTTTCTTGCTTCTGAGCTTCTACAACAGGAGCTTTGTCAGGGCATTTAGCAGCCATAGCTGCCAAAACGGTATCTTCCCCTTGAGTAAAAGCGTAATCCAAGCCGTTAGCGCGCGCTGTGACGATGGGAATGCCAATTTCTGCTTCGAGTTTCGGCGCTAAGCCTTCCAAATCCATTTTGATGATTTCGGTGGTGCAAGTGCCGATCCAGACAATTACACTCGGGTTACGATCGCGCTTAATTTGCAAGCACAGTCGCTTCAACTCATCATAATCGTTTAACTGAGCGGAAATATCGCCCTCTTCCAACTCAGCCATCGCATAGCGAGGCTCAGCAAAAATCATCACGCCCATGGCGTTTTGCAAGAAATAGCCGCAAGTCTTAGTACCGATGACCAAGAAAAAGCTATCTTCTATTTTTTGATAAAGCCAAGCTACGCAGCTAATCGGACAAAATGTGTGATAATTGCCAGTTTCGCATTCAAAGTTTAAAGCTTCCGGTTCATTAGTAGTAATAGCAGTCATATCTCAAATCTTCTCCCTTTAAATTGTTTTTCGTCTCGAACAGGACTTGCGGCGGAGCGAGGAAACACCTGGATTTTGCGATCGTCTCGGTGCGATCGCCCGGGAGAGGAATAGGTTGTTTTTCCTCTCGATCGCGAACAGGTGCAGTGGCGAGAAAACACCTGCGAAAGCGCGATCGCGACGCACAGCGAACAATAAATAGAAATACCTATTTTTGGGCTAATTCCTGTGAAAAATAGATGCAGCCCACTCAATATTTTCGCAGCAGCCGCAGCATCAAAAATTCAGGCTAAAAATTTCTGCGCGAGGGCATACAATCCCTCACAGCAGGGATTTAGTTTTCTTCAACTCGCTCGCGACAAAAAGCCTTGTGGCAGTTGTGAGTTTGAGCTAATTAAAAATTAACAACTCGCAACTCACAACTCACAAATAGAGCGGGAAACTTCAAGACTAGGAGAGACTGGGCGATCGCAACAACCTCACTTAAAATCCGACAAAAAGCCTGAAATTTCTTCATCCTCATCGTCGGAATCCAAATCACCGAGACCTAGAGCATCTAAATCATCTTCATCGGGATCTCCGGTAGTTGCTTCCCCCAGGTCGTCGAGTCCGAGATCGTCGAGGTCATCGTCATCAGATACAGAGAAATCGTCAATACCGTCATCGTCCAAGTCGCCCAGATCCATGTCTAGGTCATCTGAGGTCGCTGTCCCAAAAGGATCGGGTATTTCTTCGGCGACAAACTCTGCATCTTCTTCCCCAAACGGATCGGAAATCCCCGCTTCGATATCTCCAGAGGTCAAAGTTCCAAATTGTGAGGCTTCTGCTTCCTCGTCATCATCGCCGAGGTCGAGACCGCCCAAAGCCGAGGCTTCTGCTTCCTCGTCATCATCGCCGAGGTCGAGACCGCCCAAAGCCGAGGCTTCTGCTTCCTCGTCATCATCGCCGAGGTCGAGACCGCCCAAAGCCGAGGCTTCTGCTTCCCCGTCATCATCGCCGAGGTCGAGACCGCCCAAAGCCGAGGCTTCTTCTTCCTCGTCATCGCCCATATCAAAGTCTGATACGGCGTCTTCCTCATCGTCGCCCATATCAAAGTCTGATATGGCGTCTTCCTCATCGTCTTCGAGACTGAGACCGCTCAAAGCCGAGGCTTCTTCCTCATCGTCGCCCATGTCGAAGTCGGAGACTGCTTCTTCCTCGTCATCGCCCATGTCGAAGTCGGAGACTGCTTCTTCCTCACCGTCGTCCATGTCGAAGTCGGAGACTGCTTCTTCCTCAAACTCATCGAAGGATGCGTCGTCGGAGCTCATTGCTGACGCAGCAGCAGCCAGACCGGCGGCTCCGGCGACTCCGGCGACTACTCCGGCTGCAGCTAAGGCCGCACCGCCCAATTTATTAGATTCGGCATCTGCGGGTGCAGCAGTTGCAGTTTGAGCTGCTGCGGGTGCAGCAATTGCAGTTTGAGCTGCTGCGGGTGCAGCAGTTGCAGTTTGAGCTGCTGCGGGTGCAGCAGTTGCAGTTTGAGCTGCTGCGGGTGTTGGAGATGTGCCGATCGTCTCCGGCGGGAGATTTGAGGGCATACCCAGCGCGATGTCCGGGTCAAAATTTAGCCCCAACACTTCGATCAGGCTGTCTGCATCCGGCTTGAGTTTTGAGAAGGGCAGCATTAATTGCTGGAGTTCCGGCTCCAGGGCAGCCGCAATTCCCAGGATGAGGTAAGAAACAGGCCTTTTCCCGCCGTCGGGTGTGGCGACCGTGTTGTCAGCCGTCATGTGCAGGAGCAGCCAAGCCCGATTTACCTGGTAGTAGTCCAACCACTTCTGTTTGAGAGCAACTGAAAAAGTATCAAAAAAAGCCATAACCTCTTTATCCTCATCCTGATCGCTAGACCTATTAAACCATCATCAGGTCTAGCTCATCTTCCTCCTTCTTGACCACTGGTTGCACTGGATTTAGATAAAAATCTGAAAGTAAGGCAAATAATTCGCGATCGGGCGTGTCGTTGGGCACTACTCCTTCGGGCCTTGCCAAAATCTGGTCAGCGATGTTGAGGTAGTAATCGCAGACGTAGTTGAGGGATGGGTCATGCTCTGCCATCTCAAACAATGTTTTGCCTTTGACGCGAGAAACTCGGATGTCTTCAATCAGCGGCAGCACTTCCAGCACCGGCATCGGTACAGAGTCAATGTACTTTTCGATCAAGTCGCGCTTTGAGGTGCGGTTGCCAATTAAACCGGCGAGCCGCAACGGGTGAGTGCGGGCTTTTTCGCGGACTGAGGCGGCGATGCGGTTGGCTGCAAATAAAGCGTCGAACCCGTTGTCGGTAACAATCATGCAGTAGTCGGCATAGTTCAAGGGGGCTGCAAAACCACCGCACACTACGTCACCGAGCACGTCGAACAGGATGATGTCGTATTCGTCGAAGGCATTGAGTTCTTTGAGCAGTTTGACGGTTTCGCCGACTACATAGCCGCCGCAGCCTGCTCCTGCGGGAGGGCCGCCTGCTTCTACGCAGTCAACGCCGCCGTAGCCTTTGTATATGACATCTTCGGGCCAAACGTCTTCGTAGTGATAGTCCTTTTGCTGAAGGGTGTCAATAATTGTGGGGATCAAGAAGCCAGTGAGGGTAAATGTGCTGTCGTGCTTTGGATCGCAACCGATTTGCAAAACTTTCTTGCCGCGCTTGGCTAGGGCAACGGAGATGTTGCAGCTTGTTGTCGATTTGCCAATTCCACCTTTGCCGTAAACTGCGAGTTTCACTCTTTGTTCTCCTATAGGTTTCTATCAAAACGATGAGGGCTGGGTTTTCATGCTTTTTTTCGATCGCCCAATTGCAATAGCCCAATTGCAATTCCCTTACTGTCAGTCGATTTGAGATTTCAGATTCAATAAGCGACTCCACAGATGAATCTGGGGCTTCTCTCTAACTAAAATTTTCTATCTCGACGACTTTTGTTTGGGGCTTGTATCCGTCTTTGGGTTAGGCCTATTTTGGACTCTGCCCTTAGTCACCTCGTTGAAAGCATTATTAGCTAACTTGCGATGAAAAGAAAGGGGGCGTCTGAATTAAAATGCTAGTAAATTTGTTTATTTTGCATCTTTGGGAATCTTAACTGCTTTTTCGAGCTAAAAATAGATTTTTAGATTGTTTTTATATTTTAAATTAGTTTTAGTATACTTTTTTAATAAAAAGAGGTACAAAAATAAAACAAAAATTAACTTCTCAAACAATCCGGGCTTTTGGCTTTGGGGCTAGGATGCAGGCAATTGATGGCTTGTGCGGGTAACTGGAACGGTCGTAAACGCGCTAATGGATGAGCCAAACTCGAAGTGAGTTCGGATCGCTTGGGTCACGGGAGGGCAAAGTTATGGGATTTGAGATTTGAGATTTGAGATTTTAGATTGGGAAAGATTGACTTTGCTGGGGTTTCTGGTGTTTTGTAAAAAATTGTGAATTTTTAGGAAATGGTGGGTGAGGGGGAGATTGGGGGAGTGAGTAGGGAATAGGGAGAAAGTTATGGGATTTGAGATTTGAGATTTGAGATTGGGAAAAATTGACTTTGCTGGGGTTTCTGGTGTTTTGTAAAAAATTGTGAATTTTTATGGAATGGTGGCTGAGGGGGAGAGTGGGAGAGTTGGAGATTGAGAGAATATTATTTTTTCCCTATGACTGCTGATACCAGTAAAAAAAGAATGCAACTGTAAGCCCGTGCTCCAAACCACGAACTTAATGAGTCATTTCCAATTCTTCAATTTTTCACTCGAAAATCTCAAATTTAAAATCTAAAATCCTATGGCTGCTGACTAACGAGAACTGACGATCGGAATCTCGATCGCAAATTCAGTGCCCCGTCCAGCTTCCGAAACGCAGTCTAGCCGCCCCCCGTGCTGTTCGACAACTAAATGGTAAGAAATCGACAGTCCCAACCCAGTGCCCTTGCCGACAGGTTTGGTAGTAAAAAACGGGTCAAATAATTGGCGGCGAATCTCCTCCGGTATGCCCCGCCCGTTGTCGGAAATGCGGATCGCGACAAAATCACCACCAACAACTTCAGTACGAATTGTAATAGTGGGAAGAGTCAAGGGAGAATTAGGATCTGACGGGGGTGAATTTTTCGCATCTGTCTTGGCCCATTCCCCTTTCTGGATTTCTTCATCCAAAGCATCAATAGCATTGCCGATAATATTCATGAACACCTGATTGATCTGACCGGCACAGCACTCGATGTGGGGCAAATTCCCATATTCTTTAATAATCTGGATAGGTGGATGGCCGCCGTGGGGTTTGAGCCGGTGCTGCAAAATCAACAAAGTGGTTTCGAGTCCGTCGTGAATGTCAACGAGCTTGATGTTAGATTGATCCGATCGCGAAAAATTACGCATCGACACAACTATTTGGCGGATGCGCTCGGTTCCTACTTGCATAGAAGACAGGATCTTAGATAAGTCTTCTACCAAAAAATCGACTTCCATCTGTGCTGCTGCTTCCCGAATTTCCGAGACAGGTTCGGGATAGTGCTGCTGGTAAAGTTCCAAAAGTTGAAGCAATTCTTTGATGTAGTGGCTGGCGTGGGAAAGGTTGCCGTAGATAAAATTAACAGGATTGTTAATTTCGTGAGCGATACCGGCAATCATTTGTCCCAAAGAAGACATTTTTTCGGTTTGCACTAATTGAGTTTGAGTTTGCTGCAACTTTCGCACAGTTTGCTCTAATTGCTGCGCTTGATTTTTCAAGCAAGTTTGCTTTCGCCGCAGCACTTCTTCGACTCGCTGGCGCTTGATAATATCCCGTCTCAACAATTCATTTGATTCTAAAAGTTGAGCGGTGCGTTCTTCAACTTGTTTTTTTAAGTCGTCGTGAGCTTGGCGCAGGGCTTCTTGGGCCCGCTGCCGCTCTAAAATTTCTTGCTGCAAAAGTTCGTTGGCTTTCTGCAATTGAGTGGCTCGATCGTCAACTGCTTGCTGCAACAGCTCGATCGTCCCGTACATTTCTGATTGGTTAAAAACTTGCGGCAAACTGGTCACAGAGACAACCCCTAAAAGTTCTCCGTGACTGCCAACTACTACCAAACGGCGGACACAGTGCCGCTGCATCGACTGGTGGGCACTCCAGAGGGAGTCGGCGGGAGATATGCAAAATAAAGGCGCACTCATGACCGTTGCCACCGGGATTTCCGAGAGGTTTAATTCGAGGGCGTGAAACTGCACAATATCCCGCTCGGTGACAATGCCGATCGGAAGAAGGTAATTTTCTATTGGTGCGATCGCCCGCTGTGGATGCTGAGTTTGCTCTTCGACAATGACGACGCAACTAACTCGATACTTGACCATGAGTTCGGCTACATCGAGGGCTGAGGCAGTTTTTGGGGCAGAAATGACATCTTTAGCCATGACATCTGCTGCACAGCGCAAATTGGTTAGCAAGTTAACCGGTTGCAGGGCTTCGTGAATGGCTTCGCGGGTGATGATGCCCAGAAGTCGCGAGTCTTCGTCCACTACGGGCAAATGCCGAATCTGATGCTGGCGCAACGTGAATATAGCCGTGAAAATATCTTGAGACTCCGATTGTTTGAGGGTGATGGGCGATCGAGTCATTACGTCAGCAATTGTCAGTCCCACCGCACAAGCTTCTACGGTAGTTAGCTTGACGATATCTCGTTCTGTAAAAATGCCGATGGGCCGATTATCTTCCACGACTAACACGCAACTGCGCTTGGCCGGACTCGGAATAGCGTGTGGTTTTTCGCCATAAAGCTGACAAGAGACACGCATCGGGTTCATCAAAGCCAACACTTGGGCGATCGGGGTTTCTGGAGCCACGGTGAGGGGGTAGCGGTCGATCGCCCTATCTAAAGGAGACGTGTATAGCGGCGGACTGTTGGGCATCCTGGCGAGTTCTGATGTTTTAATTGCTGGTGGCTGCGGGGCTGAATCTAGGAACTGCTGTAATTTTTCTTCTTGTAGCATGGTTGATTATTAATTTTACTTAATGAATTGTTACAATTTAGCAGGCTGGGGTTGGCAGACTTAGCATTAATTAAGCGGATTACAGATGCTCGATCTCCTGAAATTTGATTGCTAGAAAACCCCTGATTGAATTTTTATTTTTTAAATCCTATGTCGTGGACGCCGTTAAGTCATCGAATTCATCATTTGCCGCTCATCCTTGCAGGCCCGATTTTGCGCCGGACTGAAAGTCGGGCCGTGACAGTTTGGCTGGCTCTGAAAGCACCCCGCCAAGTCGAACTCAAGGTTTATTCGACAGAGGGCGGAACCGGCGAAATTGTCGGGTTGCCGTTACTCCAAGGTGCGAGCTCTACCGTGCAGCTCGGCAAATACCTGCACGTAGTGGCAGTGACTGCTAAACAGATCGACAGCAATGTCTTGACATCCGGGCAAATTTATGCTTATGACATTGAGTTTACTGGGAGTCGGGAATCGCCGTCGGTGGCAGTCCCAGAAAATGAGAAAGAAAATCTCATTTCTTGCCTGTGGTCGGCATCCCCTGATTCGTCGGCTTTTGGCCCGGAGACAATCGGTTATTTCGCTCACCAGTTGCCGACTTTTGCGCTGCCGCCGCAGGATTTAAACTATTTGCGTATCGTTCACGGTTCTTGTCGCAAGCCCCACGGAGACGGCAGAGATGCCCTGCCAATTTTGGATAATTCGATCGAACAGTTTGCAGGAACGGCAAATAGCAGGCCCCACCAACTGTTTTTAACGGGCGACCAAATTTACGGCGACGACGTTGCCGATGCGATGCTGTGGGCCCTGACTGATACTGGCGATACCCTGTTGGGCTGGGAAGAGAGTCTACCCCTGATGGATGATGCCCAAATTAAAAAGAATTTGTGTATCAGTATACCTAAAAATACGGAAAACGAAAATGCAGTTGGTCCAGAGAGGGAAATTTTTAGAGAGTCACCTATTCAGAAACCCTCTGATGCTAAGTATGAGTCCAAAAAACCAATTGAGTTACAGCCGGGAACTCGCAGCGATATTGCCAGAGATTTTGGCGGCTTTACGGCGATGTTAGTGGATAAACCCAAAAATGCTAAAAGTCACTTGTTTAGCTTGGGCGAATATTATGCGATGTATTTGTTAGTTTGGTCGCCGGTACTTTGGTGCGATCGTTTTCCGAAGGGTAAGGATATTTGTTCAAATTCTAAGCAGGCAAAAGTCTGGGATAGAGAAGTTGTTGAACTCGACGGTTTTGCTCGCAATTTGTGGAGGGTGAGGAGGGCGCTAGCCAATATTCCTACTTATATGATTTGCGACGACCACGATGTTAGCGACGATTTTTATTTGAATCGAGAGTGGTGTTACCGGGTGCTGGGCAAGCCGCTGGGCCGGCGGGTCGTGCAGAATGCTTTGCTGGCTTACGCTGTGTTTCAGGCTTGGGGAAATACGCCTGCACAGTTCGATCGCGAAAAACCGGGAGATAAATTATTAACAACTGCTGAAAAATGGTCGAATTCGGCGGGGACTGATGTTTCGGCTTGGGAGGAGGCGGCTTCGTATTTGGGAATTCCCGATCTCGATCCGAAAACTCATTTGCCTAAGTTGAAATTAGATGAAGATGTTTTTATTTTGGATCGGGATGGCGAGGGTGTAAGTGAGGTTTTGAATTGGCATTTTACTGTAAGAAGTTTTAAGCACGAGGTGATTGTGCTGGATACGCGGAATTGGCGGGGATATCCGTTGAAAAGCGCGATCGATCCGCCGATGCTTTTGACTCACAAAGGTTTTGAGGAGCAAATTCAGCAGCCTTTGAAGGAGACTGAGTTGCTGAATAAAACTGGGGAGTTTGAGATTGAGGCGACACTGGTGGTTGTGCCGACCAATTTGGTGGGTTTGTGGATTATTGATGCGGTGCAAAAACGGGAGGTGGAACAGGGGAAGGTTTTTAATAGCGATGCGGGGGATGCTTGGAATTTTCATGAGTTGGCTTTTGTAAAGCTATTGTCGGAGTTTTTTAAGCAGCGCGATCGGGTGATTGTGTTGACGGGGGATATTCACTATGCTGCTGCTGTCCGACTGAGTTATTGGTCTGATTGTCATTTTGGCGATTCTCGATCGAATATTGAGCCTTTGACGAGGGAGAATTATCGGTCAAATTGTCAATATTCTGTGTTGGCGCAATTGACTGCTAGTGCTTTTATCAATGAGGAGTGGAAAACGCATTTAGTTCATACTAAGATTAAGTCGCTGTTTCCAGAGCGATCGCACGAATGTTTGGGATGGAATGAGCCGCTGGAATTAATGAAAATTTCGAGAAGTGGCAGAAAGAAAGCTCTGGCTGCTGCTGTCAGGAACAGACAATCTCTGCCTGATTGGGGCTATCGGATTGACTGGATTAAACGGCAAAGAGCTCGGGTGTTTTTGCTGCTAGAAAAGGGAACTGCGTCAGATAGATCGCATAAAAATAAACAATTGTCATTCCTGCGTAGGTTGTGGAATTTTATAGCGCTGTTGTGGCGCAATCGCTGGCTGCAAGAGGGTGATGAGATTGTGGGATATAGCAATATTGCGATCGTCAGTTTTCAGTGGCCTGCTGAGGGTGATGGGGAGAAAGCGGTGATGCAAAATGTTTATTGGCGACCTCTTTGGGAGCCGGATAGTGTGGTTTACAGTCAATACTTTGTGCCGCTGGGATTGGATGAGGATGATTAGATTCACGATTTCTTGAAGCAGTCTGGGATTTCGATACGGGTACAATATTGTGATGAGTTTGTGGCAGTATCCGCCGAGGGGGAAACCCCAGTCTCATAGCTAAAGTCGGTTGGAACTCAGAGGTTTCACTATTTTCGATCGCGCAGGCTTTCCGGCCTGTTCCACAAGAGATCGATTTTATCGCTTCAGTTGCCCGAAAGCCTGTTCATAAAAGATTTATCGAGAATGGTGCAAGATGTCAGTTGGAACAGAGATGTTTCACCATTCTCGACTAGCCATACTGCCAGCGACTAACAGTAATGTCAAAACCGTGCTTGCGAGCTAAACTCTGGGTACGATCGATATTAATTAACAGCCCCAACACTACCAGAGATAGCAACAAAGTTTCTCCGGCACTCGCAGATTTCCCAAAGTCTGCAGACTTGCTCGACCAGTGGAACACCAGACGCAAAAAGTCCGGGGCCAACTTGGCAGATATGGAGGCGGTTTTGGACATACTAGAAAACCATTAGCGCAAAAGTTGAGCAGAAAACGGATTTTCTTGCTGTGCTATAAACCTGAAACCCTTGGTGGATATAGTATAAATTAGCAAGCCCGTGACGAGATTTGAACTCGTGACTTCCTCCTTACCAAGGAGGTACTCTACCACTGAGTTACACGGGCATAAAAAATTAAGAACCTCCAATTAAAAAATTAATTTTTAATTCTTAATTTTTAATTCTTAATTTTTAACTTTTTATTAAATTGAGGTGGGCCGAGCTAGATTTGAACTAGCGTAGGCGTAGCCAGCGGATTTACAGTCCGCCCCCATTAACCACTCGGGCATCGACCCATTTCCATCACAGTTATACATCCTAGCACCAGAATCTTTATTTGCAACGTTATATTTAAAACTCTAATCATTAAATTTGTCAAACATAAGTTAATTAGCGGGCTACGGGAACAATGAACGCTGTTTAAGGTGTGCATTGCTAAGTCTAGGCTGGGTGCCCGCCCGGAGCACCCTAAGTTTAAACTTAGCCTAAATCCCTAATTCACTAATTCCCCGGTTTCTTGCAGGGAGTGCAGGCGGCGGTAAATACCTTGTTGACTCAAAAGTTCTTCGTGACTGCCAACTTCGACGATTCTACCGCCGTCGAGTACGACGATCGCATCGGCTTCGCGAATTGTACTCAGTCTGTGGGCAATAATGATGGTGGTGCGCGTACCGAGGATATTTTGCATGGCTAGCTGGATCGATCGCTCGCTTTCATAGTCCAAACTAGAAGTAGCCTCATCAAAAATTAACACGTCCGGCTCCACCAACAGCGCCCTAGCAATCCCCAACCGCTGCCGCTGACCGCCGGACAACCGCATTCCTCTCTCCCCGACCACGGTATAGTAGCCTTGGGGCAACATCCGCACAAAATCGTCTACTTTGGCAATGCGACAAGCATCCTTAACTTGCTCGAAAGTTGCGTTTCTGTTTCCGTAAGTCAAATTTTCCAGCAAAGTACCGTTAAAAACGTCTACTTCTTGGTGGACAATGGCTAAACGCTGGCGGTAGCGAGTCACGTCTAAGCTGCGAATGTCTTCGCCGTCGATCAGAATGCGGCCGGAGTTGGGTTCAAAGTAGCGAAACAAAAGTTTAACTAAAGTCGATTTTCCGGAACCCGATCGCCCGACTAATGCGACTGTTTGACGGGGGTGAATCAATAAATTCACATCCTGCAAAACGGGTTTTTGACTGTCGTACCCGAAGGTTAAACCGCTGAATTCAACTTTGCCGGTAAATTTATAAGGCGACGCCGATCGAGCATTTTCTGCTAAATTAACCGCATCAACACCGTCTGGCGTTTGCATAAACTCGTGGAACCGGATCATTGAAGAATAACGCCGCGCCAATAATTCGGCGATAATGCTAATCGGACGCAGTTGGGAATATGCCATGCTTGCCAGGGTGTAGACGGTAACAAAATATCCGAGGGAAATTTTGCCTGCAACCGTGGCTGCTAGGCTAAAACCGAGCACTGAAAACAAACACAACTGGACGATCGTCTGCTGGTATGTCCCCAGAGTGACGTATCCTTTGTGAATGCGGTTAATTACAACTTTTAATTCGCGATCGAGTCTGGTTGTTTGCCTTTTGAGTTCATCGCTTTCTGTCGCAAAAGCTTTGACTGTTTTGATGTTGGTGATAATTTCCGAGTTGCGGCTTTCGGTATCTTCGATGTATTCATCCAGAATTTCTTCCCGCGCAGTCACCTCTTGCAGACTTTTGAGGGTGAAACTGAGGATAAATAGGAATGAAACCAAAATTAATAAGCCAATCCGCCACTCAATTAACCAGATAACGGCAAAAATGCCGATTAAGCGCACGACTTCGGGGATGAATTCGCCGGCAATTTCGGGGTAAGTCCAAGTATGGTTGGCGATGCCTTTGGCGATGCGGCTGGCAATTCGTCCGGCGTTGTTTTCGTCGTAGAATTCTAGGGGTAAGGTGAGGATTTTGCCGATCGCACTTCTCATTCGATCGCGCCTCGCCCTCAAGGGTATCGCCCAGTGGAACCAATTTCCCACCCAAGGCTGTACCGGTGCTTTAGCGACTGTTACCAGAAAAATTATGCCCAGCAAGACGGATAGCGATAATATTTTGTTGGGTGAGTGCTGGGTAACAGAGGCGATCGCTGTTATGAGTTTTTGGGTCACTGTATCTGTAGCTTGACCCGACAATACGTTTAATATTTGACCGATCGCGTAAGGTACAAGCAAATCGGCTAGTGCCAAAACGCTGGATGCGCCTATGCTGTACACTGAGATTTTCCAGTAGCGACTGTAGTATTGGAAAATGTCCTGAAAGCTTGCCATAAATTTGTGTTGAGATACAACCCTTGCAAACACTTGCATCTAAATACAGCGCTCTCGGCGCGCCGTGTTTACAAGTGTACTACAAAAGTAGTCGGTCGGGGAGTCATCTCGGCTCATGCTAGCGACTCGCCCGATCGGGTGATTTATGGCATTTTTTGGTTGTCTAGAGTTGGCTAAAGCTGAAGCCCGCACTAGAAGGGGAGAACTGAGAGTGTTGGTTCTACTAAAAGTGTTTTTATATCTGGCGTACCAAATCCCCACTCTTGACTAATTGCCATGTCACTGCAGCAGGCGGATCGTTAGGAGAGAAAGGGACAAAAGGCGAACGACTTGGTGCCAAACAGGGAGGAGATGGTGCAGGAGATGGTCTAGGTAAGGGACGAGGAGAAGTGGCAAGAGTAGATTGTGCTTGTACAACAGAAGGCGCAGACAGTGTACACTCTCTGCGTACCAACTATAACTGAAACTGAAATAGAAACTTGCTTGAGTACGAATGAATTTCCTACGGTAGGTCAATAGACATCTACTAAAAAGCTTGTCTGGGGCAGGCAGGATGCCTACCCCACAAGAATTATTCGAGATGTCTGATGAGCATCTGACTTTTCAGAAAGAAGATGTAGTCTATGGAAAGAGTACAGCGATCTCACTCACTGTGACAACTTGATTAAGGCATTCCATGCTGCTGGGCATCCCGGGACAACTGGTGCGCTTCCTCTCTCGTTTGGATCGGGTCGCCACCCTTCTCGGTAAATAATGGGACAATCATTCTGAACCAAAAATTTCACATGATTGGTAGCTTTTAGTTGGACTAAGTTATTCCAGGCATCGGGACAGCCAGCTACCATTTGCTTCCCTCTCCCTTGAGGATCGGGCAACCATCCTTCTCGGTACATGATGGGACAGTCTAACTTCACCAAATTTTCTGCACTCTTGATTGCAGCAGTTTGTGCAATCAGTGTTTTGCTGTCATTAGAAAGGCTCGAGTTAGTGCTGGAGGGTTCAGTATTGACCGATGCACTTGAGAAGGCAGTAGTAACAGAAGTAACCAATAGAAAACTGATGGCAGTCTTTAACACAACAATCCTGCTCCGTAATTATTCAACATCTAAATTGGGAGGCATTTTTTCAGGAACGAGCTGCAATGAACAATAAGTAATTGGACAGAATTAATTACACACTGATTTTTTGCTAATTTTTTACTAGACAAGGCTTGTAGCCCAATTTTTGTGTAATTAATTGTGTCTTACTACTTATGTAGTCTCTGGAAAGATTACAGGTGCCACAAAAGTGACCAAATGTAAACTATTGAAGCCTTAGAGCTATAACCCGCATTTTAAATAGCTAAAAAATGAAAACATCTCTGCAAACACACCTGCTGCATACAGGCACGAGCAGTGTTAGGTATTTGTAGACGCATTGATATTCCCATACAAAACAGGTGTTTGGCAATAATTTATCTGACGCACGCAAAAAAAATACATAATGGGGCCGTGATTACTCGGTTGCGTCTAGCCCTGTTTGACCTCGAACTCGTAGGCGAAGCGCTTATTTACTTCACTTCGTTCATCATTAGAGATTCGAGGTCAAACCTATCAAAGGCTGATTGCGAGTTGTAATCTTCGGTAAGTCACCCCAACCTCACGGCAGTTTGTTAGTGAAAGTTAGCTTAAGGCGTAGGCTGATTGCAGTGCCCACCAGATTAAAAAGCTGATTCCGCCCACAATCAGAATCGCTGAAATAGCGATCGCAATGGGGCTGTCAGCTCCCTTGAACTTCATGATTCCGCGATTTAAGTCTGACATAGCAGTGTGTTCTCCCAAATTCCAGCTTGATTTTAGCTTTGCTGTAGGCTGTTGGCGGTCAAAACGATGGCAATTACTGATTTAGTTCATAATTCAGGCTCCTTAAATGTGAAAGGGACTGTGGCGCGATCGCCCCCGGGCTGAGTTTTTCAAAAAAAATTAGGGAAAAGACTTGACAAACTAACAGAGCTAAGGCATTATGGTTAATACCGCAGGAAATGCGGGTGTAGCTCAGTGGTAGAGCGTCACCTTGCCAAGGTGAATGTCGCGCGTTCGAATCGCGTCACCCGCTTTAGAAGATAAAAAAAACAAGAAAACCGGAAATTAGATCGAGAAAGTTTTCTGTATACTCCTAATGATGGTTTAAAATACCTAAGTTAGTGGTAAGATAGAATGCAGAACTTGCAAGTCAAAATTGCCGATCGGGCGCTCCCTCGGAACAGGCAGTTGAAAGCCTCGGTATGGCGGAATTGACAAGTTTGATTGAGTGGATATGTTAACGATTATTTTTGCAAAAACGCTTTTTTTATCCGATCGCTAGTGCCATCTCAAAAAGCTCCAAAGATTGACTTAAACGATGAGTACCCCTGTCCTTGCCGGCGCCGGGGTCGTCTAGTTCCCATAACGTTGACAGAAGCCTTTGGCTGCAACCGCTGTCAACAAATATTTGTATTGGACGAAAGTGGATACGTGATCGAGCAACTATCAACTAACTATCCTTACAAGCAGGCTTGGCGGTGGACAGGGAACCAGTGGAACAGAGCGCATCCGGGTTTGAAGGCCCATTACTTGCCACTGGCTTTGGGTATGATATTGGTGCCGCTAGTGATTTGGTTGCCCTTGGCGCTGCACTCGCCAGGCCCGAATATTATTCTGTGGGCAATGGTCGCCGTGCTGCTAGCAATGCTGCCGGCGCTGATGGTATGGCTGGCTTATAGGCGTTAGCTAGATGATAATAGAGGATTTTACGCATTCATCAGATGCCGCAAATGTCGCCCGCCGCGCTTATCAAGCTTCTTTGGAGTTGGCTGCGACAAAGAGTGCCGAGCGCGCGGCAGCTTTGCAGGCGATGGCGGGTTCGCTGAAACGCCGGCAAAATGACATTTTAGAAGCAAATACTCTGGATCTAGAAGCGAGTCGGGACATGGCAATTCCCGAGTTGATTGTGGAGTGGCTGAAGCTGACGCCGGAACGGATCAAGACAACTGTGCAAATTCTGCAACGGTTGGGGGAAATGCCAGATCCGATCGGCAGGGTGATCAATGCTTCTTATCAGGTCGATCGCTGTCAGGTTTACTGTCAGTCGCTACCGCTGGGGGCGATCGCTCTAATTTACGAGGCGTTTCCCGAGTTGGGGGCGATCGCGGCGGGTTTGTCTCTCAAAAGCGCTAACAGTTTGATTCTCAAAGGTGGCAGCGAAAGCTGGCAAACTAATGCGGTAATTGGAGAGGCTTTGGTGTCGGCGATCGATGAGGTCGGTTTGCCCTCGGGATGTTTGCAGGTACTGCCGCCGGATCGGGGCGCTTCGATCAGAGAATTAGTCACTCAAGACCAATATCTCAATTTAATTATTCCCTACGGCAGGCCGAGTTTGGTGCAGCAGGTGGTAAGGTTGTGCACAGCACCAGTTTTGAGGTCGGCAATGGGAAATTGTTACCTTTATTGGTCGCCGACTGGCAGTTTGGAGATGGCAAGGTGGATGATTTTGGACAGCCATCAAAGCGTTCCCGATCCTGTTAACGCGATCGAGAAAGTGCTGATCGATCGCAACCAAAAGCCTTCTTCCTTAGTCAGGCTTTGGAACAGTTTAAAAGAAAAAGGCTTTCAAATTAGCGCCGATGCGGATCTCATTGCAGATTTCCCAGACTTGAAGCTGGCGGAACCATACGAGTGGACTCAACCTTATTTAAACAAAACCATCGCGTTTAAAGTCGTCGATAGTTTAGAGATTGCGATCGGCTGGATCAACCGCTACAGCAGCGGTCACGCTGACTGCATAGCCACTGAATCTTACTTGGAAAGCCGCCAATTTGCTCTGGATGTTAACAGCGCCTCAACTTTTATTAATGCCTCGCCTCGGTTTTGGCGCTATCAAAATCGGGGAGATGCAATATTTTTGGGAATGTCCAACCAAAAAGGTTATCGCCGGGGATTGATCGGGTTAGATACGCTGACGACAATTAAAGAAATTGTTCAGGGAAACGGACTTTTTTAATCTTATAGGTTATTGAGGATTGGTTATTGGAATATTAAACCAAAGTCAAAAGTGGGATGGTATTATCGATGCGTAAGCCTCGATCGGCCTTTAATAGTTGTTTACAAATTTTTATTTAGGGGATACAATAATATTTTGGTACAACAATGAGGCAGCTTTGATATCAAGCAATTTGTCGCCAGCTCCCGGAAAGAAACTGCGGACACAGATAAAATTTCCGCGTCCTGACAATAAGCCCGCGATTCATTTGTGGGTCAATCTAATAAAATCGGGCGTTGCCGAATACAGGTATGAATTCAAGATTTCGCAATTGCTATGGGCCTGCTTGAGGGTGAGTTTTGTAAATTACGAGCAAAGTTTATTCATACGCCAGAATCAGCAACGCCTCAAATCGGTACTGGATCTAATTAACTTTAGAAAGTTATTAACTCACATCAAAATACTCTTAGCAATAACATGAAATCCGAAAAATTACTCAATACTCTAGACAAGACGGCAACGCCGACTTTAGGCGAAGAAACGCTAATTCATCACTCGGTATATGTGAAAAAACTGCGTCCGCTGCTGCCATCAGATGCCTTTGAGCCAGATATTAGCAAGTTAGCAATACTATTCATCAACGCTGCTATTTTATTGCTGGGATGGGGAATTGCTGCTAATCTGGATCGCTGGCCTGTCTATCTTTTAGGGCTGTACTTACCTTTAGCCGTCATCATGGGCAATAGTATCATAGTTTTGCTATTTAGCTCCCACGATTTGATGCACGGTAGCGTTCAGAAAAAGTCGCGCCTCACTTATCCGATCGCCTTTTTGGGACTAAGTATGCTGTTTATGCCGCCTACTCAGTGGAAAAATCTGCACAACCTCGTACATCACAATAACACAAATTCTGTGGCAGACCCCGATCGCAACTATCTGTACCAGCAACCAGATACTTGGGGAAAATGGATTCAAAATCTGTTTGTCCCGTCGGTAGAAGTCAATCCGCTGTGGTTAATGGTAGGGATGGCCGGTTCGTGGTTAGTGCATAATTTCCGCAATGTCACCTCGGTACTGTTATTTAACGATAAATCTGTCGATTACGTACCGGCTGCCTTTACAGTTAGTCCTAAAGATAGATTGACAATTGCATTTGAATGTCTGGGAATTTTAGGAATTCATGCCAGCATTTTGTTCTATCTAAATTTTCATCCGCTCAAAATAGCCCTCGCCTACTTTTTGCCGATCGCAATTGGTCATGCAGGCGCAATGTTTTACATCTATACCAATCATATGGGTTGCCGGATGACAGCCATTAATGACCCGCTGATCAACAGTGCTTCGGTGCGGGTTCCTAAAATATTGGACCTGCTGCACTTGAATTTTTCTTACCACACAGAACATCATATTTTCCCCAGCATCAACTCAAACTATTATCCGATGGTGCAAGAGTTGTTGCAAACTCACTATCCCGATCGCATGAATTTAATCGATGCTGGAGAAGCTTGGCGGTTGCTGATGCAAACACCGCGGCATTACAAAGATGAAGTCACATTCACAGATTCTGCGGGTACAATGGCGGTGAATTGCTCGATTGTGGAAGAATACAAAAACTGAGAATTCGCATTGGAACTAACATCTTGCACTATGCTAAAGAACAGGCTTTTCGGCCTGTTCCACCAAGAATGAACTTTATTGTGGGGAGTAGGGGTTGGGCGTCTCGCCCACCCCAAAAATACACTCCTACATACTGATACTATTGAGTACCAGCGAAGGCTTGAGAGCCAAATAAGGGATTACTCGTTTTTGATTGTTGGCATCAATCTTCTGTTCAGCCATATTCAAATTTTGCTGGAACTGTCTGGCTAAAAATTCGATCGGGGTTCCCGCAAAAACTTCGTCGAAGCTCATCCGGTAGAGTTCTCGGAAAGATTTATCGTAATAACCCAAACGGTCATATCGATAAGCTGACAAAATAAACAGAATTTGTAGTTGATTGGCAGCTCGTTTGTACGGAGGAAGCAACCGCAAAATGTCCTTTTCCGTAATCAATTCTAGATAACCAGAATCGGTAATTCTAGGAATGTCCCGGTAGGCTGCCAAGGGCATATTGGCGGCAAAACTCATGTAGTCATACTGGGGAAAATTGACGGCTGAATGCTGCGGTCCGCAGGTAAAAATTACAGTTGTGACAATTGCAATTAATTGTTCAACTGTGTCGATGCGGTCTGGCATTCCTTTGACTTTACCGCCGTTATCAGACGCTAATTCTTGAGCCCAGGTTTGCAGTTCCACATCTTGTACGATCGCCTGAGTCGTCGGGTAAAAGAATTTAAGATAGCCCGATACAAAGGTTTCAATCGCATCCCACAGCAGCAATCCATCATCTCGGTAAGGATAGTGAGGCAGTTGATTGGGGTCATCCATTCCCCGATTTTTCAGTTCA
Organism: Microcoleus sp. F8-C3; assembly: GCA_036704825.1. Lineage (GTDB taxonomy): Bacteria > Cyanobacteriota > Cyanobacteriia > Cyanobacteriales > Microcoleaceae > Microcoleus. Next base: position 45,790 of record JAUBSN010000045.1, on the reverse strand, counting down.
GCGGGCAAGGCAAATCGATCGAGACTCCATGTACTGCACGCCTCTCTAGTCAGTTCCATTGACTCAGCCAAGGTACCGCCTAGCAACTCATCAACAGGCCCGCCGGGATTGATCAATCGAGAACGCGCCAGATCGTTGTTGGTCAACATAAAGCGAAAGTGCGGTTTCAGCAGCAGGCTCAGCGGGTGATTTTGGGCTAACTGTCGGGCGGTGACGATCGCAATTGGTTCCATCACCAGATGAGTTCGACCTAAATGCGAGTTCATTTCATGGTGATTGGCATCTGCTACTTGTACGCAGAGTTTCGCAAACAGCCAATCGACAGGAGGATCGAATGGGGTATAGACATGGCTATTTGGCGTCGGATCTAGTTGAATGGCAATAGGTGTCATTTCACCGCGATCGCGGACTCCCGTCCAGCGCCAAGCGAAAAAAGCCCGCGGTTTCGGCAAGTATTTTCTGCCTTTTTCATAGGTTCCGCCTCCAACGAGAGAAGGGGCGCGGTAGTGTTCGTCAGTACCCGTGTAATCGGCAATGTAAATGTTTTTTTGCTGCAACTCTTGGTGCAGATCGAATAACGGGTGCAAACCGGAAATTTGTGCCAGTGTTTGTGCCCGAGGATCGCTGGCATCTAAGAGGCGAAGCACCATTGGATTTGCTCCAGACAGGCGCTGTTCTGCAAAAGAACGATCGGTTTGGTAAATTTTGGCAACTCCTGGTAGCGGCAGCCAAGTAAAAAAGTCTTCATAGTCTCGGAGTTCGTCGAGAGGATCGAGAAAAGTTCTCGAATCGGCTGCCAGCATATTTGCCGGAAGTTCCGATGTTGCTAATATCCGTTCTGCAAGATACTTGCTCGAAAAGTTCTCGACTGCGGGCACATTTTTCAATAATGCCAAAGGTGATAAACTCTCATAGTCAAACTGATAAGCTTGTTGCTGGCGATTCAAGGAATCGCGGCGCTGTTCTTGGTTCGGGTCGTCTTGAGGAAGAGAAGGTTTCATATTGTCTACCATTGTATAAATCAACTCTCTTTTTGTAGTAACATATCGGAGATCGTCACTACCGATCGAGGATGGAATTTAAAAAGTATTGTGCAGGCTCGCGCTTGATATAGGTCTTATTCACCGAACAATAATCTTATTCCGGATTTTTTTAAGCTCAGAAAAATTCCTCAAAAGAAGGCAACACTTCTCGATCGCCCTAAATCTAAGTTGAAAGGTTTCATTCTCCCGATAAGTAGCTCGCACTCAAGAACCCCGGCTTCTCACAGAAGTCGGGGTTCGGGGTGTTCAGTTTTTTGAGCTGGGTCTGCTGATTAGCGGTTAGGCACGAACCATTAAATATTGGCCGTTGCCGTTATATTCGCCGTCGCAACTCGCGAAATTAGCCACAAACCATATTAAGTAAAACCGCCAGATTCGCCGAAATTTGGCATAGTCAATGCCGTAGTCCAAATCTTTGACTATTGCCTGAGAATCGTCAAAATTTTTCAGCCAGTTAGCAAAAGTTGTGGAGTAATTGTATCCGTTGAGATACCATCTTTGAACGGTTTTGAGGTCTTTGTTGTGGCTGGGAACTGCATCGTATTTCCAGTAACGGCCGTGGGGGAAAATGTATTTGTGGGTGAAAACGCTGGATATATTGTTGGGAGTGCGAACTGTGATGATATGAATGAAAACTTTGCCGTTATCCTTCAGGAAAGAGGCGAGCTTTTGGAAAGCCTTCGTTAAATTTCCTACATGACAAAAAACTCCGATGGAGAGAATTTTGTCAAATTTTGTCTCAAATTGGGCGTCGTTCAAATCGCCTTCATATAGGGTAAATCGACCGGAACTAAGGTAGCTTTCGGGGTCTTGCATCTTCTGACGCATATACTCGCATTGGTGGTGGCTCAAGTTAATCCCGGTAAAGGTGACATTGGGGAATTTGGAAAGAATGTAATTGGGAACACAACCCCAACCGCAGCCAAAGTCTAAAATATTGTCGCCATCTTGAATTTCTAGCTTCTCAATCACATCATCAATCATCTGCATTTGGGATTGTTCGAGGTTGGCGGCTCCTTTTTCCCACAACCCCATGCTGTATTTAGGATAAATGAGTTTTCCGTCGCCTAACATCGGATTCAGCATTGCTTGAGGTAAGTCGTACTGAATCTTCATTAAATCCCGCGGCCCTTCGGCTGTATGGTCTGTTTCTGTTAGTACCCATTCGTAGGGTGCAAGCAGGGACGGGAAATGCTTAAAAAAGACGGGCATACAGGTATCAAAAAGCGATCGTAGTACGGAATCTGGGACTTCTAATCCGTTGATGTAAGACTCTGCTACTGCCATTTGCACCGTGTTAACTGCACTGACTGCGAGGCGGGTTGCTGCGTAGGCGATCGGACTTTTGGTATGTACATCTCCCACGATGGGAATGTGCTTTTCGATGTTTTGTAGGGCTGTTGATGAAGTCATGGTTATACAGGTTTTAAAGATGCTGCTATTCTATCTCACGAAAATTGGGTGGTTGTTAGAGAGCAAAAAAGCTGAAACTATTGCCAAGTAAGGTTTGCACAGCTTACCTCCCCAAAATCCTAAAAATATATGGCGGTTGAAGGGTATTTGATAACGGATTTATCGGGCTTTGGGCGATCTAAATTTTATTAAGAATTATGTCAGTCCATTTGAGATTTTAGATTTGAGATTTTAGATTGACTCCAGAGCTTGAATGGGGGTACTTTCACGGTGCGATGGCGATTATTGTGCTGAGTTATACCATTTGATATTTTAGAATAGGGCAAGACTTACGCAACTGTCATTCGATTGCGCGATTGCGCGATTTTAGATACTTTCGATTGACTTGCGCGAGATAAATTCGGGGGACTCAAGGATTTTAGATTTTCGATGCTTTCGATCGATTCCACCGATCGCGTGGCGGGTACCACCTTTGAAAGTCTTGGTCACAAATGCTTCGATAGCCTCTCCAAAAGTTCCAAACTTTGCTCCTGGTTTGTTGATGAGTGCCGTCTTTCGCTCGGTACGGTACTCATCAACAAACCTTCCGAGCCCAGTTGTCACCTTGAACGCTCAAAACTTCTCTCAGTTTACAGTCATATTTTTTAGACAATAAACATCGGAATCTGAGGGAGTTTCAGGCGGTTGTAGCGATCGCCGCGTGTCAGTTGCGTAAGTCCTGATTTTATATTCACAGTAATAATATTCTTAATAATGCCTTGGCTATTACTCCATCTGGAAACTTGGCACTTTCAGGAGATTACAGTATAAAAGTTTGGCATATACAAACTGGTAAAATAGTTGCAAGTTTTTCTTGAGAGTTCAGTGTACTTTCTGTTGCTGTTGCTTCCGAATGTTTAACAATTGTGGCTGGCAAGCTTTCAGGACGAGTACATTAAAGTCAATTCCATGTTTGCTAAGTTGGTAAGAAGTTTAGCCTCATCCCACTCAAATTCCATACCTTGATTGTCACTAGATACTGTAACTACAATTTGTCGTTACAGCCACTGACTTTAACAGGTATTTGGATTGTTCAGCTAAAGCCGATCGCCCCCTTCGCTACGTTCGCCCTTCCCATCCCAGATACCACCACAACCCAGTCAGTCCGACACAACAGTCGCTCGAAACAAAACGCTAAAATAGGAGATCCTACAATTTAGGAGTTAATATTTGGCACTTGTACCCGCGCGCGAAAACGTCCTAACTTGGCTCTGTGACCGCGTTCCTGCTGCCCGCATCACACATATCCTCGGAGTCGAACAGGTAGCAGGTGACTTGGCTCGCCATTACGGCCTCGACGAAGCAAAAGCCCGATCGGCCGGTTTGTTGCACGATTTGGCAAAATACTTCAAACCTCAACTGCTGCTGCAAATGGCCCAGAAAGAAGGTTTAGAGTTAGACTCAGTGTTAGAAGCACACCCGCATTTGCTGCATGCAGACGCCAGCGCGATCGTCGCCAGAGACGAATTTGGGGTGGTCGATAAAGAAATTTTGGAGGCAATCGCCAATCACACCCTCGGCAGACCAAACATGAGCCAGCTCAGTTGTACCGTATTCATCGCAGACACTATAGAGCCGAGCCGCGGCAACACAGCCGAACTAGAAGCACTGCGCGAGGCAAGCTGGCAAAATCTTTATGCAGCCGTGTGGCAAACTAGCGATTATTCTCTTAAATATTTGCTAGAAACTCGCTGCTACATCCACCCCCGCACTGTACTTACGCGGAATTGGGCGCTGCTGATGGCCCGCGAATCGCCGGGAACAGGAAATTCGACGAAGAAGTCGATCGAACAAATCACAAGTTGAAAGTAAAATTCACCATAAATCCTGTCCTTACTTTCGGCTTCAACCTAACTCCTCTTTCCCGTCTCAAACTGCCAACAACCATCGCTTGTAGCGCACCCATTCTTCCTTACCGTATCAATTAGGAACTTAAACACTTAATGTCAGATCTAACCCAACTCGAATACTCCAGGGATCGGTCTACAGCAACTGACGGCACTTCCGCAGACGAAGCTCGCGGCCTGATCGTGACCGTTGCCCAAGCAGCCGAAGACCGCAAAGCAGCAGATATTGTATTGCTCCGAGTGTCAGAAGTATCCTATTTGGCAGACTACTTTGCGATCGTCACCGGATTTTCCAACGTGCAGGTACGAGCCATCTGCCAAGCAATAGCAGACCAAGTGGAAGAAGAGTGGCAACGCTTGCCGCTGCGTACACAAGGGCTATCAGACGCCAGTTGGGTAGTCATGGACTACGGCGACGCCATCGTTCACATCTTGAAGCCTCAAGAGCGGGAGTTCTACAATTTAGAAGCGTTCTGGGGACACGCCGAACGCATTGACTTTTCCCCCGCGCGGTGAGGATGGCTAATGTGAAAAACGTTTCTGCTTCTATTTGTCCGGTTCCGCAAGAACAGCGACCGATCAATGAATACCAAGAACTTAAAGAATCCTGGTTTTTTAGCTGGGTAACACTCAATTGGCCCGGATACCTGGCAAAACTAGCTTGGGTTTGGGCTTGGAGTTGCTTGGTATCGGTGCCGATAGCTGCTTCTAGCTTTGCTCCCCTCAAGTATCCAGCTCAGTTTGTCCTCAGCGGTGCTGCAGGTGCCGGTTTTATTCTAGGATTAGCTTTGCTGCGGCTCTACTTGGGTTGGTTCTACGTGCGATCGCGCCTTTCAAATCCCACGGTCGTCTACGAAGAGTCTGGCTGGTACGATTGTCAATCTTGGCCTAAAACTCCCGAAGTTTTGCTTCAAGACCAGTTGATTGTCAACTACCAACTAGAACCAATTCTCAGGCGTCTGCGGCAGACTTTTTATGGTTTGACAGTGTTGCTGGTTGCCGGGGGACTAACTTGGAGTTGTTTGTAATCGGGAATGGAAGGGAGTTTTGAGTTTTGAGACTGCAGCCGACAGCTAACAGCGCACACTCCCGTGCATGAGTGAGAAACGCTCGCAGAAAGATTAACTTTACAACTCTTAACTGGCAGCTCGCAACTCAAAACTTCCACCGGCCTCAATCTAAAATCTAAAATCTAAAATCTAAAATTGATATGACAAGGGGAAAACGAACCCAAGCTCCCGAACTGGAAGTGACACTGCTGCGCGAAGGTATTGTGGAATCGAGGCACCGCGCCCAGGCCGCTGTCTGCGACAACCGCGGGCGGGTTCTGTCTGTTGCTGGTAACTCGGAAACGGCCTCATTTGTCCGTTCTTCACTCAAGCCTTTTCAAGCTTTGGCGGTGACGGCGACTGGCACTTTAGAACGCTACGAATTGACCGATCGAGATTTAGCGATTATTTGCAGTTCCCATCAAGGTACGATCGAGCAATCGCGCCAGGTATTTAACGTCCTGTGGCGCTGCGACATTGACCCCTCTAAACTTCAATGCCCCATTCCTGAAGGCAAAAAGAGCCCCCTGCAATACAACTGTTCCGGCAAACACGCGGGAATGCTGGCTGTCTGCCAGCAACTGCACTGGCCTCTGGACACTTATTTACGCCGCAAACATCCTGTCCAGCAGCTTATTTTGGGCAAAGTAGCTGATTTGCTGGCAATGCCTGCCGAAGAGTTTATCAGCGCTCGCGACGACTGCGGCGCTCCTACCTATCTGTTGCAGTTGGGGCAAATGGCGTCTTTGTACGCTAAGTTGGCCTCTGGCGACAATGTGGAGATGGAACGGATTGTCCGCGCTATGACTCATCACCCAATGATGGTTGCCGGTGAGGGCAAATTTGACACGGAACTGATGCGTTTGACTCAAGGGGAATTGGTGAGCAAATCCGGCGCCGAAGGGGTGCAGTGCATTGGCCGGGTTGGCGAAGGCATGGGCTTGGCAATTAAGGTGACGGATGGAGGAAAGCGCGCTCAATTTGCTGTGGCGATTCACTTGCTCAAGCAGTTGGGCTGGATTACTCCGACAATCGCCGAAACTCTGGCGGAGACTTACCTGACTCTCAGCGATTTTAAGCGCTTGGAGGTAGTCGGGGAAGTTTCGATGCTTTAGGGCGATCGAGACTCGCTCGCCGATTTGAGCAACCCCTCCCACAATCTAAAAAGTTTTTTTGATGTAGGGGTTGCAATTTTCAGAAAGATATGTTTATATTAGAAAGAGACAAAGCGACGCGGGATAGAGCAGCCTGGTAGCTCGTCGGGCTCATAACCCGAAGGTCAGTGGTTCAAATCCACTTCCCGCCACCAAATTAAACAAGACAAACCCCAGCAACCTAAAAGTTGCTGGGGTTTGTTTGATGCCGTCTGTTTGATGCCGTCTGCGATCGCATCTTCGATAGATTGATATCGTTTCCGGTTGCACGAGCGAGATGATCGAGAGGACACGGCAGTGCCGTGTCTCTACCCGGATTAACCCTTTTCTGTCACTTTCGGTAGAGATTATTATCCTACTCCTATTCTAATTAAAGTAGGGTGCGTCGCCGCCAGAATTCTGATTGTTTACGACTATCAATGAGCAACGCACCATACCGCTATACTCTCGCCCGAAGTGACAAAGGACAGTTAATTGTAGGGACACGGCAGTGCCGTCTCGAAAGCTGTGGGCAATATTAATTCCGATGTTGCCGGATTTGATATGAAAGCAGTTGATTTTAGGCGACCACAAAATTGAGGACACAGCAGTGCTGTGTCCCTACTTTATATTGGTATTTTTCTAATTGGGACAAAATAAGACCCACCCTCAACCTAAACACTCAACCCTATACTTTTCGACGATCGTTGGTGCAAGCTTTATTTGTGAAAAATCTGCAATCCGATATCCATATTTTTTAAATCGGGATTTTAATTTGCTAAGTCGGCTGAGTTTCCAACCAATCAAAAATCAGGTTTAACTGTTCCAGTGTCACTAACCCGTATTGCCACAGAACCATCGGCAGTTCGGTGGCATCTTGTTCACCGTGTCGGAGAGCAACGGCGATGGCAGAATTCGATATTGCCAACTCTCCCCGCAAATAATCGATCAGTTGAGCCTTTCCCATCACCTTCACCGCCAGTTTTATGCGCTATTGTAAAGATATGTAGCTAATCGGTCTGTATCGGAAGTTTAATTGGTCTAATTTTAGGTTCACAATAGAGAACCAGGTGTGATGGAAACCGCACAAAAATTGTGATAAAACTCAGATAAAAAAGCGATCGCAGTCACAATAACTCCGAAAATCAAAAATTGGGTTCCGCGATCGCTCGCTGCAAATGAATTCATTTAAAATTGCTAAAGTCCTAGCTGAAGCTGAACTCCCGCTTCTGTACCGCTGTCGGTTTGTTTGGGAGGTAAAGGATTTCCTTGACGCTGGGCGTCCGAAGGAGTAGTAATAAATTCCAATGGGCCCTCGATTTTGAGACGAAATGTGTCGCCCAAGCTTCTTTCCCTTCTAGCAGAATTAGTCGCCGTTTCTGATTCACCAATCAAGTTTTGGTAGTCCGAGTCTAAAGTTCTGTCCTCCACAGTCCTCAACGAGTCCCCAGATAAAGTCGTTTCCGAATATTGGGGCGTTGGTTGCAGTCTTTGTTGGGCGAGAACCGCCGGGGTCAAACCGATAAAAATTGAGTTCAGTCCGAAAGCAGTGCCAAGAGTAGCAATAACTGCGTTCATCATCCATGCCTCCGCTAGTTGCATCCTACTATGCTTATTTTACCTAGCCGGCATTAAGTTGCACTCTATCAAAAGTAGCTGCTTGTGGAGATATCAATTAAAGTTCCCGTCAAAACTTATAACTTTGGATAGCGCTATCGGTCAAATAGAACTGACGCAGCAACCGGGTTGAAACGCCTAAATACCTAATTTCACGCATGAGTCAACCAAAAACTCGATTGGTTTCATTAGCGGGCGTCGGGAGTGGAAAAATAGTTAGTGCTGGACGCACGGGCGGCGATCCATCGGTTGTTTTTCAGGAAAATAGTTCGTTGCAGACCGCCAAAACGCTAAAAAAACCTGGTGTGAGATACCAGTTCAAAAAAAGAATGCAACAGCCGACCAATTCTAAGACCTTACAGAATCAGTCTTTCCCAATTCTTTAATTCTTGAATCTCAAATCTATAATATTATGAGCGTGTAGAGTGAGTCCAGGATTGATACTGCATTCATCTCGATCGCCAATGTTCCCAAAGCTCCCGATCGCGCTAAGATGGCGGTGGCAGTCGTTAAAAACTCAGTTGCCAGCGGCAGATTCCGAGTTATTAACAGCACTTTGCCTACTAAAACCATCTCAACTTCAAAACCTGCGCTCATCAAGTTGTACTTGACCGGAATGTTGTGGGTTCATAATAGTTCTGCTTTACCATGCCAATCAAATATCTGAGAGATCCGATTTTAAAGATGTCGGGCAAAGTGCCAATTCGCATCGTCCTTGTTGTGCCTTTTGCCCTCCAGACTTTCGCTGCGGTAGGGTTGACGGGGTGGCTGTCGTTGCGGAACGGGCGCATAGCTGTCAACCATGTTGCCGCACAACTGCGGACAGAAGTCACATCGCGCATCCAGCAACATATTAATAGTTATATTGAAACACCACACCAAATCAATCAGCTCAATCTCGATGCCATCAGTCTAGGCATTGTGAACGAGCAGGATAGTGATAGTTTGCGACGCTACTTTTACAAACAAATCAAAATTTTTGATAAAATTAGCTACATTCAATTTGCCTCCGAACAAAAAGATTTTATTGGAGTTGAACGCCTCGACGACGGCAAGTTGCAAATTCAGATTTCCAATCAATCTACTGGCTATAATTTGCATAGCTACGCGCTGTCAGATTTCGAGAGACCAACCAAGTTATTAAAAACTACTCTCAACTACGACCCCCGCGTCCGACCTTGGTACACAGCTCCGGTGCGTGCAGGAAAACCGACTTGGAGTAAAATCTATAATTATTTTGACGCTCCCAAACTAGCGATTACGGCGGCTCAACCAGTTTATGGCGAGGATGGTAAACTGATTGGCATCCTGGGTTCTGACTTGGCGCTTTCCAAGCTCAATCAATTTTTGGAAACTCTAAAAATTGGAAAATCAGGACAGACTTTTATTGTAGAAAGGTCTGGGCAATTGGTGGCAAATTCTACTCTGGAACCGCCATTTATTGTTAGCAATGGTGTTGCGAAACGGATTGTGGCAGCCAGCAGCAAGAATGTTTTGATTCGATCGACTGCCCGCTATTTGACAGAACGCTTCGGGGATTTGCACAAAATTGACAGATCTCGCCAGTTAGATTTTACGATCGACGGTCAACGGCAATTTCTACAGGTGACGCCGCTTTTAGACAGCAGGGGCCTCGACTGGTTGATTGTGGTGACGGTTCCTGAAGCCGATTTTATGGAAAGGATTAATGCCAACACTCGGTATACTGTGGTAATGTGTCTGGGTGCTTTGGTGCTGGCAACGGCGATTGGTGCTCTTACTTCTAGGTGGATTGTTGTACCGATTCAGCGTCTGAGCAAGGCTGCGGAGGCTTTGTCCCGGGGAGAATGGGACGGGATGGCGGTAGATCCCCGCTTGATGGCGTCTGTAGATCGGGAGGATGAGGTGGGTGTCCTGGCTCGCTCTTTTAATAGGATGGCCGGTCAATTGGAAGAGTCGTTTACTACTCTCGAAGATCGGGTAGAATCTGCGATCGCCGACAAAAATCAATTAATTATTTCTCTGAAAAACTCGCAGCAAAAACTGGCTCTCCATCTTCACCAAACTCCTTTGGGGGCGATTGAATGGGATCTAAATTTTCAAGTAGCGGAATGGAATTTGTCAGCGGAAAGAATTTTTGGATACAACCGCTTGGAAGCTATGGGACGCCACGGAGTCGATCTCATAGTTCCTGAAAGTGCTAAGGAGTATGTCAGGCAACTATCTATAACTTTGCTCACTAATCAAGGAGGAGTTACCAGCCTTAACGAGAACATCAGAAAAGACGGCAAAATTATTCTGTGCGAGTGGTACAATACGACTTTGGTTGATGCTGACGGCAGCATTATCGGGGTGGCATCGCTGATTCAGGATGTGACTGAATTTCACAGTGCTGTCGAGAAGTTGCGGGCTAGCGAGGAGCGGTTTCGTCAGTTGGCAGAAAATATTCATGAGGTATTTTGGATTAGAGAACCCAATCAAAAGCGGCTTCTTTATGTGAGTCCTGCTTGCGAGAAAATATGGAATTTGAGCTGTCAGAGTTTGCAGTCTGAACCGGAGGCTTTTTGGGATGCTATTCACCCGGAGGATGTCGATCGCGTCAAGGCTGCTTTTGAGAAGCAGGTGCGAGGCGATTATGATGAGGAGTATCGGGTAGTGCGATCCCCTACGGGGGCTGCGCCAACGGAAGGTTCAGTTTGCTGGGTGCGCGATCGGGCTTTTCCAGTCCGCAGCCAAACCGGAGAAATTTACCGCATCGTCGGTATTGCCGAAGATATTACCCAGCGCAAATTAGCAGAAGAATTCCAAAAAGTCGCTCAAACAGCTCAAGCTGCAAACCAAGCCAAAAGCGCCTTTTTAGCTAATATGAGCCACGAATTGCGAACTCCCCTCAACGCGATTATTGGTTACAGCGATATGCTCGCAGAAGACGCCGAGGATTTAGGCTGCGAAGATTTTATCCCCGACTTGCAAAAAATTCAAACAGCGGGCAAACACTTGCTATCTTTAATTAGCGACATTCTAGATATTTCTAAGATTGAAGCGGGGCGGATGGAACTTTACTTAGAAACTTTTAACCCGGTTAATTTAATTGACGAGGTAGTTTCTACTGTCAAACCCTTGGTAGATAAAAATTTTAATAAGTTTGAAGTTGATTGTGATAGCGACTTGGGAATGATGTATGCTGACATTACCAAAACTCGTCAAATATTGCTCAACCTGCTGAGCAATGCAGCTAAATTTACCGAACACGGCACTATTACCCTCTGCATTGAAAGAGTTAAACATGACAGCTTAACAACTCAAGAAACAGCAGAACCTTCCGACTCAATAATTTTTCGCGTAGCTGATACGGGCATTGGGATTCCCCCCGAACAATTGCAGCATTTATTTCAAGCATTTATGCAGGGCGACGCATCAACTACGCGCAAGTACGGCGGCACGGGTTTGGGATTGACTATCAGCCGTCACTTTTGCGTGATGATGGGTGGCGATATGCACGTTGAAAGCGAGTTAGGTTGCGGTTCGGTTTTTAGTGTGTGCTTGCCGGCCCGCGTTGAATTATTGGTCAGCAGTTAGTCTTGCTATCCGGGACGCAATTGTTACACAAGAAACCAGGTTTATTGACAAACAACCTAGGCTTTTAGATAAGTTCGGGGCAATAAACTAAGGTGACGATAGAATGTACCATCAATCCTAATCCTAGCTAATTGCCCTTTTCTGCCGCCCCAAAAGTTGAGCTGTTAATACCCCGCCGACAAAGCCAAAGAAATGCGCTTGCCAGGAAACTCCCGGCTGCGAGGGCAAAACTCCCCAAATTAAACTGCCGTAGAAGAAACCGACAATTAAAGATACCAAAATAGATGTAAAGCTGCGTTCAAAATAGCCCCGCAGCAGTAAAAAGCCGAAGTAACCAAAGATTAATCCGCTGGCACCAATGTGAACGGAATAGGGCGCGCCAGTCAGCCAAACTCCGAATCCGCTGACTAGCGCTGTTACGGCACTCACGATAAAAAAGTCGCTAATTTCTCGCAGCATTATCAACCAACCCAATGTCACTAAAGGGAGGGTATTGGCGGCTAAGTGAGCAAAACTGCCGTGCAGAAAAGGCATGAACAAGATTCCTTCAAGCCCGTCGAGACTGCGGGGGCGGACTCCGTAGGCATTCAGCCTGCCTCGGAACACGAATACATCGACAATTTCGATAATCCACAGCAGGGAGACGAAGCCGCCGAGAATGGCGGCGTGGCTTTGCAATTCGCGGGTGATAGCTTTGGTTTCTGGGTTGCTCATGGGTGGTGAGGGCGGTGATACCGATTATTTCTCATTGTAGAAGTTTCTGAGCGATCGCGAGCAAAGATTGTTGGGGCGGGGTTTCAGGGTTGTTTGCAGCAGAGCTTATTTAGGAATATTATAAGTTTTATTAAAAATTCCGCATTTTCACGTATAGAATAATTCACCTCAATGCGTCACAATTGTAATTGAACTACAAAGGAGAGTCAACCGAAGGTTGAAGTTAAAACGTAGAAGGCAGAATTTTTACCCTATCAATCAATTGTTGGGCTTGAAATCAGGACACTTTTTCAATCGCACACCGTATCTAAAAAAATCAGGAACTACTTTTCTCGCCCTAAGTCATTAATTTAAGAAGTTCAATCCGGTAAAGTAAAACGAGATGCTGTAGATACTGATTGTAGATAATATAGCACAAGCTCTACAGAGAGTTCTTGGCACCTCGTTATCAAAGAGGAACAGAGCAAAATGAACGTATTTGAGCATACAGTCTCCTACCGAACTCTGCCAAATTGGGTAGGATTTGGCAAACAAGAAACAGCCGTTAATGTCGCTACAAATTCTCAACCTTACGGTCAAAAGCCACACTTTGACCCCTTGCATCCGCTAAAACAATGGCTTGATAACACTGCAATTAAAAGTCAAAAGTTGGCTCGGTTGCTGTGTAAATTTATTCCCAGCCAGTGTCCGTTTGAGCGAGAAGTCAAAATTGGCGCTCGCACTGTATTATCCATTCCACCGCTGTGCAAGTTAAATCCGCTTTACGAGCAAGTGGTTGGGCTGCGCTTTCGTGCTTTGTGTTATTTGGCTGACGAGTGTGGCGAGGATGTAACTCCTTATTGTTAATTCTGCAAAAACTTAAATTTCTCACTGTCTTTTCACCCTCCCTTCTCCTTGTTGGGGAGGGTTTTTTTTATTTTGATACCATTTCTCTAAAATCGTGCAACACTCTTCGACCCCCCCTAGCCCCCCCTTGCTAAGGGGGGGAACAAGAATACTGTTGCATTCTTTTTTAAAATTGGTATGAGATTATTCGGCGCTTGAAACCTGTTAACCTCAAACTTAAATGTGGCGAAGCGCCGATCATTTGAGTTCGAGGTTAAATTAGACAAACTTTCGTCTGCCTCAGCATAAAAGCCGGATATTCTGTTAGATCCCCGGCTTTTTGAAGAAGTCGGGCCTTGAAAGAGCGATCGCATTTAAATACTAAAGGGAGCGAATCACTCGTTGTTCGAGAATGCGTTTGCCTTTGTTATAAATACTCAGGCTAGCTCCTGTAACGATGTAATCGTAGGTGCCATTTTTGGCCACGTAACCAGTCCCCTCTTCAGTTCGAGCACGCAGGGCGATCGTGCTGCCGTTACTCTTTTTAACGCCGTAGTAATATACTTGATTGGCGTGGTTGTAGCACAGATAAATCCGAAAGTTGCTGGTCTCGAAATAGTTTTCCACTTTCTGTCTTTTGCGAGCACAAAAATCCCTCACCAGTTTTTGGGGAGTTGATACATTAGCTATTTGTATGGTTTCAATCGGAGACTGAGTGCGAGACGCTGTTGGTGCAGTGCTTGTGTTCGATTGTCCTAGAGCAAAGGTTGCCGCTGGATTGCTGGCAAATAGCATTAAACCGAGTAAGCTGGTTTGTGTGAGTCTTGCTGTGAAGTTCATAAGTCATTCTTTTAAAAGATGTTGATGCGTCTAATCTAGGTAAGTTGGATTGATTGGGGCGATCGAACAGTACAGTTTTCACAATTGGCCTCAAGGAGGAAATCCTCGGATGCAATTTCCGTTTCCCTTGAGATCGGGCACTATTCTCAATAAGCTTTTAGGGGCAGGCTAGAAGCCCGCCCCACAAGAGGCTTGAATGTATAGTCGAAAGTTCGTTACTGAGAATGATATTTTTTTGTGAGTTTCCCTGCAACTGACTGGCCGGCGGACAATTAAATAACTGGCACTTTGGATTGCTGAGAGGACTTATGTACTAACAGGCGATCGCGAGGACAAAGTAGAGAATTATTTTAAATATTGGGCGTCAACTGCGGGCGCGGATGCTAATTTTCATCAATTTCAATAAGTGCGATCGGGCGACACGCACCAGCAACCCACGAGGGAAGTCTTTACGCGCCGCTTTTGGGCTTTTCAGGTTCAGAAGGTAAATCTCCCTTTTTTTTCGCTTCCAAAACCGCTGTTTCAACGATAAAAGCGATCAAACTAGCTGTGGGTCTACCTTGGCGATCGGCCCACAGTTCTAAGGATTCATAGATGTAGTCGGGGAGTGTGATGTGAACGCGCTTGCTCACTGTCAATATTTAGTGTTTGCGAACGCTCCCAATCATACAAGTTTACGCCGATCGCGGTGTTATAACGCTATTTTAGTAACTTTATGCTACCAATGAGGGCCTTTTGTGCAATAATTTGTACAGCACACCACAGGTGCAAAGTCAAAAGCCAGTCCCCCGCCGTGGAAAAGCAAGGACTGGCTATGGCTCCCATTAACAAAGGAGATACCTTTACAAAGGAGATACACCTATTATGCCGTATGAGAAACGTCTCAGACCGTGGATCGTGGTTCGTTTGCTTCCGAATCTGCAAAGGGTCGTTGTCGGTCGGTTTCGCAGTTGGTCTGATGCAGAGGGTCATTTGCGAGTTCTCAAACAACTGCTTCCCGGTGCTCGATTGACCTTAGTTTTCGATCCGATGGATTAATTTTGGTTGCGAGTAATTGAAGTGCGATCGTCCGCTTGTTATTGAAGGGCGATCATACAAATTATCTCAAAACAGGGCGATTGCTTATGCCCTCAAATTTCAGGATCGATCGGGACTGTCCTCCTCGTAATCCATTAAGTCTCCGGGCTTGCAATTGAGTGATTTGCAGAGAACGTTTAACGTTGCTGCGTCTATTCTGGTGAGGTAACGGCGAGTTTTGAGTCGAGAAATAGACCTGGGATTCATGCCCGTTAGGACAGCCAGTTCTTTGTTACTGATATTCCGATCGGCCATGACAACTGCTAATCTCCACCGGATCACTGTTTAACTGCTCACAACCTTTGCAAGGCAGATGCTAGCACCTTGCAGGTCAATTTTTGGGCTGTATAGACTGTAACAGTTGCACAATAGACCGCTGCGGTTGTCAAACTGCTTTATTTGGATTAAACTTAAGTATGCAAAAGTCAAAAGCCAGTCCGATGCTTTCCGAGGGCTCAGGACTGGCTATGGCTCCAATTAACAAGGAGATACACCTATTATGCCGTATGAGAAACGTCTCAGACCGTGGATCGTGGTTCGTTTGCTTCCGAATCTACAAAGGGTCGTTGTCGGTCGCTTTCGCAGTTGGTCTGATGCAGAGGGTCATTTGCGAGTTCTCAAACAACTGCTTCCGGCAGATCGATTGACCTTAGTTTTCGATCCGATCGATTAATTTTGGTTGCGAGTAATTGAAGTGCGATCGCCCGCTGGTTTCAGAAGGGCGATCGTACTTTCGGGCAATGTTAAACTGGACGCAAAATATCAATTGAGTTGGGGAAAAAACCGTGACAGCTATTCTACAAGTAACAGAACAGCCAACAGCACAGCGCGACTTCACTCCAGAAGAATATTTAGCCCTGGAAGAAGCAGCAGAGTACAAAAGTGAATATCGCGACGGAGTAATTATTCCAATGACAGGTGGAACTACGAATCACAATCGAATTTCCCTGAATATGAGTATAGCATTACGTCTTGCTCTTAAGGGACTTGACTATGATGTTTTCATGGGCGACGTGCGTCTGTGGCTGCCGAAAAAGCGAACTTATACTTATCCCGATGTGATGGTAGTTCCGGGTAAACCTGAGTATTTCAATAATCGCCAGGATACGGTGATGAATCCTCAAGTGATTGTGGAAGTTTTATCGAAATCTACGAAAGCTTACGATCGCAGTGATAAGTTTAAGTTTTATCAAACGCTGCCGACATTTCAAGAGTATATTCTGATCGATCAATCTCAGGTTTATGTAGAACAGTATTGTAAGTTGGCAAACAAGCGGTGGTCGTATAGTCAGTACGATGAGGAGGATGCGGCGCTAGTTTTTAATTTCTTTCAAGTTGAAGTGCCGCTGGCAGATGTCTATGAGAAGGTGGATTTTGAGGCGGAAAATGAGCCAGAAGAAAGCGGGGAGGAATAAGGGCGATCGCCTTTTTGGAAATGCAGGTTATCATTTAAGTGAGCGATCGCACTCAAAAGAAATATTTGTTCAACATCCTTGCGGGAGAACATCAAGATGACAGGCACTTTGCAAACAACCGAGCAACCTTACTGCACAGAGGAGCAATATTTAGCACTGGAAGAAACAGCAGAGTACAAAAGCGAATATCTCAACGGGGAAATTATTCCTATGACAGGCGGATCTACCAATCACAATCAAATCGCTGGCAATTTGTACATTGCTTTAAGTCTTGCTCTCAAAAAACAGAATTACCGCATCTTCATCGGTGACGTGCGTCTGTGGATACCAAAAGTGCGACTGTACACTTATCCCGATGTAATGGTAATTTTGGGGCTACCTGAGTACCGCAACAATCGCACTGACACGATTACCAACCCTCAAGTTATTGTGGAAGTTTTATCAAAGTCTACTAAAAACTACGATCGAGTTGACAAGTTTACATTTTACAAAACCATTCCTTCTTTTCGAGAATACATTCTGATTGACCAAACAAAAATTAAAGTTGAACAGTATTCTAAAACCGAGAATAAAAGATGGTTGTATAGCGAGTATGACGAGGAAGATACGGCTTTAGTGTTTAATTCCTTCCAGGTTGAAGTTCCTCTATCTGATGTTTACGAACAAGTGAATTTTGAGGAGATTGAGCAAGAAGATAGTCAAAATGAGGTGTGAGGGCGATTCCCTACGGGATAGCTTCGCTTCACGCTCCGACCTCGTGTTAGAATGAATCTAGCGGTCGTGTTAAGCAAGGAAACAATAGCCGTGATACCTATCCAAGAACAAATTGTTGACAAACTGAAAAATTTCTCTGAAATCGAACTGCAAGAAATCCTCAACTTTGCTGATTTCCTGTTATGGCAGCGGAGAAAGCAGGAAGTAGCTTCGCCGCCCGAGGAAACTGGCAACAACCAACCAGCAAATATGGATGAAGAGTGCGAGGTTCATTATGTTGGTGGAGTCTTAGTTGTCAAAGCATCATTAATCAAAAATCAAGAACTGATTAATTGGGATACAATTATTCCCGATATGCGCGAAGAAAGAATCGGGAAGTTTATCTAAAATGAACGTTTTATTTGATACATCCGTTGACTTGTAGGGGCGGGTTCACCAACCATCTCTGACAAAAACTAACAATCTCAAAAACCCGCCCCATCCCCATGATAAATACCAAAAAACAATTAGGGGCGGGTTCACCAACCATCTCTGACAAAAACTAACAATCTCAAAAACCAGCCCTATCCCATAATAAATACCAAAAAATAATGGGTGCGTTGCAAGCGACTATCTCCGAAATAAATCGCAAATCTCACATATCCGCAGCTTACCGGATGAGATTTATCGTTTGGTGGGGGCGGGTTTTCAATATTGTTTATTTGTGGCGCAGATGGTTGGTGAACCCGCCCCTACAATATCTAAAAATATTACAGATATTGTAGGGTGCGTCGCGATCGACAATTTCCGAAATAGCGATCGACATAGCCTTTTTTACGCTCCATCAACCGCAATTCCACTCGTAGATAACATCGCTAAAATCCAAGTTTTTTAATGCTGATTCTTTGACAAAAAAGTTACCTACGCCACCATTGCCCCACATAATATCTATTACCTCATTAGCATCGCCATCCATTTGAAATAAAAGGCTATACGGATCGCTTTCGCAATCTAGTCTAGGATCGTTTGATTGAAAAGAACCATGATAGCCACCAATTTTATGACCGCGAGGAACACATAGATTTATATAATTGTCCCTAACTTCATCGTCTTCTCTAAATAATTTAAAAAATTTTTCTCCTAAAAACTTTGTAAATCCATCATCGTAATGGGTAATTGGCGCATACTTTTTAGTAAATTGCAAACTGCAACTTCCCCAAACAGGCACGTATTCAAATTTGGGCAAAAAATCATAATTGGTGGTGATATTCTCAAGGTTGAAATCTGGTTCAGGAAAATATAAAATTTTAAAAATATCTTCGTCATAGTCGAAACATAAGCCATATAGTTCATCGTCAGGAAGATAAAACTGCAAGATTCCTCTATCGGGAAAACCTTCAAGAGGCGGTACTTCAGAAAAGTTGATTTGGGCAAGCAATAATAAGCAATGGCCATGAGGAGTTTTAGGATACTCGAATCCTTTAGGTAAGTATGGCAACCCACCAAATTTACTTTGCCACCAGTTCGCAGGTTCGTTGTTTTCAATTGTAATTTCAATATAGGGTTTGATAGTTGATTCGATTCGATCGCGATATTTTTCGAGTTTGGGAGATAGGGGAACTTCAAGTTTGTAGTTCATAAACCGATTGCAACTTACTTGACATACAAAAAAAATAGTCAGGTGGGCAAATGCCCACCTACAAAAAACTACGCGCCGACAGCTTCCTTCGCTGCGTAAAGCACCTCAACGGTAATCTTATCAATCCCCCGATCGCGCGCAAACTTCTCAGTATTCCGCTTCACCTTACCCCGCACAAAACCGGGGATTTTATTCAATTCCGCCTGTCCTTCCTTCGTCCAACCCATATCAGAATCAGCCGAAATACCCTTCGTAATCACTTCCTTGGTATCGTGGCCGCCGAAGATTTCCAGCAAGTGGTCTTCCATTCCCAAAGTGAAGGAATTGTAGACCAAATCTACGCACTGATTTGTGCCTTCATAACCCAAAAATGGCTTGTAGCCGATCGGGAAATTTTGGACGTGAATCGGCGCAGCAATTACGCCGCAGGGAATATCCAACCGCTTACCTACGTGGCGTTCCATTTGCGTGCCGAAAATTGCCGAAGGTTCCGCTTTGGCGATCGCATCCCCAATTGCCCCGTGATCGTCGGTAACAATTACTTCATCGCAATACTCGCTAACTTGTTCCCTGAACCAGTCAGCGTCGTGTTTGCAGTATGTTCCTGCCCACACAACGTGGATTCCCATCTCGCGAGCCAAAATCTTCGTCATCGCCGCAGCGTGGGTATTATCGCCAAATACAACGGCTTTTTTGCCGGTTAAGTTTTGGCAGTCGATCGACCTTGAGAACCAAGCAGCCTGGGACACAAACCGCGTTTGTTGGTCGATGAAATCTTCGTAATCAACATCCGCACCTTGAGCGTTCAAAACTTGCTGAATCTTGCGGATACAGCGCGCAGTTTCTACCACGCCCATCGGCGTAATATCCACCATCGGCGTGCCGAATTCTTTTTGCAAATACTCCCCGGCCATCATCCCCAATTCCCGATAAGGAACCAAGTTAAACCAAGCCCGCGGCAGTCTTTTTAAGTTGTGAACCGAAGCACCTTCAGGAATAACTTCGTTGACTTCTATTCCCAAATCTGCCATCAAACGCTTCAACTCGGTGCAGTCGTGCTGGTTGTGAAAACCCAGCGTTGACATCCCGATAATGTTGACAGATGGTTTTTCGCTTTTGGCTTCTACTAAATCGCCTTTTTTGCGGGCTTTGTTAATGTAAAATTGGACGATTTGATCCAAAGTGCGATCGGCTGCTTGCAGTTCGTTTACCCGGTAATGGTTGACATCTGCCAGCATTACGTCGCCTTTGGCATCCAATTGAGCTCGGTTAACAAAGTTTTCCAAATCTTCTTGCAAAATGCTGGAGGTGCAAGTCGGAGTCAACACGATTAAATCTGGGTGTTCTTCTTTGTCTTTGCGGGTGATATTGTCCACCACCCGTTCTTGGGAACCCCGCGCCAGTACGTGTCTGTCAACGACGCTGGTAGTTACCGGGGTAAAGTCCCGTTCCCTCTCCAGCATGGAACGCATGACGTTGAAGTAGTCGTCTCCAATCGGTGCGTGCATGATTGCATGGACGTTTTTGAAGGAAGAGGCCACGCGCAAAGTGCCGATGTGGGCTGGGCCTGCGTACATCCAATAAGCCAATTTCATAGGTAATTTTCCTGATGCTGGTTGAGAATTGCCCGATCGGGCGATTACTGCTAAATTTTAAGGTTGTTTCTGATTTTCTCACCGGATGAATCCTTTAGAAATAGTAACTTTCTGAGGATTTGCAGATTTGAGAAATGCTCAAACGCTTTTGCTGCTTGGGATTTGACTTGCAATTCCCGCAACTTTACCTTGGTTTTCTGGCAATAATTCTTAATTTATTGTCAAGTTTTGTTAATAAGCCGGCAAATTTTATCAACGTAGGATACCCCTAGCGCAACTTACACCTAGATTGCTGCCATAATTTTCGCAAAATCTATATTGACTTTTTAGCCAACTCGCAATAAACTATTAATTAATCGACTATTTTCCCGGCATCAAAACTTGCAAAGCGGGGGAGATATTGACGTAAAATCTTTTTTTGACAAATCCCATGAAACTATCCAAAATAGACTTGAGCAACGTATTAGCAGTTGGTCACTCTAACGGCCAGCTAGGACTGTTAATCGATCGGGGGGAAGAAGTCGAATTTATTGAAATTGCCGCTCCCGAAGCTGCAATGCAAGGGCTGCAAATGGTTGATTTCATCGCGAATACAGATTCAACCGAACTCAGTGCTGGTATAGAATTAAAAGAAATTGCTTCAAGCAAAGAACCAATTGCGATGATGTCGGTAGATTCCGAAATGGCTAGATCGATCGGATACGACGAAGAGGAGCAAGTTTTGCAAATAGAATTTAGCAGCGGGTCAGTCTATCAATACAGCGATGTGGAACCCCAAATTTGGGAATCTCTGCAAGATGCTGATTCTACAGGCAAATTTTTTAACTCCGAGATTAAAGGTTATTATTCTAGCCGGCGCGTTGATGACTAGGGTGTAGTTAGGAGTTGCATTTTTGGGCGGTTTGATTGAGGAGTGAGGCCTTCATTCCAGCAATCTCCTAAAAGCTGAGATTGTTTTTTTGTCAGGCGCGCGATCGACTCTCACAGTAAATCCTTGCACAAATCCTATATTTGTGCTTTTCTTTACGTAACTGCTGAGGTGACGGAACCCCGAGGGTGCTTTTGTCACCTCAGCAGTTCTTTGCTGTCAAGGCGTGTCTTCCCACACATCCCAAAAGATATCTCTTGAGCGATAATGAAGAATAACATAGGATTTACGAAAAGAAACCCGGTTTACACGAAAAAATCTTGGGTTGGTCAACGACTAGCAACGAAGAAACCCGGTTTCTAGCCCGCCGCGCGTAAGTCCTGTAACATTGACCAAGCACACCTAATTTGAGAGAACCCAACTATGATGGCAATTCCCGGCGTTGCAGTTCTCGCTCTCATTTATGAAAGCAGCACTTCCCTGGTTTACCGCGGCCACAACGAGCAGAACAACCAACCTGTTATTATCAAACTTATCAAAGAAGACTATCCGACTCCTGAAGAACTGAATAGATACAAGCGCGAATATGAGATCACTGCCAACTTAAGCCTGTTGGACGGAGTTGTGAAAGTGTATAAGTTGCAACAGGTTAGAAATAGTCTGGCAATGATCTTAGAAGATTTTGGTGGGGAATCTTTAAAAATATTTATGGGTTCCCAAAAGTTTACCCTTTTAGGATTTCTGACTACTGCCATCAAAGTTGCTGAAACTTTGGGAGAAATTCACGGAAAAAATGTAATTCATAAAGATATAAATCCCTCTAATATAGTTTTTAATCCGGCTACAGGACAAGTGAAGCTAATAGATTTTAGTATTTCAACTGCATCCAGCCTGGAAAATATACCCAGTAAAAATCCCAATTTTTTAGAAGGTACTTTAGCCTATATGTCCCCCGAGCAAACCGGTAGAATGAACCGGGTAGTCGATTACCGCACCGACTTTTATTCCCTCGGCGTGACCTTCTATGAAATCCTGGCAGGACAACTTCCTTTTCACACTACAGATCCCATGGAGTTAGTTCACTGTCACATAGCCAAACAGCCAGTACCTCTCGCTGAAATAGCCCCAGAAATTCCTAAAGCTGTTTCAGATATTGTGATGAAATTGTTAGCAAAAACCGCTGAGGAGCGCTATCAAAGTGCTTGGGGACTAAAAGCAGATTTGGAAACCTGTCTGTTTCAGTGGCAAACATCTGGGGTTGTTTCTGAGTTTCCTCTCGGCAGCCAAGATATTTCCGACAAATTTCAAATACCTCAAAAACTTTACGGCAGACAGCGAGAAGTTGAAACTCTTTTAGCAGCATTTGAACGGGTAGCAGCAACAAATAATCGAGGCTACCGCACCGACGATTCTCAAATTTCTGTCATCAAAAAAGAAATCAAACCGAAAAAAGAAATTCCCTTGTCAGTCCTGGCGAGAGGACAGCATAAATCTCGCAGCGAGATGATGCTGATTGCCGGTTATTCCGGCATAGGCAAATCTGCAATGGTGAAGATTTTAGACAAACCTATTACTCGCAGGCGCGGCTATTTTATTTGGGGAAAGTTTGACCAGTACAAGCGAACTATTCCTTACTCTGCCGTTGTCAGCGCTTTTTCGGAATTGGTGCGGCAACTGTTAACTGAAAGCGAGGCTCAATTAGCAGTTTGGCGCGAAAAACTCCGCACTTCCTTCGGTCAAAACGGTCAAATTATTATTGATGTCATTCCCGAAGTTGAACTAATTGTCGGATCTCAGTTTCCTGTAGCGGAATTGGGACCCACGGAATCTCTGAACCGCTTTAATTTAGTATTTCAAAATTTCATTCGCGTATTTTGCCAGCCAGAACATCCGCTGGTCATTTTTCTCGACGATTTGCAGTGGGCTGATTCGGCTACTCTCAAGCTGATCGAATTGATGATGACAGATGAAGCTACGCAATATCTGTTTTTAATTGGTGCTTATCGAGATAATGAAGTTAGTCCTACTCATCCTTTAATGATGACTGTGGAGACGCTGCGAAATCAGGAAGCTATCATTAATGAGATTGCTTTGTCGCCGCTGGGGGTGGAAAATATAACTCATTTGATTGCGGAGACTTTGCACAGCGATCGAGAATCTGTCAAACCGTTAGCTGAACTGGTAATTAGCAAAACAGACGGAAATCCTTTTTTTGTCAATCAATTCCTACAAACATTGTATCAGGAAAACCTGCTAGTTTTTCACCCGCCACAGTCGGGCAAGAAGGGCGGCTGGCATTGGGATATGACTCAAATTGAGCAGTGCGCTATCACTGATAATGTAGTAGATTTGATGGTACAAAAATTGAGGAAACTGCCAAGTTCAACGCAGCAAGTTTTGCGTTTAGTGGCTTGTTTGGGCAACGAATTTGACTTGAATACTCTTTCTTTAATTCATGAAAAAGAAGCCTCGGAAACTTTTTCTCACCTGTTGCCGGCGATTAAGTCGGGACTGATTCTGCCAACTTCGGAATTGGAAAGCAAGTCATTAGATTACGTACTGTTTCCGCTATTAATTCTGAATTATAAATTTTTGCACGATCGCGTACAGCAAGCAGCTTACGCTCTGATCGACGACTCGCAAAAAAAGGCAGTTCACCTGAAAATAGGCAGGCAAATCCTCGAAAACACTCCGGCTGAATATCGCGCTGACAGAATTTTTGAATTAGTCGATCACTTGAATGTGGCTCGATCGCTAATTAAAGACGATCGAGAATTAATTGAACTGGCAACGCTGAATTTAGAGGCGGCCCGCAGAGCCAAAGATGCCACTGCTTATGTTGCTGCCTTGCAGTATTTGACTGCAGGCATGGACGGTTTGAGCGCCGATATTTGGGATGCCCACTACGATTTAGCCTTTGCCTTGCACATGGAGCGGGCAAATGTTGAGTATTTAAACGGTTATTTCGAGAAGTCCGAAGAATTTATTAATATAACTCTGGAAAAAGCGCGATCGCCCTTAGAAAAGGTAGAAATTTACAACCTGCTGATCGTGCAGTATACCCTGCGGGCGAAGTACGAAGAAGCCGTTAAAGCCGGAATCAAAGCTTTGGACTTGCTAGGCATTGACTTGCCGCTAGACGGGCTACAAAAAGTCATATCTGAAGAATTTGCAGCAGCCACAAATATTTTAGCTGGGAGAGAAATAGCTTCCCTAATTGACGCCCCCGAAATGACTGTACCCGACAAAAAAGTTGCAGTCAAATTAATTACCAACTTGCTCACATCGGCGTACCTCAAAAATCCCGACTTGTGGAAAGTCAGCGTTTTAAAAGGAGTCAATCTTTCTCTCCAGTACGGTTTAGTACCCGAAGCCTCTCTTTGCTATGCTGGCTACGGTATGTTCTTAAACGCAGTTTCAGGAGATTACAAAGCTGCGTATCAATTTGCCTTGCTATCGCTGAATCTCAGCGAAAAATCTGGCAATATCGGCTTGAAGTGCAGAGCTTGTTCATCCCTGGTCAGTATTTTTTATTACTGGTTCAATCACATCAAAGATTCCCACGCAATCAGCAATGAAGGATATCAAGCAGCTTTAGAATCAGGAGATCTAGAGTATGCGGGTTATATCCTGTCCAACCGCATAGCTAACTACTTTTTTCAAGGTAAAGAAATCTCGCAAATTCTGGCAGACACGAGCAGGTATTTGCAGTTCAGCCAAAAAACCAAAAATCAGCTCGTAACCGATATATTATTAGGAGTAGATTTAATCCTCCGTAACCTGAGCAAACTAACTCCTGAAAAGTTTGTATTTGAAAGCGAAGATATCAGCGAAGCTGAATACGTACACAACTGTCAAGCTCATCAAAATTTGTACTCGCTCTGCCTTTATCAGATTCGCAAATGCCAGGTAATGTACTGGTACGGCAACTTCAACGAAGCGCTACAACTAGCTTTTGAAGTAGAAAAACAGCTATCTTTTATTACCGGAGCGATACCCGCTACCGAATGGAATTTTTTCTTTTCTCTAACTTTAGCCGCTGTTTTTCCAAATGTTTCAGAAGACAAGCAAAAGGAATACTTGGAAAAGTTAGAGCAAAACCAAAAACAGATGAAAATTTGGGCAGACAACTGTGCCGAAAATTTTCTGCACAAGTACCTTTTAGTACAAGCAGAAATAGCCAGAATTTCCAAGAAAGATTCAGAAGCTGTAGAACTGTACGATTTCTCTATAAATTTAGCCCAAGACAATGAGTTTGTCCAAAATGAAGCGCTAGCTAATGAACTAGCAGCTAAGTTTTGGTTGAGTAAAGGCAAGTATCAATATGCCAAAATCCACTTGCGCGAAGCTCACTCGTGCTACTTGCGCTGGGGTGCAGTTCGCAAAGTAGAAGATTTAGAACAGAAGTATCCGCAGTTGCGGGAAATGACGCCAATCAACGGAAGTTTTAACAACAATCAAACTACCACAACTATTCATACTTCTACTGGCAGCGATGCGAGAGTTCTGGACTTGGCAACGGTAATGAAAGCATCTCTGGCGATTTCTAGCGAAATTGTCCTCGATAAGTTGCTGGCTTCTTTGATGAGAATATCTTTAGAAAATGCGGGGGCTCAATTAGGTTTTCTGATTTTGGTCAGAGACGGTCAACTGTTGATTTCAGCTAAAGCCTCAGTATTTGCCGAAGATGTAGATGTGCTGCAATTTACGCCTGTTGGAGACTATCACGATTTACCTGTGACGGTGATTAATTATGTCGAAAGGACTCGCTCGGATTTGGTGTTGAGCAATGCGGCGGCTGAGGGACTGTTCACAGCCGATCCTTACATTGCTAAACACCAACTGCAATCTATTTTGTGTACTCCAATCATCAATCAAGGCAAACTGATCGGCATTCTTTATTTAGAAAACAATTTGACTGTCGGAGCATTTACTCCTCACAGATTGGAAGTTTTAAGGTTGCTTTCTTCCCAAGTTGCTATTTCTTTGGAAAATGCTCTACTTTACAATTCGGTGGAACAAAAAGTGCAAGAGCGAACGCAGGAGTTAAATGAAAAGAACGAACGTTTAGAACAAACTTTGCGCGAACTTAAACTAACTCAAGCTCAATTAATCCAAACCGAAAAGATGTCTAGCTTGGGGCAAATGGTCGCTGGAGTAGCTCACGAAATTAACAATCCTGTAAGTTTCATCTACGGCAATCTGAATCCGGCTAGCGAATACGTTAAAGACTTGCTAAAATTGATCGATCTTTACCAGCAGCACTATCCAGAACCGGCTGATGAAATTCTAGAAGAAATAGAAACAATTGAGCTGGAATTTTTGAGCGAGGATTTGCAAAAGCTGCTGGATTCCATGAAAGTAGGAGCGGAAAGAATCCGGGATATTGTGCTAAGCTTGCGGAATTTCTCGCGCCTCGACGAAGCGCAAATGAAGTCGGTAGATATCCATCAAGGAATCGACAGTACGGTGATGTTGCTGCAACCGCGCCTGAGAAAAGAGGGCGGGCGTTTGGGAATTGAGGTGATTAAAAATTACAGCACGCTACCCCTAATTACTTGTTATGCGTCTCAGTTGAATCAGGTATTTATGAATATTTTGACAAATGCGATCGATGCTCTCATGGTAGCAAGAGATTGCCCGGAAGACTCTCATCAACAGCCTAAGATTACAATTTCAACAGAGGTGACTGACAGGAATTCTGCCATAATTAGAATTGCCGACAGCGGGCCGGGGATGAGCAAGGAGGTGCTGCACAAGATATTCGATCCATTTTTTACAACTAAGCCCGTGGGTTCGGGAACGGGTTTGGGATTGTCTATTTCTCACTCGATTGTTGTCAGTTCTCACGGCGGAAAATTGACTTGCGTTTCTGCACCCGGAGAGGGTAGCGAGTTTATTATTGAAATTCCGATCGCCCCCAGGCAAGTTTTGTAATCTTCGCCACTATTAGCCCACAGCATTGCTGAAAGAGTAATGATGTTTCAGGGAAAATGAAAGAATAAACGTCTCTACCTCTCTTTATCTGCGTAAATCAGCGTCCATCCATTGTCATCTGCGGTGAATACATTCTCTTTTTTTAACCGCAGATGAGGGCAGATAAACACAGATTAACGCAGATGAATTAGATCTATTTCGGTGGCACTGTTGGTGATAGTTGACTTTCTGCGAAGCTGAGTGGCATCGCTGTTGCAGGAATTCATAAAATAAGTTAGTGATAAAGTTTCCAGCATTCTCGCACAATTTCCCAATCTTCCTGGGTGTGAATTACCAAAATTCTCACCGCTGAATCCACTGCCGCAATATCTCGATCGATCGGCGACTGTTTATTTTTCTCGCCATCCAATTTTAATCCGATAAATCCAAAAGCTTCGCAAGCTGCAGCCCGTACAACAGCAGAATTTTCCCCAACTCCCGCTGTAAAAATTAAAGCATCCAACCCTCCCAAACTCGCCAGCATGGCACCAATGCCGGCACGCAAACGGTGGATGTAAATATCTAAAGCAAGTTGAGCTCTCTGATTGCCTCGGGCGATCGCATCTCCAATCTGCCGCAGATCGCTAGACACCCCTGAAATCCCTTTTAAACCAGAATTTCGATTGAGAAGATTATCAAGTTTCTCAGCAGTAAAATCGGATTGTTTTAACAGATGAATGAGAATGCCCGGATCGATCGAACCCGATCGACTTCCCATCATCAATCCTTCCAAAGGCGTAAATCCCATCGTCGTGTCAACACTCCAGCCACCGCGAATGGCTGCCAGAGAACATCCGTTGCCCAAATGACAGCTAATCAACCGCAAATCTGCCAAATCTTGACCCAGAATGTCGGCGGCCCGACGCGCGCAATATTGATGGCTAATCCCGTGAAAACCGTAGCGCCGAATCCCGTTTTCCAGCCATTCGTAGGGGCCTGGATAAACAAAGGCTGCGGGCGGCAATTGTGCGTGAAAAGCTGTATCAAATACTGCTGCTTGCGGCACTTTTCCGAGGTTTGTTTCAATCGCTTCGATACCTTCGAGGTTGACCGGATTGTGAACGGGGGCGAAAACAGATAAACGGGCGATCGCCTGTTTAACATCCGCCGAAATTAACGTACTTTGCTGATAATCTTGTCCGCCGTGTACGACGCGGTGGCCGACAATATCAATCTCCTTTAAATCATTAATGGTTTGAGTTCTTCCCCTCCAAAGAGTTTCCAGCATTCGAGAAATAGCATCTTTGCGAGAGTCTGAGGCAAACTCCTCTTCAAGCCGATCGCCTTTTGCTGTTTTGACTTTCAACTCTGCTATATCCTGCTGGTGAGTCCAGTCTATTTGAGCCTCCCAGAGGGGTTGCAAAGGTCGATCGGGCAGGACATCGTTTAACTCGTACAGACAGCTCTTTTGACTGCTAGAACCCGCATTTAACACCAATATTTTCATGCTTTATTATGTCCGGTTGATTCGTTCTTTCGATCGCCAGGCGATTGAAATCGCGTTTTGTCAAACTTTCGTCCGCCTGCACAGACTAAGAAATCTTGAGATTCTGGGAAATTTATTAAGAAAAATGTCGAAAAATTAACTCTTAATGCAATGTGTAGCTAACAGTTGCATTTTTTTGATATATCTTCTGTGCAGATTTTCATTTAGTAAAGTTTAAGGAGCAGACCGATGTTTACACCAATTTTACTTGCCACTGTCGCCAGAACCGTAGAGTGGAGCCCCACGACTGGTTTGATTATGATTATTTGCAATATTTTAGCTATTGCGATCGGCAAATCAACCATCCAAAATCCTCGCACAGGCCCAGCCGCGCCCTCATCGGATATGTTGGGCGGCTTGAGTTTGGGTGCAGTTGTGGGAAGTCTCTGCTTCGGTCATATTTTGGGAGCAGGTACGATTTTAGGATTGTCTTACCTCGGTGCGATTTAGTTTCACACGCTCTGGGTGCGCCTCCGCACCCTACCCGCTATTTCAAGTACCGGGTAAATTGCGGAGGTTTTCATCCATGTACGATCGATCGCCCAAAACCTCCAACATTGGCCCGCGCACATCAAACTTGACAACACTCACAGAAGCTGCTAAAGCGGCAATGCGATTGCGATAACTTCCCAAATCGATCCCCAACAAACTGCACAGAATAATCCGAATAGTCGCCTTGTGGGAAACCACCAAAACATTACCGCTCTTGTACTTTTCCTGAATTTCTGCGATAACTAAGGACGATCGGCTAGCAATTTGCACAGAAGTTTCCCCCTCAGTCGGTGGATTCCAAGCAGGTTCCGTCAACCAATTAATGTAATCTTCAGCATATTTTTCGCGAACCGATTCAACTGTTTCACCCTCCCACTTGCCGTACTTAATTTCCCTCAATCCATCGCGCAGTTGCATTTCAATTCCCACAGCATCGCACAAAGGTTTAGCCGTAGCGATTGTACGTTTCATGGGACTGACATAAACAGCATTCCAAGGCAATTTTGCGTAAGTTGCAGCAAATTGTTCGGCCATCATAGAACCTTCCGGTGTTAATTCTGCGTCGAGGTCGCCGCAGTAGCCGCCAGTCTTGCTGTAAGTTGTTTCACCGTGTCGTACAAAGTAGATTTTTAAGCTCATAAGTTAGTTAATTGTGTGTGAATTTTACTATATTAGCAAAAGAGTTTAAAAAACTCCTTCAAATCATCAAGTGCAGGATTATCCCAATCCCAAATATCTTTTTTGCGTTCCATAACATAATCAAACCCAGACATAGTGCATTTCCTTCCAGCTTGTTGCTGTTCCTTATCTGAGCAAGTATCATACCTGAGATAGATGCTCACCCAGAATTTATCAAAACCTTTTCGGTCGATTTGCTTTCCCTGGTTTTCTATGCAATTTTTCTAACTACCCAAACAATCAGCATGAGGTGATTCTCTAGCCTTGATTGCCTTTAAAAGCGTTTCCAGTTCGCCTTTACCTCCAAAATTTGTAAAGTAACAAGCCAATTTTGCCTTTGTTCCATTATCTCCACAAATATCTATAAATTGTTTAGTGTTTGACAAAGTTTCAGATTCAAACACCTGTTGTATACATTTATTTACTCATTGTAACTGTTCAGGCTCTGAATAGTTATCAATATCAATAACAATCCCGATATTTTCTAGATATATTTTTTGAATCTCGGCTTCTAAAGCTTTTAAAGTAGTGATTAACTTTCTTTGAATAAAAATTTATTTTAATGAAATATATTTTTCGTGTCGGCACTTTTTCCTGGGGCTAAGCTAGCTTGATTTTGGGTTAATTTGCCTTGCAGTTTACTTTTTTTTTTAGTATGGCGTTTATCCTTTATCAAAATATTAGCAATTCCCCAAGTGAACAAGCCTGCACCTAACCTCAGAAAGATAATTAACATGAAGGTAGCAAAGGCGCTCAAACTGCATGGTTCATTAATGTTTATTACTCCCGGTTTCTCCTCGATCCAGTAGGGGCGCTAGCTGCTACTACTCCGGCTACACCTATTCCTGCACCTACTACGGCTATGGTAGTTTGCAGGTTGCGATCGATCTCTGTTTGTTCGATTTCTACTATTCCTCGGATGGAGGCGATCGCGCGATAGAATAATTTTTGATCCGGTTCTAAATATCTTAAATTCGCTTTAATTTGACGCTGGTATTTATTCGATAGGCTTGACATCTGTTTGAAAAAAAGTCGTTCGTCTTCTGGAAGTTTTGCTAGCTCATTAATAGTTATAAACTGTAAGACATTTGAATGGTATCCAAAAGTTATATCATGTCCGGTTGTATCAGTTGCGTGTAGGGGCGGGTTTAGCCGACAATTGTTTCATCAAACAAACAAACAACTTTTCGTCAAAACCCGCCCTTACCAAGCGTGACCGATGCTAACGGACATGATATTATTGGCCGAACGCACAAAAAGCAGCCCAATAAAAAGGCGAAACAAAGGGTACATATCAATCTCTACAGCACATGCAACGTCTCTACAGCTACACGAACCTTCGGTGTACCTCATACGGCTGCAATGCTCTACCCAAGCTACGAATGATTAGATCGATCGATCACCCTAAGTACGGAAGAGTAGGGTAATTTACGTAAATCTACTGTATAATCGCTCTGTTTCCAAGTAAATTGATACTGAGAGAAAACCTATCCGAAGCGTAACAAATGAACCCAGCTACACGAACCTTCGGTGTAACTCATACGGCTGGAATGCTCTACCCAACCTACGAATGATGAGATCGATTTATCACCCTAAGTACGGGAGATCCGGGTAGTTTACGTAAATCTACTGTAGAAGAACGCTCAGTTTCCGAGTAAATTATTGATGTTGGGAGAAAACCTATCCGATGCGTAACAAAATGAACGTAGCTCTTATAAAGTCTCCTTTAATAAAAATTACAAATCTTGTGAATGAAGACACAAAAAGCCAGTACAACCTAGGAATGGAAAAACTGCTCGTCGTTGTGCAAGAACTCTCGTTAGCCCACAGCCTCGAAGATGTCATGGGGATCGTGCGAGTTGCCGCACGCCAACTCACAGGTGCTGATGGTGCTACCTTTGTCTTGCGCGACAAAGATCAGTGTTTCTATGCCGACGAAGATGCCATTGCACCTCTGTGGAAAGGGCTGCGGTTTCCAATGAGTACATGCATCAGCGGTTGGACAATGTTAAACCGTCAATCAACCGTCATCCCAGACATCTATGAGGACGCTCGTATTCCCCACGCCGCTTATCAGCCCACATTTGTCAAAAGTCTGGCAATGGTTCCAATTCGGACAATAGACCCAATTGGCGCGATCGGCAACTATTGGGCACAGCCGCATCAACCCACTGACCAAGAGGTCAACCTACTCCAAGCACTGGCAGATACAACAGCCGTCGCGATCGAGAACGTGCAGGTGTATGCCGAACTAGAACAACGAGTGCGCGATCGCACCGCTGAGTTAGAATCTGTCAACGTCAGACTGATGCAGGAAATTAGGGATCGGCAACAAGCAGAGGAACAGGTGCGGGAATTGTCGCTGACAGACGAGTTGACACGGTTGCACAATCGACGCGGTTTCTTTGTCCTGGGACAGCAGCAGTTAAAAGTAGTCCACCGCCAGCAAAGTTCATGCTGTATCCTGTTTGTCGATCTAGACGGTTTGAAACAACTTAACGATAATATGGGTCACGAGGTAGGCGATCGGGCAATTGCAGATGTGGCTGAGATTTTGAAACAAACCTGCCGCAGTTCAGACATTGTTGCTCGTTTGGGTGGAGATGAATTTGTCATTTTTGCGCTCAACTACTTAGAGAGTGGCAAAGAGCTTGTAGTTCGCTTGCAAGCCAACATCGATCGTTTCAACCAGGAGAGCAACCGCTGCTATCAACTGTCTATAAGTATTGGCATTCATTGCTGTATTCCAGACGGTGAAACCTCGCTGGAGCAATTAATAGCCCTAGCCGATGAATTAATGTACGCTCAAAAGCGCACAAAGAAGCGCGCAAATCGTTAAGCGGATGTGTGAACTACCTAAGCCCAAGCTTGCTGTGAGTGCAGGCTTCTAGTATTCCTGAGAATTACTAGAACTTCCTTCGAGGTACTGTTAGTAGTAGAGTCAGCTACTACAGGATTCCCTTTAAGGAATGATTGCTACTTCGTCAGCATCATCAGCAATAGAAATTCTATCAATATTTATTGAACTGCGGGAACTAGCTATTAAAGATGACTGGAAACGTTCTTTTTCTCTATCAACGTTATGCCAGTTTAACGCAAGTATCCGATCGCGCATCCCCCTCACTTCACTGCGTCGCCCCACTAAGATGACCATTACGGCAGATTTATTCTAATACAAATAGAATCCCGTCGGGACACGGCAATGCCGTGTCCCCACCCAGAATATCGCTAGCCCGGTGCACCCGATCGCACGGTTTGATCTGGTGTCGCCGCCGGATCTTTCGTTTCCTTCGGCGGTTCCGACGAAACCGGACCCGCGTGCGGCCACTTCCAGTCGCGGACTTCCGGCATATCATCGCCGTGTTCGGTGATATACTGCCTGTGTTCGATCAGCTTGTCACGGATAGCTTGTTTGCCGTAAGCTGCGACAGAACTCAGTTTCGGAACGCGATCGAGTACATCTGCAACTAAATGGAATCGATCGAGGTCATTAATCACCACCATATCAAAGGGCGTCGTAGTCGTTCCCTCTTCCTTGTAACCCCGAACGTGAATATTCGGGTGATTTGTCCGGCGGTAAGTCAAGCGGTGAATCAGCCAAGGATAGCCGTGAAAAGCAAAAATCACCGGCTTATCTTTTGTGAACAAAGTATCAAACTCCTTGTCAGACAAACCGTGGGGATGTTCGCTAGTAGGTTGCAGCGTCATCAAATCCACGACATTAACCACCCGCACTTTTAAATCCGGATAATCTCGGCGGAGAATGTCCACAGCAGCCAAAGTTTCCAGCGTCGGAATATCACCCGCGCAAGCCATCACCACATCCGGTTCGCCGCCTTTATCGTTGCTGGCCCACTCCCAAATACCGATGCCGGCCGTACAGTGTTTGATTGCAGCATCCATATCCAAATACTGCAATGCCGGCTGCTTCCCTGCAATAATCACGTTGACATAGTGGCGGCTGCGGAGACAGTGATCCGTTACAGACAGCAAAGTATTCGCATCCGGCGGCAAATAAATCCGCACCACTTCCGCTTTCTTGTTAATTACGTGGTCGATAAAACCCGGATCTTGGTGAGAAAAACCGTTGTGGTCTTGCCGCCAAACGTGAGAAGTTAGCAGGTAGTTGAGAGAGGCGATCGGTCTGCGCCAAGGAATGTGACGAGTAGTTTTCAACCACTTGGCGTGTTGGTTGAACATCGAATCGATGATGTGAATAAACGCCTCGTAACAAGAGAAAAAGCCGTGGCGTCCCGTCAGCAAATAGCCTTCCAGCCATCCCTGACATAGATGTTCGCTGAGGACTTCCATCACCCGGCCGTCGGGGGAGATGCGATCGTCTTCGGGCAAAATTTCCCCCGCCCACACCCGGTTCGTCACTTCAAACACCGGATCGAGGCGGTTTGAGGCCGTCTCGTCAGGCCCGACAATGCGGAAATTGGCGTTTTCCTGATTGAGTGTCATCACCTCTCGCAGGAAGCGGCCGGAAACGCGGGTTGCTTCTGCCATTACAGTGCCCGGTTTTTGCACGTCAACGGCGTAGTCTTCAAATTTCGGCATTTTCAAGTCTCGCAGC
Source organism: Microcoleus sp. F8-C3 (assembly GCA_036704825.1). Taxonomy (GTDB): domain Bacteria; phylum Cyanobacteriota; class Cyanobacteriia; order Cyanobacteriales; family Microcoleaceae; genus Microcoleus. Next base: position 11,217 of record JAUBSN010000045.1, on the reverse strand, counting down.
AGCAGGCCGCCGTTAGCGTGGGGATTTGCGCCCATGCGTCGAGATCCCTTGGGTGCGAGTTCGGCCAATTCGGGAATTAACTTGCCCTTTTCGTCGAAGAGTTCTTCCGGCTTATAGCTTTTCATCCAATCTTCGAGGAGTTGGACGTGTCCCGGCTTAGAAGCCATTTCCGAAAGCGGGACTTGGTGCGATCGCCAATAATCCTCTGTTTTCTTACCGTCAACTTCCTTCGGCCCCGTCCAGCCTTTGGGAGTTTTCATCACAATCATCGGCCACTGGGGACGACCGGAATATCCCTCTGTCCGCGCTTTTTCCTGAATCGCCTTAATTTCGCCGATCGCGGTATCGAGAGTTGCAGCCATCAACTGGTGCATGGTTTCCGGGTCTGAACCTTCCACCCAATAAGGTTTGTAGCCGTAACCGACCATCAAACTTTCCAATTCCTCCTGCGGAATGCGGGCCAACAGCGTCGGATTGGCAATTTTGTAGCCATTCAAGTGCAAAATCGGCAACACGGCCCCGTCCCGAACCGGGTTGAGAAACTTGTTAGAGTGCCAGCTAGCAGCCAGCGGGCCCGTTTCCGCTTCCCCGTCGCCGACAACGGCAGCCACAATCAAATCGGGATTGTCGAAGGCCGCCCCGTAAGCGTGAACCAGGGCGTACCCAAGTTCGCCGCCTTCGTGAATCGAACCGGGGGTTTCCGGGGCGACGTGGCTGGGGATACCGCCTGGAAAGGAGAACTGTTTGAACAGCCGCTTGATACCCTCTTCATCTTCGGAAATGTTCGAGTAATATTCGCTGTAAGTGCCTTCGAGATAGGTGTTGGCGACCAAGCCCGGCCCGCCGTGTCCGGGGCCTGCGATGTAGATGGTGTTGAGGTCTTGGGCTTTGATGATGCGGTTGAGGTGAACGTAGATGAAGTTTAAACCCGGAGTGGTGCCCCAGTGTCCGAGGAGTCTCGGTTTGACGTGTTCGATTTTGAGGGGTTCTTTGAGTAGGGGGTTGTCGAGGAGATAGATTTGTCCGACGGATAGGTAGTTTGCCGCCCGCCAGTAGGCGTTCATTTTGTGTAGTTCTGAGTCGGAAAGCGGCTTTAATTGCGGGATCTCGGTTGTTCCTAGCATCATCAGCGATTGACTCCTGAGTTTTCGTTGTTTTGTAAAGTGCGATCGAGAAGCGCGATCGATATTAATTTGTTATTTGTGACATTTTGTATTTAAACTCAATGTCTTCCACGCAAACTATTGAATTCTAGCTTGTTTATACCTAAATAAAAGTTTAAATCAATATTAATTTATGGCTAAATATCCCACGACTTTGATGCAATAAAGGCCGCTACTGGCGGGGATCAAGGAATTCAGCAATCTATAATAGGATTTACACAATAGTTTTTGTAGGCTGTGCATTCCGCACTGAGCCGTAGTATATGTTGCGAGTGGTTGGATGTGTTGGGGAAGTCCCCAAAAAGATATTTCTTAAGGTAGGTGTCAGAATTAATTATAATAAATATGAACTCAAATTTAGTTGAGGCAGGGCGAGCGTCTGCTGACTCATTTTCTGCTAAAGTTTTGTATGTTCATCATATCAAAGTTCTCGTTAGCTTAGCTTATGGACGTACTTAAATCATACTCATCTTGAATATTCTTGATTCGGAAACTAGCATTAAATTTTTTCTTAAACAGACTTTGTAGCTGTTGTATACTTGTTGTTTGTTTTGGCACACGTGTAGACACGACAAAACATAGCTTCTTAATCTTTTGGGGATTTTCCGAAAGTAATTTAATAGTTGATTCTATTTGTTTAACCGCCTGTGCAATATCGCTTCCTTTCAACTCTACATATATTTCTACTGCATCAGAAGGAATGAGTGCGTAGTCGCAACGCCAAGTCTCATTGTCACTAATAACGCAGCCATCAACCTTAATTATTAATATTTCGTCTTTATTCGGATTGAGGAACGTTATTTTACTTTTGTTCTCCTGCAAGACAATCTTGGTGTCGGATCTATGTTCCTCACACTCTGGAAGACTTTTCATATACGATTCAAACTAAGTTGAGAAGTTGATCGAATTCAATAGCTAGTTCATCAGAAACAGAATCAATGACTCGCGCATCAATCAACCCAGTATCAGGACACACAATACTATTGCATTTTCCATCGCTCAAAACATAGGCTGAGAGATGGGAAACATCTAATGATTTGTATCTAGATACAATCTTTTCTAGTTGATGTTGTATATCTTCGCTGGACTCTTCATAAAGAAGCCCAGCCTGGAGGAGATTATTAAGTGCTGTCAGGACATAAGGACTATGGGTAGTTATAAAGAATTGAAGTTGCTTTTTGCGAGTATTAAAGACAGTAGCGATCAACTCGACAATATTACGCTGTGCGCTTGGAAATAAATGCGCTTCCGGCTCCTCAATATACACTGTATGACCGACTGGAGGGGAAGCGAGAAAAGGTAGTGCAGCTAGCATAATTGTCAGAGGCAATGTTTCCTGTTGACCGGAAGATGAGTTCGCAACACTAATACGTCTTCCATCTGCCACCTCCAGAAAATCTTTGCCTTTTTCCTGTATATGCTTACCACATAAAGACTGCTCTATTAGCCTGTTTATTTCCTCTAGTATATTTCTTGTATATTTATCTTCAAGTGTAATATTATATTGTATACGCAAATTTTTTTTTTATCGTTTCGTATGTTGAGCCAAACGATCTTAGAAATGGATCTAAGGTATTATTGCTTGAAAGAATAGAAAAAATATTGCTCTGAATATTAGAGAAAAATGAGCGACCAGCAGGGATAAAAAGCTGATTGAAGGCTGACTCTCGACCAATGGATCTACCTAAACTTTCTACTAAGTGTTCTTTTAAAATTTTTTGGTCTAAAAATGGACTATAAATAATATCAAAACTAGGAGCTATTCCAAGCCTTTTCTCTCTTCCTTTTTTTAGCAAATTGCGTAGGTTTCTCAGTTCTTTCTTGAAGAAATCTGAATAGCTGAGGGAAATTCTACCTTTGGTATCCTGTTTTCTACTAACTTCTATAAAAAGATTGGAAATTTCATACCTGATGAAAAAATGTTGCTTTCCCCAACAATCAGGAGGAAAATATTCCTCAAACGTCTTGGAATAGTTTGAATCTAGATTGCGTTTTGTCTGCTCATTATATACAACCGATAATATTTCCCATACGAAGTTCTTAAAATAAAAAAGGAGTTTAGCGCAAACGCTTTTACCACTAGCTTGAGGGCCAATAAGTATATTTATTCGTTTGATTTCAATCTCCAAATCCTTGATGCCAGCAAAGTTTTTAACTATTAATTTTTCAGCCATAATTGAAATCAAGTATGTTAAGGGCTTGTGTCATCTTAACATACCAATTTAACTTTTCTGGTTAAAGTTGTCACTTTTGTGTTAATAAACCGAATTAGTCGCCCTAAGAAAAACCTCAAACAACTCTCATTAATATCAAGATGGATTTATACCATTTGTACCAATATACTTTTGGATTACCGCAGTTTTTTCGTGAAAGTCGATCGCCCATATCGCCTTTCTGGTCGCTGAGGAGATTTTAGACCAACGTCGGGTTATTGATAGGGAAAGGAATTACCGAAACCCTAAAATAATACCATTTTTACAAAGTTTGGCTAGAAAATAAGTGTTGGGTTTGTTTACATCGGCTCTCGATCGCACAGGTGCGGATCTGTGAGATTGTCGATATGCTGCGTTAGGGGTTGTTCATGGCGGCGCACCCTACTACTACTTAGCCGATCGCCAAAAACTAAACTCAAGCAATCTCAATCCGAAAATCACTGCATCGGTTTGATTGCTGGCTAGATGCTATCGCCAATATTTCCCGCTGAAAAAACTTAGGAGGCGACTAAAACAGGGCACTCTGAAATCTGGCAAACATTGGACACAGTTGGCTGGTGGGCAACGACTCGCACTTCGTGAGGATAGCGGGGACGCGGGTCATTTTCTAACCAGATGGGCGGTACCATCATCACTTCATAGTAAGCGATCGTATGCAAAACCCCTGGCTGGGACTTCAACTCTACTGTTAAGCCCGCTCTGTACTCAAATGCTTCTTCCCAGTCTAGGTTTCCATTCATATCCATATTCATATCCATCGGGATCGCGCCTCTTAATCTTGTTTCTTTTCTCAATTGTAGACCACTACATAAAACATTGGGTACTTTCTGTTGCTTGTGATACAATTTGTAACTTTATATATACGTTCCCTGACAATTCAACAGAGAAGAGCAATTGTCAATAAGTAAATAGGATGATTTGGCCTACAGGTGACAAGCAAGCCCAAAAGGTAGGCTTGACAAGAGGTTGAGTCGAGATGTCTCAAAAAAAATAGGGGCGAGGTAACCGCGCAGACGTTTATGGCACAAAGGAATAGAAGAGAATTTTAAGGACTGAAGTCATTACTACAAACCTATTTTTGCCATGTTGTGCAGTGTTTTATAAATAAAGAAACCCGGTTTTTTTGATAAACCGGGTTTCGGAATGAGTGAAAACTCAACTAATTTCAGTTGGTTTTCTTCTTAGTCGCAGTCGCAGTCGCAGTCTTCTTAGCAGTAGTTTTCTTAGCCGCGGTTTCCGACTTCGTAGCAGTGGTTTTCTTCGCTGCCGTCTCCGTCTTTTTAGCAGTGGTTTTCTTCGCCGCAGTCTTCTCAGTTGCAGTTTCCGATTTCTCTGCCACAGTCTTAGTAGACTTCTTCGACTTGCTACTAGTTTTTGGGCCCGCTGCTTCCTTGGTTGCTAACAATTCCAGTGCTCTTTGTAAGGTGAAATTCTCCACAGATTCATCCTTAGACAAAGAAGCATTGATATCGCCGTGTTTCACGTAGGGCCCATAACGGCCGTCGTAAACATTGATCGGTTCTCCCGATTCTGGATGCGCGCCCAACTCCTTTATAGGTGTAGCTGTTTTGCTGCGGCCGCGGGCGGCTTTCGGCTGCGCTAACAATTCTAATGCCCGATCGAGCTCGATCGTCAAAACATCATCCGGCGGTTTGATCGATCGATAATCTTTCCCCACCTTACCCTGGTCGTGCACCACATAAGGCCCGTACATCCCCAAATTAGCTTGCACCTTCGCCCCCGTCTCCGGGTGAGATCCCAACAAGCGGGGTAAAGTCAACAAACTCACCGCCATATCCAGCGTCACGCTATCCTTATCAGTCCCCTTCGGTAAAGAAGCCCGCTTCGGTTTCTTGTTCGTTTCCGAAACATCCCCTAACTGAACGTATGGCCCGTAACTGCCAATCAGCACATAAATCGGTTCCCCGGTTTCCGGGTGAAGACCCAATTTTTCCGGGCCTTCCGTTTTTTGCTTTAACAGAAACTCGACTTTTTCCTGGTCTAAATCTGCCGGCGTCAAATCTTGGGGAACCGATGCTTTTACCAGGCCTTCTTCGCTTTCAGATTCCAGGTATGCGCCGAATTTGCCGATGCAAACTTTGGCTGGCAAATTTTCCAATACCACAGTTCGGGCAACTTTCGCATCAATGTGACTTTCCTGTTCCTTAACTTGGGTTGCAAGTCCCGTTTCCCCTGTATAAAACTTTTGCAAATACGGCAGCCATTTCGCCTCGCCCGTGGCAATTTCATCGAGGGTTTGTTCCATTCTGGAAGTAAAACCGGTGTCTACTAAATCGGGAAAATGTGTTTCCAATAAAGTCGTGACTGCGAAAGCGGTGAATGTCGGAATTAGGGCGTTAGCTATTAATTTCGCATATCCCCGATCGACAATTGTACCGATAATACTCGCGTAGGTACTCGGACGGCCCACACCTTCGCTTTCGAGCATTTTCACCAGAGAAGCTTCCGTGTAGCGGGCGGGAGGTTGAGTTTCGTGTCCAACTGCCTCTAAATCTTGACAATTAGGTTTATCCCCCACCTTCAGCGCCGGCAAAATCACCTCTTGGTCTTCCAACGCCGCATTCGGATCGTCGGAACCTTCCACGTATGCCCGCAAAAAGCCGGGAAAATCAATGCGTTTGCCGCTGGAACGGAAACCGGCATCTTCTACCTGAGTTAATACAGTGACGTGAGTTTGGCGGGAATCGGCCATTTGAGAAGCCACAGTCCGCTTCCAAATCAAATCGTAGAGGCGAAAATCAATGCCATCCAATCCCGTTTGCTGCGGAGTCCGAAAAGTGCTGCCGGCGGGACGGATAGCTTCGTGGGCTTCCTGCGCGCCTTTGCTTTTGGTGGTGTATTTGCGCGGTTGGGGGCTGAGGTATTCGCTGCCGTAAAGTTCTTGCACGCAACTGCGCGCCGCTTCTATTGCCTGTTCGGACAAATGCACCGAATCCGTCCGCATATAGGTGATAAAACCGCGTTCGTAGAGACTTTGGGCAATTCGCATGGTTTCCCGCGCACCCAGCCGCAGCTTGCGGTTAGCTTCCTGCTGCAAAGTCGAGGTCGTAAACGGCGGCGAAGGTTTCCGGGTGACTGGCCGTTCTTCGAGATTGGTGACAGTCCAGGGTTTGTTTTGAATGCGCGATAATAAAGCCCGCGCCTGTTCTTCGTTCAGCAAAAGTACGCCGCGGCCGGAGATAATTTGCCCGGTATTTTCATCAAAATCGCTGCCGTTTGCAACTTTCACATTGCCGACTGTCACGAGTTTGGCATCAAAGGAAATCTTGCCCTTTTCCAAAAGGGCTTTTAAATCCCAGTAACTACCTTGGCGGAAAGCGCGGCGTTCCCGTTCCCGGCGCACCAAAAGCCTGACTGCGACTGATTGAACCCGGCCGGCCGACAAACCCGAAGCAATTTTTTTCCACAGTAGCGGAGAGAGTGTGTAACCGACAAGTCTGTCGAGAATTCGGCGAGTTTCTTGGGCTTGTACTACTCGATTGTCGATATCCCGGCAGTGAGTCAAAGCGTCGCGGATTGCTTCGCGGGTGATTTCGTGAAACACCATCCGCTTGATGGGAACTTTGGGTTTGAGGATTTGCAGCAAATGCCAGGAAATGCTTTCGCCTTCCCGGTCTTCGTCAGTGGCTAGAATCAGTTCTGTGGCTTCTTTGAGGGCGTCTTTGAGTTCTTTAACAATTTTCTTTTTATCTTTCGGGATGACGTAGAGGGGTTCAAAGTCTGCCTCCACGTTTACGCCCAGTTGCGCCCATTTTTCTCCTTTAACGGCTTCTGGTATTTCTTCGGCGGAGGATGGTAGGTCGCGGACATGGCCCATCGATGCCTCTACACGGTAGGTGGAGGGCAGGAAGTTGCGAATGGTGCGGGCTTTGGTCGGAGATTCGACGATGACTAGGGTTGACATGGCATCTTTAATATGGGTAGCGGCGCAGAAGCGAGTGTTTAATTTACAGAGTGTATGTCAGATGTCAAGGCTTCTGGAAACATTTGGGTATTATTTTCAACTAGAACAGCAGGATTCCCCCACCATAGCGTAGCTTGGTGGCGGGAGAAATGCGCGTGAGCGACGAATCCCGTCCCCAACCGAAACCGACAATCTTTAGATGTTGGAAGGGCTCTTTCGGTGAGGAGTGAACAAATTCCTTACTTTTCCTTGCTATCTTTATCTTCACGAGATACAATAATACTAGATTTCGTGAAAATAATGTCCCAAGTAATCACCGCCAAGCTAAAACTCAACCTGACCACCGAGCAAAAAGCTTTGGTGTCCCAGACTGCCTTGGCTTATCGAGATGCTTTGAACTACACTTCGCGAGTTGCTTTTGACGCAGGTAAAACCAGTAATGGGGCTAAGTTGCAGAAAGCTGTTTATAACGAGTTAAGAGCTAAATTTGGGCTGGGAGCGCAAATGGCTTGCAATGCTCCAAGACAGGTATCTGCTACCTATAAAGCCCTGTGGATCAAAGCAAAGCAAAACGCTGATGCTATTGCCAAAGGCTACACTAAGAAACGATATAAAGGACTAGACAAAGCTCCCAAGTATGTTTCTAGGACTTGCACTTTGAACTATCAGCGAGATTACTCATTTAAAACTGAGGGTCGAGTTAGTATTAACACTCTGAATGGTCGAGTGGTTGTTTCTTATAATGGTTACAATAAGCACCTTGCTCTGATTGCGAAATGCCCAAAGATTGGTGCGGCAAAGATTGTCTATCAGCGTTCTTCTAAGACTTACTACTTGATGGTGAGCTTAGAGATAGAAACCCTTGAAGTCGATCCCAAAAAGATCGCCAGAGTCTCTGGTGTTGATGTTGGGCAAAGATATCTGGCGGTAGAAACAGATTTGCAAAACAAGTCTAAATTCTACTCTGGTAAATCTGCTAGACACAAAGCTAATCGCTACCATAAAGCGCGACAAACTCTTCAGCGTAAAGGCACTAGATCGGCAAAGCGTAGATTAATTGCTTTGTCTGGTAGAGAAAGACGGTTTATCGCTGATGTCAACCATCAAATCAGTAAAAAGATTGCTAAACCTCACAGCTTGATTGGACTAGAAAACTTGACAGGAATAGGGGATAGAACTAAGTCTAGGTCTGGAAAAAGGGCTAGCAAGAAGCAACGCAAAGCTAATCGGAACAAAGCTAAGTGGTCGTTTGCTGAATTACATGGCTATATTGATTATAAGGCTAATCTGAATGGTTCTTTGGCTACAAAAGTTCCGGCTCATTATACTTCGCAAAGTTGTCCTAAATGCGGTCATACATCGAAGGCGAATCGACCAAACAAAGGGCTAACGTTTCGTTGTGAATGCTGCCAACATGAGTTGCATTCTGATTTGGTTGGGGCACGAAATATCACATTAAGAACGCTACTTGTCCGGCAAGACTGGATGAGTACGGGGAGCTTGTCAGTATCCCCTGATGTGTCAGGCAAGGAAGCCAAAGCTGAGATTTTACAAAAATTCTCAGAATTGCGGTGGAGTCTAGACACAAGCCCCCACTATAGCGGTACTCCGCTTGGTGGCGGGTAATTGACACTACCTTAATTTTTAAGTTACTGCCGATCGGATTGCAGGTGACAAGCTGATGGGATTTTACTGCTTTCGGGGCAGAGGCTGCGAATCGCGTCTCTACAAGATGCACCGGATGATGACCTGACTTTATCAGAATAGTCGGTAACTGGATGTTGAGACTGCTGGATGCCGGCGGATGGTTCCTCAATCTGGTTGTAACTTGAAACTTGGGAAAGGTTGGGGCGATCGATTGGGCGATTTTAGATTTTAGATTTTAGATTTTAGATTTTAGATTTTAGATTTTAGATTTTAGATTTTAGATTTTAGATTTTAGATGGGGAAAGATTGACTCAGTTGAGGTTTGAGACTTTGGTACAGTAAGCTGTGCAGCATCAGCGCGGCGATCCGAAGGCAAGCGATCGCAGAAGGTTAAAATTACTGGAGCGATCGATTCTACGAACAATGCTATGACATTTGAATTCGACCATCTTTTCATCCTTACTGATATTGGTGCTTCGGAAGCTAATCGTTTATCATCCTTCGGTTTAGTTGAGGGTTCATCTCGCATTCATCGCGGACAAGGTACAACCAATCGCTGTTTCTTTTTCCATAACGCAATGTTGGAATTGTTATGGATTCACGATCCAGAAGAGGCGCAGTCTGAGCCAATTAATCAGACTCGTCTTTGGGAGCGATCGACAAATCGGAATAATGGTGCGTGTCCGTTTGGCATCTGTTTGCGTCCACCCATAGGTTCTGATGACACAGTTGCATTTTCTAGTTGGGCGTATCGTGCACCTTATTTACCTGAAACAATCAGTATAGCGGTGGCTACAAATAGTGATGTGTTGACTGAACCCATGCTTTTCCAAATTCCCTTTGGTAAACGTCCCGATCGATACTCTGGTGAGAAGTCACAGCCTTTGGAGCATGGTGTGGGTTTCCGCGAAATTACTCGTGTAGAATTAGTCAGTCCTGCTGCCAACAATCCGTCACCTGAACTTCAAGCAGTGCTTGAGACAAATCAGCTCAAGTTACGGATAGGAACCGAGTATTTTGTCGAGCTTGGTTTTGATGGAGAAGTGCAGGGACAACAGGTAGATTTTCGACCGGGATTGCCACTTATTATCAGTTGGTAATCTCAAGCCGTAAAACAATTAATAATATGGCTTCATTATCGAACGAGCTGCGAGCGTTCGTACAGAACGCGGACTGACAAGTGCAGGATCGTTAGATGCCAGTGAGAATTTACCAACTTTGCTGAGTAAACTAGAGATATAGTAACCCCGAATTTATTGAGGACTGGAAAATGGAGACAATTACTGACCTGCCGGGGTATTGCATAACAGAACAACTCTATGCAGGATCTCGCACTCTAGTCTATCGGGGTATTCGGGAGTGCGATCGTACTCCCGTCGTCATCAAACTGCTGCGAAACGAATACCCCAGCTTCAGCGAACTGGTGCAATTCCGCAACCAGTACACCATAGCCAAAAATCTACGTCTACCTGGAGTCGTTGAACCCCTCGATTTAGCACCTTACAAAAACGCCTATGCTTTGATAATGGAGGACTTTGGAGGAGTTTCCCTGTCTGCTTATCTTCCAGGATCGACTGATAAAAACCAACCCGATAAATCTCTATCTTTAGAAAACTTTCTCAACCTAGCCAGAGACCTAGCAAATATTCTCCACTCTCTCTACCAAAACCGAGTTATTCATAAAGATATCAAACCCGCCAATATTCTGATTAACCCATATAGCAAACAAATTAAACTCATTGACTTCAGTATTTCTTCCCTGCTGCCGAGAGAAACCCTAGAAATCCAAAACCCCAACACCCTCGAAGGAACCTTAGCTTATCTTTCCCCAGAAAAGACAGGAAGAATGAATCGAGCAATTGACTATCGGAGTGACTTTTATTCCCTGGGTGTTACCTTCTATGAATTGTTGACAACACAGTTACCCTTCGAGTCAGACGACCCAATAGAATTAGTGCATTGTCATCTAGCTAAACAGCCAATTCCGGTACATGAAATCAACCCCGAAGTTCCCCTAATTTTATCCCAAATTGTTAGTAAACTGATGGCAAAAAATGCGGAAGATCGCTATCAGAGTGCATTAGGACTGAAACACGATTTAGAAATTTGTCTGGCTCAATTACAAAACACGGGTAACATTGAGACGTTTGCATTGGGGACGCGGGATATGACAGATCATTTCCTCATCCCTGAAAAACTCTACGGCAGAGAAACAGAAGTTGAAACCTTATTAGCAGCCTTTGAGCGAGTCAGCAGGGGCAGCACCGAA
>JAUBSN010000044.1:0-66744 GCA_036704825.1 Microcoleus sp. F8-C3 | reverse complement strand
GAGTTTCGGTTAAAATTCCAGGGATTTTTTGTCTCTGTTCGGGGAGCGTCCCTGTTCCAAAACTGTCCGAAGTATTGATCGAACGACATACAAAAAAATGGAAAAATGGTGTAAATCCCCACTTTTCCATTTTTTTATTTTTGTGCTGTTTCCTGGTGTTTTGACTCTTGTTCTTGCATCTGCAATAACTCGGGAACTGTTACGAAACTGTACCCTTCCTTTCTCAATCGAGCAATAATATCAGGTAAAGCTTTTACAGTTCTCGCTCGATTGCCACCTCCGTCGTGCATCAGCACAATGCCCCCGGATTTTGCCTGCCTCATCACGTTGTCTATCAAAGATTCCGTAAGAGTGCGCCAATCAAAAGAATCAGCAGACCACATCACAACTGCATAATTTTTCTTTTGAGCGTAAGCTGCCAATCCATTGTTTAAAATGCCTCCTGGCGGGCGGAACATTGATGTTTGGATGCCGGTCAAGTCCTCAATTAATGATGAAGTGCGATCGATCTCGCGAGCAGCACCGTCTTCTTTATACTGAAGATATTCATGGCTCCATGTGTGATTGCCGATCGCGTGACCGGCTGCTGCGACCTGTTTGCCAATTTCGGGATAATTTTGCAGGTATTTTCCTACCCAGAAGAATGTAGCCTTAATATTGTTTTCCTTGAGAATATCTAGGATTTGTGTAGTTGTTTTCGGCCAGGGGCCGTCGTCAAATGTCAGGGCGATCGCCTTGTGCTGGGAGTCGAGTTTCGCGTAACGAATGGTTGTACCTTGAAACTGCGACGGTACGGCTGATTGAAAGCGGATTGCCTGCATTTGGGCTAGAGCATTTTGGGAAAATTCAACTCGACGGGCGATCGCCTGGGAAAACTGATTAATATTGGAGACCGGCTGTTGTTCTTGCGACTGGGATACGGCCAAGACTTGCGCCTGAATCGGTGCCAATGGCTGATTGGCCCGCAAGTTAATCGGCAGCGTCACACCCAGCAAAAAACTTCCTGTGGCGGCCATAAAAGCAACGATTAAAGTTTTGCGCCGCCTCCACAGCAGTTTCAATTTTGTCACGTCATTCTCTCCTTCACACCTTGCACAGTTAATTTGAGATTTTATGTTGATATCAAGTTAATCCACTTAAGAGGATAATCTTAAATTGGACAGTCCGTAAAAATGCTACTGGAAATAACCGATCGCGGGGAAGTCGGTCAGGATAAAAAAATTTAAGATTTGTGCGCCAGAAATCTCCTAACCCATGAAAACCCCGGATGGTTGGACTTTTTCCCCAGGCAGGGGGACGGCGCTCAAATCGGATTAATGGCACGATATTCTTAGGGACTGGGCCCGCTTCGACCCGCGTCCCTACCTGACACTGCAAGTTGGTTTAACCTGAGATGTTGCACTATTGTCAATCAGCTTTTTAGGAACAGGCTTTCGGGCAACTGAAGCGAGAAAATTCACTCTTTGTGGGATAGACCCGAAAGCCTGCGCGAGGGGTAATGGTGCAAGATGTGAGTTTAACCGGATTTGATATGAGGTCGATCGCCTGCCCCCAGCGTCCTAAAATTAACTTTTAGAACCGATTCTCTCTTTGTACAAGCCGACAATCAGATCGATAACTTCAGCAACAGTCAGATTGTCTGTTTGAATTTCCACAGCATCGGCGGCTTTACGCAAAGGTGCAACCTCGCGGGTGCTGTCTTTTTCGTCTCGCAGGGCGATGTCTTGTTCTAATTGTGCCAAGCTAATATTAGCCCGATCTGTCTCTTTAAGTTCTAACAGCCGCCTGCGCGATCGCTCTTGTACCGAAGCCGTCAAAAAAATCTTCAGTTCCGCATCGGGAAACACGTTAGTGCCGATATCGCGACCTTCTGCTATAATTCCGCCTTTTGTGCCGCAGCGCCGCTGTTCCTCCACCAGAAACTGTCGCACGGCTGGAATTGCTGCCATTTCCGAGACGCGGGATGTCACTTCCAAACTGCGAATTGCCTCGGTTACGTCTTCGCCGTTAATCTTCAACATCGGGGAGGCGGGATCGAGGTTGTATTCCAAATAACTCGCACTGATTAATTCGGCGATGGCGCATTCGTCGGAAATCGCGGTGCCTGTTTTCAATGCCAGCCAAGTCAGCGCCCGATACATCGCACCGGTATCCAGATAAAACAAGTTCAAAGCTGTTGCTGCAAGGCGAGTTACGGTAGATTTGCCTGCTCCTGCCGGGCCGTCGATCGCCACAATGGGCCGGCGGTTCCTGAGAATTATATTGTCAATCAAGCGAGTAGAACCAACTCTGGCGGCCACGGCTAAAAGTCCCGCTGTTTGCACAACCTGCAACGGCGTCAGAGTGTCGGGATCGACGAGTTCGGCGTATTCGAGCTTGACTGCGGGTTCTTCTGCGACTGCTGCGCGGGCCGCAGCGAGTGCGGCTGCTGCGCTGCAGTCCCCTGAAGCAAAAGTTTTCGAGGCTTGTTGCAGGGCGCGGTAGAGTACGGAGGCTTGCTGTTTTTGCTCTGCTGTTAAATACTGATTGCGAGAACTCATTGCCAGTCCCGACTCTTCGCGGACGATCGGACAAGCGACAATCTCTACAGCCAAGTTAAAATCAAAGACCAGCTTCCGAATAATTGCTAGCTGCTGGGCGTCTTTTTGACCGAAATAAGCTTTTGTCGGCTGCACCAAACTCAAAAGTTTAGTAACAATTGCCGCGACGCCTTGAAAATGACCGGGCCTTGCTTTACCGCACAAAACCGATGTCATCGCCGGTGGCGGGACTACTTGAGTTAAGGATGAAAGGTGAAACTCTATCTGTTTTTGGGCGGTTTGCTTTGTTTCTGTACGCGCGGCGAAGCTATCGGGTAGGGCATCGACCGCTTGGTTTCCGAACATTTCAGTTGCTGAGGGAGCAAATACGGCATCAACCCCAACTTGTTCGCACAACAGCCGGTCTTGCTCGATATTCCGAGGATAATCTTGAAAATCTTCTGTCGGTCCAAATTGCAGCGGGTTGACAAAAATGCTGACCAGGGGGATCGCATTTTCTTGCCTTGCCCGCTGGATCAAGCTCAGATGCCCTGCGTGCAAAGAGCCCATCGTCGGCACCAAACCAACTGTCAAATGAGGTGCAGCAGACTTTTGTAAATTTAAGTAGCAGCGAAGTGCTGCAATGGTAGTAAACACGCGCACCGGTAGAATCTCCTGAAGGCATTCGGCAGAATGCAGAGTTTATGTGTCAGAATTTGTTCGACTTGACATCTTGCACCGTCCTCAAGAACAGGCTTTCGGGCTTCTTCCACAAATAATGGTGCAAGATGTCAGTTTTATTCTACTTTCTGCCTTCTACACTTCGGATAAGTTTTGTATTCTGCCTGAGAGCAGCCTTCAGCGTCCACCAGTTGTTTGCTGCGGCGGTTCGATCACTTCGATTTCCACTCTGGCAACGCCACTGCTCATCATTCCCAGCACGCTGGCGGCCCGTGCGGACAAGTCAATAAGCCGATCGCCCACATAAGGGCCGCGGTCGTTAATGCGGACAACCACGGTGCGGCCGTTGTCGAGATTTCTCACCATGACTCTAGTTCCAAAAGGCAAATTTGGGTGGGCTGCGGTCAAATCATTTTGGTTGAAACGCTCGCCGCTGGCGCTGAGGTTGCCGTGAAATCCCGGGCCGTACCAGGAAGCCCAGCCGTTGAGGCGCACTTGAACTGGGCCAAGAGACAGCACGGGGGATTCTGGTTGCGGTTTGCCTGCGACTTCTTCTAGGGGTGGGGCGTTGCCCAGAAGTCGGCGGAGGCGATTGGTTGCTTGCAGGGCGTCTCGGCTAAAGTCGCTGGTGGTGTCGGGGAGGATGGTTTCGGCGTTGATGTTTACCAAGTCCTCGCCGTTTGCCTGGATAATGTAGCGATCGCCTTTTTCCCACTTAACGGTAATGCTGTTGGGATCGATGTTGTTGCGGGCTAGCTGGTTGAGTCTTGCTGCTAAGCTTGATGCCCGCCAAACTGGATCGGGTTCTTGGTTGTTGGAGTTGCTGGCAATGTTTCCGACTTTGGGATTTTCTCTCGCGCCCGCTACTTTCGACGGACTGCTAGCACCGGCTTGGCTGTTGCCAGTTTGTCCCATTTTCGTGTTTGTTTCCGGATTGGCGTTCAGAAAGGTGATGACTGGAATGTTTCGCACGTAGACTGTCGCTGCTTGTCGCCCGTCTAACTCGTGGGGCTGGATTTTGGCGATCGAGTCTCGGGCAATTTCAGCTTTTGCTTGATACTGATACTGTCCGACTTTTTGCGCTTCGACCCGACTTGCGTTTAACTGCCGGGACGGTTGGGTGGCAATTACTTGCTCGGAAACCGGAGAGTTTTGGTTGTCGGCACCTGTTGCTTGTGCGTGACAAGAGGATGCCGTTCCTACCACAGGAACTAACAGGATAGCGAGTAGACCACCAACAAATTTTTCCTTCATACGTCCATTTTTGTGAATAGCCATTGTCAACCGAGATTGGAGGATTGACCATTTGGCGGCGGGCTTCAAGGATTTCTCTCTTGCCCTTCGCCATTCCCCCGTGAGTCAAAGCAAAGTATCGGGGTGCGTTTTTGCTTGAATGCTTCCGCCCCCAAAAAAATTGGCGGAAACTTCCCTGACACTTGACAACTCATACTCGATCCGCAATTTGTGTTTTGTTCACGAACTGCAACAGACTACCACAAACTTTTGTGGTTGGGGATCGCTGCGATCGCGATTTTCGCCAAATCTTCATCAAATTTTCTCAAAACCCTCTATCATAAAATCCTTTAGTTCCAGTGCTTACAGCCGTTTCAGCCATTACGGAAAAATTTACAAAAATTTACAAAAATTTAGTGTATTTTGTGGGCTGCTAAATAGCTAGTCTTAAAAAAGCTGTTTGTCAACTGTTATGGGAATAAACTAAAAATTAGAAGAAATCGATTTGGCGGACTTATGGATTATCGAGAAGCAGGTGTGGATGTTGAGGCGGGCAGAGCTTTTGTCTCGCGCATCGGGAGTATGGTCAAGAGCACGCACCGATCGGGAGTTTTGGGCGGATTAGGGGGGTTTAGCGGTTTTTTCAGCGTCCCGGAGGGTTTAAAAGAGCCCGTGATGGTTTCGGGGACTGACGGCGTTGGGACTAAGTTGAAATTGGCCCACAATCTCGATCGGCACGACACGGTAGGTATCGACTTGGTGGCGATGTGCGTCAACGACGTGCTGACATCCGGGGCAGAACCCCTCTTTTTTCTCGATTATTTAGCCACGGGGAAGTTAAATCCCGAACAATTAGCTGCGGTGGTGGCCGGCATTGCTGACGGTTGCAAACAAGCCGGCTGTGCTTTGTTGGGCGGGGAAACGGCAGAAATGCCCGGTTTTTACTCTTCGGGTGAGTACGATTTAGCTGGTTTTTGCGTGGGAATTGTCGAAAAGAGCAAATTGTTGGACGGTTCGCGGGTGCAGGTGGGAAATGTGGCTGTGGGGCTGGCAAGTTCGGGCGTGCACAGCAACGGTTTTAGTTTGGTGAGAAAAATTGCGGGCGATTTAGGTTTTGATTGGAATTCCCAACCCGAAAAGTTAGGTGGCAAAACTTTAGGAGAAGTGCTGCTGACTCCGACTACAATTTATGTTAAACCAGTCCTCGAAGCAATTAAGAGCGGTCTAGATATTCATGGCATGGCTCACATTACGGGCGGCGGTTTGCCGGAAAATTTGCCCCGCTGTTTGGGAGTTAATCAATCTGTCAGACTTCACAGCAATAGCTGGCCAAATTTGCCGATTTTCCAGTGGATTGCTGAAGCGGGCCAAGTTGCTGATTCAGATATGTTCAATACTTTTAATATGGGGATTGGGTTTGTGCTGTTGCTCGATCGCACAGAAGTCGATCGGGCTGTTAAGTGGTTTGAATCTCAGGGAATTGGTGCGTTCGCGATCGGGGAAGTGATTGAGGGGAAAGGAGAATTGATGGTGGATAATGGGTAATGGGTAATTAGTAGGAAGCAATCGCAGGAGTGAAGATTGCTTCGCTTTGTTTTATGCAATAACAGACAATCTGAATCTGCATTCATCTGTGTAAATCTGCGGTTAAATTTATAATTTTGAAAGTAACCGCAGAGGAGGCAGAGGACACAGAAGAAGAAAGAGAAAAAGGAATTCACAAGAGATGATTCGTTGCTACAATTTTAAATGAAATTGAAATAAGCTCTTGTGCATTTAAATACGATATAATTCAAAATTATTTCCGTGAATGAGTGTAATTTTTTCTGCCGAACGTTTACATTAATTGAAGAGCTATACTATTTATTATATCGAGTCTGAAATGAAGGATACTTAATTAATTAAGTAAGAAAATATTAAAAACCAAGGTAATGTTTGTATCACAGCTTAAAGAAAAACACCTTATTAGGCTTGTACGTGACTCAAAATTTCCAAAAACTCCTGCACAACGACATCCGGTTGTTCGCTGCATCGGGTAGCGTCGTAATGTTTGACAAGACAGATGCCAGAATCTCTCAAAAGCCCGCACCTTTAATCTTCTGTTGCGTTTGGATGGGATGATTCACGGTCAATTTTCAGCATCCCTAACTTGTTTTGGTGGAAGATCAGAAAGTCAGCTTCTTGGTTTTGTCTCCCTGCGGGTGTTGCGAGTCGGAGTTGGGAGTTGGGGATGAAGAGAGTGGAAGTGCGATCGAGTATTTCGGCAATTTTCACTTGTGCGTCGGAGTGGAAGCAAAAACCGTTCCAGTTAATTTCGTTTTCAGAGTTAGATAATTCAGTTGCACTATCAGTGTTTATTATTTTATCTAAATCGGTTTGAACATAATCAGCTTCATTTAAATTTGCGAATAATCTAGCTCCACTTAAGTTTGCTCCACTGAGATTTGCTCCGCTGAGATTAACTTCGATCGTCAGATTTCGCTGTAAATTCACTTGAGTTTTTCGTAAGTATCGCTTTAAGACTGATTTGAGATTATTTTGCTTTACTTTTTCTCCTAATACCTGTGATAGTAATTTCCATAATTCATAACCAGTAGCTTTGATATAATCGTATTGATATCCTGTAGTTTTAGCTATTTCTCCGTAAGACCTTCCTTCCCATGATTGACGAAACACTAGCTCTTGAACTTTGTTGAGGCGATCGTAGTTGAGGGCTGTTTCTGCGATCTCTATGGCTTCGTCAACAGTCATGTGTTAAAGTCCTCTCCCAGCTAAGACTATTCCATAATACCAGATTATAGCCCAACAGTCCAGCCACTTAGTCTCTAGACTTGAATTGTTACTTTTATACTACTTTTAAAATACTTTTATATTACTTTTTTGATTCTTAAGACTGATGTAGATTTGATAATATGGAGTGTAATCAACAGAATTAGTAAAATTCTCTTGAATTGGCAGTTTATGTTCTAGCTATCACTAATTAATTACTATGACTAATCCTCAAAACAACTCTAATCTTGCGCCTTGGAAATGGGCTTTAATTGGTGGTTGCTCAACTTTAGCGTTAGCCTTAGCTGGCTTTGGATTATATAATTTACTGAATCCTCAAACTTCTTCAAGTTTAATATCAACTTCAACTTCAACTTCTGTAGCTGCTGCAAATCCTGAGAATTATGTTGCTCAACAATTATTAGGTCAATGGGAACTGCAAGGTTCAGGCCCGTCAGTAAAATTAATTTTTACGCCTGAAGGGAAGTTATTTATTTGGGACAAAATTGCTTCAGCTAGCGAAGCACGGTATCAGACTAACCTAAATGCTCAACCAAAACATCTGGATATATTAAGAGGAGGTCAAATTACTAAAAGGGCAATTTTTGATTTCACGGCTGAGGGTAAGTTGCGTTTAGAATTAGACAATACTGGAACATCTAGACCCACATCTTTTACTTCCAATGCAGGACTTTTTAATAAAATTTCTGAGCAAACCATACTCCCTCCAAATGTTAGAGCAACAAGTCCTGAAGATGAAGAAAAAGATCAGCTAAACAAGGCTATACAATCAGAAGCCAAACAGTATGTTGGTTCACTGAACAAAGCACAACAAGCTTTTTACGCTGAGAATTCTAGGTTCGCATCTAGGATAGAACAATTGGGAACAGGTATAAAGTCAGAAACACAAAATTATTTATATAGTATTCTTGTGAGTAATGATAAGCGTTGGGTTCAAGCAATTGCTTTAGCTAAAGTAGAGGAACCAAAAAACTATACTGGTATAACTCTTTCAACTACAAAAGCTAGTGGTGAAACAAATACTAAAACCATACTTTGTGAAAGCAATCAACCTTCAAAAGAGCCTCCAGGTTTACCAGTAATTATCAACAACACAGATATAAATTGTCCTTCTGGTTATCGAGATTTAAGCAAGTATTAAGCGCAAACAAGCCCTAGACCCTCTGATCCTTTTTCAAAAAAATTTTGAAGTACGATCGCTCCCACGTCTATTACCACATAAACAGTTCTTTGTCAACATAAACATATTTCCCCAAAACCGTCAGCGGCATCATCTCCCCGCTGCCAAGCAAATCAATTGAAACCCCATCTCGAATCAATATTTTAAACAATTCTTCGTCATCCTTTATCAAACTAGCCTCTAATTCAATAACTTGACCTTCTTCCCTCATTACCTGCAACAAATCAGAAGTAGATACCTGAAATATTTCTTCATTATTACACCGCGCAGTCAAGCAATTGCCGTAAATCCCCGTAGCTTCAATATCAGATATTGTCCATTGGTTTAAGAGATAATTTTTGTCTAAATACTCAACGATTTTTGCAACTCTCAATTCCAGTTTTTCTTCTGCTTCACAGCAAAGAGTCACAGCCCATTTTTGACCGATATTATAGGTGATAGCCGACTTTTCAGATTTCATAATGCTTCCGGGATTCTACTTCTAGTAGGAGTACCACCGGTGGGATTTGGTATCCACCGATGTTGATGCGGTGGCGGCAGATGATCTGGACGAGGATTGCCATTAGGATAGGTGGGACTTGTAAAATCAATATCTCTCACGGATTGCCCTGACTCATCAAATTCTCGCGCCTGATAAATCCTCTGGTTATAAGTATCCCATCTTAACTGAGAATGAGGGCCTATAGCATTCGGATCTGGTCTTGATTCCCCAAGTCGTGGCGGTTGCTGGTTTTTCAGCACAAGTGTGCCATCTGCATAGCGTGAGTGAACTGACAACCTAAGTTTATGCCTTTTACTCAATCAACTTAATTATTCTATCACTTCACTCCTCCGACTCAGATTCAAAATCCACGCGATCGTAAATATCACCTAACCGAATCTCAAACTCCATACAACTCAATTTCAACATCGCATCAGCACCATCATACTCAGACAAAATCCACTTATTATCATCCGTCTTACAAAAATGTTCGACGTGCATCTCATATTGATCGATCAAAATATACTCCGTCAAACTAGGAATCGTCCGAAAAAGTTTAAACTTGCCACCCCTGTCATAATCCGCCGTCGATTCAGATAAAACCTCAGCCACCATCACCGCATTAGTAATTGTATCTTTCCTGCCCTCAGCAAACTCCAATTTTCCCGCCACCAGCATCACATCGGGATAAGTATAAACCCGCTTCGACGGTATCCACAAACGCAAATCGTTGATAAATACTCGGTACGGTTGTCCTTTTGTAGCAAAATTTAATGCCCCGCTCAAATTAAGAGCTATTTGATTGTGATTTGGTGTTCCGCCTGTCATTGGAATTATCTTGCCATCGTGATATTCGCTTCTAAATTCTGCCCCCTCTTCCAGCATTAAATAATCGGCGGGAGAGTAATAACTTTCAACTTTTCTCTCAATTAGTTGTTCGCGAATTTCTGTTGATGCCGTCATACTACATCCTTTTGCGATCCTACTCACATTATAACCGGATTATCCGCAATCAAAACAACCGCTTAAAGCTCACTATCTGTCATTTTAATCACCTTCCCCTCAAACTCAAAACCCCGATCCCAACCATCTAAATACTTATCCATATTAGGCTTAATCCACAGCGCCGCTTCCCCGTGTCCCAACTCCAAAGCGCGATCGATTATCCCATACCAATCTGTCAGAGGCTTACCCGCAGCTTCCACCGCTTGCAAACAATCCCAAACCACCTTTGGCACTGATACCGGCGACACTGCATACCTCAACAATTCCTGTGCACCTTCCGGCGAAACGATCGCATTATTCTCAACCCAAATCATACCCACATCCTCTTCCCTTTCCCCTTGCCAATTCACCTCGCCTCTCAAAACATAACCCCAAGGTTCAAGAAAATTGTTAATAATATACTGCAACCATTCGACATAATCATAAAACTTTTCTACGCCGCTCCACTGAATCCCCCCGCCGTCAGCAGTAGGAATCCACTGACACCACAATCCGGGCTGAGTCTTCGGCGGGCGGTTGTAATTAACAACAGAAACTTCCGAATCTTCATCCCATTTTTGATTCACAAAATAGCAGCCTTCTTCGCCCACAGGCAAACCCACCGCTGTTCTCGCCGGATCGGGAATGCTTTGCAAAATCCCCGGATTTCGCTTCATCCGTCTCGTTCGAGAAAACTCTAATAAGTAAATAGCTTCGCTGTCTAATAACCGTTTATTTAAATGAAATATCCCGTCAAAAATTGTAGTGTATCCCATGATTTATACCTATTATATGACTTCTACTTATTATAAATGCAGGGGGGTTGGCGAACTGACTCGAAGGAAAAAAATTGACTCGTTCAAAACCAGACCCTTGTATTTTGAATGAGGTGGATGGTGATGTACCGCCCTAGCGGGGCGGGTTTATGAGATTGTTGATTTTAGGCAGTTCCGATCGGTAAAACCCGCCCCTACAGCACTATTTAATTGTGTTCTGGAAAAGGTGCTTGGCACTTCTGACAAAAATAAGGACACAACATTGTTGTGTCCCTACTTGGCGCGGTAATGGAACTCAGAAGACAATATTGTTGTGTCTCTACTTAGTCTTGTCCAAAGTCCGCGCTTCCAACCAAATAGGAATTGCAATCCAAGCAACTGCTAACAGCAAAGCCAATACCGCAAATTGAGCAGCCCAAGCTACCAATTTCTCCAAAGACACAACTTGTCCCAAGAAGTAGGATAAACTCACCATTACAGATGCCCAACTGGCAGCACCCAGAACATTGAACAGCGAAAATTTCCAAAAAGGCATTTCTGCAATACCCGCTAGGGGGCTAGCAAAAATTCGCAGCAATGCGATGAAACGGCCCAAAAATACGGCTTTAGCTGCATTTTTGCTAAACTGTTCTTTTAAGTCAAACAGTTGTTCTTCCCGAAAGCGGAAAAATTGTCCCAGCTTCAGCAGCAGCGGCCAGCCGCCGTACCTGCCGATCGCGTAACCAAAATTTCCTCCCAATGTAGCACCAGCGATCGCACTGCCGAGTACAAACCAGTAATTCAGTTCCCCGCTGCCAGCTAAAAACCCGCCAGCAATCGTAATTGTCTCGCCTGGAAGAGGAACTCCCAGATTTTCCAGCAAAATTCCCAGAAATACTGCCCAGTAGCCGTAATCGCGCGCAAACTGCTGAATAGTCTCTAACGATAAAAACTCAAAAGACATTCGATACTGCCTTCGTAAACTTTTGCAAAGCTCTATACATTTATATATTGGCTCGATTCAGCCAATAGTGCAATCTTTCGCTGTGATGAAGAACACACTATTGTCGCGATCGCTGGTATAACTAAAAATTAGCCTTTCAGGCATACTAGAGGAAGAGAGAATTGTTGCGTTTGCGTTCCGCGCGATCGCGAGCCACTTTCCTACTAAATTTATCACAACGGCTCTCTCCACTGATTCCCACAAGGGCGATCGCCCCTCCGAAAACATACGCTGAAATCCCCTGATTCTCTTCAGAGAGTCATTCGATTTTAGATTTTAGATTTTAGATTTTGGATTGACCCTGCGGATAAATTCGGCGGACGCAAGGATTTTAGATTTTAGATTTGGGATCGATCCGTGGGATCGATCGCGTAGCGGGTACCACCTTTGAAAGTCTTGGTCAGCAACTAAACTAACTTATTCATACTTTACGATCGTAGGATAAATGCTATGGAATTTCCCAACCTCAACCCACCCATCGTCCTCCAACCTCACAACTGCCTCGACTCCCAAGCTGGCAGCCTCCTCCAGCAACAGCTAGCCGAGATTGTGCCCGATCGCCACAAACTCTGGGTAATAGACATGGCCGCCGTAGATTTCATCGACAGTTCCGGGATCTGCGCCTTAGTCGGCGGACTCAACGCCGCCCGCCACCGGGGATGCCGCCTCGTCATCTGCAACCTCTCAGCCACAGTCAAGCTAATTTTTGAAATTACTCAACTCGACCAACTCTTTGAAATCTTCGACAGTTTCGAGCAAGTTATCTCCACTGAAACTCCGGCTTTAGTTGCTTGATTAAAATCAGATCCCGAGTTTAAATCTCAAGTTTCCCAGGGACTTCAAGCAACTGCAGAGCTAATTTCTACATCATAAATAGGTTTGTTTGTCAAGCAATACCAATGACAAACAAATAAATCAGGCACTTGAACGCCGACAGAAGCGATCGCAGGTACAGCCGGAAAAGGCCAAAGTCGATCGAAACAAATCCTTTCCCCTACAAACCCGAACTGCATCAAATAAGTCGCCGGGGGCGCACTTAAAAGATCCAGCAAGCCGTAAGCCAACTCGTACAACTGCTGCCGCCAAACATCCGACAAATGCACCGGTTGAGAGTAAGTCAACTCGCCAGACTGCTTGTCAGCTTCCGCACCGATCGCCTCAGCATACAGTGGGCCCTTTGCAGTCAACACCACAGGCAGCCAAAAATTGCCATCGCCGACGGGTACTTGCAACTCCTGGGACACTCGATCGCGCGCCGCCGAAACATTGCGGCAAAATCGATACACATCCCGACCCGGAAAAACCAAATTTTCTGGCACATCCAGCGTCAAAGGACAAAATATCTCCCCACCCGGAGCGATCGCGCCAGAATTGAGTTCAGAAACCCCACAGATATTAACTTCCGTTAAAGGATGAGATTGAGCGATCGTCAGCAACAGAGATTCCGCCGGGCCTTTGCGGGCATCAGCCACAATCAAAACCTTAGACATTGCCAAAGCTCGGCATTTGAATTCCCCGATCGTCCGTTTCATCGACGCTCGGCAGATCCAAACCCTTAGCCTTACGGCTCCGTACAGCGAGACGGTAAGTTACGCTTTGCAACTCAGTGTGCAGTTGGCGGTTTTCCTTTTGCAGTTGCTCCAACTTTTCCTTAATTGGCTCGATCCGCTCAGCAAACTTCTGGCGGTAAACCCCAGGCAATTCCTGAACCACCTGTTCCAGCATCCGAGAGCGATCCGTCAATTCCTGCACTGACTGGCGCAGTTGGTAAACCTCAGCATCCCGCTCTGCAATTTGTTCTTGATAAAAACCCACCTGTTCTTCAACAGCTTGGAGTTGTTCCCGCATTGCCTGCATTTGAGCTTGGTGGCGATCGGAAACTTCCGGCGCCGGCACAAAACTCGAATTGCCCTTCACCAGCCTGAAAAGTTCTTGAGACAACTGCTGCACCAATTGGTCGCGCATTTGCAGCTCTTCGGTGAGACGAGATACCTCTGATTGCAATTCTTTGGAGCTTACAAGTTTAGTTTGATTCACAATGACTCTCAGCTTTTGTTATATAGTGTGTTTCTCTTTAAAAATATCTTTCCCTTACCGCAGAGGCAAGAGGCTCTTCAAAAGTTTTGAACCCATTAGGCTAAATCCAGCCAGCGGCCCGATGTCAAGGGTAAAGCTCAGTCTAACTCAAATCAGGCATCCACGTCATCACCTTAGTTTTTTGCCATAGACACAGATAAAATCCTAGGTTTTTTGTCAATAAACCAGGTTTCTTAGCTTTTTCTGAGAATAGTGCAAGAGATCACGTGTAACCAATCGCAGCCGAAAGGACTTTGCCCGCTTCGTCCACGGTGCTGCCAAAACAGATAATGCCGTCCTCGTGACCGGCCATCGCCAGAATTTTACGCTCTGCCAAGTTCTCCTCCTCAAAAAGTCTAAACATTTCTAAGGCCATCTGAGGAGTGCCGTAAGGTATGTCTTTTCTAGTAGTAGGAATCTTAAACAGCAGTTGCTGCCATAGCTGAGGATTATGGACGTGAATTATCGCGCCCACATCATCTCTATGAAAGTACAGGGCCCCGTGAGTCAGGGACTCCGACGAAGCTTGTACGGGGCCCCGGCAGCCGAGGAAATTTTGTTCTAAGTTAAATTCGGTAACAGTACAGTATGATTCTGGCCCCAGAGTTCTCAAGTGTGCAGTCTGGGTTCCCGAAATCACGAATTGGCAAGAATTGCCGAGTCTGACGCTGACGTTGCCAAACCCTATGCCATTTTCGTAGACGCCTATTAATCCCCAAGCGTGGAGCCGATCGCGCCAGCGCATTAAATCTGCTATGTTCCGGGCAGCTACAGGGCTTGCCTTTTCCCAGTCACAGCGGTACTTAACGACTCCTTCATCCATTTTTTGTCCTAGCTGAGACTACTGACATGACCGAAGCTGAGACTTAATCACCGCAGTTGTCAAGAAGTTGTCAAACAGCTTTTTTTGCCTGCTGCCTTATGTCTCGGTGCATAAGTGCCGAGACAAATCTACATTCCAGTGTCGCCGTAATTAGCGATCGACATTAGCAAAAAGTAAGCTACGAAAGAAGAACCAATTATTCCAAAAATCATGATTTAGCCTCTAGGTGATTACAAAAGTTCAATAGGAAAATGTACGCTTTCAGTCGGGGAGTTTGATTCCAGGCTGTTGCCCGATCCAGTTTCTGATGTGAAACTACATAACTTCCTTGAATCGCTTATTGATTTATAGTACCGCATTTCTACTGAGTTGATTTAGACCTTAAGAAACATTTAAGGATAAACTACCCCCTAATTCAGTAAATTCGATAAAAAGCAACCGTACATTTACTTATTTTTTAAATTATACATATATTTAAGCAAAAAGCAAGCGGAACAAAAAAAATATTTTTTAGTCAGCCTGGGACGAACTGGCACAATCTTCGCGCGCCCTAAGTTAGTCAACACCTCTGTCGATCGAGCAATTTTTAGCTCCGGGGCATCCTACAAGCTAAGAAACCGGGTTGAGCGTAATATCATGTCGGGTAAAATCACCGTCACGCCAGCTCGCGTCGGCGGGTTTACCAAAATCTGTAGTAGCAGTACAAGTTATAGATCCCGTAAACTCGCGCCTACCTAGAGGACGATAGTCGATCGACCGAACCTGATATAAGTTTTATTAACAAAAAAAACAAGCCGATCGAGCAGTGAGAGTCCGATCGGCTAAAGTCTTCTGTGGAGTGCGATCGCCCGCAGCCCTTTAAATGTGGAAGTGATACAAGATGCTGCCGTCGTCTTTAATTTCGCAATTGGCATTAAAGACTTCAGCTTGTTGGTTCAAAAAACGCTGAGCCACATCCGGCGGCAGCCGGGTTTCCATCGCAAACCGCACCAGAGTGATTTCGCCGCGGCCTTCTTTGATCAGTCGGTACAAAGCACTTTGGAGTCTTTCGCTCTCTTCTCGCTGAAAAGCTGCTTTGTACCTCCAATCGGCCACCGAAGGAATCAAACCCCGGCTGACCAAAATCGCCAACAGCAAGCCAATTCCCAAAATCAGAGGCACAGTCGGATCGCTCGTGGGCGTCGCCACAATTTGCGGCACTGTAGCGGCGGCCAAACTGCTGACCATTTCTTTTTCCGACGCTTGCGTATCCGCCATTGCAAGCTGAGTTTTGTTATAAACGTCTTGCTGAAGCTTCATTTGCTGCAACAGGCGAGCGCGCTCTCTTTCGTATTGGTCTAGTTTTTGCTGAGCTTGTTTGAGGTCTTGAGTGACTTGTGCCAAGCGTTGGTTGAGCGACTGATTGACTGATTGCCACCGATATCTGTTAATCAGGCGGCTTTTTTCAACCATGCCCTTCATCAACATATCTGCCGTTTGAATTGCTTGGTCCCGATCGAGCGAGCGATACCCAACAGCAATCTCTAGCGGTTGTTCCGGCTTAGAAATCTTGACACTAGCATTTTGTCGAACTTGCTGGGGCGACAGCTTAACTGCATCGGCCACTGCTTTGACAACATTATCTGCCAGCAGAACCTCCGGGGTGAGTTGCTCTCCCTGCTTGAGAATTGTCGTACCCGTACTCGAAAATTTGACTGGCGGATTATTAGAGGTGAGAGTGCCTTGAGCCATGAATCCGGGAGGCGGGGCGAGGCGGTAGGCCAGGGCGGCTGAAATACCCATAATTACAGCAAAACTGCCTAGGGCAATCCATCTGTATTGATGTGCTGAAGATCTAAAACGTAAATTTCCCATTTTGATAGTCAAGTCATAACATTCGCTTGCCGCAGCTACTGCCAAACCCAAGAGCGATCTTTTTTTTCTGGTCAGTCAAATTGACTCCTGAAAATTTTCTCAGTTTGTACCTAAAAGCTCTTAGCTTTTGACAGTTGTCAATATTCCCGATCCGAAAAAACGATCGCGCTTTTATTTGATCCGAGCTATAACTTCAGTTTTTGTCCTTAATAATTAATCTGTAACAAGGCTTCTGGAAGTCTACTGGCATTTCCACTAGCACTCAGGCGTGCGATCGCCTCGCCTCCCCGTGTTTGTTAACATTCAAAACAGTCTCCTTTTCACCCTTGGCAATTCTCCAATTATCTTACGTCTTGGCGTCTGGCGGACGCGGTTGAAGAATAAAAAAAACCTTAAATACTCTGCCTAAAAACTTAACAAGCAAGAATTATACCATGCAGTTAAGAGTTTGCTGCGTCTTAAAAAAAATTGTGGAGCTGGGCGCGAAACCAGATCCACATATTCACAGAACAATTATGGTTGGATCGGTTGATGGTTCGATCGAGCTCACAAGGGCGAATGTTCAGAAGCCGATCGGCAAAATCAGACCCTCGCGGGCCATGACAGCCTTCGGAAAAGCGATTTGCACGTCTTCGGCGATGCGATCGAGAAAATCGTCAGTGTGAGCCGGATCGTGGTGAAAAATCACCACTCGTTTCACCCGCGCCTCCTTAGCCATTCTCACCGCTTCCTGCCAAGTCGAGTGTCCCCAACCCACCTTCGGAGACTTGGGGTTGTGATATTCCTCGTCTGTGTACATCGCGTCGTAAATCAGCACATCAGCGTCGAGGGCTAAATTGTAAACATTTTCATCTAGGCGATCGGGAAAATGCTCTGTATCCGAACAATAAACAACAGATCGTCCCTGCCAAGTCACCCGATATCCCATAGCAGTATTCGGGTGATTCAGAGAACCCGTCCTAATCTCAATATCGTCCAGCATCATCGTCTGGTTGTGATTGAGTTCGTAAAAATTCAAATCTGCCTGCAAACCCATCAGCGGTACCGGCGAATTCGAGTGCAGCACCCGTTCTACGAAGTGCCTTTTCATGCAATCTCCATCCGGCGGAGTCGCCCCGTAAATATCAAACCTATTGCCGCGGATGAAAGCTGGGGCGAACAGCGGGAAACCTTGAATGTGATCCCAGTGATAGTGAGTAAAAAACATATAAGCTTGCACGGGCATTTCTTGGACCAACTGGTCTCCCAGCATCCGCAAGCCTGTTCCGCCGTCAAAAATCAAGCGTTTGCCAGCGACTCGCATTTCCAAACAAGAAGTGTTGCCGCCGTAGCGAACAGTTTCCTGTCCTGGTGTCGGAACACTGCCCCGCACGCCCCAGAACTGTACTACAAAATCATCTATACCTTTTATTGATTCGGAGGGTTGAGGGCAATCAACGGGAGTTGCCGCTACAGAGGACAAGCTGATTTCCATTTTAAAATTCAGGCTTTAAGGTTCCACATTGTCCGTGATGGCGCAGCAGATGGTCGCACAACACTAAAGCTACCATTGCTTCGACCATTGGCACAGCTCTTGGCAAAACGCAAGGGTCGTGCCGTCCTTTGGCAGCCAGCAGGGTTTCTTCGCCCTCTCGGGTAACTGTACGCTGCTGCTGGCGAATTGTCGCCGTTGGCTTGAAAGCCGCCCGCAAAATGATATTTTCGCCGTTAGCAATCCCACCCTGAATTCCGCCAGAGCGATTCGTCACTGTACGAATTACACCCTTATCATCAGTATAGTATTCATCATTATGTTCGCTGCCCTTGAGCAAAGTCCCGGCAAAGCCCGAACCAATTTCAAAGCCTTTGCTGGCGGGCAACGACATGATGGCTTTGGCCAAGTCGGCTTCGAGTTTGTCGAATACTGGCATTCCCAAACCTTTGGGTACGTTGCGGGCAACGCATTCGACTACACCGCCGATCGAATCTCCGCTGTCGCGAACTTTTTCGATCAGTTCTATCATTCTTTCGGCGCATTCAGCATCTGGACAGCGGACGATGTTGCTTTCTACTTGTTCTAAGGTAACGGTGTCCGGGTCGGCGACACATTCTAAGTCTTTGATGCGTTTGACGTAGCCGACTATTTCGACTCCTGCTGCTTGAGAGAGAATTTTTTTAGCGATCGCGCCTGCTGCTACTCTACCTATTGTCTCCCTCGCCGAACTGCGACCTCCGCCTTGCCAGTTACGAATTCCGTACTTGGCATCGTAGGTAGCATCGGCGTGGGAAGGGCGGTAAGTTGTCGCCATTTCGCCGTAATCTTGGGGGCGAGTGTCTTGATTGCGGACTAAAATTGCGATCGGCGTTCCCAAAGTTTTGCCTTCAAACACTCCCGACAGAATTTCGCAGGTATCTGCTTCTTTGCGAGGTGTCGTAATTTTGCTTTGGCCGGGGCGGCGGCGATCGAGTTCGGCTTGAATGAACGATGCGTCTATCGACACCTGGGGAGGGCAACCGTCAATTACTACTCCGACACCGCCGCCGTGAGATTCCCCAAATGTCGAGATCCGAAATAAATGCCCAAAGGTATTGCCCATGATGCTTTTCCCTGAAACTTAATAATTTTTAGCTTAAATGGAATAGAGATTTAGTGTATTTCTGAAAAATATACCATTGACCAGAAGGCGACAGGCGATCGTCCCACAGCATCACTCCCTTTCCACCCCTAGAAGAATATCTACGAGGGAGAGAGGGAGAGACAGAGAGACAGAGAATAGGAGATTTCTGGAAACACACTTAAATTCACCCGTGTATCCGTGTCCGAATCCGTGTTGTGCCTTCCTTCTTCTTTAGTCTTCGTGTTCTTCAAAAGGATCTCTCAATTCCTTAGAAGGGGGACCGAAAGCGGTGTAGATCGAGAATCCGGTGATTGCCACCAGACACACGCCCAGTGAAATGCCTAGAACTGCTGCGGGTTCCATATTTTTGATCGATTGTGAGTGCTCCACTCTATAATATTACAAAAAATAACAATCCGTCTGAAAGTCTGGTGATTTCAGGCGCAGTACGGTATGTCCGCCAACCCCCACTCCCCGTTTTCCGAGTCCCCCTGCAGTATTTCTGAGAAATTGCGATCGCAATTAGCGGTGAAAATATGTCAAACTTCTCTGTAGAGATTCATTGCAGGTGACTTATGGCACAACGGACTTGGTTAGGAGATATACTCAAACCCCTTAACTCGGAATACGGTAAGGTAGCCCCCGGCTGGGGAACCACGCTATTGATGAGCGTGTTCATTGGACTGTTTTTCGTGTTCTTGTTGATTATTTTGCAAATCTACAACTCTTCTCTGATTCTGGAGAATGTAGATATGGATTGGTCGAGCCTGGGTCGCTAAAAATTGATCGCAAAACAGTAAGGCTAAAAGTAAAAGCTGAGGGTTGAGGAGAAAGGGTAAAAGCTAAGTTTTCCCGTTTTTCCTTAGCCTTTGCGATTGCTGTTGCCATAAATAAACAAGAAGTAACTAAAGAAATTGCAGGAGAAAAACCATGAATATTTTTGGCATTGGTTTGCCGGAAATGGCAGTTATTTTGACGATCGCCCTATTGGTATTCGGCCCGAAAAAATTACCTGAAATCGGTCGGAGTATGGGGAAGGCAATTCGGGGCTTTCAAGACGCTTCGCGGGAGTTTGAGTCGGAGTTCACGCGGGAAGCCAAGCAGCTAGAAGAATCAGTAGCAACTAGCAGCAAACCGGAAACTGAAAAACTCGCGGCGGCTACTCCTAAGAAGGAAGATAGCACAGACAGTTAAATGAACAACACTCAGAAGTCGGAAACAGCAGCGGAGTTAGTGATTCCCCAGCTAATTGTTGGGTTGGGAAATCCCGAACCTAAATACGATCGCACCCGACACAACATAGGCTTTAATGCTGTCGATGCCTTGGCTAAATCGTGGCAGATTTCGCTGTCGGAAAATCGCAAATTTCAAGGCATATTTGGCGAGGGAAACCGGCCGCGGGGACAGAAAATCCGCTTGCTGAAACCGCTTACTTACATGAATCTGTCGGGCCAAGCGATTCGGGCGGCGGCGGATTGGTACAAAATACCTGCGGAGTCTGTATTAATAGTATACGACGATATGGATTTGCCGATCGGGAAATTGAGAATGCGGCTTGCCGGTTCTGCCGGCGGACACAACGGCATGAAATCGACAATTTCTCATTTGGGTACAGACAAATTTCCCCGCTTGCGGATTGGCATCGGCAAACCTCAAAACGATGCTGCTAAAAATGAGAAAGATACGATTTCCTTCGTGTTAGGAAAGTTTTCCTCAGAGGAAAGTCTGTTAGTAGAGAAAGTGC
The DNA here is from genome assembly GCA_036704825.1 of Microcoleus sp. F8-C3. Lineage (GTDB taxonomy): Bacteria > Cyanobacteriota > Cyanobacteriia > Cyanobacteriales > Microcoleaceae > Microcoleus. The sequence continues at coordinate 46,024 of JAUBSN010000044.1, read as the reverse complement.
TTAAACTGGTGGTAGAGGCTGTGGAACTGAGTCTGCACCAAGGAGTAGAAAAAGCCATGAGCCTTTACAATAGTCGCACAATTGCAGAAACAAACGCGGAAACAAAAAGGTGAGTTCGAGACGTTTGCCTGAAACAACTGCATATGTCCGAGTTACTGGTCAATCTTGGCAAAAAGGCACGATTGAGGGTGAAGTGACTGCCGGCAATTTTGAGTGGCAGTTTCAGTGGCGTTTCACGGCCGAAAAAACACTGATACTTGAACCTTCTCAGGGTAGGGCATTGATTCAGGAACCGCTGCACCGCTTTCTCGAAAAATGGGATTATCAATTAGAACCAGGTGGGGATTATTCGTTTACGGTTCGGGCTCAGTTTTAAAATCTTGGTAATGGGAAGGAAAAAGGCAATGGGGAATGCAAACTTTCTCTAGTAGGATATCCCGCTTCCAGTAATTATTTAATTAATCACGGGAAATGGCTGTAATGGGAAATTGGGAAACGGTGATCGGGAAGGCAAACTTTCTCTAGTAGGAGGTCCCGATTCCAGTGATTCTTTAATTAAAGCAGGGTTCATCCCTTCTCGGTAAGCCCCGCAATAATACATTGTCAAAACAGCTTTGTAAGCCCAGTGATTTGAAGGTACATCGGTAAAAGGGTTTGGCAGGGTTTCAGCCTGATTCTGCACGCAAGCATTGAGAATTTGTTCTCGCATTGGCTGCACTTGAACTAAAGAATTATTTGGCTTGACTCGAACGGTATTTTGTGCGTTTACCGGAACAGAAAAGCTGGCACTAATTAGCAGTATAGCGGTGGCAAAAATCTTGAGTTTCATAGGTAATTGGGAATTGGGAATTGGGAATTGGGAATTGATGATAAAATGACTACTGACTACTGACTACTGACTACTGACTAATTTTCGCATTCCCAAGGCCAAGACACTCAAAAACAACAGCCCCACTGCCCCAGCTAGCGGATTGCCGTTAACTCCTGTCACCCAGTCGGGTACAGAGCCCGAATATCGCACTAACTGCCCGATGTTAATGATGTAATATCCCCAGACTAAACCTGCATGAAGCCCGATCGACAAACCGAGGCGATTTTGGCGCGATCTTTTTGCCCAAACCAGAATCAAACCCAGCAACAACAACCCCGGAAACTGCGGCCAACTCCGCAGCATTGCCGCGACGGGTTTGAGAAAATGAGATAGGGCAAACACCAGGCTATTCGCCCACAGAGATATTCTATAATTGTAATCGCGCTGCAACTCGTCCAGCAACCAACCGCGGAATACCAACTCCTCCGCAAAACCGACTCCAAGGGCGCTTAACAGCCCTTCTGCGATGATTCTCGGCAAATTATCAGAATTTTGCCACGCGACTAAGCCGACCAACCCTTGCACCGCAAATAAGCTGAAAGTGAGCAAAAGCCCGATCGCCAATCCGATTAAAAGTTCAAAACCGTTTTTTCGCGTATTGATTAAACCGTAACTCTTGAGTAATTGGGTTTGTCCGTAAACCTGTTTTCCCCAGCGCGGCACTAGGAATAGAAACTCAGTAAACAACAATCCCATTGTCAGAATAGTTGCTAGGTTACTATCTTTAACTAACAGATAAATTGGTGCTGCTAGCGGCAGCCAAATTGCTAGCAAGATTAAGAGGAAAATTATCACACGTAAAGGAAATGGATAACTGGCTATTATTTGGAGGCGGTTAATCATTGTTGTAAATGAGTTGAAATAGGGTAAATCGGCTTATTGGTCTGTCGGACAGTCCGACAGGGGTTAAAAACCCCTGTCTCATAGCGCAAGTCCTCTCAAAGAGGACTGAAATTTATCACAATCTAATTTAGGTTGGCAGTCGGTTTTAACCGACTTTTGCTATAAGACGGGGATTTAAATCCCCGGCGGGCTTGCGGGTGAATGCGAGAACTTTTGGCAGAGTCAGGCTTGAGTAAATCCGAGAGTTAGAATTTGGTAAATCCGAGAGTTAGAATTTGGTAAATCCGAGAGTTAGAATTTGGTAAATCCGAGAGAATGTACAAAGCAGGCGGAAAAAGCTAGAATGGCATCGTATCGGTTGAAACTTTAAGTGAAGCAAAGCTATAACATCAGGTAACAATGACTGAAGCCTCGGATTTTTCAAATGTCGATCGCGAATTAGATGACACAATTTTAAGCTTCGCAGACATTCAGGCAGAACTCAACCTGCGCCACGCTAAAGATGCTCTGCGAGATATAGTAGAAAATCTCGACTTGACAGTTCAAGAGCGAACTGGACTGGAACCGGAAATTGGCGGGTTGGAGAAAATGCTCGACAAGCTAGAGCGCGCTTGCGTGCAAATCGCTGTGTTTGGGATGGTGGGAAGGGGAAAATCTTCGGTTTTGAACGCGCTGCTGGGTCAAAATGTGTTTGAAACTGGCCCGACTCACGGGGTGACTCGCACGACGACTATAGGGCAATGGGATGTCGGAGAGGGAATCGATAATAATTTGCCCGATAGATTTTCGCCAGTTGTTTACCGTTTGTCGCAAGTTGAATTAGTCGATACTCCGGGAATAGATGAAGTTGACGGCGAAACTCGCGAACTTTTAGCCCGCCGCGTTGCTCAACAAGCAGATTTGATTTTGTTTGTAGTGGCTGGCGACATTACGAAGGTGGAATACGCAGCACTTTCGCAGTTGCGGGAAGCCGGAAAACCGATGTTATTAGTGTTTAATAAAATTGACCAGTATCCTGATGCAGATAGGCTGGCAATTTATCATAAAATTCGAGACGATCGCGTGAGAGAATTGCTGTCTCCCGATGAAATTGTGATGGCGGCGGCTTCGCCTTTGACGGCGAGGGCGGTGCGCCGTCCCGACGGAAGTATGGGCGTGCAAATGACTCGCAGTTTGCCACAAGTGCAAGATTTAAAATTAAAGATTTTGGAGATTTTAGACCGGGAAGGCAAATCTTTGGTGGCGCTGAATACGATGCTGTGTGCGGGGGATATTAACGAGCAGTTGGTGCAGCGAAAAATGGAAATTCGAGATGAGGCGGCTAATCGAATTATCTGGAATGCGGTAATGACGAAATCGGTGGCGATCGCACTTAATCCAATTACTGTAGTCGATCTTGTTAGCGGTGCGGTAATTGATGTGGTGATGATATTAACTTTATCTAAAGTTTACGGCATTGCGATGACGGAAGCGGGCGCGGTGGAATTGCTGCAAAAGATTGCGATTAGTATGGGGGGAATTACTGCTGGTGAATTGTTGGCTAATTTTGGTTTGAGTTCTTTGAAAGGATTGTTGGGTTTGGCGACGCCGGCGACGGGGGGTTTGGCTTTAGGGCCTTATTTGTCTGTGGCGGCGACGCAAGCTGCGATCGCGGGGGTTTCTTCCTACGGAATCGGTCAAGTTACTAAGGCTTATTTGGCTAATGGTGCTTCTTGGGGAGATGATGGGCCAAAGGCTGTTGTGAGCAAGATTTTGTCTTCTTTGGATGAGGATTCTATTTTAAATCGGATTAAGGAGGAGTTGCGGGCTAAGTTGGATTTGGGAAGTGTGGAAAAACAGAAATCTTAGTAGTCAGTAGTCAGTAGTCAGTAGTCAGTAGTCAGAAGAAGCAATTATGCAATAACAAACACCACTGCCCGATGCCCGATGCTTCGACTTTGCTCAGCACAAGTGCCAGATGCCCGATGCCCGGTGCCCAATTCCTAATATTATGTTATTAACCATCTCCACAACTCGCGTACCTGCTACAGATTTGGGTTATTTGCTGCACAAACATCCCGATCGCCATCAATCCTTTCCGATGACTTTCGGGCAAGCCAGCGTGTTTTATCCAGAGGCAAATGCGGAAAGGTGCACGGCGGCTTTACTGTTAGATGTCGATCCAGTTGGTTTGGTGCGGGGCAAGTCGAAATCGGGCGATCGCCCTCTGGAACAATACGTGAACGATCGCCCTTACGTTGCCTCATCTTTTCTCAGTGTCGCCCTCGCCAAAGTCTTTAGTACAGCTCTATCCGGTCGCTGCAAAGACCGCCCAGAACTCGCAGAAACAGCTATTCCTTTGACTGTTAATCTGTCGGTTTTGCCCTGTCGGGGTGGTGAGAAGTTCCTGCGGCAAATGTTTGAGCCGCTTGGCTATCAAGTCGCAGCAAAACCCCTGATTCTTGACGAGCAATTTCCTGAGTGGGGCGCGAGTCCTTACTTTTCTGTGGAACTGCAAAATACAGTTCGTTTGGCGGATTTGTTAAGCCATCTTTACGTGCTAATTCCCGTGTTGGATGACGACAAACATTATTGGGTGGGGGATGATGAAATCGAGAAGTTATTCCGTCACGGCGAAGGTTGGTTGAACGCGCATCCCGCCCGCGAACAAATTGCCAACCGCTATCTGAAACGCCAGCGCCGTCTGACGCGAATTGCTGTGGCGCAGTTAGCAGAAGAAGCTGATATCGACCCTGAGTATCTCGAAGTTTCTCATCAGCAAGAAGAGGAAGTTTTAGAACAGCGAATCAGCCTGAATCAACAGCGTTTGGAAGCTGTGACGGAGGTTTTAAAGCAAAGTGGTGCTAAGCGAGTGGTAGATTTGGGCTGCGGTGAGGGAAAACTGCTGAAATTGCTTTTGCAAGAAAGCTCGATCGAACAAATTACAGGCGTGGATGTGTCCTTTCGGGCTTTGGAAATTGCCAGGGAACGTTTGCAAATCGATCGGTTGTCTCACGCACAGCAATCTCGCATTCAATTAATTCAAAGTTCGCTGATTTATCGGGACACCCGCTTGATTGGTTTTGATGCGGCGGCGGTAATTGAAGTGATCGAACATCTGGATTTAGAACGGTTAGCTGCTTTTGAGCGGGTTTTGTTTGAATTTATCCGACCCAAAAGTGCGATCGTCACAACTCCAAATATTGAATATAATGTTCGGTTTGAAAACTTGCCTGCGGGCAAATTTCGCCACCGCGATCACCGTTTTGAGTGGACGCGCGCAGAGTTTCAGACATGGGCGAATGGGGTTGCCGAACGGTTTGGTTTTGGGGTGGAGTTTCGATCCGTTGGATCGGAGGATTTAGAAGTGGGTTCGCCTACGCAAATGGCAATTTTCGCCCAGTGAAAATAATACCCACGGTCTGTTTGTGCTTACAATATAGTTAAACTTGGAAAAATGTAGGCTGACGCTATGAGTAAATCTATTCAAACCCAGATCGTTGAAATTGACAATTCTCAGGGCATTCGCATTCCCAAATCTTTGTTAGAGCAAATTGGTATTAGCGAAGCAGTAGAAATCGAAGTTCACGGCGATCGGATCGTCATTCGTGCACCCCTAAAACCGCGTGCCGGCTGGGAGGAAGCGTTCGCAAAAATGGCAGAGCAACATGATGATGTCCTGCTTGATGATGTCACCACTACGGAGTGGGAGGAGCTTGAGTGGCAATAAAATCAGCCCTGACGAACAAAAAGCATTTTTAGAGAGTTTTGTACAGATGTTTGCTGAATAATAATATTAAATGAAAATTACTTTTCCCGAACTATCCCTAGTCGTTCTCATCGGTGCATCCGGTTCCGGCAAATCCACCTTTGCGCGGCAGCATTTCCTACCTACAGAAATCATTTCCTCAGATTACTGCCGCGGTCTGGTTTCCGATGACGAAAACAATCAAGCGGCCACCGCTGATGCTTTTGAAGTATTGCATTTAATCGCTGCTAAACGTCTGGCTGCAGGTAAGCTAACTGTGATTGATGCCACCAACGTTCAGCCGGAAAGCCGCAAACCTTTGGTGGAATTAGCCCGAAAATACCATTGCTTTTTGGTTGCTATTGTGCTGGATTTGCCAGAAAAATTGTGTGCCGATCGCAATCAACAGCGTCCAAACCGCAACTTCGGCAGTCACGTAGTTCGGCGGCACGTCCAAAGTTTGCGGAAATCGCTCCGAAATCTCGATCGCGAAGGATTTCGGTACGTTTACGTCCTCCGTTCCCCAGAGGAAATCGAGGCGGTGGAAGTCGAGAGACAACCTTTGTGGAACAACCGCAAACACGACTGCGGCCCTTTTGACATCATCGGCGACGTTCACGGATGCTGCGACGAATTGGAACAATTGCTGCAACAGTTGGGCTATCAAATTATTGAAAAATCCAGCGAATCCGATTTGGGGAATTTTCCCGCCTACGCGCACCCGGAGGGCCGTAAAGCCGTGTTTTTGGGCGATTTGGTCGATCGGGGCCCGCGCATTCTCGACACCCTCAAACTCGTGCGAAACATGGTACTCGCAGAAACAGCTTTGTGCGTGCCTGGAAATCACGACATCAAACTGTTGCGAAAACTCAGCGGCAAAAATGTCAAAATCAACCACGGACTCGAACAAACCTTAGCAGAAATTGCCGCTTTACCGGATGAATCGCGCGAATCAGCAGTACGAGAAATTAGCCAATTTTTAGATAGTTTGAGCGGGCATTACGTCCTCGACGGCGGAAAATTAGTCGTCGCCCACGCCGGGATGAAAGCGGAATTTCAGGGACGCGCATCGGGCCGCATTCGAGATTTCGCCTTGTACGGAGAAACAACTGGCGAAATCGATGAATTCGGCTTGCCCGTCCGCTACAATTGGGCCGCCGAATATCGAGGTCAGGCAGCGGTTGTTTACGGACACACCCCCGTTCCCGAAACAGAATGGTTTAACAATACTGTTGATATTGACACCGGCTGCGTTTTCGGGGGCAAACTAACAGCTTTGCGGTATCCGGAAAGAGAATTGGTCAGCGTTCCTGCTGCTAGAATTTACTGCGAACCAGCCAAACCGATCCTCTTTCAAGACAGCTCAACTCCACTTAACAATAGAGACACGAATTCACCCGTTATCAATAGCGGTTTGGCGGCAGCGAATATCACCGCCCAACAGCAGTTTGATGACGTACTGGACATTAGCGACGTAATCGGAAAACGCATTATTTCAACTCGCCTGCAACGTAACATTACGATTAAAGAAGAAAATGCGATCGCAGCCCTAGAAGTAATGAGTCGGTTTGCAGCAAATCCCAAATGGCTGATTTATTTGCCACCCACAATGTCTCCCGCTGCTACCTCCAACGAACCGGGACTTCTAGAACATCCAGCCGAAGCATTTAGCTACTACCAACAGCAGGGCATATCGACAGTTGTGTGCGAAGAAAAGCACATGGGTTCCCGTGCAGTTGCGATCGTTTGCCGCGATGAATCTGCTGCTAAACTGCGATTCGGAATTCTCAACAGTAGCATTGGCATTTGCTACACCCGCACGGGACGGCATTTTTTCGATAATTCTACCTTAGAAATAGAATTTTTAGCGCGGGTAAATGTCGCTCTCACTGCGAGCAATTTTTGGGATAATTTTCAAACCGATTGGGTGTGTTTGGACTGCGAATTAATGCCTTGGTCAGCCAAAGCTCAAGGTTTGTTGAAAGAGCAGTACGCCGCCGTGGGAACAGCATCTCGTCACGGGTTTGCGGAGGCGATTAAGAACTTAGAACAGGCAAAACAGCGGGGAGTTGAAATTAATTCTTTGCTAACCAGCTACCAAGAGCGAGCCGAACTAGCCGATCGCTACGTTCATGCCTATCAGCGCTACTGCTGGCCAGTGAAATCCATCTCAGACCTCAAATTAGCGCCTTTCCACATCTTGGCAACCGAGGGAAGAGTGCACACTGACAAAAATCACTGTTGGCACATGGAACAGATTTCACAAATTTGTAAAGCTGACCCAGAGTTTCTGTTAGCTACTGAATACAAAATAGTTGAAATTGCAGATTTTTACAGCAAATTGGCGGGGATTCAATGGTGGGAAAAACTGACTGATTCGGGAGGCGAAGGAATGGTTGTTAAACCAATGGATTTTATTGTGAAAAATAGCAAAGGACTCGTACAGCCTGCGGTGAAATGTCGCGGTAAAGAGTATTTGCGAATTATTTACGGTCTGGAATATTCTTTGCCTCAGAATTTAGAAAAACTGCGATCGCGCGGACTTTCCGGCAAGCGTTCTTTGGCGTTGCGAGAGTTTGCTCTCGGTGTAGAAGCATTGGAGAGATTTGTTGCGGGTGCTCCATTGAGACGAGTTCACGAGTGCGTTTTCGGAGTTTTAGCGATGGAGAGCGAACCTGTCGATCCGAGGCTGTAATCTGAAGGTAGAAAGCAGGCAAAAATCTCGACTTGACAGTAATCTGGCAGGGGTTTACACCCCTGCCTCAAAGCTAAATTTGTCTGAAGACAATTTAACAAATTATTAGGATAATAACCAATTACCAATTACCAATTATAGCAATCCTTGCAGGAGTCGTAAATTTTTGACCCCACCCCAGCCCTCCCCTTAATAAGGGGAGGGAGTAAGAAATTCACAAATGATTTAGGATGGCTATATTACTGTATCTTACTAACTCAGAACTTAGGCGATTGGCACAGGTTGGGCGATTGTGGCAAATAAGGTGCGCCGCGCACACCCTACTCTAGTTCCGCGAAGGCGGACTTTGTTTGTTTAGCCCCCAATTCGATTCGGCGGCTTAATATCTAATTTTTAATCCGAATTCGATTTGGCGGCTTAACATCAAGTTTTTAACCCTAATTCGCTCCTATTTTTAACCTCTATTTTTCTCCGACCAAATGCGGGTTGGTAGTCCCCAAACATAGACAAATCCTTCGGCAGCTTTGTGATCGAATTCGTCCTCTGCACCGTAGGTTGCTAAGTCGAAACTGTACAGGGAATTTTCAGACTTGCGGCCAACAATTGTCGCATTTCCTTTGAAGAGTTTGAGCCGCACGGTTCCAGTTACTCGCTTTTGCGTGTCCTGAATAAATGCGTCTAAAGCGGTTTTCAAAGGATTGTACCAAAGACCGTTATAAATCATTTGGCTGTAGGTTTCTTCGATGCCTCGCTTGTACCGCGTCACATCTGCTGTCAGCGTCAAACTTTCTAAGTCTCGGTGCGCGTGCATCAAAACTAAAATCGCTGGTGTTTCGTAAATTTCCCGCGATTTTATCCCTACTAGGCGGTTTTCAATCATGTCAATCCGGCCGACTCCGTGGTTTCCAACTATTTCGTTAAGTTGGGAAATTAAGGCGACTGGTGATAACTCTTTGCCGTTCAAACTGACAGGATTTCCGCAATCGAAACCGATTTCTATGTATTCGGGTGTGTCGGGAGTTTGTTCGATCGCCTTTGTCATCAAATACACCTCTTCCGGCGGTTCCGCCCAAGGATCTTCGAGGATTCCGGCTTCAATTGCCATTCCCAATAAGTTGCGATCGATACTGTAAGGCGAAGACTTTTTCACCGGGGAGGGAATGCCGCATTTTTCGCCGTATGCGATCGTTTCCTCGCGGCTCATTTTCCACTCCCGCGCCGGTGCTAAGATTTTAATCTTGGGGTTGAGCGCGCCGATCGACACATCGAACCGCACCTGATCGTTTCCTTTACCCGTGCAACCGTGGGCGATCGCATCTGCACCGTATTTTTGGGCAGCTTCTACTAACAATTTAGCAATTAGCGGGCGAGCCAGCGCCGTAGAAAGGGGATAGCGATTTTCGTAAAGTGCGTTAGCTTGAATTGCTGGAAACGCATAGTCTTTGACAAAATCCTCGGTAGCGTCTATCACCAGCGATTCCGAAGCACCGGATGCCAAAGCTTTTTTGCGGATCGGTTCTAATTCGTCTCCCTGTCCCAAATCCGCAGCCAGAGTAATTACTTCTTCCACACCCCACTCGTTTTTGAGGTAAGGAATGCAGACGGAGGTATCGACTCCGCCCGAATATGCTAGCACAACTTTTTTAGCGCGACTCATTGCTATTTACATCCTGAATTTAACTGACATCTTGCACCGCTGTCACTAAGCTTTTCAGACCGGGCCAGATGCCCAACCCCTACTCCCCACAAAAAAATGTCATTTTTGTGGAACAGGCTAGGGAAGCCTGCGCGAGCGAGAATGGTGCAAGATATCCGATTTAACCGACTTTTCATTATGCACCTAATTGAGATCGATTCTTGTCAGAAATAGTACAGATTTATATATTCTTTTTTTGTTAAACTTTGCTATTTCCCTGGGGAGTTGCTGCATAAAATCTGCTACCGTGGGATACGGTAACTGTGGCGATGGGGAAAAGCCGTGTTTTTTAGTGTTGTGATTCCGACGTATAATCGTAAACCGATTTTGGCAAAATGTCTACTGGCTTTGGAAAATCAGCAGTTCGGTGAGATTGTCAGAGAGTATGAAGTAATTGTCGTGGACGACGGTTCGACGGACGGGACGCTGGAGTGGTTGGCGGCAAATGCTGACTTGTTGCCTCATGTGCGATCGATCTGTCAATCTCACCAGGGCCCGGCGGCGGCCCGGAATTTGGGCGTTGAAGATGCTAAGGGCGATACGATTATTTTTATTGACAGCGATTTGGTGGTAACAGAGCATTTTTTGCAAGCACACGCAGATGCTTTACTACAGGGTTACAAAGATACTGATGCGGTTTTTACTTACGGCAGCGTGATTAATACTTGCAATTTTGACAATCCTACCTCAGAACCTTACAAAATCACCGATTTTTCGGCGGCTTATTTTGCTACGGGAAATGTGGCGATCGCCCGCCACTGGCTGCTGGATGCTGGACTCTTTGACACTCGCTTTCAACTGTACGGGTGGGAAGATTTAGAGTTGGGAGTTAGATTGAAAAAATTAGGTTTGAGACTAATTAAATGTCCGGCTGCTGTCGGCTATCACTGGCATCCACCTTTTAGTTTAGAGCAAATTCCGGGCATGATCGATCGAGAAATTCAGCGCGGTAGAATGGGAGTTTTGTTTTATCAAAAACACCCAAGTTGGGAAGTAAGGATGATGATTCAAATGACTTTTTTACACCAAATACTGTGGGGAGTTTTATCATTAGGCGGGATGCTAAACGAGCGAACGATGACTCCTTTTTTGCAGTGGTTGATTGACCGAGGCAAGCCGCAGTTAGCTCTAGAAGTTGCTCGGATTTTTCTGAATTGGTATAACGTAAAAGCCGTGTACGCCGCTTGCGGGGAATTGCAGGCAGAGACAAACATACCATAAATCAGCCCCACCCCGCAAATAAAATATAAGATATTGTCGGAGTTGTTCAGGGCTCATTGGTGTCAACTTAAGCTCATAATTAGTAACGGTAGACTGTTTGACAATTATGCCGGCACTGCCCTAACGCTGCTTAATAAGGAGATTTAAGGAACTCAGAACTTGGATGTAAACCCTAAAAATAAAGAGTTTTAGTCTTAAGTTGACACCCGTGTTCCGGTCTGTTTTAATTAATATTTTGAGTGTGGATATCTACTGACAACACACTATACAGAGCCACCCAGTAAAGGGAGGCAAAACCGAATTATAAAAATTGTAAAACTCAAAGTTTTACCTTTAATCAAAATTGTTTGCTTAGTTGGTGATTTGAGGCATCTAGGCTGTTTTCTCCCTCGGTCCCAATAATTTGAGCCACAAACATTTTCACACGATCCTTATTTTTGATATAATAACAGATCATTTAGGAGCGTGCTAGAAAGCCAATAGTTTGGCTGGTTTATCTGAGAGTGTTAGCTACAAGCGGTTAATGACTTTAAAAATATCCCCACACATACAACTTGAATAGTTTGAGGGTTTGCTGTGAATACAAGTGACGATAAAAATCCAAGAGTAGAAACACTTAGACTTCAAAATACTGTTTTACAAAAAAATATTTTAATGGTGGACGACCATCCAGAAAGCTTGCGGCTTTTATCCCAGCTTTTGTCTAAGCGAGGATATAAAGTGCGGCCAACGCGAGATGGCAAATGGGCTCTTAACTTTGCTCTGTCGAGTCCACCTGATTTGATTTTGCTGGACATCATGATGCCCGGTATGGATGGCTATCAAGTCTGCGAACAGTTAAAAGCTTGTCCGCACACCAAACATATTCCTGTGATTTTTATTAGCTCTTTAAATGAAGTTTTTGATAAAGTTAAAGCTTTTTCTGTGGGGGGGGCAGACTATATTACTAAACCTTTTCAAACAGAAGAAGTGGTGAGTCGCGTCGAAAATCAACTGCTTCTGAGCCGTCTTTATCAAGAAATTTTAGCACAAAATGCACGGCTGCAAGCAGAAATAGAAGAACGCAAGCGGATCGAAGCAGAACTCCGAGACAGCCAACGCTGGCTGTCGGCAGTAATTCAAACACATCCTAATTTTTTGTACGTTTCCGATTTGATTGAACGGCGAACTCTGTATATCAACCGGGAAATATATAGCGATATGGGCTACACCATTGAAGAAATCCAGGAGATGGCAGGAGGATTTCTTCCTAACTTAATACACCATGAAGATTTGCCAGGATTCTCAGAACACCTGAGCAGAATTGATGCAGGAAAAGACGGTGAAAGCTTTGAGTTTGAGTACCGCATTCAGCACAAAAATGGCGACCATCGCTGGTTTGTTAGCGTGGATACAGTGTTTGCCCGAACAGCCGACGACAAACCTTGGAAAATTTTGGGAACGGCTACTGAAATTAGCGCTCGCAAACAAGCAGAACTCGAACTTAAAACTGCTTTGGCTGCTTTGGAACGGCAAATCAAGCAAAGATTTCTGCTAGAAACAATTACTCTCGAAATTCGCTACAGCTTAAAGCAAGATCTAGTTTTTCAAACAGCGGCCGCCCAAATAGGTCGAATTTTTAATGCGGATTGCTGCTTAATTCACAGCTACACAGAACACCCAATTCCCCGCCTATCTAATGTGGCTGAATACAGAAAAACCGCATCTCCATCCCTTTTATCTTTAGAAAATCCTGTAGAGAACAATCCTCACGTTCAGTTCGTATTGTACCAAGATAGAGCTCTAGTTTGTGACGATGTTTTTGCCGAACCGCTGCTAGAAAACGTCAGAGATTTGTGTTCTGAAATAGGTTTGAAGTCGATGATATCGCTCCGCACTTCCTACCAGGGAAAAGCTAACGGAATAATATGCTTGCACCAGTACGATCGCCCCCGCCACTGGACGCAAGATGAGATCAGATTATTGAAAGCTGTGGCGGCACAAATGGGAATTGCGATCGCTCAAGCCAATCTTCTCGAACAAGATAAACAACAGCGACTTAAACTTCAACAAAGCGAAGCTAGTCTAGCAGCAGCCCAGAAAATTGCCCGTATCGGCAGTTGGGAATTTGATTTAGTCACCAATAAAATTACTTGGTCAGAAGAAGTATTCCGAATTTTTGGTCTTGACTCAACCGCAACTGAACCGAAATCTTCCCAACTTTTAAAGATGTGTCATCCCGACGACAGAGAATTATTTCAACAAACAGTCAGCCTGACTATATCACAAGGAATTTCATACAAAAAAGAGTTTCGATTTTTGCATCCTAGCGGTCAAATTATATACGTCGAAGGAAGGGGAGAAGCTGTTTTTAGCGAAACTGGGCAAGTAATCAAACTGTTGGGAACAGTGATGGATATTAGCGATCGAAAACAAGCCGAAGCAGCTTTGCAAATCAGCGAAGAACGTTTTTATCTGGCATTTGAAGGCAGTGCGATGGGCTTGTGGGATTGGAATCTTGCCACGGGAGAAGTCTATTTTAACCCGCGGTGGAAAATGATGCTGGGATATGAAGTAGAGGAAATAGTAAATTGTTTTGCATTCTGGGAGCAACTGGTACATCCAGAGGATTTGTCTCCGGCTAAAGCAGCGCTCAATGCTCACCTAGAAGGCCAAAGTCCTACTTACGAGGTGGAATTTAGGATGCTGACAAAATCCGGCGAGTGGAAGTGGATTTTAGCTCAAGCGAAGGTAATGGAACGCGACGCTTCGGGAAATCCTTTGCGGATGACGGGCACGCATATCGATATTAGCGATCGCAAACAAGCCGAAGTAGATTTGCTATTTAGCGAACACCGAGAACGAGAAAAAGCGAAACAGTTAGAAAAAACTTTGGCAGACTTAAAAAAGGCTCAATCTCAGCTTATTCAAGCAGAAAAAATGTCAAGTATTGGGCAAATGGTAGCGGGAGTAGCCCATGAAATTAATAACCCCATAAACTTCATCTACGGCAATATTATTCCCGCCGCACAGTACGCTCGTGATTTAGTAAAATTGATCCATCTCTACCAGCAATACTATCCCGAACCATTTCCAGAAATAGCCCGAGAATTGGCAGAAGTCGAGGTGGATTTTATAGCTGGCGATTTCCCAAAAATCCTGGCTTCAATGCAAGAAGGTGCTAGCCGAATTAAGCAGATAGTGCTGTCTTTGCGAAATTTTTCGAGACTAGACGAAACAGCTTGCAAAGTAATAGACATTCATGAAGGGATAGAGAGCACTTTGGTGATTTTACAGCACCGATTGCAGTCACAGGTAAAACGTGGAGAAATTCAAGTTATTAAAAATTACGGCAAACTGCCAAAAGTTGAATGTTATCCGGCTCAATTAAACCAAGTATTTATGAATTTGCTGTCGAATGCGATCGACGCTGTGGAAGAGTCATCAGCAAACTGTACTTGCAAAGTTAACCAGATTCGCATCGTTACTGAACTCAGCAGCGAAAATCAAGTCTGCGTGCGGATTGCCGACAGCGGGCCCGGTATCTGTCCCGAGGTTCAGTCAAGGATGTTTGACCCATTTTTTACTACAAAACCGATCGGCCGCGGCACTGGTTTGGGGTTGTCGATTAGTTACCAAATTGTGAAAGACGCGCACGGCGGTAAGTTGGGGTGTTATTCAGAAGTTGGTCGGGGAACAGAATTTGCGATCGAACTTCCGATTTCGCAAAAGTTGAAAATTAACAGTTAGGAGAAACTTTTATATCATCTGCGGTAAATTAACCATAATTCTTGTAGCGGCGGGTTCACCAACAATCTATAATATAAACCAGAGATGAGCGTAAACCCGCCCCGACCGGAAGACTGGGAGCAATTCAACAAAGGGAGCATCTCAATGAAAGCAGCCCTCCGCTTGAAATTGGAGCTAGGAGTCAGGAGGAAAGAGTCAGGAGGAAAGAGTCAGGAGGAAAGAGTCAGAAGGAAGAAGGAAAAAGTCAGAAGGCAGGAGCCAGAATAAGTGTTTTTACAAATATGAGATGCTCCCTTCAACAAACATCATACTAATCCTCTATCAAAAATTATTGTAGGGTGCGTAATAACCTGACATTTTCACCAGTATTTCATAAAAACGGTCTGAGATTTAGTTTAATCTCATCCTCAGCATGATATGATAAAAAATTAGCCTTTTGAGGCTCCAGACGTTCCGCTGCTAAAATTAGTAGTGAATATTACAGTTGCTATTATACAAACTCTGTCAACATACGTCTGCTGTAGCATCTACCACATTTTAACTGAATTATGACTGACTCAATTCGCTTCCTCATGTGCGCTCCCGACCACTACGATGTGGATTACGTAATTAACCCTTGGATGGAGGGAAATGTCCACAAATCATCGCGCGATCGCGCCGTCGAACAGTGGGAAAAACTCTACCACGTCCTCAAAGACAACGCCGTGGTAGACCTCGTACCGCCAGAAAAAGGCTGGCCGGATATGGTTTTCACCGCCAACGCAGGCTTGCTTTTAGGCAATACCTTCGTCCTCAGCCGTTTTTATCACAAAGAACGCCAAGGCGAAGAACCCTATTTCAAAGCATGGTTTGAAAGCAAAGGTTTCACCGTGCACGAACTGCCGAAAGATTTGCCGTTTGAGGGCGCTGGCGATGCTTTGCTCGATCGCGAAGGACGCTGGTTGTGGGCCGGATACGGCTTCCGTTCCGAACTCGACTCGCACCCGTTACTAGCAAAATGGCTCAACATTGAAGTGCTTTCGCTGCGTTTAGTTGACGAACGTTTCTATCACCTAGATACCTGTTTTTGTCCCCTGACAGGCGGCTATTTGCTCTACTACCCAGCCGCATTTGATTCCTACTCAAACCGCTTAATTGAAATGCGGGTACCACCAGAAAAACGCATTGCCATTGAAGAAGCAGATGCCGCTAACTTTGCCTGCAATGCCGTCAATATTGACAAAATTGTGGTAATGAACAAGGTTAGCGAAGCCTTGAAAACGCGCATTACTCAGGCAGGTTTTCAAGTCATTGAAACGCCGATGAGCGAATTTCTGAAAGCGGGCGGCGCCTGTAAGTGTTTGACGCTGCGGGTAACGGAACCGGTGCAAGAAGAGCGATCGGCAAACGTGATGGTAGAAAGCCGCACAATTCGCATGGAAGGCCACCTGCTAGATGCCGGTTTAATCAGTCGCGCTTTAGACTTAATTATCGAAAACGGCGGCAGTTTTCAAGTGCTCAACTTCAATTTAGGAGAGCAGCGGCAAAGCACATCATCTGCAGACGTTAAAGTTTCGGCTCCTTCCCACGATGTGATGGAAGAAATCATGGGACTGCTGATTGACTTGGGTGCAGTGCCCCCGCCGCAAGAGATTTGCGATGCTATTTTAGAACCGGTAGTGCAAGATGGTGTCGGCCCGGACGACTTTTACGTGAGTACAATTTATCCCACAGAAGTGCGGGTAAACAATCAGTGGGTAAAAGTGCAAAATCAGCGGATGGATGGAGCAGTTGCTATTACTGAGACTGCTGATGGTATAGTGGCTAAGTGCAAATTATTGCGCGACTTAAAAGTAGGAGAAAAAGTCGTTGTTGATGTGGTCGGCATCCGCACCATCCGCAAAACCGAATCGCGGGAACAGCGCAATTCTCAAGAATTCAGTTTTATGTCCGGCAGCGTTTCTAGCGAGCGCCGCGTAGAATTGGTGGTGGAACAAGTAGCGTGGGAATTACGCCAAATTCGCGATCGCGGTGGCAAAGTTGTAGTTACGGCGGGGCCTGTGGTTATCCACACCGGCGGTGGCGAACATTTAGCGCATTTGATTCGCGAAGGTTACGTACAAGCGCTGTTAGGTGGAAATGCGATCGCAGTTCACGACATGGAACAATCAAGCATGGGAACTTCTTTAGGGGTTGACATGAAACGCGGCGTAGCTGTGCGCGGCGGACACCGACACCACTTGAAAATAATTAACACTGTGCGGCGTTACGGGAGTATTGCAAAAGCTGTTGAAGCAGGCCTGGTTACTAGCGGTGTGATGTACGAGTGCGTGAAGAACAATATACCGTTTTCTCTTGCCGGTTCGATCCGCGATGACGGCCCGCTTCCCGACACGCAAATGGATTTAGTTAAGGCTCAAGAAGAATATACTGAGCTGTTACGGGGTGCGGATATGGTGTTAATGCTGTCGTCTATGCTGCACTCAATTGGTGTGGGAAATATGACGCCGGCGGGTGTGAAGATGGTCTGTGTGGACATTAATCCGGCGGTGGTGACGAAATTGAGCGATCGGGGGTCGATCGAATCTATTGGAGTTGTTACCGATGTGGGATTGTTCCTGAGTTTGTTGGTGAATCAATTGGATAAATTGACCAGCCGCCATCATGTAACTCAACCTGTGTAGATTTGGCGGTTGAAATGGCTTCTTGTCAAAACAAGTCAAAATCTGTACGCCAACCCACAAGCCCGCCGGGGGTTTTTAACCCCCGTCTCATAGCGAAAGTCCTCTAAAAGAGGACTGAAAAATACATTTTTTACAAGTATTTTAATGTTTTTTTCCAGTCGGTTTCAACCGACTTGCGCTATGAGACAGGGGTTTTCAACCCCTGGCGGTCCTTGCGCTATGAACCGATAATTTATACCTGTTTTCAAAACTATTGCAACATTATTCGTAGGGTGCGTCACATCGAAAATTCATCAAGAAAGAGCAACAATCTAACAGAGCCGCACCAAGCGATAATCGTTGAAAACACAACCCTCCGTTTCACTCTCGCCCAATAATTGTTGGGTAACAAGACTTTTGATAAATGGTATTAGCGCGTAGTTTTTTCTAAATCAGATGGATATGGCAACCAACAATAACAGTCAAAAAATGACTGTAGATCGAGTTCGTGCGATCGCTCAGCAAATATGTGAACAACAAGGAACACGAGAAATTATACAAATAGGATTTGCTTCTCGGTAGACAGGACTTACGCACTCTATAAGTCAATACGGTTTACTTAAGACAGCCTTGGGGTTAGAACACTATGCAAAATAGATACGGAGATTGTTTTTTTTGATGGCTTACGCTAACGTTCCTCTCTTGAGACAATCTTACAGCATATTCCATGTAGATGTGGTACACACAATCTTCTCGCCCGTGGTTCGGTGCGTCGCCACCCGTCAATCCGTAAGTTTTATCAAATATGAAGCAGATCCGCACCCGGAGGATTAACACCACACAATATAGCTTTATAGTGTACTTCATGAACCTGGAAGAGGCTGTAAGTGAAAAGTATTGGGTTTCACCCTAGTTTTTCTGGCTGAATCCAAAAATGACGCACCCTACCGAAACTTATTGGCGATCTTCTAATAAAAAACCCCAGACCCGCAAGTCTGAGGACCGGAGTTCCTGAAAATCGTCACTTCCTACTATTGTCGCCAACTAACAGCACAAAATACAAGAGGGGTGTAACCCAGCACGGCAGCTTTTGGCAGATAGAGATTGCTTCGTGACTCGGAAGGCGAAAGCAATTTTTAATTCAACACTTCACGAAAGCAAAACAATTATTCTCCCCCTTTTGATAGCTGGGTTGATAATTTTGCTTTTAGGATGGGAGTCTGTCCTCGATCGCAACATAAGGAGCACCGTGAGTCCCCGTATATATTTGAGTCGGGCGGTAAATGCGGTTTGCCTCTAGCTGTTCCTTCCAGTGGGCCAACCAGCCAGCAACGCGGGCGATCGCAAAAACCGGCGTAAACAAGTCTGTAGGAATTCCCATTTTGCGGTAAACCAAACCCGAATAGAAATCTACATTTGCATAAATTCCTTTGTGAGCTAGTTTTTCCTCAATCACTTCTTCTAACTTGACAGCAATGTCGTAATAATCATCGCGGCCGAAGTTGTCAAATAACTGTTCGGCTAACCCTTGGAGAATAGTTGCTCTCGGATCTTTCACCTTGTAAACGCGGTGGCCGAACCCCATGATTTTGTCTTTGTTGGCAACGCACTTCTCGACAAAAGGCCGCACGTTTTCTACCGAACCAATTGCCTGCAACATATCAATCACTTCTTCATTAGCTCCCCCGTGCAGCGGCCCCGCCAAAGTGCCAACTGCCGAAGCAATCACCCCGTAAGGGTCTGTCAGCGTCGAAGCTGTTACCATTGCCGAAAATGTAGAGGCATTAATTGTATGTTCGGCGTGGAGAGTCAGACAAGTGTCAAAAATGCTAGCTAACAGCGGCTCGGGTTCTTGCTCGTTGAGCATATAAAGAAAGTTAGCGGAGTAGTTCAAGTCATCCCTCGGCCGCACCGGGTCATTTCCCCGCCGCATTTGCTGGAACGCCGCCACCATTGTCGGAATTTTCGCTAGCAGCCGCACTACAGCTTCTCGAATGTATCCCTGGTTGGGGAGAGCTCGGCGGGAGTAGAACAAGCCCAGGGCTGCCGCTGAAGCTTGCAGGGCGTCCATGGGATGTCCTCTTTCGGGAAAGCATTTCATCATGTCCCGGATGCGATATTTGATCCGGCGGTGATAGCGAATTTCATGCTCGAAAGCTGCTAGTTCTTCCTTGGTCGGAAGTACCCCCCAGATTAATAAATATGAAGTTTCAACAAAGGAACTTTTCAGTGCCAGTTCCTCAATGCTAATCCCGCGATATTCCAGCAATCCTTTTTGTCCATCGACGTAGCTAATGCTGGACAAGGTGGCGGGAACACCTTCTAAACCTGGTTTGAATTCGCCGACGACCATTGCGATACCGTTTTGTGTGAGTTGAATATTACTAAAAGTACATTACCAGAAACCAAGATAGTGTCACAGTCTTGACAAATAATCATTTAATGGCGGTTCAGAAACCGGGTTTTTCAACAGACAGTCCGATCGCAGTGCTGCGTATTGTCGCCCCTCAAACTCCAGGGCGGTTTCATTACGAAAATCAGGCTTTTGTAAGGGTAGTGCCCCCGTGCCTACCTCCCCACAGACGATTTCACAGGCGTTTGGGACATGGGGACTCTTGACGAGGAATTCCCCCTAGGTCGAATGAAACTGTATTTTCACAGCAGGCGGGATACCCCACAACCATTCTTCACGAGGAATTGTCCCTAGGTCGAACGAAACAGCCCTGCCTCAAACCCGGTTTCGCCGTTCTTTGAATGCGGGTTTAAGAGGGCTGGCGCGTCCTGTTAATGTCGGGGCGGTTCGGTGTTTCTAGGGGAGCAAAAACTTGGGTGGAGTCAGCCAGAACATTTGGCTGCGGCCTACCGGGGAGCCTGTTTCGGGGAGGATTAAGCCGATGATACCTGCTTTTTTGAGAATCAGGGCGTCTTGCGATCGACCCCAAAGCAAAGTTTCTGCCCAGTTGCCCAAGTCTGGTTGGTGGCCCACCAAGGCCAAGTTGCTGCTGCCTGTTTCCTGCCACTGCTTGTACCAGTTCAGCCAGTTCCCGATGTCTCCTGAAGGTGCGAGGGCGCGGGATTCTTCTATTTTGGAACTCAAACCGACTGTTTGCAGGATTTGGGCGGTTTGCTGCGCCCGCAGTAGCGGACTGGTGAGAATCAGGTCAAACTGAATTTCGAGTTCGTACAGCCGCTGGGCGATTTTCCGGGTTTTGCTCGCACCCTCTTTAGTCAGCGGGCGTTCTGAGTCTGTATCGTATGCTTCGGGTGCGGCCGCGATACCGTGACGGATCAGATATAAATGCAATGTCCCTGTCCTTTTGATAGCTGCGCGATGGTTGCGCCCTGGCTTACGCCTGCGAACTTATGGGTAAAGTTTAGCGCGACCGACATCTTTTGCCTATTCTACAACTGTATTGAAATCTGCCGCCGTCATCTGGTTGGCGCTAGAGGCGCAGCGATCGCGCCCTTGTCGTTTCGCATCGTACAGTGCTCGATCGGCGAGGGCTATCAGTTCATCCGGCGATTTGTCGCTGCTGGGAACCATGCTAGCAATTCCCATGCTAGCGGTCACGATCTCGCTCACATCAGATTGTTCGTGAGGGATTGCCAAATCTCGGATTGCCTGTCGCATCGACTCAGCAACTGCGATCGCCCCTGCAGCATCCGTATTCGGCAGTAGGGCAGCAAATTCTTCGCCCCCGTAGCGCACAAACAAATCGGCGGAACGTTTAACTGCTGCTGCTGCGGCTTTGGCAACTTTCACCAAACAAGTATCCCCAGCCAGATGTCCGTAGCAATCGTTATATCGCTTGAAATAATCTACATCCAACATAATCAACGAAAGCTGTTGTTTTGCCTGCATCAGTCGGTGCCATTCCGACTGCAATCGCTCATCAAAACAGCGGCGGTTTGCTACTTGTGTCAACCCATCTGTCGCGGCCATCAATCTGTCTCGCTGAGCCTGATTTCTGAGCAATTCCTCTGCTTTCTTGCGTTCTGTAATATCAGCAAAAGTCGTCACTACTGCATAGGGTTGAGACTGATTGGAATGGAACAGAGGTTGTGCATTAATCGAAATCCAAGTCAGTGTTCGATCGGCCTTGTGAATGCCCATCAGGACATTCGATACTGGTTTTCCCGTCCGTAGGGTGATCGCGGCCGGATGCTGTTCGCCCGGGAAGAGGGAGCCATCTTCCCGAACAGTTAGCCACTCTAAATCTACGGATGTACGCCCCATCATTTGTTCCGAGGTCAGCCCGATAATCCTTTCCGCACTAGCATTGCAGGCAGTAATTTGTCCGTTTGCTAGCTGAAGTACGATGCCTTCTGTCATGGTCGCAATCACAGAACGATACCGTTCCTCACTTTCCTGTAATTGACTCAGGAAAACATTTTTGGAATCAAACTCTGAAGCCAGATGCAGGCTGCCAGCCAAAAACCCAGCCATCAGTTGTAAGGTCTGGATGTCTGACTCTGTAAAGGCAGAAGGTTTCGCTGAAACAACTTTTAAGACACCAACCCCTTCTTCTTGATATAACAAGGGAACAACCACCATTGACCGGACGCCAATCCGCTGACAGGCAGCCCGATCTGCCCGTGCATCGGTTTCTGAATCGTCGCAAAGCAGGATTTCGCCGGTCGCAATACATTTTCCCGATAAACTTGTCGCTGCTTTGAGCCGCAATCCAATATATGCGCTGACGATACCGCTAGCTGCCCGATACACCAATTCATCCCCTTCAAGCATTTCAATCACCGATCCGTCGGCGCGGGTCAAATCTTGAGTCCTCTCTGCAATCACGGCCATGACTGCATCGAGATTGGGATTGCGGATGGCGATTTCCTGTTGGGTGGCAATCACCACAGCCAGACGCTCGAACTCTTGTTTTAATAATGCTTCTGCAAGCTTGCGACTGGTGATATCCTTGATCAAGCAGTGATACCCGACGATCGCTCGATTCTGGGCGTCGCAGGCTGTAAACATCACCAATTGCTGGTAAAAAATCGAACCATCTTTCCTAATACCCCGGGCTTCAACCTCTACTCGACCGCTAGCTAGCATTTGTTGATAAGCAGCCATCATCATCTTCATATCTTCTGGATGAACAGTGTTGTGCCAATCCATACCAACCATTTCTTCAGGCTGATAACCTGTGATATTGGCGTAGGCTTGATTGACGCTGATGTACCGTCCGAAAATATTCAGGCGCGAGATGCCCTCAACTGCATTGGCAAAGGTGATACTCATTTCTCGGAGTTCTATTTCTACCTGCACCCGATCGGTAATGTCCTTTTCGTTCACAAGTAACGTCTGGTTGCCTGTTACCGGGTCATTGGTACACCCCACATCCATCTGATGCCAGCGAATTCCCGCCCGAGTAATTACTTGAGCCTCAAGACTAAAGACCTCGCGGGACTTCGCTGCTGCGATTGCTTGCTTTCCTAGCCCAGAGTCAACAAAATGACTCAGAAAAACGCTGTCTGTCTCAGAGTGAGGGTGCTGCATATCCCCATAACAGCTTAAGGCGGCGGGGTTTTGCAGCAACGGCAGACCTTCGATGGTGTATAGCGACACCATCAGCGTCGTGTGTCGGAGTGCCTCGATCGAGCGCAGGGTTTCCGGATCGATCTGATGGGTAGTTTCAACCATCCCCTCCACCAGCATTGCCAAACGCCCATTGTCAATTCGGATACCGGAGCAGCGACAGCGGACAGAAACAGGCTCGCCGTTGGGGTAAAATGTCCATTGCTCCGACAAGGTTTTGCCTTGCTCAAACTGGTGTAGATAGGTCTGCAAGCGAATCAGAGCAGATTCTGATAGATCGCTAAAGTTGTGGCTTGCGAGCTGCTGCTGCGTCGAAGCATTCCAAAGGTTTAAAGCTGTCTGGTTTGCCCACCACATTTGCAATTTTTCAATATCAAATACCCAGATCGGGTTTTGCAACAATTCAAAAGCACTGAGGTGGAAAATATCTCCGCTAGGGCAATAGGCAAACTCTGGTTTCAGACAATTTTGACGATTAACTGCGATCTCGCTTTCTGTCTTGCTACCAGTTTCAGGAGGTTCTGTTTGAAGTTCCGGCGGTTGATCTTGTAGAAACACTTGACAATCTGATTCCAGGTTTCGCATTCTTAACCCAAGCTGCACTGCAACGCGTTGCAGGATATGAATATGGATAGATGCCCGCTGACGCGGACTTTGGCATTTATAAGCAATCAATAATCCGCTTTGTAGAACCCACTCAAATCTACTTAAAAAGCAAATCCTGACTCTTCAATTGAGCTTCACAAGTTAAGTATAAGTATAACTAAGTATTCTGTCAACGGTCGAGCGATCCAAAACTTCGGGGATCGCTGCTGTTTGCGACCGAGCAAAATTGGCACAACTAATACAGCAGAAGGCCCCTGGCACTCGGCAGAAGGTAGGAAGCAACAGAAGCAACGGTTTGGGCCATTAATAACGTCTCAACCACCTTAGCGGTTGCTATATCGAGTTTATTCATGAATAATTAGTCAATCTAATTATGATAAACCGGATTGTCTGTCGGACTAATTAAATTTAGCAATTTTTGCTTGATTTGAGCATCAAATACTTCCCATTTCAGCCTTGCATAATCGCTATTCTCATTGCCGCCGGAAAGAAATCCTACCGGAATTTCAAAACCTCCGGCTTGACTTCTACCGCCTCCAAAAAAGCGTCCTTGAGCATCTTGACCGAAAGTTTCTTTAATAAATTCGTCGGGGTCGAGAGTGAGTTTAGTAGTTCGCAGCGACCCAATTACTAATTCAATTTCCTCATCTTTGTCGTGAACAATTCCGTAAACAACGGCTGTATGTACGTTCTCTTCTGTTACTAAAAAGTCGGCCGCTTGGGGAATAGAATCCCGATCGTCATAGCGGAGGTAGCCGATGCCGGCGATCGAAAAATTGTTCTGGACGGTGCGGTGTTTGAGCGATCGCTCGATCGCGTCCATCACCCACTTAGAACGAGACGACTGCAACACGGCATTTAGCAACTGCGGGTCGTAAAACCGGCTCAAATAAGCCGCAGCTAAAAAGTCCTCCTCCTGAGCTTGTCTGAGGGCGTTGGTATCCGATCGCAAACCGTGCATCAAAGCTGTAGCGCACTTGACGTGCAGGCTGACGCTGCCGTCGAGAGTTAGGAGTCCGGCCTGTAAATACTCGGCAAAAATCGTGGCTGTAGCGCGGATTTGGGGGCGCAAATCGGTAAATTCTGCGTTCATTTCCCCCTGCAAATTGTGGTGGTCGATGACGGCGGCGATCGGGACTCCAGCGGCTAAAATATACTCGGTTAAGTTACAAGTAGTCCCTTGGTTGTCGATGAAAGCGCAGCCCCGAAACACCGACAAATCCTTAGTTTTTACTGTTTCCAGCGTCCACCGCTGCAACGGCAACCCTGTCAATTTAACTAAGGCAATATTTTCTTGGTGGCTGAGGGTGCCGGCGTAGATAATCTCGCATTGGATATCGTACTGTTCGGCAATTAATTTGTAAGTCCAAGCGCTTGAAAGTGCGTCGGGGTCGGGAAAATCTTGCAGTAAGATTAACTGGCGAGTGCCTTTGTGCCGATCGAACATCTGGCGCAACTGTTCGATTTTGCGATCGTGCAATTCCTCGCGGAGACGGCCGCGATTCTCTTGGGAAGCAACTTCGGCTTTGCTGCGCCGTTTCGCCGCCGGCGCACTCACTTCGGGTACAACCTCGCTGCTGGCATCAAGTTCACCTTCGCGGTTGCCGGATGTATCATCGGAATTGTTAGGGGAATGGTCTTTCATCGTTGAAAATTAACAATTTAACTATTTCAGGATTTGCGCGACATTCGATCTTAAATCCCGTTTCTTTAGTAGATGCCTGGTTGTCAAAGCCAATACTTATTACGAGAAACCGGATTTAAGAACGTAAATTCTATCTTTAACTTTTTAACTGATGCAGGGCGCGTGCGTTGCGAGGAACGAAGCAATCTCAGGACTCACAACTTCCGCAAAAAACCCCCGCGCTTTCGCTGACAGGGGTTTTAAAGGCCTATTACATATTTTTGCCATTCTTTGTGCATACCGCTCTTAACGTGTTTAGTGACTTCAAAATAAAGACCGCTGTGAGGTTTCCGAGGCGGATAGCGCAGCGGCATTCCCGCTTCTTTCGGCGTGCGGCTGCCTTTATTGACATTGCAGCGCACGCAGGCGGTGACGAGGTTTTCCCAACTGTCGCCTCCTCCGCGCGATCGGGGAATCACATGATCGAGGGTTAAATCGTCCCCCGTATAACTACAGTATTGACAAGAGTGCGCGTCCCGGTGCAAGATGTTCCGGCGGGTCAGCGGAATATCTTTATAAGGAACCCGGACGTAATGCCGCAGTCGGATCACAGTTGGTAGCGGGAAGTTTGGCGCAATAAATTTCCCGTTGTGTTCTACCTGTTCTGCTTTTCCTTTCAGCAACAAAACTACCGCCCTTCGCCAATTGGTGATGTTAAGGGGTTCGTAGGAGGCGTTCAGCACCAGAACATTGGCCATTGTTGATTATTAAAGAGAATATTTTTACCGATGTTAACACAGGTTCTACTTTAGGTGGGACGGCATGAGGAAGACCGAGGCTCAGCAAAAAACGGTGAAAAACCGCACCTTTACGCTATTCCTGCGCGCTGGCGCCCCTGGCGCTGCACCTATTTTCTCCCGTCCGTCTTTGTCAGCGAGCTTTTTTCCCTGAGTCTTACCATAGATGAGGTCAGTGTGCGATCGCAAAAATTTCCAAAATAAATTTTATTTTTTTCCCTAAATGCCTAATCTTCCCGGCAACAAACAGTCTAACTTTTTAAACTATTAGTAACCTTAAATAAACAAGCTTATTACTGCTCATGAAATTTCGGCTCTTAAAGTCAGCTTTTAGCGCGTCAATTATTGCCCTTGCTGCTCAGATTTTAGCAAACAGTCCCGCCTTTGCCCAAACACCTTCATTCTTCTGCGGTGCTGCGGGCGGCCGCCCAGCTACAATTGCTGTCCAACAAGGCAAAAATATTCCCGTTATTCTGTGGCTAGCTGATAACTATTTCAATGAATCGGGAGAAGACGCGATTACTCGGTGCACCCGAGTATCGGGAATTCTCAACAACTCGCAACCGCAAGGTAACTGGGAGAATATTATCACATCAGGTGCATCTCCCAGCGGTCAACTAATTATTTGTGCAGCTAATTCTCAAGACGGTTCCTGTAGATTATTATATCAAGTACCCAAAGGGCAAAATCCCGAACAAGCCCGACAAGAACTCTTAAGAAAAGTCAAAAATCCTAATGTAAGTGTTTCGCCGGTTAAGATAAATTGACAGTCATGAGTAGGGACATGGCATTGCCCATAGGTGTCAACTTAAGGTACAACCAATAGTCCGGCAGGGGTTGAAACCCCTGCCTCAAAGCTAAAGTCCTCGCTTCCGAGGACTAATGAGTTGAGATTCTTCTCTTCAGTCCTCTTTGAGAGGACTTTCGCTATTAGACAGGGGTTTCAACCCCTGGCGGACTTGATGGATGACTAACGGACTTGGCGGGCTGACAGCTTAAGTTGACACTAATGGGCATTGCCGTGTCCCTACTTGCAGAGAGTTGAAACTCTGGTAAAATACTTCGGTTGACTGGTGAAAAAATTGCAGCTTTGCTTCAGCAATTCTTCTAACCCTTCAACCTGCCTCAGCCAGACAGTACCGTTGCTTCCAGCTACAGCAATTTGCTTTCCATCTCGCCTCCAACTGACACTAACCACATTCTCCTCAAACTCAAATTGAGCAACCTGCCGCCCTGCTAAATTCCACAGCCGCACTGTCTTGTCAATTCCGACTGTAGCAAGCCGTTCTCCGTCGGGACTAAAACTAATTGATTTCGCATCTAAATGCAATGTTTGAAATTCATTAACTAATTCTTTCCCTGACAGATTCCACAGCCCGACTTTGCCATTCAATGTTACTGTAGCAAAGCGATACTGGTGTGGAGCCGGACTGAAACTGATCCCAATTGCCTGAACGGGCAGTGTTTTTTTCAGCTTGCCCGACAAATTCCAAAGTCGCACTGTAGATTTGCCATCTAAAGTCGTTATGAAATCGCCCTTTGGGCTAAAATTTACACTTCGCACTAAGCCGTTGTGACCGGGGAGTTTCACGCTAGACGATACTAATTGCGGCAGTTTAGACAAATCCCAAATTGCAGCATAGCTGTCTATCCCTGCGGCCGCTAATAACTTCCCTTCGGGACTAAAACTGATGCTGGTAACAGAGCCTTGAATTCCTTTCAAAGTAGAAATATTTTTACCTGATAAATTCCATATTTTAACTGTGCTGTCCCTTCCGGCGGTCGCTAAAAATTTACCATTCGGGCTAAAGTTTACCATATTAACTGACTGCTGCAAAGCTTTCCATTCAGCAACTTTTTGCCCTGAAAAGTTCCAAATCCGAACTCTATCGTCTATTCCTGCGGTTGCTAAAATCTTCCTGTTTGGGCTAAAAGTGACGCTGGTAACTGCACCTTTATGAGCTGGCCAGCTTATCTTTGTTTGCGGAAGTAATGAGGCTTTTATCTCCTGTATTTCGCTAATTCTATCGAGAATTATTTGTAAGGCTAAAAGCGGTCTAGTTGCCGGGTATTGTTCTAAATTATGTTTGTTTTTAACCAAGGTTTTTAATTTTTTTCCAGAGGCGATCGCCCTCAGCAAAGCTTCTGATAAAGCTTCGGTGTTTTCGGTTTTTTGAGATACCGCCAACAATAAAGCATCGCTGCCATTTTGTTCGATTTCAATACTTGCTTGTGCTAGTTTAAACCGCTGGTAAGCGAGAGTTGAAAAGCCGATCGCCGCCAGTAACGATGCTGCCAGTACCGCAGAACCGATGCCGATCCACTGTTTGGCTTTTTGTTTGGCAGAGTCAGCTTCACTCAAAGCTTTTTCGGCATCGCGCACAGCTTTTTTGGTTTCTAGTGTAGCTGAACGCAGCAGTTGATTTTGGTCGCTCAAAATAACTTTTTGGCTGGCAGTCAAAAATTGAAAATCTTCGTTTCTCAAACTTTTTCCGGCCGCCCAAACTAATGCTGACTTCAAATCATCCCCTCGCAACAGTTGGGAATTATCTTCACAGCTAGAATTTAGCCAGATTTTGATAGCTTCCGAGTAAGGCGAGAGTTTTTCTAATTTTTCTTCAATTAACTCTCGGTTAAATACAGCTTGATAAATAGGATTAGAAATTGTTAATTTTTCCCCGCGCTTAACGATTAATCCGCTCAATCGCAATTCCATTTGTTCGCCACTGCCATCGGGGACAATTTCA
This sequence comes from Microcoleus sp. F8-C3, assembly GCA_036704825.1. GTDB lineage: Bacteria > Cyanobacteriota > Cyanobacteriia > Cyanobacteriales > Microcoleaceae > Microcoleus. The sequence goes on along the minus strand of JAUBSN010000044.1, from coordinate 17,281 downwards.
GCTTGTTCTAAAATTTGCTGATACAATCCGAGTCTCCTGACAATGCGCTGGTTTTCTTTGAAAAGCCGATCGCGAATTGTGGACAAATGTTCTGGGACATCCTGAGATTCCCAATTCTCCACGATTTTCAAGCGCACTACTTTCTCCACCCACTCTTTAGAAGTGTTAATTTTATCTTTTTCCCCCTCTTGGCAATCGGCGGCTGAATCTTCCTCCCCCCCTTGGCAACGGGCGGCGGCATCTTTCTCCCCCCCTTGGCAAGGGGGGGCTGGGGGGGGTAAATTCGGGATTAATTGTGGATTTTCCAGCAGAAGTTTGCACAGCTTTTGAGTCAAAAAAGGCTGCCCGCCCGTCCAATACAAAACCTCTCTCAAAACTTCATGAGGGCTGTCTGTAAGCTCTGCCAACCCCGCTGCTAGCGGTTGAGCTTCTGTTTCGTCAAAACCAGTTAATTCGATCGCCTTGCCAATATTAAAAGGGGTATTGCTGGTGGCATTTTGCTCGCGGCACAAATCCGTCGGCGATGCTACGCCTAAAAGGGCCCAAGTTAGGCGATCGAACTCTGAATTGTTGGCGCGCTTGTTGTAGCACGATCGAATTAAGGCTAAAAAATCGTCGGCGGGAAAATCTAGGGCGAGAATGCTGTCGATTTCGTCAATAAAAATGACAATATTGCTGGAAATGTTGGGTAAGAGTACGGTTTCGATGAATTCGCTCAATCTTTGAACCGGAGTTAAAAAATTGCGATCGCGCCACCAAGTCCGCACGTTGACAATATCCGACAGGTTAAAGTTATTTTCGAGAATGCGTAGCAAACCAGCATACCACTGTTCGGGAGTGACGCCGCGGTTGCCAATTTCCGAAATGTCGATCGCAGCACAAGCAATTCCTTCATTTCTCAGCCGCTGAATTGTCCGCACCTGCAAGCTAGATTTGCCCATTTGCCGGCAATTCAAAACATAGCAAAATTCCCCGGCTTTCAATCCGTTATAAAGGTCGTCGTCGGCTTGTCGCTTCACATAATTCGGAGCGTTATTTGTCAAACTCCCACCGACTTGATAGTAACTGGGTTTTGTGGTAAAATTCATAAAATAAAATGGTAAAATCCCAAAAATATGTTGCGGTAATTCTGCGGTTAAAACCGCTCCTTGTCAAACAAAGTCCGCCTGCGCGGACTGAAGAAATGAGGCGCATTAAAAAAACTTTTGTATGATACATTGTACCACAATACAGCATGAAAACTGATTGGACTGGATACAACCACGACAAAGACAAGTTAAGAGCTGAAATTTGGTCTTTGCTGAAGCAGCAAGCCGCATCTGTTGACGATCCGTTCGGTCATATTCCCAACTTTGTCGGTGCTGAGTTTGCGGCCGAAAGATTGGCAACTTTACCAATATGGCAACAAGCAAAAACGATTAAGTGCAATCCAGATTCGGCGCAAAATTCGGTGCGGATGCAAGCTTTGCAAGATGGAAAACGGCTGTATATGGCAGTACCGCGATTGACAGACGATCGCTGTTTTGTAGAGTTAACTGCTGAGGATTTGCAGAGGCAAAATATATCAATTGCCGAAAGTGCGACCGCCCGCAAAGCTCTCGATTGCGGAAAATTGGTAAGTTTTGCAGAAATGGAGCCGATTGATTTAGTAATAGTCGGCTGCGTAGCAGCAGGGTCGGGCGGTGGAAGAACCGGGAAAGGTGCAGGGTTTGCAGATTTAGAATTGGCTATGTTGACAGAATTCCGGTTAGTAAAAATCGATACGCCGATTGTGACAACAGTGCATCCTTTGCAAATAGTCGAAGATTCGCGTTTACCAATGCAAGCTCACGATTGGGCGCTGAATTGGATTGTTACTGCCCGGGAGGTAATTGAGACTAATACAAGTTATCCGCGTCCAATTGGGTTAAACTGGGAAGCGTTGCGGCCGGAACAGTTGGAACAAATTCCGATTTTGCGAAAGTTGAGAGAGCAAGTTTAGATTTAGTTGTTTCAGGCATTGCTGAATCGAGAGATGAATGGCTAAGCACGATGAGTAACAGGCACATTTTATACTAAAGGAGGTCTATTTAGGATGAAAAAAGTCTTATTAGGATTGAAGTCAGAGACTTACGAACATCCTTTCGATCGCAAAGCTTTAGCGTCTCTAGAAAAGATGCCTGGAGTTTCTTTATTGCTGAAGAAAGTGAATGAGTACGGTATCGATCGCCTACTCCGCTTGCAATGTTTGGGCAGTGATTTTCGCGTGACTCCCAACAATTTTCCGGGGTTGTCTGAGGCGTTGGAAGAAACTTGTGAAATTCTCGATTTGTATCCCTGTCCAGATTTATATCTGTTTCGCGGTTGGGGGCATATTATTACCGTTACGATTGGTATTGAAAGTCCAATTGTAACGGTGAATTTAGAAGCTTACGAATGGCTTTCTAGCCAGGAACTGACTTATGTATTGGGGCATGAAGTCGCCCACATTAAAAGTCAGCATTTGCTCTATCATCAAATAGCGATGGTGATGCCGCTTTTAAAGAATTGGGTGAATGCAGCGACATTAGGATTTGGCGGTTTGGCGGCTAATGGGTTAGAACTGGCGTTCTGGAATTGGTTAATGATGGCAAGGTTTACAGCGGATCGGGCGGGGTTGCTGGCTTGTCAGGATGTGGATGTAGCGATTAGCGCGTTGATGAAACTTGGCGGTTTACCCAGTTGCTATGTAACACCGGAAGCGATCGCTGATTTCCTCGTTCAAGTGCGCGAATTTAGCGACAACAGTGTAAAGTCTCAAGATACACTTACTAAGTTGCTCAGTTTCAACGATTCCAGCCAATCTTGGGTCGTGATGCGCGCTTCGGAACTTCTAAAATGGGTAGATTCAGGAGACTATAAAACCTTACTCGAACAACCCAATCAACCGCCACCATTATTATACCCAGACGATACAGAAGATTGGAATTTTCTAACGTCTTGGTAAATTCGGTATGCTATAGCAAAGTGCTGAGTAATCAACAGATGAAGGCGTTGCTAATTCCCAGGATGAAAATAGGACGAGATGCTTGGAACTTCGTTTCACATCATCTCGCTTTTCAGCAATGCCTTCTTTCAATTTATCACTCCCAATAATTTTGACTAATTCAACTGGCTGGGCTTCATCCCTAACCAAATTTGTTGTCCCGCTTCCTTATTATTCATCTCTCTCTTCTCTTCCTCTGCGCCCTCTGCGGCCTCTGCGGTTTAATCATTCAAAAACAACCGTAAACGATCTTACTCATTTTATCTCAAGGCAAAAGAGAATTCACAGCGATCGCCCCAATTTCTCTCCCTTCAATAATCATCGGTATAACAGCCGATCGCCCCAAATCAAACCTTTGACAGTAATCTGACGCCTCAACTTCAACAAGAGGTTGAGAGTACACCTCAACCAGTCCTTCAACAAGATTCACAATCCAATAAATCGCAATTCCAGCGCGGGCATAAATCCGTTTTTTTACAGTTCGATCGGGCTGAAGCGTCGTATCTGATACTTCAACAATCAGGGCAATATCTTCAGCACCAGGATGCCGATCGAGATACTGTCGCGTATCCCCTCGAACAACCACTATATCGGGTTCTGGTTCGCTGTTGGAAAGCGCGATCGGTTCTTGGGAATCGACATACCACCCCGCAGGTAAAATATTCTCTAAAGCTGTTCTCACAAGACGAGTTGTTGCTCAATGCGGTGGATTGTTGGGCATTTTAAAAACCAGCCAACCTTCCAGCAATTCTACAGAGTCATCATCCGTGAGAATGCCAGCTTGAATTATCGCATGATACTGCTCAATGCCCAAGCGCCAAATCAGATCGTTCGGAATTGCTGCGACGCTTTCAACAGGCGACATAACAGTATGCGGGAGTTAATTTAGTTATGATTTTACCTGATTTTAACATATATCTACTTTGTGGTGAATACGCGCCATGCAATGAAAACTGTAAAAGCTAGATAACCAAACACGGTTATCCAATCTAGCCAATTATCGGAAGTTATCAAAAAAATATCGTTCATGGGTATCATTCACTGATTATTAATTACATAAATTATACCAAATTCTGGTTAGTTATTCCTCTATCTATTCTATAAACTCTGCGTACTCTGCGTCCTCTGCGGTTCAATCATTCCGATGCAACCGGAATTGAGATGTCTGGCTTTTTGGGAAACTTATGTTAAGTTTTTTTCAGAGTTACCGTATGCTTCCTCAAGAAATCTAACAGTGCTTCCGCCTGTTGAGATGGCTGTAAACTGGCGTAAGAATAGCGATACAAACCTCTGCAAATCAGAGATAACCGCGTTGGCAGATCGAGCACTGATGGGATATCGAAAATTACATCATCAACGGGTGGAATATCCCCTCGCTGACAATATACTGCATAGCTAATTCGAGGCGATTTAGCCCGACTGCTGCTGCGGCTTCCCCAGTGAAAAACGTATTGATCCCAGCACGATAGAGTACCAGCTTGTGTAGGTAAAGCCCGGATATCTTCCAAGGCAAATTTAGTAGCTTTTGTCTTGAGATTTTTGATAGCTTCAGCATACTCTGGATCGCGGTTTGCCGGAATCATGTACATACATGAATTGAGGGGATTGGCCTCAGTAATTGTCACCCAGAGAGTAAGCACTGTCGGCATACCGTTGGAGTCTATAGTATTTTTGTACTCGGCGTCGCGGTGAGGCTCAAATCCTTTGCCGCTGTCAGAAGTTTCTATGTAATAAACCCAAAAATTTGGAACTAACTTGTAGCCGTTTCCCAACATTCCTGTCAAGGTTGAGTTAAAGTAACCAAATACTTGATAGAAGACATCGTAGACGAGGGCAAACATTGTCGGAAACCCTGCTTTTCGGACATTTTCTATACAGTCGCGCATCTGGTGAATAGTAGCAGCAGGTATTGCGGGAGGTGTTTGGAAATAGCCTTCTTCTCGCAGTTGCAGCCTGTACTCGTCAATTTCTGGTTGTGGGACTCCAGAAAATTCTGAAAACCCTTCAAATGGTCGATCGGAAATAGTTAAATTGGGGTTGAGATTGCGCCAGTAGTTGATATTTTCTGCTTGTGGTAGAAGTGGAATTAATTTATCTAAGTCAAGAGACTTTCTCAGAGTGACAGTTTCTTCAGTCATCGATCCTATTTTACGTTGATACTGCACAGGGGAAAGCCGGACGATCGCTCTTTTGCGATATTTGTGCTTAGCTTTCCCCCTACTCCTGATTTTACGTCATTAACGAGCTAAAATCTCCAATTAATTAACTCCCCAATTAGTTTTAAAATATTGTCGGTACAGTTCGCACCTCGGGACGCACTCGTTCCCCTGCAACTTCACCAACCCCAAACTGTCTAATTTAAACGCCTGCATCGCCTTTAACGGCACCGGAGAATCCGCCGCTGCAATCTCCCTCATCCCCTGCGCCAACTCTGGATATTCTTCCAAATTCCACAACTGCCGGCGCAAATGGTCGCTGTAAATTCCCGCATCTGCGATCGCAGTTTCTTTTAATTCATCGAGTGTCAAACCCGATCGCGAAATGTGATATAATGCAACTCGCACTAAATACGGATGTCCGCCGACAATTGCCATCAATTCCTCAACTTCTGCATCCGACCAATTCAAGTTGTGCCTCGCTGCTAACTCTTGTACTTGCTGATGGTTGAATTCCGGTAAATCTACTGGCAATCCGACGTTGAAAGGCGATTGATTGATGTTCATCGGGATGTAAACTTCGGTGGAGTGAACGACAATTAATCGCAGTTTTTTCCAGATGTCGCGCCGCTTCGATTCTTCGTGCCACGCCCGCAGCAGTCCTAAAAAGTCTTCGGCAATGTCGGGATATTGAAAAACGCGATCGATCTCGTCTAATCCTAAAATTAAAGGACTGTCGATTTGCGGTAAAATGTATTTTTCAAAGTAATCTTTGCAGTTGACTTTGCTGCCAAAAATCTCGTCCCAATAATCTTCTAATTGATTTGGTAAGTGCAACTCGCGGCCTACGTAAGCGCAAAACCACTTTAAGAATTTATCTAAGTTGGCAAATACGCCTTTATCTACTAACTGAAAAGTTAGCGGCACGGTGCAATAGCCTTGATGTGTTCCGTGATGCAAAATTCTTGCCATCAACGAAGTTTTGCCCATTTGTCGCGGTGCTTTGATTCTAATTAAGGCGCTGGGCTGCACAATAGTTTGATAGCAGCGTTCTTCGATGGGCGGGCGTTCTACATAAAATTGAGAAGCGACATCGACTTGTCCTCCCGGTAATTCCGGTTCGGCGGCGGGTAGAGGTATTTCGTCGCTGCTAATTTCTAATAGCTGTTTTTGTGTTAAATCTTCCGTTTCTTGTATGACGGGTGCGGGTTCTTCTGCTAGTAAATTCAGAACTTCTTCGATAATAATTGGAGTGTCTGCTGTAGTTTTCCATTCCCTCTGTTTGATGCGGTACAGATAGCCGCGCAAATCGTGATTTAGAGGCGCGTTCAGGGGAAAACCGACGCGGATGGGGAGAATTATTGGTTTTCTGTCTGGGCGGGAGTCTTGCAGTTCTTTTGCTTGCTGAACTTGATATGTTAGTAGTTCGCTTTGGTTGTCCGTTGGCGGCAACAGTAGCAGCAAATAATCGCATTCTTGGAGGAATAAATTAATCCGATCGAACCAATTATCTCCCAATCTAATGTTATTTTCGGCTGTGAAAACTGTATGACCGATCGCGCTTAAGGCCATTTCCAACTGTTTTCCCAGATCGCGATCTGGTTCGGCGCTGCGGTAGCTCACAAATACTTTAACAATTCTGCTGTTGGCTGTTTCCCCCGCAGCAGGCAAATTGTCCGACTCACCCGCATCTTCCGCATCGTCTAGTTTAGCCGATCGGTGGTCGCTAGCAGCCAGAGTCATTTCAAAAGCCGCGAACAACTGTCGAATTTTACTCAAATCCGCACCTTCTCTACCCTGCTTAATTTTGCTGACTGTATCGGCACCGACGCCAGACTCAGCCTCGATTTCAGTCAGAGTACCTCTAATGTTATTTCGGTCAGACCATTCTTGGAGCGCCTCGTTAAGTTTCTTTAAGCCAGAGGCAGTGAGAATGCGACCGCGATCGCGTTTTGACTTGAGCACTTCGCTTGCAGTGAAAGGGGAACGAATTTAGAAAGTTTAACGCTTTAAGTTCCTATTTTAGGCGATTTTAAGGAAGATCGTCAGCCTGCCGGAATTTAAGGAATTTTACTTGGAGAGGTTTTTTGGGGATCGACTCCTCAAACTCTCTCCTGATAACGGCTTCAACAGTTGAATATATTTGAGGAGAAAAAGTTTTTCTTAACTCCCCAATCTCCGCCGCTAATGACCGCTGAAATTTTTAGAGTAGATACACCAAGCAAAAAAGGAGCAGCCAAATGAGCAAAATCTTACACAGACTGGCAATGGCCGCTTTCGGAACTGCCGCCATTTTTACAATTAATACACTTAATAATTTAACAGAAGCATCAGCCGCTGGTAAATTTGACCAACCAGAAATTTATCACAACACAATTTTTCCACTTGGCGTACCGGGTCAGTTCCATAAATAGGGCAATTCATTGATGGATTTAATTTAATTAAGGAGAAATTATGAAGTCTACACTGTGTTCGTCGCAACCTACAGCTACCAAATCTGACTCCGTTGACGCTGACGCTATCGATGCCTGCACTGCACTTGCATGGGTGGAATTGGTAGCATTAGATGCCAGCGCTCTCACGGGGGATGATTGGCTGGCTTTGTGCGATGATATAGATAGCGGGGAAATCTACCGCTGCTGGTTTTTGTGGCGCGATCGCGAAGTTAGCGGTAATTGGGAAGCTTACGATCCTTTGAGCGATCGCCGATTTGTTGCTAAAGGAAAAGTGTTTCTCAAAGCCGCGATCGACTCGCTCGAAGATGCTAGAAATCGGGAAGTCGCCTAACTTGAATTCATCCAAGGCGAATAAAATTTGCGCCGACACAACAAGAATTACATCCAGATAATTCGCGACTGTTGTACAAACTTTCGTCCGCCTGCGCGAGACAAGAAGAAAAAGGGGTAATAGAACCCGATTTGATATGAGTCCCGGAAACGGAATACTCTCAAAGAAAATAAAAAAAATACGGCTGCGGGCAAAAGTTGGCTGTATGATGCTATGTGGTTCGCCTCGAAAGCGGTTGATAACGTTTTTTCAGCCGCTTTCTCGTTGCAGCCGTCAAACTCTTTCCCTTCAAACATGACTCTAAAACTGCAATGGCTGTTGCCGGCCGCCCTTAGCCTTTTCTCGATCGCCCTGCCCGCAAAAGCTGATACACTAACATCTTGGCACTTCGATGCCCGCGAAAACCAACTCAATTTAACCACAGATTCAGGAGTTCAGCCGGAAGTCAAACTAATCGCCAATCCCACCCGCTTAGTAATTGATTTGCCGGGAATAGTCTTGGAGTATCCCGAAACTCCTCAAAGCTACAACTCAGCTATTCAACAAATTAGAGTCGGGCAGTTTGACACCGAAACAACCAGGTTAGTCATACAATTAACTCCCGGTTATAAGTTAGACCCGCAAAAAGTCCGAGTCATTAGAGAATCTGCCACGCGCTGGTCGTTTCAGTTGCCTAATCCCGAGGAAATAGCGGGGAACGAGTCTGTTATACCCACAGCTATTACCCGCATAGAACAAGCAGCAGGTCAAGTTACGCGCACTGTTTCGCCAGGAAATCAGAGAAACTATTCCAATGATTTGGGGATGTCAACAGGCTTGGAAATGACCGCCATCAAGCCTCAAATCGAAAGTGCGATCGAACAGTACAGATCCCTCAGCGCCGGAATGTTTTTTCTGGATTTAGATACAGGAAACTATTTGGATATCAAGGGCGATCGAGTATTTCCGGCCGCGAGTACCATCAAGTTACCAATTCTCATTGCTTTTTATCAAGATGTAGACGCAGGCAAAGTTAGCCTAGACGAAACATTAGTTATGAAGTCCGACTTGGTTGCCAGCGGTTCTGGAACTATGCAAGACGAACCAGATGGCACTCGGTTTAGCATCAGAGAAACCGTAGATAAAATGATTACCATCAGCGACAATACAGCCACCAACATGATTATTGAACGTTTGGGGGGAATTGCTAAACTCAACGAGCGTTTTCGCAGTTGGGGATTAACTGATACCAGAATTCGCAATTGGTTGGGAGATTTTCAAGGAACAAATACCACCAGTTCTGTGGATATGGTAAAGTTGCTGGCGATGCTGTCTCGCGATAAATTAGTTTCTGAATCGAGTCGGGAACAAGCTTTAGAATTACTGCGGCACACAACAACTAGAACGCTGTTGCCTTCCGGTTTGGGCCCGGGCGCAGTTATTGCTGACAAAACCGGAGATATCGGCTTTGTGGTTGGCGATGCGGGAATTATTGATATGCCCAACGGTAAGCGTTATTTAGCGGCAATTTTTGTCAAACGTCCTTACAATGACCCGATCGTGAGAGAGTTCGTGCGTCGAATTTCGCGGATTGTTTACAATTATTTAGATATTGGAGTTTAGAATCAGCAAAAATTTACTCAGAATGGCTCTGAGTGTAAATTTTGTGAATTTAGGTAGAGGTCAAGAGGTTAACTAATAAATTTTGACAAGTTTTGGAACCGACCTTTACCATTTTTCACAGCCGGATAACGACATCGACAAGTGCGAGGTTTTCCTCGCGGCCATCCGGCACAACTTCCTCGTGGTTTGGGGCAACAGCCGAACTACCGATCTTCATTGTAAGGCAGTAGGTTAATGTTCGCAGGTAGGTTCTTTTAGGGTAGGTGCGCCTCTGCTTCAACCATGCTGTATGGTCTACAGCCAATATAGGGCGTTCCATTTGTGGCATCTGCTGAATGTTTAGTTGCATCAATATAACAGGTTGATTTGAGGTTTTTTGCATAATTCTCTATCTCCTACCAGGAAACTGTCGGCAGACAGACTATCGCAATCCTCGCATCATTTGTGAATTTCTTACTCCCTCCCCGATGCCTTGGGGAGGGTTGGGGTGGGGTAAAAATTTTACAACTTTTGCAAGAATTGCTACATCGCAGACAGTTTTTTTGCCATCCAACAGCCCGCAGTTGTCTCGATCGACGAGATCGAAGGCAGATCTCGAAACTGCCACAAGAGAAAGCCAATCGTTAATTTTCCCATGAGTTTTACTGCTGGCAGCGGCTCAACTTTTTTTGGGAGAGTTTGCTAGCCTTCGAGAACGTCAACAGTCCCGGAACTTCTATTTTATGGTTGAGCCTCTGAGGTTTGTCGCCAGCGACAGTTGACGTTCTGAAAGTGCTGTAACGATCGCAGTTTAATATCTGCTTGGTCTAAACTCCAATTGAGAACTGGATTTGATGTTAATAGCGCGGGATAGTTCGATCGACCGCGAGCGAGTAAGCATCGATGCCGCCAACGATATTTTTAACGTTGGTAAATCCTCGCTCGGCTAACCAGTGGCACATTTGAGCCGATCGCACTCCGTGATGGCACAGAACCAGGGTTTCCGTGTCGCGATCGAGTCTAGCGTCAATTTCACCGGACCATTGAGCAAACTCGCTCAGCGGAAAAGCTACAAATCCCGGCAGTGCCGCGAGTTCTATTTCGTATGGTTCCCGCACGTCTACAAGCTGCAATTTCTCAGCATTGGTTTCTGCTAATTGGCGACCTAATTCTTCGACTGTAATTTGAGCAAAAATTTCTGACATTTGGTTATAAAAAAGTAGTCAGTTGTCAGTAGTCAGCGGGCAGTGGGCCCAAAAGCCTGAAAGCCCGAAAGCAGGGGGCTGTGGGCAGCAGGCAGTGGTTAATTTGTTATTAGTTAGTTGCCACCAATTACTAATGACAACTGACAACTGACAACTGTCAACTGACAACTGACCACTAACAACTGACCACTAACAACAGTCAACCGTTATTAATTGACGGGCGAAGGCGGTGGAATTAGCTCCACAGGAGGCGTAGGTGCAGGACGCCCGTCCAACTGGCTCACTGTGTCCCTGGGGTCGAGACAAGTGGCGATTAACCTGTCAGTGGGAAAGTCGAGCCTGCCGCTCAAACCGACTACGCATTCAGCAAACTGTTGTGGCAATAAACTGCGGCGGCATCCATCGAGCACTACCAGCGGAGCAGCAGGTTGAGTTCGACTTTTGCCGTTAATATTCACTACGCAGGTAGCCAATTCGTTGGGACGCCTCACCCGCCGACAGCTAGAGAGCGCTTCGACACCAGAAATATTCGTTTTGCGGTTGATTTGGAGGGCGCATTTAGATATGTCGCGGGGGTGGAGCGCGTCCGCACAAGCAGCGGCGGCTGTATCTGCCCCCACTCCGGCTTCGATTAGTTCCAGGGCGCAGACGCGATAGGGATTCCTATTGCGAGGGATTCTAATAGTGATGGCTGATGCTGGCGAGATTGGCAGTGCGGTTGCCAACAAACCGAGTGCTGCTAGCTGGGTGCCTAGAGCTAATATCCAGCGTGCGGTAGGGTTTGAGCCTGTCTGTGCTGGCTTTGGGGAAGAAGTGCGGGAGACATTAAGGTTGTGCATGGCAGATCGAGTAATGAGTTTTTTTTGCTGATTGGGGCGATCGGCTTTTCCTTCAGGATTTACCGCACATTATGGCTTGCGCTGCGGTCGATCGTTTTTTTATCGATCTTTGTTGGAATTTTGGTCGTTACCAACATATAATATAGAGTCTGCATAAAATTGCATACAGATATTAGAGAGGAAAATAAATGTCTCGATATCGAGGCCCCCGATTGAGAATCGTCCGTCGCCTGAAAGAGTTGCCGGGTCTAACCCGCAAAACCCCCAGACGAGATTATCCGCCCGGACAGCACGGTCAAAACCGCAAAAAGCTCTCTGAGTACGCTGTTCGCTTGCAAGAAAAGCAAAAACTCCGTTTCAATTACGGTGTGACGGAACGCCAACTGCTCCGTTACGTCCGCAAAGCCCGCCGTGTCACGGGCTCCACAGGTCAAGTGTTACTGCAATTTTTGGAAATGCGCTTGGACAATACTGTGTTTCGGATGGGAATGGCTCCAACCATTCCGTCCGCCAGACAATTGGTAAATCACGGTCACATCACTGTCAACGACCGTGAAGTCAATATCGCCAGCTATCAGTGCAAGCCTGGTGATGTGATTGCGGTGAAAAATAGAGAGCGATCGCGCACAATGGTTGAAACCAATCTCAAAGACCCAGGCTTGGCTCACTTGCCCAATCACTTGGAATTTGACAAGCAAAAACTGGTTGGCAAAGTTAACGGCGTTATCGAGCGCGAGTGGATTGCTCTACAGATTAACGAACTGCTAGTGGTTGAATACTACTCGCGGCAAGCCTAAGTTATTAGTCATCAGTTGGTTGCTAGCAGAATAATTAATAATTGGGTACGAACCCAGTTATTGATTAATTCCTACTTAATAATAATGACTAAAGACTGAGGACTAAGAATTCATAATTTTCAACACTCCCACCCCCTAAAAAGGGATGGGATTTTTTGAAGGTTTCGCTTGCGAACTTCTTTGAGTTGCCATTTGCTCGGACGACACCTGCTTGATGGCATTAAATCATGTCCCAGCTTCAAATTATTGCCTTAAAAAGTTTCTTGTCCTGTTGGTTCGTGGTGGACAATACCTCGCTTTTGTAGGCGATAATTCGCTACCACGGGGTAAACGACACCGCGTATCCGATTGATCGCACCTACTGGACGATGAACTGCTAAGCCGTTCCAGGGAGAATATCTCAGATTTTCGTTGAAATCCGATTGTTTTTCATAATCAATAATCTGATGCTTGACGGTGAGACGACCTACTCTCAAGAAGGGTGAATCCTTTTCCTTCCAGACATTGATGCCATCGTCGATCGGCATTTTTAGGCTGGTTTGGAACTGAATGCCAAAATCCCACCAGTATTCGGCATCAGGTTTCGCCAAGGCTTGAATTAGATCGTCCCGGTAATAATTGTCTGGTTGATTGGGGTCTAAACGCAAGGCTTTAGCGCGATCGACAAAGGGAATTTTAGGAATTCCCGGTCGAGATTGTTCTGGAATTATCTCGTGCGGCTGTTTGCATGAAACCGGAGTAAACCCATACTTAATTACAGCCGGATATTCGACAGGAACTAGACCAGGTTTAGAGGGATCGAAATCGGGATAGAGACCCAAAGCAGAGGGTGAACCGCTCCAATATTTGGCTGTTAGCAAACTCTTCGGAGTCCGGCTACCCGTAAGCGTCGAGACCGCTAGAAAGTGTCTGGGATGTCGAATTAGCCACTTTTTCAATGTCTCTGGTGATTCAACCAAAGCAGAAAAAAAGCCGTAGTAGTCTTTGATGGTTTGGCTCACAAATATCTCTGAATTGTGAACAATGATGTCCTGAGTTTTTGACTCGTGGCTTTGCGCCAGCCGTTCCCCTTCCACCCCCATCACTTTAACTGAAATTGAGCGGGAATCTTTTTGGTAATCAGGGTATACTTTGGTAGCCCCGTTAGCAAATCGCAACCACACAGGATATTCTTTGGGTTTTGCCAGCAAACCTTGCTTCAGGGAAATCGCATTGAGTTGCGAAGAACTTAACGAAGCGCGTTTACCCAAATCCCGTTTAATCGCTTCCTCATCAAAGTCAAAAATTTCCAGAGTTCCTTTAACGCACGCATGAGTTTTGGCGTGAGTATCTCGCAGCGCCCGATCCTTGTTCCCGTAAAGATTATCCATCCGAAGCTTTGCCTGCTCAACCAAAAGATCGTAGTATTTGCGTTCGTCCTGTTCGGGATATTCGGTAAATAACTTCTTGCTCATAAATAACCTTCGGTTAATCGCTAAAAAAGGTTCTACACAAACCGTTGCCTCTGTTAAATAGTATAACTGCTGGTGCACTTGCTCCCGAATTGCCGTAGCCGATCGCTTGCGAAAAGAGCGCCTTTTTATTCCTCATTTTTGATGGCGCAGGTGTCTTTGCGCCCCCAACTACTTTGAGTCTTAGCTGTCAGCTACATCTTAAAGATCGAAGGAGACTTTGTACTTGGGATCGCTTCCAGGAACATTACGATTCACTAAATCAGAGACTGTTTTGGTATTTTGGATAATTTCCCAACCAACCTCGGAAAAAGTTTCCTTATTGAAGACTTGAGGCGATAACAAAGGATTAGTTAAAGCTTGGGAGAAAGCATCAATGCCAATTATCCGTGCTACTAAAGGCGGAATTGCTGAATTTTTCCGGACATCTTCAGCGTACAATCCGACAAATAGTTCAATCTTATCAACATGACCGTACAACTCTTTTAATTTCTGTTGAGCGTATTCGTCACCCGTAATTTGATTGAAATCAGTCACCCTGGGATAACCACACATTTCGCGGTAATCGTTATAACTAGCTAACTGCGCCTGCCGTCCGAGTTTAACAGATGCTAGTTCGGTAGCATCAATAAATGTATAGGGTGTTCCTGCGATCTTAAAATCAGGTGTGTTAAACAAACCAATTCTAGTGCCTGGTTGGGAACAAGTTTCTTCCATCAATGCACCCAACCCTTTATCGATTAACATCTGATTATTCCAGAGGGAATCGTACATAGATTTTTCTTTGCCGTCATAGATAAAGGTTTCAGGAACCGCACTATGCCAGCGATAGACAAAACTAAACTCTATCGCCATCCAATTTTCTCGATACCAACTTTCCTTGGTAAAAGCTTTTGGATCGGCAAAAAACCTAAACTTATAGGGCGTAATGTGGAAAATGTACTCTTCCATAATGATATTGAGAACAATCACCATGAGAATATTTCTGGCGGTTTGGAAGAGCCTCTCATCGTCCCATTCCGGATAGCTTTTGGACAAAACATCACAAATTCGATTATGCTCCCTGATACATAAAGTGTTGAGCATGACATAGCCAATTTGGACGTTTGCCCGTTCAACTCCCATTGCAAATAGCTTGCTTTTCTTTTCGGCGGGTTGTCTTTTCTCATCATTAAGGGGTGCATGAAGACCTTCAAATTGAGGATCGACAATACCCTGCTCGGGATCTGCATAATAAAAGAGTGGATACTCTTCTTCTACGCCATCTTTTCGCTTGAGTTTTTGGGTTTTAAATTTACCGTCTTTGAAAGCTCTGAGCATATTTGTTTGTTTGCGGGTCAATCCGTAAACATTACACATATCAATCTGATGGTTGGAGGTATTTTTGAAGCGGTTTTGCTGATCGATCCGGAGAAAACTATCTGTAAACCACTGCACCCAATAGGGAAATAGCAGAGTCGATTTGTCCGAATAAATGGTTTTTCCGTCTCTTTTTTGGAATAAGGTCTTTACTTTGTCCAGTGGTGGTAAATTTCCTTCTTTGTTAAATTCTGGATCGGGAGGTAAATGTCGCCCAGTATAAGTCTTGTCTGTCAGTGAATCCCAAGAGATGTAGGTATCAGTTTTCTTGGGAATATCTGTCCCTGGAATTTTGGGATCTAAGCCCATTAAGCTATAGGGAAGCGGGCGAGTCGGAAGTTTGTAAATGATGCTATTGAGAAAAAATTTGTTGAGTTTACGTTTCAGAGGCTCGTAACTTTGAACTAAATCCCAAATTGGTTTGAAATGAGTCAACGTATATGCTAAAGCTTTGTTGCTGAATCCATCTCTCGATGTATCTCTTGTCATGATTGCTTTTCCTTTCGATTGTTGTAAATTAGATAGATTACAAAATTTTCTAATGTTCGGTTCTGAGAGTTTGATAAAGTTTTATCATTTTTATCGATTTTCATCAATTACTTTGGAGATAATTTTTTGCAGATTCTTAGGCCGATAGTCTTGGCGTTTTTTCAATCGCTCGATCGCGCTTTCATGAAGATCCTCAAGGGTCTCTCCCACCTCGCGCCACTTGATTCCTGCCAATTTGAAGAACCCAGGATTGTTTTGAAATGGAGCCTTATAATCAGGCTTGATATCCTTAATTGCCTCTGGGTGGAATTCAAGCTTCAATTCCAAGTCACTGATTTGATCCAACATCCACTTCAAAACAGCATCTGATAACCCGCGGGATTCTGGCGTACCACCGCCGATGCAGCTATGCGCGCCTGGAAACCAAACTTGACGAAGCTTCTGGTTCGGGGCATCAGGATTTTTCTTCATCAGGGTAACATCAAAGACTTCGCGAATTTCGTCGATCGCAACGGCGTGCAACGCATTCTCAATATCCTTATTTAAAGTGGTGTCGTGGAATTTGTACCTTGTTTTGAGCTGTCCCTCAAACTTCTTCAAGGCAGGTACAAGAGGAATACCAAGGGCTCCAACAGTGTCGAAACAACCAAGCAAGGTAATCGGGACGCGATCGCCCCGATCTTTGCCGTTTTGTTTGCGGAACCTCTTTGCTTCCTCATCATTTGGTTTAATGCCTCGGTTGCGGTAAAGCTCGTAAGCTTCTGATGCCTTGGTAACATAACGGCGGGATAGGAGACCGGAACAATAGATCATCCCCGCTAGACTCCTGACTGTGTAAGCACCGCGACTGAACCCAAATAGATAGATTTCGTCACCGCGATCGTAGTTGAAAGAAAGAAAACGATAGGCATCTTGTATATTTTTATCGATTCCCAGCCCAGTGACTCCGCCCACAATCTTGTTACTGTCTACTCCAATTCCCTCGTCATAAAACACGACCTGCGGAACCCCGTCACTGGCTGTCCGTTTCACTGCCTGGGCAAGCCTAACCACATTAGTTGGGCACTTAGTATCTAATTTGTTCCAAGTTCCATCACAGCAAACTATCAGACGTTTCCCTGGTTTCGTCATTTTTATATTCTCTTTTTGAATTTGAAATTTGAGAGCGAGCTGTCTTGGGTAATCGGTTACTTGAGATTGCAAATTCCGGTGTTTCTATCGCGTCAGGCGAGCCCTCCTAATTTCTGGCTCCACCAAATTGTTATCTGGCTGGGCAATCTTTAGCTATTTCAATTCTCAGGATATTAGTCCCAAAACACCATCTAGTCTAGTTGGCTGCATTAAAATGTGAAACTTATTTATATTTCTTAATTAAAAAAATTTACAGAGTGAAATAGTATGTTTGGTTCTGGGAAAATGCTCGATTCTCCTAACAGGAGTAGCGATCGGATGGCATAGCTAACAAACATTTAAACAGATTTACGCTCTGTCTGTTGACAACTCCCCTGCCTAAAGGCGAGGGGATTCTTGGTTCATTAGACCTCTTGCGAAAGTGCGAACACTCTAGTAAAATAAAAGAAAAAATTAGCTCCCATAATATGAATTACGAACAA
>JAUBSN010000043.1:0-68181 GCA_036704825.1 Microcoleus sp. F8-C3 | reverse complement strand
GTGAAGCTATATCTGCCCATTCTTGTGACTTATTGATGCCTTCTCTTATTCCTCAATCAAAGACCTGAATCCTTACGTCGCCACTTCTCGCGACAAATCGGAATCAGCGCTGTTTGTTCTGGAGTCATTGCGATTATTGGCACAGCTATAGCAATCCTCGCATCATTTGTGAATTTCTTACTCCCGGACCTTGATAAGGGGAGGGTTGGGGCGGGGTAAAAATTTTACGACTCCTGCAAGGATTGCTATAGATTATTTAATTGGAAGTCAAAATTTTTCGCTCTCGCATCCGGTCAAAAACTATCATTAATTTTGTCTGTAACAACAGCGAATTTTTCCCTAAAAACCTATTTTATGAGACTCGCTAAATTATTGGTATAAATTAACGATTGTTTGCAAAATTCCTAAAATCATAGGAACATTATCGATACAATAAATATCAACATCAATAATTAAATTATTTCCTTCTAATTTAAGAAACCGCCAGACAACTCCAGTAGTTACGCAGCCATATACTGCAGGTATGGAATTGCGTTCGCGTTCGTTAAATAGCTGAGCCGCTACCATTTGTGCTGCACACTGTGGCAGACAAGATTCTATTTCCCCGCCTTTCGTTTCTCTCAATGCAAAAACCGGAACTTTAATTTCAAAATCAAACGGCACGGAAGACATTAGAAAGTCGCATTCCCCATTCAATCCCAGCTCAGCATCTACATCAAATGACCAACCAGAAAAAAGAGAAATTTGTCTGTTGTTCCTTTCTCTAAATTCTAACAGAATAGGAGAAATAATCCGTTCTGAACGTTCTTTTGCAGTTGTAACAGCAGTATTAGAACTAATTTCGATTGCCCTCCAAAGCCATGCGGAGGGTTCTACAGGAACCACCTTGGCACTCAAAATAGGACTGAGTGATAGCTCCAATCCAAATCGCTCTTCTAATTGTTGGAAAGTAAAGGATTGGTAAGGCATATTTCTCAGATAAGTCGGTGAAACTATAGATTACTTCGAGATAGAAAGCGGGTTGAGGAATCCTAAATACAATTGTATAAAAACTTCCACCAAAGAAACCGGGTTTATGCGAAAAATATTGGTTGGTAGCGAAGTCTCTAGGAAGCAACCGGGTTTCTCACCGCGTAAGTCCTAATATAGCAACCGTTGCAGAATTGGTAAACCTCTCTTTTCTTGCTTCTGCCCTCTTCTTTCTCTCGCCCGCTCAATCCTTCTTCTCTCTTGCTTGTTTCTTCTTTCTTCTATCAGTTACATCCGTACATTGCTCGTTGCCCAACTTCCCTCTTCCTTCTAAACATTTAACCACTCAAGGAGTACCCTGGGCGCCGGCAACAAAATCATTAACAAAAGCCCGATCGCCAGCAACCCCAAAAAATCCCGCCGATTATCCAATTCGCTGACATCATTCAACGCCGGTTCGTCGTTTAGTGGGGTAAAAAACAAAATAATCGCCCACAGCAGCAAACCCTGTTCCAAAAAAGCAAGCAGCAGCATACAAAGTCTAGCAACTTGCCCGATCGCCATACTCGCTCGCTGGCCGAACATCGCGTGTACGATATGCCCGCCGTCGAGTTGTCCCACCGGCATCAAATTAAACGCCGTCACGATCAAACCCAAATAACCCGCCACCGCTACCGGATGCAAGTCGATCGCAGTTTCCGCATTCAAAGCACCGCCCAAGGTTAACTTGCTCAACAAAGTCATCAGCAGCGAAAAACCGGGTTTGAAAGAGTCAAAATTTAACATTCCCGACTTTTCAGACAGCGGTACAATAGTCGAATGATTCAAACCCCAAATTAATAATGGCACTGTCGCAACTAAACCCGCAAGGGGGCCGGCAATGCTAACATCAAATAAAGCTCGGCGGTTGGGAATAGGACCCCGTATTTGAATGAAGGCGCCAAAAGTTCCCAAGAAAAAAGGAATCGGGATAAAATAAGGCAAAGTCGTGCGAATTTGGTAAAATTGGGCAGCTAAATAGTGACCGGATTCATGAATTGCTAAAATTGTAATTAGAGCCAGCGAGTAAGCCAAACCCTGGAGCAATATTGACGGGTTGGACTGCAAAGCTTGTTCAGTAACTCCGGCAAGTCGCGCCCCGACAAGCGTAGTCGTAAACACCGTGATCAGCAGCAAAGCTAATGCGAAAAATGGCCTGGTTACAGATTCGGTTTTGACAGGAGTTTCCCCTGATTGGTGGCTGGGATTGGGAACTATAGCAAAAAAAGGTTGACCGCTCAAGCTGTTTTGAAATACTACTAAAAAGCGATCGCCAAAAAGCCTCTCCACATTCTCCCGAATCGCCTGATAAGCAGCCTCCGGGTTCGTCCGCAACTGTCCGCGACAAATTACAGCCTGTGGCCGAAATTCCAAATCTCGCAAAAAGTAAATTGACCAAGGAAAACAATCGCGCAAACTCGCTTCTTCTGCTGCATTGATCGGGCGCACGGGCAGTTTTGGCTTTGTCGGTTCAGTCTCCGAGTCTGCTACCTGCTCAGCAGTTTCGGCGGTAATTTTCTTGCGCCCCAACTGTACCAAAAACCAATACAAAAAAGGGCAAACCAGAAAAGGTATAATTACCAACTCCGGCGGTACAGTTTTGCTGCTACCGTAAACTAAAATCCAACCACCCCAAATCAGCGCGGGCGCCATCATTACCAGCCACAGCAGCCATATCGGAGTCCTGGTAATGCGGCTGGTGCCGTTCTGCAACAAGAAGTACGATACCAGCCCCAATACGAACAACCATAGTAAAAAGAACATAATATTTATCCCATTCCCTTCTGAAATACTTCCTTGAAACAACAGAGTTTAGTCTCCAAACAACCCAGGCCCGTGCTCGACAATATCCTTGCTTTCCCGCCTAACCGGGAAACTCTGGGTGCAACAGCCTATTTCATTGTAGAAAACCAAACTAACATCCTGGTGGACTGTCCCGCTTGGGATGAGATTAACCAAACTTTTTTGCGGGAACACGGCGGCGTGCGACTGCTGTTTCTCACTCACCGTGGCGCTATCGCCAAGGCGCGGGAGATTCAGGAAGCCACGGGGTGCGATATCCTGATTCAAGAGCAGGAAGCTTATTTACTGCCGGGTTTGAAGGTGACGGTGTTTGAGCGAGAATTTGTTGTGAACGATCGAATCAAAGCATTTTGGACTCCTGGCCATTCTCCTGGTTCCTCTTGCCTTTATGATAGTGGCAGCGGTGGAGTGCTGTTTTCGGGTAGGCACTTGCTCCCCAACCGAGAAGCCGCCCCAGTACCGCTGTGGACGCCAAAAACTTTTCACTGGCCCCGGCAAATTAACAGCGTGAAGTCAATTATCGATCGATTTTCGCCGGAAACTTTACAGTATATTTGTCCCGGTGCAAATACTGGTTTTTTGCGGGGAAAAGGATCGATCGATCGAGCTTTTGAGCAATTAGCCAATCTGGATTTAGCTGTTTGTTTGCATTCAAAACCTGAACCATAAATGTATGCTACAACATCAAAAAATGATCTGACGCGCTAATTATAGCGGTAAGGTGCGCAATGCGCACCCTACATTATTCTTCAGTAAGGTGCGCAATGCGCACCCTACATTATTCTTCCGTCTGTTAAAGAGCGAGGAAAGTTTGTATAGTGGCGGTTACAACCGCCTATTCTTATGGAAAAAACCGAAAAACAAAAAATGCTCGCCGGTGAATTGTATTTAGCTGCTGATGAGCAACTAATTTTAGATCGTCAGCGAGCCCGCCGCCTCGCCAGAACCTACAATTCTACCCGCGAAGACGAACCAGACAAACGGTTAGAAATTCTCGCAGAATTGTTCGGTGCAGTTGGGCCAAAAGTTGAAATCGAGCCACCTTTTTACTGCGACTATGGCAGCAATATTTATGCGGGAAACGGGTTGTACATGAATTTTGGTTGCGTGATTCTCGACTGCAATCGAGTTAACATCGGCGAAAATTTACTGTGCGCGCCCAATGTGCAAATTTACACCGCTTTTCACCCCACAGACCCGGAAATTAGACTTTCTGGCCGAGAACTCGCCGCTGAAATTAATATTGGCAATAATGTTTGGATTGGTGGCGGCAGTATTATTTGTCCTGGAGTCACTATTGGCGACAATAGCACGATCGGCGCAGGCAGTGTTGTTGTCAAAGATATTCCCGCAAACGTCGTGGCGGCGGGGAATCCTTGCCGAATCATCCGGCATCTACCGTGATGTGGTACGATCGACACAATCGTGCGATCGGCTCCTTGGAGCTTAACCCAACAATTTTAGATATTAGAACAGCAGGTTTGAGATTTTTCACGTAAAATCCCCGAAAAAAACCGTGGAATAAATCTCAAATCTCAAATCTCAAATCGCTTAATATCAAATGCGTTAGCATCGGAATAGTAAATTCGAGTTCACTGTTGACTGTTCGCGGCGTCAACAGTCAACCGTCAACAGTCAACATCATTCCGGTGTAACCGGAAATGATATAATTTCTTGTTCCCGGTTTCCACACTACCAAGCTTTTCTTATGACGACTGCCACAGTTTATCCCAACGCTCCCGATCTCTGCACCGACGACTACATAGCAGTCGGTGTAGCTACCTGCTTCATCAAAGAAGAAGGCGAAGTTTTTCAAGTGCAAGTAATCGAAGCTATTCCCTCAGCAGCTTTAGAAGCAATTTTGAAGGGAATTCCCACCTCTTATTTAATGGTTTGCGGGACGACTTTGGGATCAGTGCTCGACGGGGAAACACCCAAAATGTTGCCAGAATTCCCGACATCAGCTCAGTTTAGCGAAGAATTTGCCTTTCGGGCGATCGCCGCTGCCCGCACTTACAAAATCCGCCCCCAAGCTCAACTTCACATTCCCTTGGGAACAGTTCGCAACGACTTTACTTATTCCTTAGAACGTAAAAGAGTGCTCAACTCCGAGCGCATCATTCGCACTGAAGACAATGTGAAACAGCACGAGCACACTCACAAGGTTCTTTAAACAAATCGCGCAACTGGGGCAATTTAACAGTGCCTCAGCCAGCGGATACACCGAAAATAGTTGTGATTTTTGAGATATAAATTAAAGATTTAACAAGTTTTTCATTCATTAATAATGAACACAAAACTTTTAATATTTCGTTACTAAGGAATGAGAATTAAATAACTTCCACTCTTGAAAGTGGGTTGGGCGTCCCGCCCGTCTTTTTTGGACGGGCGGGACGCCCATCCCACAATAAAAATTAAAATTGTAAGTTATTTAATTCACGCTCATAAGCAATACTGCGGACTGTTTTTGATGACCAACCGTAGAATAAGGGTTTTAAGGAAGGCAATTCGGCAATCGAACTATTAACGGAAAATCTAGGGTTTCAGAGTAGGAACTAAAAACAATCTGGACTATTGATTAAGAAACACACCAAACATCTCAACCTAAAATGTCTACTCCTCACCTCACCTAAATAACATCAATTATTAACAAATGTAAAAAATAATTAAGTAGTTGATGAAAGTTTTTAATTGTCAAAAATGTGGTATGATATTATTCCTGTTTAACAAAGTGATATCCAATCGGGTAGCATCGGAATTAATATTACCCACCGCTTTCGACACGGCACTGCCGTGTCCCTACAATTAATCTGAGTAGGGAAACCGCACTGCCGTGTCCTTTATATCATAAGGAGTGCAACCGGAAACGATAGGAGCCTCTCGGCGGGAAAAAATTAAAAAATCCCCGCAATTATTGAATGCTAGTAGTTTCAGACTACTGGCAGGCGGGCGATTACATCGCAGGTGAGCTAAGGATTTCAATCTCACAAATTGGTCAAACCATGCGAAGCTTTGCGAGAGTAAAGTGGTGGAAATTAACTCGACTATTGCCAGCGGAATTAAAGGGCGAATACCATCTTGGGTACCAAACTGCGCTCTTAATTTTGGGCGTAACAATTCTGGCAGCTAGCATCACTGGTTGTATTAGCTATCAAAGCGTTCGTCGCTTGATTATCACCAATTTAGAGCGCAATGCTTTGTTAGAAGTTAGGGAGCGGGCCAACAAGATCGATCGCTGGCTCGGTACTAGAAAGGCTGAGATCGAAATCCTAGCCAACACTCCTCCGGTTCGTTCGATGAATTGGTCAGTGGCACAGCCTTACTTAAAATCGGAAGTAAATCGACTACAAAAATTTCAATACTTCGCATTAATTGATCCCGACGGTTCTTATTTCACCACAAAAGTCGGCAAAGCGTTGATTAATGTGAGCGACCGCCCACACTTCAAAAAGGCAATGGCTGGGGAAGTCTATGTTTCCGATCCTACCATTTCTCGCACCATCAAAAAACAAAGGATTGTTCCCATTTCGGCTCCGGTGTGGTCAAAGTCGGCCAATTCTATTGATAAAACAGCACAAAAGCCGATCGGAGTAATGAACGGCGTCATTAGCATAGACCGAATTACTCAAGTAGTAAGAAAGCTGGAATATGACCCCGGAACTTACGCTTTTGTTCTCAATTCTCAAGGAGTGCCGATTGTGCATCCCGACGCTCGATTAATCGGAAATATCGACAATTCGGCTCCCAGTCTTTTAGAGTCCGCAGATGCTAATTTGGCAAATGTAGCGCGGGAGATGGTTTATCAAAAAACGGGCATTGTGCTGACTCAAATCAACGACGCCAGAGTTTATGTTGCCTATCTTCCTTTAGAACAAGCTGAATGGTCGATCGCCCTCGTAATTCCCCGCGAGAATCTCGAAAAAGAACTCCTTCCTTTCAAGATACTAGCAGTAGCCGCCGGCGTACTTGCCGCCGCAGCTATTTTCTCCGCAATTGTGGCGCTCAAGCTGCTTGCCCTAAATTGCATTCGCAGTCGCAGAGAAGCCCTTCTCCACCGCTTGACCGGCCGCATTCGCGCTTGCTTGGAGCTCGATCGCATCCTCCAAACTACAGTAGACGAACTCGGTACTTTACTGAAGCTCGATCGAGCAATGTTCGCATGGTACGATCCCCGACAAGATACTTTAGAATTTGGCTGGGAATATTGCCGGGAAGGTTTGCCGGGGCGCTTGGGAATCTTTGGTGTTCCAGGAGGGCCCTCTGGAGATTTAGCTGCACGGCTTCACCGCTGCGAAACCATACTGCTACATAAAACCGCCGCCCCTGATGCCACAGCGTCTAAGGAACACGCCTATATCGAACTCACAAATAGTCACTACGCAGCAGTACCCGTACTAACTCAGAATCATCGGCTTGGATATCTATTCGCCTGTGCAAATCGGCGGTTTGCAACTCCCGACAAGGTGGAAGTTTTGGAAGCAATTGCCGACTCGCTGGCGATCGCAATTTCCCAATCCCAACTCCACGGGCAAATTCAAGAAGAACTCAAACTTTTGGAAGAAGTATTAGCCCAACTCGGAATCACCGAAGAGCATTTAGTACAAAGCGAAAAAATTACAATGGTGGGTCAACTAGCCGCCGAAGTTGCCCAGGAAATTAATAACCCGATTAACTTTATTTACGGCCGCCTAATTCACCTCAACGATTATATCAAGGATTTGCTCCATGTAATTCGCCTCTATCGAGAACAATATCCCGAACCAGGGCGGCGAATTGCCAAAAAAATAGAGACTTGCGACCTAGATTTTATCAGCCAGGAGTTACCGCAAATCCTCAATTTTTTGAAAATAGGAGCCGATGGCATTCGCCAGATAGTCCTGGCTTTGAGGAAATTTTCACTTCCTGACGAAGCCAACAAAGAACACGCCAACGTTAATGAGAGCATCGACAATATTTTGCTGTTGCTCGCTCACAGACTGGAGCAAAAAATATTAGTAGTCAAGGAGTACAACAACCTGCCGCCAATTTTGTGTTATCCCGGTCAACTGAGCCAGGTATTCGCGAGTCTCACGCTCAATGCTATAGATGCAGTTAAAACTCTTGAAGACTCGGCTCAAATTATTACAATAAAAACCGATATTGTCGAGGAATATACAGGCAGATTTATTCTTGTATCGATCGCCCACAATGGCTCTCTAATTCCGCCGGAAATTCAACCCAGAATATTTGACCATTTTGGGCCTACTAAATCATTTAAAATTTTTGCAGGATTGGAGTTGTCGGTTTGCTATAAAATTATTGTAGAATTGCACAGCGGCAGCCTGACAGTTGAATCTCCTGTTCAACCTCAAATTAAATCTCAACCTGCCGGCGGTGCTGAGTTTAGGGTAAAATTGCCGATCGTTTGATATCGCATTCTGCCGCCAGGTAAACCTGTCGCAAATCTTGCTAGCAAGCGGCGCGAAAAGCTTAATTTAGGTTTGTAGTGAGGAATGCAAGTCGTCATCAAACAGAGGGCTGAAGTCTTCACTACAAAGCTAAGGAATGAGAATTAAATAACTTACAATTTATTGTTCTTGTGGGACGGGCGGGACGCCCATCCCACAAATATGTGTAAATTATTTAATTCGCGATCCTAACGATCATTTGTTAACAAAATTTTCTATAACAATCCTTGCAGGAGTCATAAATTTTTTACCCCACCCCAACCCTCTCCTTGGCAAGGGGAGGGAGTAAGAAACTCACAAATGATTTAAGATTGCTATATGATAGGATTAGGGAAATAATAAAGGTGCAACCACAGCAAACAACCAACCTCCCATTACCAAGAGTTCCGCAACAAGTAATAAAATATTTCTGTTCATTTTCACATTAAGCATTTTCACATTAAGAGCGATCGACCAAAGAGCGAATTTTCTTCCACCAAGCAGTCGGCGAATCTTCCGGGCGATATGCAGCATCAAACATTGACAAAATTAGTGGCAAACCCCCCACCTTCGCACTCATCAACAAGTGCATTGTCAGACAAAACACCAATACCACCCAACCAGAAACGTGTAAATAATACCAAACCTGCGTCAATTCCCCAGCCGGCAGCCATTCTTCCTTAACCATACTGCCAGAAGCGATCGCCCAAGTCAGTGCCAGCAACATCAACGTATTCACAATCCGGTGCAAACTGTACCACCAAATCGGTTTTCCCAACTGCGTGAGTTTCCCAAAAGAATCCGACTGCACCAAGCGTTTTTGACCTGCGTGGAAACTGTACAATGCAAAAGCCGGCATTATTCCTAACAGCAACATCTTGCCAAAAGTGCCGTGAATTCCAATAATATCTGCAATCTGAGGCACGGGGACTTTGCCAAACCGCCCATCGTAGGTGTTGTAAACCAGAAATGCGCTCAAAATTGCTAAAAGGGCGATCGCAGCGTTAACCCCATGCAGTAACCTGAGCAGCAATGGCTGGTACGGTCTAGATGATGCCATAGTCGATTCTGCTACTTCATAAATAATCTTTTACACAATACAACTAGGCGCTGATTTTTTCAACCCTCGCCAATTGTGAAATAAATGTGATTCAAAAATGAATAGATTATGATAAAAACGCAAGTATATCAAAATTTAGTGTAAACTAAAACAGTCAACAGGAACACTTTATTTATAACACCTAACACCTTACAAAAATGGATGCAGCCACTACCATATTACTTTCCTTGGGACTAGCAGCAGATGCTTTTGCTGTTGCTGTTTCTAGCGGTTTAGCAATCAAACACATGAAGGTCAATAAAGCTTTAAAAATAGCCTTGTATTTCGGAGGTTTTCAAGCTTTAATGCCCGTAATAGGGTGGTTTTTCGGTCTTAGTTTTAGTTTTTTTATAACACCTATCGACCATTGGATAGCTTTTGGTCTATTGAGTTTCATTGGCGGTAAAATGATTTACGAATCGCTGCAAACCGAAGACTGCGAGAAAAAGTTCAATCCCTTAGATACGGGGACTTTGATAACGCTGTCGGTGGCGACGAGTATCGATGCCCTCGCAGTTGGCATCGGATTTGCAGTGCTAAAAACTTCGATCGGCCCTGTCGTTAGTGCGATCGGATTTATTACTTTCTTTGTCGTATTTGCTGGCGTGTTCATCGGCCACAAGTGCGGCAACTTATTTGGAAATAAAATAGAGTTCCTAGGAGGCGTAATTTTAATCGCGATCGGCAGCAATATATTATTTTCGCATTTAACAGAAGCGTCGGCAGTCATCGGTAATGGGTAATTGGTAATGGGTAATTGGTAATTTATACTTTTTCCAGGCTATACCTGGGAACACATACCCGGAGGCTGTGCCTAGAATGCCCAATTCCTCATGTCCAATGCTCGGTAGAATAATAATATTGCGTTAAAGGACAAAATTCTGTGCTGAAACTTTACGGCGGAGCTCGCAGCAGGGCGTCAATAGTCAAGTGGTATCTAGAAGAAATCGCGGTTCCCTACGAATTCGTCCTCCTCGATATGCAGGCAGGGGCACACTTGCAGCCTGAGTATCTCGAAATTAACCCGATCGGCAAAGTACCGGCGATTGTTGACGGAGATTTTAAACTTTGGGAATCGGGCGCAATTTTGCTGTATTTAGCTCAAAAATATGGTAGAATGCCCGATACTTTGGAGCAGCAAGCTCAAATCGTACAGTGGGTCGTGTTTGCTAATGCTACGCTGGCGCCGGGAATATTTACAGAAGCAACTCGCGATCGCGAAACTCCCAAGTTGTTAACACCGTTAAATGAAATCTTCGAGAAACAGCCGTTTTTGATGGGCGATGAATTCGGCGTCGCCGATGCAGCAGTAGGATCAGCTTTAGCCTACATTCCAATGATGCTAAAACTAGACCTCAGCCCTTATCCGGCTGTTGTAGATTACATCAAGCGGATCTCAGAAAGACCGGCATTCAAAAGTGCGATCGGCGGTAGCTGAAGCCAGAAAGAAGAACGAAACAAAACTTAATATCTAAAAGCAGGGGCAATTGGTGAATTGCCCCTGCTTTTGATGAAATCAAACTTATCTAAATCCGACAGCCGCCTGCCAAACAAAAGCCAGCAGCAAGAAAAATACGGGAATGACGGGCAAAACATTAACCAAAGGCTCAAAAATCGAATAAGCTTCGGGCAGTTTTGCTAAGAGTAATGCAGCTTCCATGAATCAACCTACCTATCCAACAGAATTTTCATAATTGTCGCATATCTTTACCCAAGGCAATCACGATCGATCGACTCTCGGTGCCAGCCAGTAGGCAAACTCTTGTGTAAATCGATCGGCCAAAATCGCCTCCCGCATCCTCCCCGTAAAGCGAATCAACTCCGTCACATTGTGAATCGCCAGCAAAGTATACCCCAGCACTTCGTTAGCCCGCGTCAAATGGGCCAAATAAGCCCGACTAAATTTTTGGCAGGTATAACAAGGACAAGACTCATCCAGCGGTGCAAAATCCTCCCGGAACCGAGCATTTTTCAAATTCCAGCGTTCCCCACGAACAAAAGCCGTCCCGTGGCGGGCCAGCCGAGTCGGAATCACGCAGTCAAACATATCTACGCCACTCGCCACCGCCAACGCCATTTCCCGATAAGTCCCAATCCCCATCAAATAACGCGGTTTATTTGTCGGCAACAGAGGCGCAGTCACCTTCACAATCTCTGCGATCAAATCCCCCGATTCCCCGACACTAACCCCGCCGATGGCGTAGCCTGGTAAATCTAAATCTACCAACTGGTTCGCCGCGCGCGATCGCAAATCGGGGAAAACACCCCCCTGCACAATGCCAAACAAAGCTTGATCGGGGCGCGAGTGAGCTTGAATGCAGCGTTGCAGCCAGCGGTAAGTGCGATTTGTGGCAGCCTCCACCTCCTCCCGCGTAGCGGGGTAAGGGGGACACTCATCAAAGGCCATAATCACATCAGCGCCCAACTGATTCTGAATTTCGATCGATCGTTCCGGCGTCAAATTAATCCTGCGGCCATCGCGGGGAGAACGAAAAGTAACCCCATCATCAGTAATATTCCGCATTTGGCTCAAGCTAAACACCTGAAAGCCACCCGAATCCGTCAGCATCGGGCCTGGCCAAGCCATAAATTTGTGCAATCCGCCCGCGCCAGCGACAATTGCTTCCCCCGGCTGCAAGTGCAAGTGATAAGTATTTGCCAAAACCATTTGAGAACCCGCCGCCTCAAGATGTGCCGGGGTCAAAGTTTTGACATTAGCTAGCGTCCCCACCGGCATAAATTTAGGCGTTTCCACAACACCGTGGGGAGTGGCAAAAACCCCTGCACGCGCTTGGGTATGGCTGCAATTAGCCTGACATTTAAAAGAAAATCCCGTCTTGTCTTCAGTCATTAGTCCCCGACGATCGTTAACCGCTACTGGGCCGTCCGTGTTATCTAATCTATTGTTGTTGACATCGCGACCAAAAACTCATGACCCCGCCCAAAAACGGAGACAAGTTTCCGACAATCGCCGTCGAGGGCAAAAAATTTTAGACCAAAGTTCTAACTCCCAGATTCACTGCGCTGCAAGTAAATCTCAACTCTAAAATCTAAAATCTACAATCGACTGACTGACGATTAAAACGAGGAATCATCCTCGTCCCATTGCAGATCCCAGTTGCCTGAGAGTACCTGATCGACAACCGCATCCAAAGCCGCAGCATTTAAATTCCGGGCGAATTGCTCTTGCAAAGGATTGGAGAGGGGAATTAACCGCAACTGCCGTCCATCTTGAATCAGGTCAAAATAAGCACCATCTTCAGGGGACTGTTTCAGTTCCAGGTAATCAAAACTATACACGTTCAAATAAAGGGCATGGTTGGCAATCAGGGTAGAACGGTGGGGGCTGGCGAAGACTTCGAGTACATAACCTTCCCCTTCGCTGTAAATCTGGCCATCTTGTATGTGAAGGTAGCGGACACGTCCTAAATCAAACAGCAATCTTTTGATATCGCGTTTGTTGACGACAATGCCTGTATCGATGATGCAAGGAGCAACTACCCTGTTATTCAATTGATCGTGACTCATGGAGTAAAAGCCTCTGTTGTAGTATTTTCCCGTCTTGAACATCAGGGAGTTAGCTAGAATTCTTGGTACGGGAAACGCGGATCTTGAGTTTAGTCATTTTAGATAGGGAGCTTTGGGAGCGCTGCCGACAGAGGTTTTCCGGGGAAAAGAGCGGGCGACAGGAGGAATGCTCGATCCAAAAAACTAGGGTGTTACAGTCCAATTCTGGCACACGCTAATCGATTGACAACTGCATACCAGATGAAAAATTTTCTATCTTATGGTGCATGATAAATGGGTTCGCTCTACGATCGACTTTTTCCGGAATCAAGGCGCTGCCATCGCAGCCGCAGTCGCTTTTTATACTTGTTTGCCCGTACCAGTGTCTTGGACTTTGGAGTTTCGGGGCATTGCCCGCTTGGCACCGGCGATCGGGCTTTTGATTGGGGGAATGGTGGGACTGGCGGATTTTGGGTTGCAGTTGTTGGGAATGCCTGCTCTGACTCGATCGGCCTTGGTGGTTGTCTTGGGCATCGCCGTGACTGGCGGGCTGCACCTAGACGGCGCAATGGACGCGGCGGACGGGCTGGCTGTACCAGACCCCGTGCGCCGGCTGGAAGTCATGCGGGACAGCGTTACAGGAGCCTTTGGGGCGATGGCTGCGATCGCGATCGTGCTGCTGAAAACTGCCGCTCTCTCGGACTTGAATAACTATCGGTGGCTGGCTTTGATGGGCGTCGCCGGTTGGGGGAGGTGGGGTCAACTGGTGGCGATCGCCCGCTATCCCTATCTCCGGGCCGAGGGTAAGGGAGCTTTTCACAAAGAATCTATTTATTCTCCTTTTGATTTTATACCGGGAGTGCTGTTGCTGCTGAGTTTGAGCGTGGTGCAAGTTGTCTTGGAGGGCGATCGGTGGCTGTTGGCGGCGGGGATGGCTTTGGGGGGAAGTGCGATCGGAATTTTTGCCGGAGCCTGGTTTAACCACCGTTTGGGCGGCCACACGGGCGATACTTACGGTGCTGTCGTGGAGTGGACGGAGGCTTTGTTGCTGTGTCTTTTGGCAGCTTTGGAAGGGTAAACAATTGACAGTTGACAGTTGACAGTTGACAGCGAGTTTTTAGGATGGGGATTTAAACAATAAATATCAAATCCGGTAGCATCGGAATTGTAAAATCGAGTCATTTCAAATCCGCGCATAAGCTGTTCTACATTTAAATTAGAAATTCGGGACAGGCTAGAAGCCCGTCCCACAAAATTTTTATTGATTTTTGACACACAATTTAAATGTAGAACAGTTTAGTCCTGCATTCATCCCTCTGTGCTCTTCCTCTGTGTTCTCTGCGCCCTCTGCGGTTAAATCCTTCCGATGCAACCGGAAACGATTTGATAGTTGATAGTTCACAGCAAAAATTCGATCGGGGTTTTTGCTGTCGGCTGTCCACTGTCAATTGTCCAATGTTAACCTTGAGCCCGATCGACCGCAGCCTGCAATTTTTCCCCCAGTATCCGAACGTGAGGTTCTTTTAACATCCCAAGGTGGTCGCTAGGAATCTCGTGAACTTCTATTCCTCCGGTAATTACCCTACCCCAACCTAATTGGCTATCGGCACCAAACGCCGTAGCGCTCTCAACTGCCTTGAAAACAGATGCGCGACCCGCATAAACTCCCCCGACATAATGTTTCAATGCCTCATGATTTAATTCCCTGTGAGTGAAGTTTTCCAAATAAATTGGCAGGGGACGCCCCATCGCCCGGTACAAATTGCACAAAATTCTCCACTGAATCTCAGTGAGATTCTCAATTTTTCCGCCCAGATTGCTCTTCGCTTTATTCATAAATGCACCGGGGGTGAGACGTAAAATTCTCATTATCCCTTCACTGTGCTTCATCTCAGACGAATTTGTGAAAGCATCCGGTCCGTAAGTGTCCAACAATCCCAGCAAAGCTACCTTCTCACCTAGATCGTGAAGTTGCCTGGCCATCTCAAAAGCTACCGTCCCCCCAAAAGATACTCCTAACAGAAAATAAGGGCCGTGCGGCTGAAAAGTTTGCATTTCTTTGATGTAATAAGCTGCCAATGCCTCAACTCGATTGGGGGGAGCCAATTTTTCATCCATAATCTGGGTTGACAGTCCCAAAACAGGCTGCGATCGATCGATATAATTCATTAAAGGACGGTAAAATTCCAATCCTCTACCGAGTACGTGGATGCAGAACAGAGGCGGTTTGTAACTTCCGGTTCCCGGTTGAATCACCACCATTGACGGAGACGGTGACGACCATTCCGGTTCGCGGAGAATGTCAGCCAATTGCTCAACAGTTGGCGATTGGAAAATAGCAGACAGCGGCAGCTTTTTGTCGAATACTTTCTCAATTTCAGCTAACAGGCGCGCTGCTAGCAGTGAATGTCCTCCCACCTCAAAGAAATTGTCCCTGATTCCCGTTGAATTGATGCCTAAAACTTGTTGCCAAATTTCTGTCACTTGGAGCTCTAATTGGTCGCGCGGGGCAACAGCAATTGTTTCATCGGGCGCAGCGTCGCTAGATTGCCACTTTTGAGTTGCCAAAGCGCGGCGGTCTACTTTGCCGTTGGGGTTCAAGGGCAAAGCGTCGAGGAACACAAACCCAGCGGGTATCATGTAGTCTGGCAGTCTTTCTTGCAGGAAACTGCGGAGGGTAGCGGCTGCGAGAATTTGACCCGGGCGGGAAACTGCATAAGCTGCCAGACATTTGTTGCCCGAACCATCTAACTGAACTGCGATGGCAACTTGAGCAATATCTGGATGTCCGGCGAGCACTGCCTCAATTTCTCCCACTTCGATGCGGAAGCCGCGAATCTTTACCTGATTGTCAGTGCGTCCGAGGTACTCGATGTTACCGTCATTCAGGTAGCGGGCTAAATCCCCTGTTTTGTAAAGGCGATTTGATTGGGGATTATGAGATGCTTCTTGGTTTTGGGCATTCCCCAATCTCAAATCTAAAATCGGCAATCTAAAATCGTTGAAGGGATTGAGAATGAACCTTTCGGCCGTCAAATCCGGGCGGTTGAGGTAGCCTCTGGCCAAGCCTGCACCACCTGTATACAATTCGCCCGGAACGCCGATCGGCACTGGCTGCAAGTGACGATCGAGTATGTAAACTTGAGTATTGGCGATCGGCCGCCCGATGGGCACGGAATTGCTAATTTCACTGCTGGGGTCGATCGGCGCGCAGCAAGTAAAAGTCGTATTTTCGGTCGGCCCGTAACCGTTAATTAATTTGCAGTTTGGAACTTCTCGCAGCAACTTCTGGACGTGGGGAACAGATAAAACGTCGCCGCCTGCCAACAGTTGGCGCACACCCTTTAAATCCTCAATGCGATCGTCCACCATCAAGTGAAACAGTCCGGCTGTCAGCCACAAAATTGTCACTTTGTATAAGCGAATCGCCTCTCCCAACTCTGCCAAAGACGGGCTGCCGGGAGGAAATACCGCCAGTTGCGCCCCGTTGAGCAGCGCTCCCCAAATTTCCAAGGTCGAGGCGTCGAAGGAAATCGGAGCCAGTTGCAGGAAGACTTCTGCTGCGGTGAGGCTGGCGAAATTAGTGTCTTTGACTAACCGGACTACGCCCCGGTGGACGACGCAAACGCCTTTGGGCTTGCCTGTCGAACCGGAAGTATACATGACATAAGCTAGATTGTCTGCATTAGCGAGACTGGCTGGGTTTATCTCACTTTGTGCCTCTATTTCCTCCCGCGCCGCATCCAGGCAAATTACTTTTGCTTTGTTTTCGGGAAGTTTTTCTACTAGGTGTTGTTGAGTCAAAAGCACCGATATTTGGGCATCTGAAAGCATGAAATCCAGCCGTTCTTTGGGATAAGCTGGGTCTAAGGGCAAGTAAGCCGAACCTGCTTTGAGAACAGCTAAAAGTGAGACGATCGCATCGATCGAGCGATCCAAACAAATGCCCGCTAAAACTTCCGGGCCGGCCCCCAAAGTTTGCAAGTAATGTGCGAGTTGATTGGCGCGACAATTTAGCTGTTGGTAGGTTAGCTGTTGCTCTCCAAAAACTACGGCTACAGCATCGGGAGTTTGTTCTGCTTGAACTTCAAATAGTTGGTGAATGCAGGCAGATTCGGGATAATTTGTGTGAGTGTTGTTCCACTCAACTAATAGCTGTTGCCGTTCCGCTGCCGTCAAAATTGGCAAGTTTTTCAGCGGGTGCTCTGGATTAGCAACTATCCCCTCTAACAGCACCTCAAATTCAGCCATGCGGCGGCGGATTGTCGCAGCATCAAATAAGTTGGTATTGTACTGGCACTCCAGCACGAGTTTGGTTTTTGTTTCGCTGGCATTGACGGCCCATTCAAAATTTTCACAAGTTCTCGGATTCGAGAAGACTTCAGCCTTAAAACCTTCAAAATTAAGCTGCTCTTCCGCAAGTTGCACGTCCAAATTAAAAGTTACAGGCACTAGCGGGATGCGGCTGAAATCCCGCGGCACTGCTAGTTTTTTCACGAGAGTACCGAAGGTAATCTGCTGGCAGTCTAGAGCATCTAAAATTGCCGTCCGGCGCGATCGCAAATAATCTCTAAAAGATTGTTCCTCGTTAATGCGGGTGCGGATCGGCAACAAGCTCACGCAGTGTCCCGCAAGCTTGTCTTTTCCCCCAACAAGTTGTCCTGCCGCCGGCATTCCGACAACCAAATCTTCTTGCCCGCACAAGCGGTACATAAAAGCTTCAAATGCAGCAAAGAGAGTTGTAAAAAAACTGCATCCTGCTTTTTTTCCCAGGCGTTTGAGGTTAGCAACCAAATCAGGATTGAGTTCCCAATCTTCCCGCGAACCCTGGTAAGTTCTCAAAGCAGGTCGCGCTCTGTCTGTCGGTAAATCTAGCACCGGAATCGTGCCTGAAAACTGTTCTAACCAATACTTTTCAGCCTCAATATTTTCAGCTATTGTTGAGTTTTCTTCTTGTAAAATTGCGTATTCTATAAAACTTTCTGGCTGTGGAAGATTCGCAGCTAACCCTTGCTGTCTGGCAGAATAAATTGCTCCCAAATCCGGGAATATTATGCCCCAAGACCAGCCATCGCAAATGATGTGGTGGCCGGTGAGAATAACGATGTGTTCCTGTTCTTGCAGCTTAATAATTTGACTGCGAAACAGCGGCCCGCGCACTAGATTGAAAGGTCGATCGACTTCTTCACGGCGCAAATGTGCTAATTTCGATTCGCGATCGCGATCGTCCAAAATTGACAAGTCAATCGAAGGAATATCAATCTCCATCGACGACGCAATACAAAGAGTCGATCCGTCAGGGCTAAATGTTGTCCGCAGCGCCTCGTGCCGCTGCACCAATTCCTGAATGGAAAATCGGAGAGATTCAACGTCGAGGTTTCCTTGCAACCGCAGACACATCGACTCGTTGTAAGCGCAATTTGCCTCGTCTCCCATTTGCACGGCAATCCAGATTTCTTTCTGCGATTCTGTCGCGGGTACGCAAGCAAAAAGTTCTCCGCCGGCGAAAGGATCGAAATCTACAGCGGTTAGTTTTGGTTGTAAATCTGCGGTTGTTTTCATTGGCTATTAACGGTAGTGAAACTAAATAAATTAGGCGTTGCTGATTTACGGTATGAAAGGCTCAATATGCAAGTCATATAAACCATTGCCCACAAAGCTTCCCGATTTCCCACTGATTTTTTTCATACCCTGATTAAGCAACGCCATAAATTAAATTGTCTTTGAGGGGAGATTGGTTTTAAAGAAGTAAATTAGGATTTACCGTTGGGTGGGGGCGGGTTTTTGAGATTAGGGATTTGTGGCGATTATGGTTGGTGAACCCGCCCCTAAAGGTAGATTGAGATTTACCATTGGGTGGGGGCGGGTTTACGAGATTATTTCTCTTAGGCAATTACGGTTGGTAAAACCTGCCCCTACAGGATTTAATTACCAACCCTAACCGTCAATTTGACAAACTCTCTCCTACTTGTAAATGTTTTCCCGGTCGCTCTGGATCTGCGATGTACCAAGCTGGATTGCCATTAGGATCTCGCCCTAATTTGGCACCGGGTACGGGAGAATTGTTCGAGAAAGCAATTGACGATTTCGATCCATTTGTATTGCCATTTTTGTGGAAGTCGATCGCCGGAACAGTCCCACCAGACGGAGTGGCAAAAAATCCGGCTGACTGCAATTCGGCAATGCTGTTTTTAAATGCTTCCTTGGCAAAAGCAATATCTGCGTCGGAATGCGCTAGCGTCAGAAAACACGGGCGGTGATCCCAAATGTGAATTCCTTTTTCCCGCAGCGAGTAAAACAGCAGTTCTCCATGAGTAAAATCTTGCGGGTAGGTGATTTTGAACAGGGAACCGAAGTTTTTAACTGTGAAAGGTGCTTGCTCTCGATCGAACATGGCGTTCAATTCTGCAACGAATTTGTCGGTTTTGGCATTGAGTTCGCGCTGCAATGAAGGCCCGCCGCGCTTCAAATATTCGAGGGATGCCTTGGCGGCTGCTAAAGTCAGGGGATGGCGCACAAAAGTCCCTGCAAAATAAGTGACGCCAACTTCCGGGAACGAGTCGTCGCCGAACTGCCAAAAACCGCCATCTAAAGCGTCCATCCAGGCGGATTTGCCCGCGATTACCCCGATCGGCATCCCGCCGCCGACAACTTTGCCGTAGGTGCCGATATCCGCTTGTACGCCGAAATATTCTTGGGCGCCGCCCGGTGCAACTCGGAATCCGGTAATCACTTCGTCCATAATGAAGGCGCAACCGGCTTGTTCGGTAATTCGGCGCACTTCGTGGAGGAATTCTCGCGGTTGCCAGTCGGGACGGCGACTTTGTACCGGTTCTACCATGATGGCTGCGAACTCGCCCGCCCGCGCTTTGAGGATTTCCTGGGATTCTGGTTCGCCGTAGTCGAGGATTAGGGTATTGTCAACGGCCGATTGGGGAATGCCCGGTGCTGCGGGGAGCGATCGCAGTTTTTTGGTGCCGCGCACGATCACTTCGTCGAAAATCCCGTGATAGTCTCCGGTAAACATGACGATCGTACTGTTGCCCGTGACGGTGCGGGCGAGGCGCATTGCGCCCAAAACTGCCTCAGAACCGGTGTTGCAGAAGGCGGCGCGATCGTGTTTGGTCATCTCGCACACGAGCTCGGCAACTTCTCCGGCTAGCGGTGTTTGCGGGCCGATTTCATACCCGCGCTGCATTTGAGCGGAGATCGCTTCTGTAATAAATGCAGGCGAATATCCGAAAAAGTTCGACCCGAAACCGTTGGTTAAATCCACGTACTCGTTACCGTCTTCATCCCAAAGTTTAGAACCGGACGATCGCCCAACCACGATCGGATAAACCAACTCTTTCATCGTCCGGTTAAACCCCGAAACTACCCGCGGATCGGCGAGGTGGTGGCGGTGAGTCTGAGTGTACTGTTTGGATTTCTGAGTTCGCGCCGTATATCGCTTGACAAATGTTTCTAGATATGCTGCTTGCTGCGGAGTTAATCCGTCGCGATCGGAGGTGTCGATGCGGGCGGCGGCCCCGAACACCTTTTTTGGTTCTGCGGTTGGTTCCGCTGTTGGTGCTGCGGTTGGTGCGATCGCGCTGCCGTTAGTCTGGGATGGAGGGATATGTTGAACGGGTGCCGGCTGCTGCGGCATAACTTGACCGTTGGCTGCAGGTGCCGGCTGTGCGGGAACAGAACCAGCGCCGCCCAACAGTTCTAGCTGTCGCGACATAATTTGCAACTGCTGCCCGATCAGGTATTCGACATTGCCAGACTGTACGGGATGCAAAATTTGAGGCCCGGGGCTGGGTAAGGGCAGATTTACAGGGGCGCTGACTGCAACGGGAGCGGCAATGGGCGCAGGAGGTGCTGCTGTCGGTGCGATCGCCGGTGCGGGTGCGGCTTGTTGGACGGCAGGAGTTTCCGGCAAAACCTCCGGCGGCAGAGCACCGTCGATAAATTCAGATAAAGTGCCGAGAGTGGGCACAGTTTCTAATAGCTGGCGAAAGGTAATTTTGATGCTAAATTCTTTTTGCAAATTTAGCGCTACTTGAGTCAAAGACAGAGAATCCAAACCCATTTCTAGGAAAGTTAAGTCCTCATCAACACTGCCTAAATCCTCGCCAGAAGTTTCTTCGAGTATATTTTTAATTACAGGAATCAGTCGGTATTTGCGCGCTGCTACTTGGGTTTCAACCTGTGAATTTGGCATTGGTAATTGATTGTTGACTGTTGACTGTTGACTGTTGACTGTTGATTGTTGGGAAGTGGTAATAGGGAATTGGGAATCTGGCATCGGGAATTGGGAATTCTCCCCCTCTCCCCATCTCCCCCTCTCCCCATCTCCCCCTCTCCCCATCTCCCCCTCTCCCACTTTCGGTTCGATCCAGAAACGCTTGCTCTCGAACGGATAAGTCGGCAAGGGAAGGCGATCGCGCGTTTCTTCCTGATAAAAACTCTGCCAGTCGATCGATACTCCGCAAAGCCAAAGTTGTCCGGCTGCACTCAATAAAGCCGCCCATTCAGTTTGATTTTCAGGGCTGTCGCTGAGGGAAGAAATGGCAACTTGTTTTTTCAAATCTTTGGCTTGTTTGCGAGCTAAAGTAGCAGCCGTTGTTCTCGGCCCGACTTCCAAAAGTATCCGGTTCGGATCTTGCCAAAGCTCTTTGATCCCGTCGGCAAAACGCACTGTCGCCCGCAAATGCCGCGCCCAATACATCGGATCTGTTGCTTGTTTCGCTGTTATCCAACTAGCAGTTACAGTAGAAACAAATGGGATAGTTGGCGCTGACAACTGCACTTTTTTGACATATTCGGCGAAAGGTTCGACGATCGAATCTACCATCGGCGAATGAAAAGCGTGGGAAGTGTGCAGTTGTTTGCAGACAACGCTTTCGCTTTCTAATTGCTGCTGGAAAAGTGCGATCGCCTCCGTCGGCCCGGAAACAACGCACAAATCCGGCGCATTCACCGCCGCCACTGCCAAATCCGCGCTCAACCGCCCTTCTACTTCGGCAGCAGGCAACCGCACCGACAGCATCGAACCCCCCGGCAAATCTTGCATCAAGCGCCCTCTCGCTGCCACCAGCATCAAGGCATCTTCCAGGGAAAACACGCCGGCGATCGTTGCCGCGACAAATTCGCCGATGCTGTGCCCGATCGCACCTTGGGGAGTGACGCCCCAACTCTGCCACAGCTTGGAAAGCGCGTATTCTACGGTAAATATCGCAGGCTGAGTCAAGAAAGTTTGGCGCAGCGATTCGGCTGCTGTGGTTTCATCGCTGCCGGGATACAGGACTTTCCGCAAATCTCGTCCGAGGTGCGGCTGCAAAATTTCGGCGCAGCGATCGACTGTTTCGCGGAATAAAGGCTCGGATTCGTACAAATTCAAGCCCATATTGACGTATTGCGACCCTTGTCCCGGAAACATGAAGATTACTGCCGGATTTCTAGCTTCGGTGCAGCGGGTTGCTGTACGCAGCGGCGGCAGGGATTCGAGTACCTCGACGGCATCGGCGCGATCGCTGCAAACAGCGAAGCGCCGGTAATTGAAGGCTTGCCGCCCGGTTTGCAGGGTGTAAGCAGCATCGGCGAGATCGATCTCCGGGTTTTGGGCGAGGTGCGATCGCAAATTTGCGGTAGCTGCGTCCAAAGCAGATGCTGTTTTTGCCGACAGCAGCAGCAACTGCCGCGGGCGAGAAGGGCTTGACGGTTCCAGCGCGGGCGCTTCTTCGAGGACAACGTGAGCGTTGGTACCGCCGACACCAAACGAACTGACACCCGCTCTTCTGGGCGTTTTGCCGGCTTTCCACTCCGAGAGTTCGGCGTTGACGTAGAAGGGACTGTTGGCAAAATCAATGGCTGGATTCGGTTGCTCGAAGTGCAGAGTGGCGGGTATTTGCTGGTGTTTGAGGGCTAAAGCTGTTTTGATCAGCCCTGTGACTCCCGCCGCGGCGATCGTGTGTCCGAAGTTGCTTTTAACGGAGCCGATCGCGCAAAATTGTTTGGCTGCTGTTTTCAGGGCAAAAGCCTGAGTTAGCGCTTCTATTTCGATCGGATCGCCCAGGGGGGTTGCCGTGCCGTGGGTTTCGACGTAGGATATCGTTTCGGGATCTACGTCCGCCATCGCGTGCGCCATCGCGATCGCGTCTGCTTGGCCGTCTACGCTGGGTGCGGCAAAGCTGACTTTGGCTGCCCCGTCGTTGTTGAGCCCGACTCCGCGAATTACGGCATAGATGGTATCTCTGTCGGCGATCGCTTCTTCCAAACGCTTGAGTACAACAGCCCCGGCAGCGTTGCCGAACACGGTTCCTTCAGCCTTGGCGTCGAAAGGTTTGCAGTGTCCGTCGCTGGAGAACATCCCCCCTTCTTGATACAAATAACCGCTATTTTGGGGCACCGTAATTGATATCCCGCCGGCCAGGGCTAAGTCGCACTGGTAGCTCATCAAAGCATAAAAAGCTTGACAAACTGCAACTAATGATGTAGAGCAAGCGGTATGCACGCTGACGCTCGGCCCTTTGAGATTCAGCTTGTAGGATGTGCGGGTAGCAATGTAGTCTTTTTCGTTGGCTACCATCACCTGAAACTCGCCCGCGCGGGAAATTACGTCCGATCGTCCGGCGATGTTGTTGGGAAAATAAGTATTGTTGCCCGTGCCGGCGTAAACTCCGATCGAGCCGTTGAAGGTATTCGGATCGCAGCCTGCATTTTCTAGGGCGGCCCAAGCTATTTCCAAAAAAACGCGCTGCTGCGGGTCGGTAATTTCGGCTTCGCGGGTACTCACGCCGAAAAATGCTGCGTCAAAGCGATCGGCACCGTCAATAATTCCTCTAGCTTTGACGTAATTCGGATTTTGTCTGAGATTGGGGTCAATGCTGGGGTCTAGTTCCGCGTCGCCGAACAAGGTTGTGGACTCCACCCCGCCGCACAAATTCTGCCACAGTTCACCGACACTGGCAGCGCCGGGAAAGCGGCCGGCCATGCCAATAATGGCAATCCCGTCAAGTTCTGAGTTTTCCTGCGAATTTGTCATAAATTAGGGTTTTTTGGTAGATTGCTTTTGCCGTTTAAAAGCTGCTTTTTGCCGATCGGCCCTATCTTGAAATTTATTAGTAGATGGACTTGCACTCTTTCCCTGATTTAAATAATTGGCCAATTGGGCGATCGTCGGATGCTGGAACAATTTGACAACTGGCAAGTCTGTCGATAATAGATCCCGGACTTGTACTGCAACTTGCAGCGTCATCAGAGAATTTCCTCCTATCTCGAAGAAATTGTCGTGAATTCCGACGCGATCGAGTTTCAGCAGCTTAGACCAAACACCCGCCAGCAAACGCTCCAACTCGCTTTGCGGTGCAGCGTAACTCTGGGACTGTTCTTGTCGCTGCGAGTCAGGTGCCGGCAGGGCGCGGCGGTCGATTTTCCCGCTGGGCGTCTTCGGCATCGCCTCAACAGTCATAAAAATCGCAGGCACCATGTAATCTGGGAGTTGCCCTTGCAGGTAAGGGCGGAGGTCGGCTATTGCCAATTGCTCCTCTGGATTAGCAACTATGTATGCAACCAGTCGTTTGTCCCCCGGTTCGTCTTCCCGCGCCAGCACCACAGCTTGTTTGACGGCGCGATGTTTTGCCAGTGCGGTTTCGATTTCTCCCAACTCTATGCGGAAGCCGCGAATTTTGACTTGGCCGTCAATCCGCCCGATGTACTCGATATTACCGTCGGGCAGGTAGCGGGCTAAATCTCCTGTTTTGTAAAGGCGATCTGCTTCATCCTCGATATCGCGTATTTCATTGTGTTTAAAAGGATTGGGAATAAATTTTTCAGCAGTCAAGTCCGGCCGGTTGAGATAGCCCCGGGCCAAACAGATACCCCCGATGTACAGTTCTCCCCCTACTCCTAAAGGTATAGGCTCACCATCTTTTTGTAACAGATATATCTGGGTGTTGGCAATAGGGCGGCCGATCGGAGGCAGTGCGGGCCAATCTCCGGGCGGGCCTGCGAGGGTATAAGCTGTTACAACGTGGCTCTCGGAGGGGCCGTATTGATTGTGCAGGGTACAGTTTTCTAGCTGTTGAAAGAAACTGGCTATGTAACGGTTGACTTGCAACTGTTCGCCGGCGGTGACTACTTCGCGCAGCGATTTGGGTACTAGCTGATAGGTATCGGCTGCTTCGGCTAAGTGTTGCAGGGCAATGAAAGGGAGAAATAGTCTTTGAATCTTTTGTTTGTCGATTAGCTGCAACAAACTTTGGGCATCTCGCCGGATTTCTTCTGTGATGAAAACGAGGGTACCACCGGCACACCAAGTACAGAACATTTCTTGAAACGAGACATCGAAGCTGAGAGATGCAAATTGCAGGGTTTTGGCTGGGCCCTCAAGGCTGGAGTTTTGCAGTTGCCACGCAATTAGGTTGACTAGGGCGCGGTGCGGGAGGGGAACTCCTTT
This sequence comes from Microcoleus sp. F8-C3, assembly GCA_036704825.1. GTDB lineage: Bacteria > Cyanobacteriota > Cyanobacteriia > Cyanobacteriales > Microcoleaceae > Microcoleus. Next base: position 42,896 of record JAUBSN010000043.1, on the reverse strand, counting down.
GGGTTTGCCTGTGGAACCTGATGTATATATTGTATAAGTTAAATTTTGGGGGGAGACGCTGCTAGCTGGGTTTTCCGTGCTGTGACTGCCGATTGTTTCCCAGTCTGCGTCCAAGCAAACGGCGCGGGCTTGATGTGGGGGCAGCCCCGACACTAAGTGAGATTGAGTGAGGATAACGGGAGCTTGGGTGTCGGCTAACATGAAGGTCAGCCGTTCTTGGGGGTAGGCTGGATCTAGGGGAACGTAAGCTGCGCCTGCTTTGAGAACGCCTAAAACGGCGATCGCAATTTCTAAGGAACGTTCCATGCAAATAGCTACTAAAACATCGGGTCCGACGCCTAATTGCTGCAAGTAGCGGGCTAGTTGATTGGCTTTGGAATTGAGTTCCCGGTAGGTGAGTTGCTGTTGGGAATTTTGGGAAAAAACGGCGGCAATGGCATCGGGCGATCGCTCGACTTGTGCTTCAAATAATTGGTGAACGCATTTGTCTTGCGGATAATTTGCTTGAGTTTGATTCCACTCCTGCAACTGAGCAAGTTCGGCTGCTGTCAGCATTGACAATTTGCTGATTTTCTGCTGGGGATTCGCGGCTATACTTTCTAGCAAAGTTTGCAGGTGTCCCAACATTCGGGTAATGGCGATCGGATCGAACCGCTGGCGATCGCCCGCAATTTTCAACAGCAGTTCTGTTCCCCCGTATGCGTAAACAGTTAGGGGAAAACTTGTCTGTTCTAAAAGCTGAAATTCTCGGTTTTGCCAGTTGCCGCCCAGAGCTTGCAAGGCAGAGTTAATGTGATATTTTTCAACTACTAGCAGGCTTTCAAATAAAGCTGTGCCGCGGGGAATCTCGCTCCATTCTTGAGTTTTTGCCAGCGGCACGTTCCCGTATTCTTGAAATTCCGTCCACTGAGTTTGCAGTTGTTTGAGCCAGTCGATCGCTGGTAAATCAGGAGATACAATTACCCGAAACGGCAAAGTATTTATGAATAATCCTACCGCTGATTCTGCGTTTTCTAGATTCTGCGATCGGCTGTTGCAAATAGTTCCAAATACTACATCTTCTGAACCGGAACAGCGGCTCAAAAGTAAAGCCCACGCTCCTTGCAGCAGGGTATTTAGGGTTAGTTGCTGTTCTTGAATGAGGGAGTTTAAGGCTGCGGTTACGCTGCTAGAAAGCCGGATTTCTGCTTCTGCTGATAAATTTTCTGTTGGTGTCGCGAACAGACCAGATGCCTGTTCCACAACTGATGAATTTCCTGGTAAAACGGGCATCTTGCCGGCTCGTGAAAAATCCCCAACCAGAGGGGTAGGAGCGCTGAAACCGCTTAAGTATTGTTTCCAGAATGTTTCGGCTTTTGAGATGTCTGGCTGCTGCGTCCACTCGATAAAATCTCGATCGCAACGGGGCGGTTGTAATTCTAACGGTCGATCGGCACACAGAGATTCGTAAAAGCTAAAAACTTCTTGCAAAACAACGATTGCAGAGGTACTGTCAAGCAAAATGTGGTGATAAGTCCAGATCAGTTTGTACTCGGTTTCCGAGCAGCGGAACCAAGCCAAACGCATCAGTGGGGGTTGATTTAGGTCAAAGCCTTGCAGGCGATCGGCTTCCAAATACGTTTCGAGTTGGTTGGCGCGATCGCCCTCCGACAAATTTCGCCAGTCTTGCTCAACGCTTGGGAGTTCAACTTGGTGATGTACCATTTGCAGGGGAACTTCTTTACCCGACCAAGAAAAGCTGGTTCTCAAGATGGGATGCCGCTGCACTATTTGCTGCCAAGCTTTGAGGAAAGCTGAAACATTCAAATTTTCGCGGATGCTGCAGATCGCTTGTTCGATATCTATCCCTGATTGTTGACCCGAAAGGCTGTCGAACAACATTCCCTGCTGTATCGGTGAAAGTTGATAGGAAGATTCACTATCAGTAGTTGCGGATTGCGGGCGATTGTCTGCTGGCAATGACATATTTATATGTAAGTATTGATGGAAAAGACTTTTGAGCAACTGTAGCCTGATTTTTAAGGCTTTTTCAAGTAACTATTCATCTCCAAGCACGGTAAAATTGTCGATCGCGTGCATCCGATCGTAATATTTTGTTTTTGGCTGTAATATTTGATCGGCTCAGCCGATGCTAACTCAAACTCTACCGCCCTGTAAAGTATCTATGATACATTTTACGGGTAGCGCCGCCCAAGAGCATTTCCCGTTCAGCAACCGTGTAATTCCACAGCCTGTAAATGTGAAAAGTGCTTAATATTCTCTTGGCGATCGACTTTCTTCTCTCAAGAATAACTAAAGCCTTCAACATCTGCTATAATAGGCTGACATCAGCACTCAACAGCAATGATTTGCATCCTGTCTGCTGGCAACCGCTGCCCTAGATGAGCTACAGCAAACCTCAACCTTTAAAGAAAGCTATGGGATATTTGATTGGTGCGGTCGTCCTCGGAATGTTTATTTGGGCTGGGATAGAGATTGTCCAAACAATCCGCAATTGGGAAACGAATCCCGAAGAGACCACCAGCAAAATTCAAGCTGAAATGGTCAAAGAAACATATCGCGGTCAATTTGGTGCCGATGCGGTGGAGGGAGGGAGTCAGGCTGTCGGAAACGCACTCCACGCCTGCCACTGCGCCTCCGAAGCTGCTGCTTGCGAATCTGCAGCAAGTGCGATCGGTCATACTATCGAAAGCTTATCGCACCTGCTGCACCATTAGCACAAAATTGACCGTATTTTCATACTAAAAAAACCGGGCTTTTTCACCTCGACCCCTCGCTGTCTAGGCATATTTTGGTAAAAAAACCCGGTTTTAAATCAATGGAAAATGCAACGGCAAATTTTCCATTCATTCTCAATTTTTACCCTTTCGGCTCAACCCAAACCGTCATCCCCTCAACCCTCAAACCTTTGCCGCGAGTGCCGCAATATTGACCGTTAGCAGTAACCGGAGTATCGCCTACATTCTGGATGTGAGCCGTATAAAATACGTCGTATTTATCAGCTTGCGGCCCTGTCAGCCGCGCGGCAAATCCTTCGATGCGCTTCGCTTTGCCCCGGAAGCCAGCTAGCTCCCCTTCCGAGATCCAAGCAGTGTCGCCAACTCCTTCAACGTGAGCCATGTACTGCAAATTTAAACCGGGAACGGGGGGCTCGATTTTAATTTGAAATCCTTCGACGCGGCGACCTTGAGCGCGTGTGCCGGCATATTCTCGATCGCTAAAAGTTCGATCGCCAATTCCTTGAATGTGCGCCAACACTTTTAAACCCACAGGCGCCGCAACTTGGGAACTCTCAGACGGCGCGATCCAAACTTTGATACCCTCGATTCTCAAAGCTTTGCCGCGAGTGCCGCAATATGCGCCGTTGGAGGACACGTCGGTGTCGCCGATATTCTGAATGTGAGCGCTATAAAATACGTCGTACTTATCAGCTTGCGGCCCGCTCAACCGCACCGCAAATCCCTCAATTCGTTTCGCTTGACCCCGAAAACCTGCCAATTCTCCTTCGCTAAGCCAAGGAGTATCCCCAACACCTTCGACGTGAGCCATGTACTCGACCTTTAAGCCGGGAATTGGCGGGTCGATATTAATCGCAAATCCTTCGACGCGCCGCCCTTGACCCTTAGAACCGGCGTATTCTTGAGAACCGAAAGTTCGATCGCCAATCCCCTGAATGTGCACCAAAACTTTGATTCCCAAACCGCCCTCTACTGCCACCGCTGGTTGAATGTCCCGAGGTGCCCCAAAAACAATGTTCCCCGAACCGGTTGTCTGAAGAGACTTAGGTACTTCCACGCTGGGAACAATAATTACCTCGTGCATGGGGGCCGAAGGTGCGGGGGATTCCAAAATCTGGATCTGTGGCGCCACTGTAACTTGTTTGGGTGCCACATTTCCTGACGGGATGACAATCACTTCTGGCAAAGGTTCGGGGCTGATTTTTTGTTCTGGCGCTGCTTTAAATGCGGGTTCGACTTTTGCAGGTACTGCTTTTACCATCTCAGCAATGGTTAATTTGCCTCTGGAAATGGCTACGGCTATTTGTTTGCCAAAAGCGGCGCTGACTGTTTCTTCGAGAATGACCCACTGTTCGTCATCTAATTTGTCTTGCTGTTCCACTAGGGCGAGCACTGCTGAAACTGGGTGTTTGCCGCTGACTAAGGATTCGGCGTCGGAATGCAGTTGAGTTGGGGTTGATTCGGAAATCGCGCGCTGCAGTTCGCGGGCTCTGGCATGAACTGATTGCAAGGGGGCGAAGTCGCTTTGTTCGCGGTGGGCGATCGCCAATACTCGATCGATCGCTTTCAATGCTGCATCGCGAATTTCTGCTTTACCTTCAGAAGCTGCGGCAGTCTCGACTAAGTTTTGAATGTCTTTGAGGGAAGCAATTTCCCCCGGTGCGATCGCGGATTTGTTGAGTTCGAGAGCTTGTTTTTGGACTGCAGCAAAGTTGCGGCTGTAGGCTGCTACTTCCTGCAGCAAGCTGTCAGAGGGAGGAAGGCCCGAGTCTTGCAGTTGTTTTGCTGCTTGGGATAGGCGATCGGCCAAATTAGCATAAGTTTCCGATAGTCGGGCTATTTGTTGTAGCAAATCTTTATGAGCTAGTTGCATATGTGTGGTCGTAAATATTTAACTTGCTGATTATAGACGTTGAGCGTCTTCTCAAGGTAGGAAGCAGGAGTCATCAGTCATTAGTCCCAGGGAAAAAGAAAAATGCTCCCCCTCTCCAACTCCCCCACTCGGACACTCTCCGACTCCCCCACCCAGACACCCGGACATTCTCGGACTCCCCACTCTCCGACTCCTCCTCTGGCATCCCACGCGCGATCGCCGTCACAACCGTGCAAATACTTAGTCACACTCTGCGACTCCGGCTGTCACGAGTGCCCCGTAACAATGTCACACTTGTCGAGCAATAGCCGTCACTGCTGATTCTGTGAAAACAGTTGATACTTAGGATTGAACCAATCAAATCCCGAAGTGTTATGGTACTAATTCGCGATCTCTCCCAGCAAGCTCTGGCTCTAGGCTATCTAACCGTTGAAGCCGAAAATCAACTGCGCCGGATGTTAACTACCACCAAGTATGACTTGGAAGACTTAAATGCTTTTATGGCTTTGCAACTAGCAGCCATGTCCGGAGGAGTGAAACAAGAGTCTCGCGAGCTCAAAAAGTTTGAAATCTTTGGCGAGACGGCTTCCGAAACTTCCTGTTAGTAATTAGTTGGCTTTTAATTAGTTCAAATTTAGTAAGGGACATTTCTACCGTGCAGATTCGTGAAGTTGTCAAACAAGCTATTGCTGCTGGATATCTTAGTTTGGAAGCGGAAAATGAAATGCAGAAGATTTTTTCCTCAGCCAAGTGTGATTTGGAAGATTTGAATGCTTTTATGAGCTTGCAGTTAGCTGCGATGGCCGGTCGTGTCAGGCAAGAGTCTTTGGAATTGATAACAATGCCAAACTTTCCGGATAGTAATTAATTATTTAATTCAGCAATCGGGCGATATAAAATTAAGTTTTATAATTAATGCTGGTTAAAAATATAATTATTTTGCGGATTTATATACTAATTAATTTAAAAAGTATGGGTATTTGGGTTCAATGGGTGTTGAGCCAATTCACTAAAATTTAAATAAATATTTAAATGAATATTTAAGTGGATATAGCCTTTCTCGGAAAGATGAGGTACTATCGGACTCCGTGGGAATAGGCCTCCGTGGGAATAAGACATACCTCACCACGCTTGAAAACCGCTGTAGTGAGGACTCCACTCGTCCAAGGTCAGGCTGGGATGACCAGACCTGTCAAGGCGTAGTTAAAGTGTTTGCTTTGTAAAAGTTGAGCATTATTCTTGAAATATTATGTATTGTTAATTCTCTATCAAATGGAGAAGATTTATCGATCGCCCCAAGCAGAGATTTCAAGCGTTTTAGCCACTTTGTAGGCGTTGCATAATTGCGGGGTGATTTTGATTGTTTTTTTGTGGAATGGGCTCTCGTAGCCCGAAGGCGTGTATTTTCACACAAGGCGGAACACCCCCAAATAATCATCCTCAAATTGTGCAACGCCCCTCGATCGCCATCTTGACAAGTATGGCTGGGATGAGAGCCAACAATTTACGAGCAGTGATTAACTGGACTTGGTATGAAACAGCTAATATTATTTACCCTCAATCTACAGCAATAAAATTAGTTGATAGTGAGGACTTTAACCCTCACAAAAATAGCTCGTACTTCCACCTCACTACAAACGTTATAACGGTTATAATACCCGATTTTCTATCATAACTGAGACTATTTCCTACGACTCCGACGCTCTAACTCTTTAATTACTCTCAGAACAAACAGCGACATTAAAGCGCCAATTAATGCCAGTTGCCACAACCCGCATCCTGCTGCTGTTCCTAAAGCGCTGATACCCAAATAGCGGCGGCAGAGGTAAGCCCGTGAACTTCCGGTTTGCCTCTTTCCTGCTGAGATTCCCGCAGGATTTCTCCGCCTCCCAAAAACCCAATCCCGGCAGCAATGCCTTGAATTACGCGCGCTACAGCATCTCCTCCGTTTTCATTTTTCCCCATTGCCAGCGGCATTAAAACAAACAGTGCAGAACCCATACTTACTAGCATATGAGTTCTCAATCCCGCTGGTTTGTTTCTGAGTTGGCGCTCCCATCCAATAATTCCGCCAACAAACATGGCTAGGCACAACCTTAACAGTATGCCTAGCCAATTATCGGGAGACAACAAGTTAGCGATCGACAATGTTTTACTGCAAATAATTAATCCGAAGATTCCAATGTTAGCGGAGTACGATGTCCGATCGCAATCTCACTGCCAAATCTTGTTCCGGGCGAATCACGAGCACGTCAACGCTGCGCCGCCCCAACAATACTCCAGCTAAAGCGCCGATCCCAGCGCCTCCCAATACTTCTTCAGTCGCGATCGCTTTGTCGCCGGTAATGCCTGCGAGTGCTGCTGCTGCTGCTGCACCTAATGCTGCACCTTGGGCTACTGAACCTGTACCAGCACCTTTTTGAACTCTTTCGGTTCTGGTAATAACTCCCGAATAGCCGTCAATCCGATAGCGTTGGCGGCGGCTGATAATTAACTCTCTGGCAACAAATTGAGTACCGATTTGATTGCCTCTTCTGACAGGTTGCAGTGTCCCGACTATCTGACTGCCTCCGGGGATGACTACTCTGCCTTGAGCTGTGCGGATGTCTCGCGCCACTGTTAAAGTTAAAGGTGCAGTTTCTTCGCGGGTGACAACTATTTTGTCTTTTTCATAGCTAACTGGAATTACACTGCCCGAGGGAATTCGGATGCTATCAAATTGGGAAATTCGTTGTTGCGCTTCTGCGGGAGTAGCTACCACCAACGGCGCGCTGGTTCCCACTGTAATGCCCAGTGCGAGGATTGCTGCTGTTGCTGAACGCCATTTTTGAGAAGTAATCATATAAATTGTCTCCTTGCTGCGGTTTTGGTTTACTTAGGAACGCACTACTGCTAAATTTGTTTCTTGTTTCGCATTCATCTGATGTTTTGATTATGGCAGGCTGGAATTCTACAAGTTGGGAAGATAAGGTAGATAATCGAAAATTTTAAAAGGTGGAAAGATCGAGAAAATGGGCAAGATTGGGAAGATAAGGAGGATAAAGGAGAGATTTCGATTCATCGCCCCCCTTAGCCTCTAATTAGTTAAGGTGAAATTCCAGCACGAAGGCTGGGATCGCCAGGTTAATTGTTGAGAGCGTTTAAAGCTAGCAATCCAGCACCGAAAGCTGGTTCGTATCGGGGCGAGATTACCTTAGCTTTTGGGGCGATCGCACTTATAGCCTCTTCAAACCGACCCCGGCAATTTGCCTCGCCGCCCCACACACCTCCTACGATCACAATTTCAAATTCTTCTCTTTGGTTAAATAGCGCTGAAATGGCTATTTTTGTGGAATAGGTTAATTCTGCCACAGCATTATTGATAATGCAGTCAGCGACGCGATCGCCCTCTGCTGCGGCTCGATCGACAATCGGCGCTAAAGCTGCAATTTCTTTGACTCCCCAACCGCGCCCGTAAACAACTTCTACCAATTCTTCTAGGTTATTGAGGCCTAAATGCGTTTGAAATTTTTCCGCAAGTACGGTAAAATCTTCGCGTCCGTCATAGAACTTCAAAGCAGCTTGCAAACCCTGAAGGGCGATGTTGTATCCGCTGCCTTCATCGCCTAAAATATATCCCCAACCGCCGACTCGTTTAGTTTTCCCTTGGCGGTTTTGCCCAAAAACAATCGAACCGGTGCCTGAAATAACGGCGATACCCACTGGATGACCTGTACCGCCAGCAAGTGCGATCGCGCAGTCGCTGCAAATTACTATATTCCTGGGCAGGAACGATCGGGTTACTGGTAAAGTATTGGTCAACTGCAAGTTCTGCACTACAAATTGCACTATTTCACGATCTTTTGGACGACCGACGCCTGCTAGTCCCAGACCGATTGCTTCTATGTTGAGATTGCCTGCTGCCTCGACCTGAGCGGACAGAACTGCTCGTTCGATCGCCAATTGGAGAGATTGTTTTGCTGTCTCAATTCCCAGGGTTTGATAATTTGACGGCCCTGCTTCACCCCGTCCTAAAACAAGGTGGTTGTCGTCCATTAAAAGGCAGATAGTTTTAGTGCCGCCGCCGTCGATTCCGAATACGTAGCTCATGAATAATTTAGAGAATAATAGAGCAACCCAGATTAACAGAGATATCTCTATTCTACGCTTTGTACAATCCGATTAAATCGACAGAGCAATGCTAATAATAATTAAACCTAATAATGCTAACCAAACCAGATGGCGCTGACACAAATTTTTGAGCGATTGCAGCCCGTCACCGCTGCTGTAATGGCTCGTCTGCGGCACAAGTGGCTCAGCTCGATCGTGATAAAGCGTGCATTCTTTGGCAAAGGGACGCTGCGGGTAGTTGCAAGAGTCGTCTTCGTGATAAATACAGGTAGTGCAGAGAAATTCTTCGGGTTTCGATCGATAAAGGGGGATACCCGGATGACCGAAAGCTTTGAGGGGGATTTTACAGTGCGGACAGGCGAGCGCTCGGGCGTCTACAGGTTGGTGACAGCGGGGGCAATCAGGCATAGACAGCAGGGTTATGAGGTAATGTGGTGGGTAGGCTCATTAGGGGGTTTTCCGAACGCCGAGAATGGGCGATCGGCTCGCCATCAGGCGGCTGGATGCTCCAAAATAGAAAGGTAGGTGTGCGCTGATGTAACTTTAAGTTTACAGATAGTTTCGCAGCGACAGCAGGCGACCTGAGCCGATCGGGCATGAAAGGGCAAACATTAGGAAAAATCTATGGATAACAATAGCAACTTACTCAAACAACTGGTAATGCTGGGCATTGGTACTACCTCTCTGGTGGCAGAGAAATTGCAGGAAGTCAGCGAGCAATGGGTCAAAGATGGCAAAATCAATCCTGAGCAAGCCAAAACCTTTGTCGATGACATGACGGAGCACCTCAAGTCGGAACACGGCAATTGGGATACGCAGTTGCAGCGGCAACTGCGGAATATGCTGCAAGATATGGGCGTTCCCCGACAGTCCGAAATGGATGAGTTGCGGGGAAGGCTCGATCGTTTGGAACGTCAGATGCGGGATTTAGAAAACCGTAACTGGCGCTGAGTTCGATCCTCTTCTGCAAGCTTCGCTAACGCCCGCAAGAAGTTCGCTGCTATCTTGTGATAAAATTGTCACCCGAAGGCAGAAGGCTAAAAAAGGCACTTATGTAGAAGCCATTTATGTAGAATTACAAACATTTTGACTTCATACTTTTGCCTTGAAAATTATCCGATCTCAGCCATTTTTTGGTGAAAAAGTTCAGATAACATTTGGTAGTTCTTGTTGTACTAGATGTCTTAGATATCTGAGATATCGCGGTTAAAAGTATTAGGAGGATTAATTTTGCGAGGAGTTCTAGTCAGCTTGGGAGTAATGCTGGTTTGCTTTTTGTTTTTGATAGTCGCTCAAATGGGCGGTTCTGGGTCTCAAGCAGTTGCCGCGGAATTGAACAATATTTTACCCGAGACTGCTATTGAGAAGTTCTCAGCGCCGTCTTTAAATGAAGATAGTTTGCTAGTAGCTGATGCTACTTTACCGGAGGTACCAGCTACTATCGCTGGCAATAACATGACTGATAATACTGAGAAAACTGTCACCACAGATTCAGGTCTGAAATATGTTGAATTGAAAGAGGGTAATGGGGCGATTCCAAAAACCGGGCAGAAGGTTGTGGTACACTACACTGGAACTTTGGAGGATGGCACGAAGTTTGACAGTTCGCGCGATCGCAATTCTCCTTTTGAGTTCAAAATTGGCGTGGGTCAAGTAATTAAGGGTTGGGATGAAGGTGTCGGTACGATGAAAGTTGGAGACCGCCGCCAGTTGATTATTCCCCCTGAACTCGGTTACGGTGCTCGCGGTGCGGCCGGGGTGATTCCTCCTAATGCTACGCTGATTTTTGATGTGGAATTGTTGAGAATCGCTGGCTAGGTAGTTCAATCTAATTCAACGTAAAACTTTTACGGTGTTTAGAAACCCGGTTTTTTTTAAGAAACCGGGTTTCTGTGTATGTTCTGGTTGATTTACGATCGCTTTGGAGATGCCAGATTGCGAAAGCAGGTATATTGGGCGTCGAATAATAGTTTGATGATTCCTGTGGGGCCGTTTCTGTGTTTGGTAATAATTACTTCTGCAATTCCGCGATCGGGCGAATCAGGATTGTAATATTCATCGCGGTAGAGCATAATTACTAAATCCGCGTCTTGCTCGATCGAGTTGTGAACTATGATGTCATTAGCGACAAAATTATGCAGTGCAGGCACTGTTAAATCGTAAACCTCAGCTTCGCCATCAACTTCTATTGAGGCGATTTCATCCCAGTAAATATCGCTCTTAGATAAGAGGGCAAGTTCATCAGATTTAACAATTGTAGCTAATTTGAATGCTCGTTCCCGACCAAGGTTGTGTTTGTAAAGAGTTGTACCACAATATAAGTTGCCAAGCTGTGCTTGCATCTGGCGTGTAGTTAAACCAAATTGCTGCATAGCAGGAACAGCATACATTTTCCACACATCACGCGGTATGACATCTCTATTAGTATTGCTAGAACGAATTTCTATGTATTCTGCAATTTCTGTCAGAGCTTGCTGTTTGTAGTTACCTACTGCACCAATCAAATGAATAAACTTATCTAAATCAGGTCTTCCAGTAACCCAAACTTGATGTTGATCTCGCCCTTTCCCTGGCTGGGGGCTTAAAAATAAGCGGGCATTGATACCAAGTCTGAGTAAGAGTGACTGAACATCTCTTGCCAATTTTTCACTACTGGAAGCATAGTAAACACTAGGGTAATGACCTTTACCCCTACCTGTTTTTATGCAACCATCAGTACACCAAAGATGGCGTAAAAATAAAGCTATTGCTTCTTGAGGCTGCTCAAATATTTGATTGGGGACAAACTTCTGGTGAGAACGCAGACCAAAAACACCTAAAGCATCTAGCCATTCAGTTACAGGATTCCTCACATTATGTGTGAGATGATAGGTGGCAGGAAGATAAACTTGATACCAATCACGTTCTTTACAAATACGAGGTATGATTCGCTCTCCAAAGACTTCTATTGCAAGATTTGCAACTGTATTGGCTAAATCTTTCTCTCTAGTCGTGTATTGAATAGCGTGTCGAGGTAGAGTACATCCGTCTCCAATCATGTGTCCTAGCAAGGCTATTTCGGTATTGTCCATCGATTGGATGAAGGAACTTGATACGTATCTAGGTAGGGCAATGCGATCGCCTATTTTTAACTCGTCCAATCGCCGCCAGCCGTGAATGGTTAAGAACTTATGATTGCCAGTTGCTCTAATTGCCCGTCCCAAACGAGTTTGCAGCCGTAGTACAGGCTTAACACCTGTAGCAAAGGCATTGCTAACAACGGCTTTTTCTAATTGCATGGTGGCTTCATTGAGCGCCCAAACTGTGAAGCCAGATTTTCCTACTAATTCACGAATTGGTACACGCACACCAGTATCTGCTAGCATTACCAAACTATCACCTGTTAAGCAGCCACTTTCTCTCAAATCAGACATCATCGGCCGCTTGTTTGTCCTCGCTTCCACACCCCGACTCAACTGAGATAAGGCAATAATCGGCACGTTGAGTTCGCGGGCTAAACCTTTAAGACTTCTGGTAATTCGAGATAGTTCTTGCACGCGGTTGTCGCTGGTACCTTCCATTAATTGCAGGTAATCTAGCAAGACTAATCCTAGGGTTCCGCCTTGTTCTGCTTGGAGGCGGCGGACTTTCGATCGTATTTCTGTGACGGTAATATTGGGAGTATCGTCAATAAACAGCGGTAGTTCTGATAAATTGCCAATGGCTGTACTGATTGGTTCCCATTCGTTTTGACTGATTCTACCCGATCGCAATCGGTTGCTTTCTATTTTGGCTTCGCTGGACAGGATGCGCTGCACTAGCTGTTCTTTCGACATTTCTAAGCTGAAAACGGCAACCGGCAATTTCTGCTGTCCGGCGGCGATGTGGTGGGCGATGTTCGTACAGAAAGCTGTATTGTGAACGCAGATATCGTTAGCCACAAAATTGTGTGTCTCCGGGATAGTTAAGTCGTAAACTTGCTTGTTTCCCATCGGTTCGATAGAAACTATTTCATCCCAGTAAACCTCGCTATCTGCCAGTTGTTTCAGCCATAAATTATCTAAAGCCGTTGCTAAAACTAAAAATCTTTCTCTGGACAGCGCACGTTTACCAACGTGAATATTGGAATGACCTTTGATGCCTGCGCGTTTTGCTAAGGATGCCCAAGATTCGTTGCCTTTTGCTAATGCTATGTATTCCCAAGCTTCCACTGGAATCAAATCGCGGTTATTGTGACATTCTTTATTTTCTAATGCTTCTTTTACTTTGAATAAGGCTACCTCTTTGCCAAAAATGCCAATTTCTGATATGAATGTTTTGATGGATTTTGCGTCAGTAATATCGATTTGCCAAGCTGGTCTGCGAGTATTTTTGTATTTGACAGAACGCTTTTTGAGGGCGGCAATGATGCCAAATCTCAGCAGTAGATGCTGTACGTGTCTGGCTAGTCCTTCGCTGACAGAACAGTAGCCTAGTTGAGATTGACCGCTGGTAAGTAGGGTTGCCCAGCCGTCTGTTGAAAAGAGGCGGTTGAGAAAAAGGGCAACTTGCGATCGCTCCAATTTAAAAACTATTTCTGGTACTGTTTTCTCATGAGCATTTTTTCCCATCAGACCTAATTTTTCCAACCAGTATCTCAGCGGGTTTCTATGCTTGATATTAATAGCCTCCATTCCGGGCCCGACTAACTCTTCGGGGTCTACTTCTAAATATTTACAGATGCGAGTAAGTAATTCTCGCTTTGGGAATGCCATGCCTTGTACCCAAGATGAGGCTAAAACTGGTAAAATTTGCAATTCTTGAGCGAATTGTTCAACCAACAAATGTCGTTTTTCAAGCGCTTTTTTTAGATTGCAAGCAAAGAGGTCTACTCTCTCTATGTAACCTTCTCTATCGCCAATGAGATAATATTCTGGTGCGCGTCTCCCTTGATCCCTGAAGCGGAGTTTTAGGCCTCCGAAGCTAGTAGCAGCTTTAGCAAAATCTTGTAGTATGGCAGTATTGCCATTGGTAAATTGAGGCGCGCTGCGTGTCAAACAACCATCACCAATTAGATAAGCCAATAATTTAACTTCACAGTCGCGGATAGTTTCTTGACCAAAAACATCCATCTTACGAGGGACAGCAATTTTATCGCCTGCTTGTATTTCCCCCAACTGCCGCCATCCCTTAATTGTTAAAAATGGGTGGGTAATTGTAGTTTCTATAAAGCGTCCGAGTCTTGTTGTTAGACGGAATACAGGCTTAATTCCATCATCTATAAAAGCTGATGGTTTAGTTAGATGAAACTTCCAATCTTCTCCTAAAGTTAGTAATTCAGCTTGACGTTTTTGATAGATTTCTTCAATGGTGACAAGGCTTCCATCACCTTGTAGTATATTTGTGGCTCCTATATTACATTTGCCCATCGCCGGCCTGGCTGCAACGATGATTAAATCCGATCGCTGAAAGCCTCCTGTCATAGCATCTAAGTCGTAAAAACCGCAGGGAATACCGGGAAGTGTGAGCCCTTCATTGCGATTTTCTAGGTCTTGAAATGTTTGGTTTAATGTTTCGCCGATCGACACTAAATCCTGTTGCGGGCGTTCTTGAGTTATGCTAAAAATTTCTTGTTCGGCGCGGTCTAAGACTGTTTCTAGCGGTACTGCTGTCTCGTAACCTAATTGTACTATGTTGTTGCCAGCTTCGATTAATTTGCGGCGCTGATATTTGTCTTCAACTAAAACTGCATATTGGTCGATGTTGACTGCGGAAACTGTGCGATCGACTAATTGTGCTAATTTAGTTAGTCCTCCTACTTGCTCTAACTGGTTGCGGTCGGTTAGCGCAGTTGTTACGGTCATTAAATCGGTAGGTTGACCCTGTAAAAATAGCGCTAATGCCGATCGATAAATGACTTGATGAGCGGTGATGGCAAAAAACTCCGGCCGCAGAAGTTCGGCAATTCGGGAAATAGCTTCGGGGTCAATTAAAATCCCGCCCAAAATTGCTTCTTCTGCCTCTATATTTGTCGGCATCAAATCGCTCATTTGTCAATAGTCCTCACTCAATAGTCATTAGTTATTAGTCGTTAGTCATTAGACATCTCCAATAATTATTGTGGAACAGGCATCTTGCCTGTTCAAAACTTGCTTTTCTGGAGATGTCTATTAGTTATTAGTCCGCACAACTAATGACTGATGACTGATGACTGTTAATTACATCGGAACAACTTGAATATCAACTTCGGCGGTAACTTCGGCGTGAAGTTTGATTTCAGCTTTGTATGTACCAGTTTGGCGAATTTCGGGTAGGGTGATGCCGCGCCGATCGACTTCTTGACTGGTAGAGTTGAAAATCAGTTCTGCTACTTCTTGGTTGGTGACAGTACCAAAAATCGCGTCTCCTTCGCCGACTTGCTTGGAGATAATGAAAGGGCCGGCCGATTCTAGGGCGGTTTTGCGGACTTCAGCTTGCTGCTTGAGCTCTAGCTGGCGCTGTCTTTCTTCTTCACGGCGGCGCTCTGCTTGCTTGAGAATGCCCGGAGTGGCTCTAAATCCCATTCCTTGGGGTACTAGATAGTTGCGGGCGTAGCCTGGAGCTACTTCTACTACGTCGCCAGCTTTGCCGAGTTTGCTGACATCTTTATTTAAAACTAATTGGACGCGCTTGGCCATGATCGTTGGTTGGGGGGTTTTAACTGCAACTTTTTATAATAGCGAAGTTTGAGGGGCGATCGCAAGGAAGAAGGCAGAAGGAAGAAGGAAGACGGAAGACGGAAGAAGGAAGACGAAAGACGGAAGACGGAAGACAGGCATAATATCTTTATAACTGGCAAATTCAGTTGGAAATTCGCCAAACGGGGAGGTGCTGCTCTTGAAGCTTACCGAGCAAAGCGTCGCGATCGATCGCTCTCAACGATCGATCGCGCTACAGTAGCAACTAAGTGGGTCGGATCGATCGGCTTGGCTAAGTGTTTGTCAAATCCGGCTTGCAAAACTTGGTGCTCGTTCGCTTCTCCAGCATAGGCCGTTAAGGCGATCGCCAACAACTGCCGATACTCAGGCGCAAGCTGAGTGCGGATGCGATTTATCAACATATACCCGTCCATGTGGGGCATTCCGATATCGCTGACGAGCAAATCCGGTACAGTTTGTTCGATCGACTGTAGCGCCTCAGCAGCAGATGACAGGGAAATCACCTCTGCACCCGCTTCATCGAGCACGAAAGCGACAAAATCTCGCGAGTCGAGTTCATCATCTACCACCAAAATTCTCAATCCAGCTAGCGGCCTGGATGAGAGAGCGGGACTAACAGCCCCATTGACAGCTTCCTCCTCCTGCCTTCTAGAATCATCATTTAATAGCGGTAATCTCACCGTAAACGTCGCTCCTTGACCAACTCCTGCGCTTTCTGCCAACACCGTTCCGCCGTGAAGTTCGATCAGTTGGCGGACGATCGCCAATCCCAATCCCAAGCCGCCAAATTTGCGCGTTGTAGCGCCATCTTCTTGTCGGAAATGGTCAAAAACATAAGGCAAGAAATCGGGAATAATACCTTTACCAGTATCTGTGACTTGAATTTGAGCTTGGTGTTCGATTTGCGCTAATCTAACTTCTACTCTACCGCCTTCGGGAGTGAATTTTACCGCATTTGATAACAAATTCCACACAATTTGCTGCAAGCGACTTGTATCGCCTACAACTTTCCCCACATCGGGATTTAAGATTGTTTGGATTTGAATTTTTTTAGCTTCGGCTGCTAATTGCACCGTTTCCACCGCAGATGGAATAATGTTTGCCAGATTCACCGGAGCAACATTCAATCTGAGTTTCCCTTGCAGAATCCGAGACACGTCAAGCAAGTCTTCGATTAATTGAGATTGCAGTCTGGCGTTGCGCTCGATCGTCTCAAAAGCTTTGGCAGTTTGACTCACCTTCAGCTTGCCGCCGACGAGCAGTTGCGACCAGCCTAAAATCGGATTCAGGGGCGATCGCAACTCGTGAGAAAGCACCGCCAGAAACTCGTCTTTAATGCGGTTAGCTCGCTCGGCTTCCGCGCGGGCAGTTTGTTCTAATTGCAGAACCATATCGCGTTCGGTTTCCACTTGTTTGCGCTCTGTAATGTCGATAACAGAGCCGATATAACCCTCAAATTGTCCGCTTTTGGAAAATCTGGGAGCAGCCGCATCTATAGCCCAAGAATATCCGCCATCCTTACGCCTGATGCGATATTCCATGCGGAAAGATTCCTGGCGTTCGTTGGCGGTCAAAAATGCGTTTTTGGCCTGTTCTCGGTCTTCTGGGTGCACCGCGTTTACCCAGCCCAATCCCAAACCTGTTTCCTCAGTTTGACCTGTGAATTCATACCAGCTTTCGCTCAAGAAAGTGCAATAGCCTGTGGAGTTTGTTACCCATACCATAAAAGGAGTGTTGTTAGCCATATTGCGGAATCGTTCTTCGCTTTCTTGCAACGCTGCTTCGGCTTGTTTGCGTTCTGTGATATCCCGACAAACAATCACTCCACCTTTGATTTCGCTGCTAGCATCAACTACCGGATAACCGCTGATACTGATCCAGCGATCTTCTGAATCTTCGCGGCGGACAAATGCCTCTACATCATTGACATATTCACCTTTGATTGCTTTGGCTAGAGGTAGTTCAGCATCGGGGAAAAGAGTGTTTTTATCTGCCAAAAATAACCCGTAAGTGCTCGACCATTCCTCAGAAGATTTTTCATTCGATAGCTGACCGAATATCCCCACGGCAGCTCTGTTAAACAGCACGAACTCCCCTTGTTGGTTGGCCAAAATCAAACCGTCACCAATGCTGTCAATGATTACTTGCAGTAACTTAGTTTGTTCTTCCCGCGCGACTTCTGCTCGTTTGCGATTTGTGATGTCGCTGGAGATGCCAATCAGGCCGATGACTTCTCCCGCCTGATTGCGGTAGGGAGCTTTCATTGACACGAATGTCCGAATGCCATCGGGAGATTCTTCGACGACTTCTGTTTGTCCGGATTCCATAATGCGCCGATCGTTTCCCGTGACTGTGGCTCCAAGTTCTGCTATTGGGTAGAAATCGCGATCGCGCCGGCCAATTACTTCAGCAGCAGGTTTTCCGAGTACGTCCAGCGTGGCTGGATTTGCATAAATAATCCGTCCTTCTCGATCTTTGACAAAAATTGGCGTGGGCGCTGACTCGTTAATCAGATTCAAAATCGCATTCTTTTGCCGCAGTTCTTCTTCAGTGCGTTTGCGATCGCTAATATCGCTCCAATAAGCGGTAAGTCCTTCGGCCGCAGGATAGGCGCTCACTTCTATATATATCTGGAGCGAGGGCGAAAACTCTTCAAATTTGACAGAAACTTGCTCGTTAACGACTCGATGAAATTCTTGATATGTCCTTGAATTTGATTCTTTCTCGGCGGGGAATAGCTCCCAGATCGATCGACCTAACAAGTCGTTTCTCGATCGAGAAAGCAGTTTTTCTGCTGTGGCATTAACGTAGGTATAGCGCCATTGTGAATCGAGCGCCATAAAGGCATCGGTAATACTTTCTATAATATTGCTGACTTGTTGGTTGGCCGCAGAGAGCGCGAGTTGAGCGTTTTTGCGCTCGGTGATGATTTCGCAAAACATCATGATGCCGCCAATCTCATTGGTGTTGGTTCGCCAAGGATGAATTTCCCAGCGCACCCAGTCGATTAAGCCATCAGGGCGGGGAAACAGATCTTCTTGGCAGATTTCGACTGCTCCCGCCAGACAGCGCTGGTGGATTTGTTTCAAGCGATCGGGCAAATTGGGAAAGATGTCGTAGTGCGATCGGCCTACAATGTTTTGAGTGCCGAGCCCGTAACTTGCCAGCCAGCGGTCGCTCACCAGCATATACCGCATCTGGCGGTCAAACATCGCCACCCCTGCAGGCGAATGTTTTACGAACAGCCGCAGTTGCTCTTCCTGTTGCCGCAGGAGATTTTCCGACTGTTTGCGATCGCTGATTTCTTTGAAAAGTATGGCGACTTTGCGGCTGTGCGGCTCAGGAGTGCGGAACGCCGAAACTTCAAACCAGCGGTTCATCACTTCCGAACCCTGCTCGAAGCGCACCGGTTCCCCTGTCAGCACGACTTTTCCGTAAATCTCAAACCAATAATCTTCGATATCTGGAAGCAGTTGTCGCGCCGTTTTACCCACAGCTTGTTCGAGTCCGCTTTGTTTGACAAAGGCCGGATTGACTTCCAGAAAGCGGTAATCGATCGGCTTTTCGTTGGCGTCAAACAGCATTTCGATGACGCAAAAACCTTCGTCTAGCGACTCAAACAAAGTGCGGTAGCGTTCCTCGGAACGGCGCAAAGCAGCAAGAGCTTGTTTGCGATCGCTAATATCCATCAACGCCGCCACACAGCCGCGAACTGCGCCTTGTTCGTCAAATAACGGCACCGCATTCACCAACCAATCAAAGGCCGCGCCGTCCTCGCGCACCATTTGAATTTCCATATCTCGCACTGCGACGCCGGAAGCCACGGCTAGTTGCATGGGGAGTTGTTCTCCCGGAATTTTCTGTCCGTTGCGGAGTCGTCTAAACGGAAGGGCTGCGGCTTCCTCTCCGGTTCCAGAAACATTGGTATCCGGCAGCACTTTCAACATCGACTGGGCAAACCGATTAGCGCGAATTACTTGACACTGTGGGTCATCGGCGATCGTAATACCGACGGGTACAGCATCAAGTATCGATTGCAGTTCATTAACTCGCCACTCTAGTTCTTGGTTGAGGCGTTGAATTTCTTTTTTGGTAGCTTTGTGTTCGGTAATTTCATGCACCGTCACATTCACGCCCAGGACGCGATCGTCCTGGGCCCTGAGCGGATAGAGACTCAACAGCCAATCCTGTTCTTGTTCTGGCTGTGCTGAGTTCGTCCTGCGAACTTCAAGCTGTTGGAGTGGAACTTTAGTTTCAATAACTTGTCGGTAAAGCGGCTCTAAATCATCTGCCATTTCTGGCAAGATTTCGCGCCATGTTTTGCCGATGTGGGCGGCGGCTGGAACTCCGTTAATTTCTGCTAGGCGATCGTTGATGCGGACAAACCGCAACTCGGTATCTATAAAGCAAAGTCCGATCGGCGCGCTAGCATAAATCGCCTCGATTTCTGCGAGTTGTTGCTGCACAGTTTGCGCTTGTTTAATAAAAGCAGCCCGAGCCGCTTTCTCCTCGGTCACATCTTGAAAATAAACGGCAAGTCCCGAGGCGATCGGATAGGCTCGTACCGCATACCAAGCATTGAGCGGCGGATAAAAAGATTCAAAACTAACCGTAACTTGGAAAGTCGCGGCGCGGCGGTATTCCTTTTCAAACAAACTGCCCACTGATTCGGGAAACTCTTCCCAAACGCTGTTGCCAATCAAATCTTTCGAGGGTCGATTCAGCCACCGCGCTGCTTGCGAATTGAGGTAGGTAAATCGCCAGTCTCGATCCAAAGCAAAGAACCCGTCCGAAATACTTTCGAGGGTGTCTGACAGTTGTGGCGCGGGCGCGTGACAGACTGCTGTTGGCTTTTGTTGAGCGATAGGAGTGAAGGTTGTTACTACCGCATAGGGAGTCGATCGATCTCCCTGAAATAAAGGTTGAGAATTGAGCGTCAACCAAATCAATTCTCCCTGTGACCGATCGAAGCCCATGATGACATTTAAACATGGTTGCCCGGTTTGCAGCGCCACCATCGCCGGATGTGTCTCGGCGGGAAAATCCGAGCCATCTTCACGCAGAGTCTGCCACCGACTGTTGATTGAAGTGCATAAGAGCATCTGTTCTGCTGTCATCCCCAACAAATCCTGCGCGTGACAATTGCACCCCTGAATGCTGCCATCTGCCAATTGCAGAACCATCCCTACATCTGTGGGGAAAGGCGCGACTGGGTAGAAGGCTTTGTTAGAATCCGTTGAAACAGAGGGGTCGATTTTTGCTTGGAGTTCAGTATTGCGTGGGTTTGGCATCGGTTTCTAACAACGCTCCTTTTACTTTGGGCAAAGCAAATCGCGCTCAATAATAGGGAAGTAACCAGAGGAACTTTTGATTTCAGCAGGGTGACACTTCAAACCTAAGATGGATGTCGATCGTTCTGCGGTAATATCTATATCTAGACAATTTATTTTATCGTAGAGTCCCACGTCTTAACCACTTGCGGGATTCAGCACAGGCGACGGGGAATTTTCTGGCTGTTTCCAATGCGAGAGTCCCTCTCACTATTTTTCGCGTTGCTGCATATTACCAATGGCTGTTGCTCGTTTTCGGGTGCGGAGAGATGGCACTTGCACACAGATAAATAAGTAGATGAAGCTTGAAAATACATAACCCCTGTCTCCCAGCGAGTGAAACGAAGCAATCGCTCTTGTTATGACCGCCTTACATTCTGTTACATTGTAAACTTTATTTGCGCCTACCTACTTAGAAACCCCGTTTCTTTGTGTAAATCTAACTGGAAATTTAGGCAAGATTTTGTTATTCTCAACGGTAAACGGGCGATCGTATTTACCCAATACAAGGCCGCCTGCTTCCTGACGTGTCGGCGTTTGTGTCAAGTTTGACCGCGCGCCTTTTACCTTTGTTCATTTCACAAACTTAATCCTATGCACATATTCATCGCCGGCGATCGCAACTATATTCTGGGGTTAGCAGCACTTCTTAAGTCTATAGATCTGAATGTTACTAAATCTGGACAGGAGCCGGTAAAAATTAGCATTGTATCTACCGGGATAGGTCCACAGCAAAAGGAACAGTTACAGAATTGCTGCAAATACCAGATTGAATGGCAAGAATTGCAATCTAATTACGACAAACTTCTTTCCCTGTCAGGTTCTAAACTTACTTACGTTAGATTGGAGCCGCGAAAATATACCAAGGAAACAGAAAGGCTGATTTGGCTCGATAGCGACACGATCGTTCTGGGAAGTTTAGAGCCGCTGTGGAACCTAGATCTTAAAACAATGCCGATAGCAGCCGCACCCAACGTCTGGGGAAATCCGAACAATTCTCAAGATCGAAATCCTTATTTCAATGCTGGCGTTTTAGTTTACAACATGAAGGTTTGGGAGGAAGAGCAACTGTCGGAAAAGTTGATGGAAAACGCTCGCTCAAACCTTTGGGGGGATCACGATCAGGGTGCATTAAATTCATTTTTAGCGGGAAGGTGGAAGCAATTAGACCCAATATGGAACAACCACAAGACTGATGATATGTCAAGTAAAGTGATGCACTTTATGTCAAAACCGAAACCGTGGGAAAGCTCGGCCCCCAATCAATTATGGCTCGATATGTTGTCTCAGACACCGTTTAAAGACGAACTGGAAAAAATCCCAAAAAAGTTTAATTGGCTGTCGAGCTTTAAGCTAAAATACAGCAAATATGACCAGTGGTTGAGGGAACCGATACTCAGGTTTAAGAGTTACCTGAAGAAACAAAAACGTTAAGGTCAAAATCGGTCTTTCATATCACAAACTTAATCCATGCACATATTCACAGCAGCCGATCGAACCTATATTTTGGGGTTGGCAGCACTTCTCAAGTCGGTAGATCTGAATGTTAGCCAATCTGGGGAAGATCGGGTCAAAATTAGCATTGTATCTACCAGGATATGTTCACTGCAAAAGGAACAGTTACAGAATTGCTGCAAATACCAGATTGAATGGCAAGAATTGCAATCTAATTACGACCAACTTCTTTCGGTATCAGGTTCTAAACTTCCTTACGTTAAATTGGAGCCGCGAAAATATACCAAAGGAACAGAAAGGCTGATTTGGCTCGACAGCGATACGATCGTTCTGGGCAGCTTAAAGCCGCTGTGGAACCTAGATTTTCAAACTCTGCCGATAGCAGCCGCAGCCAACTTCTGGGGAAATCCCAACAATTCTCAAGATCGAAACCCTTATTTCAATAGTGGTGTTTTAGTTTACAACATGAAGGTTTGGGAGGAAGAGCAACTGTCGGAAAAATTGTTCCAAAATGCGAGAACCCACGTTTGGGGCGATCGCGATCAAGGTGCATTAAATTCAGTTTTAGCGGGAAGGTGGAAGCAATTAGACCAAATATGGAACAACCACAAGACTGATGATATGTCAAGTAAAGTGATGCACTTTATGTCAAGACCGAAACCGTGGGAAAGCTCGGCACCCAATCAATTATGGCTCGATATGTTGTCTCAGACACCGTTTAAGGACGAACTGAAAAAATTTCCAAATAAGTTGAAAGGGCTGTCGAGCTTTCACATAAAATACCAAAGACTTGACAGGTGGTTGAGCGAACCGATACTCAAGTTTAAGAGTTACCTGAAACAACAAAAACGTTAACGTCAAAATCGGTCTTTCATACCGCGCAATCGAGCGAAGGTTTGCACTGGATCGGAGGTGTTGGCGGCTGATTGGATGTTGGGAAAGTCCCAGCGCAAAAATGGGTTTGTGCTTTTTTCCAGGCCGATCGATGATGGTATTGTAGGTTGCGATCGACTGCGCGCTTCCTTGACTTCGGCGAAGCGCTGCTGCAGATCGGGATTGTCGCCATCGACAGTCAAGGCAAATTGCAAGTTTTTCAGCGTGTATTCGTGGGCGCACCAGACTCTCGTACTGTCGGGCAAGTTTCGCAGTTGCCCGAGGGAGGCTAGCATTTGAGTTGGAGTGCCTTCAAATAATCTGCCGCAGCCTCCAGCAAATAAAGTGTCGCCGCAGAACAATTCGCCGGTTTCCCCAGGGTTGCTGGGGGGGAAATAGTAGGCGATGTGAGCTTTTGTGTGGCCGGGTACGAAGAAGATTTCGGCGGTTCTGTTGGCGAAAGAAACTCGATCGCCCGCTTGTAAAAACACTTGCTGTCCGGGTATTCTGCCTCTGTCTTGGGCGCCGCCGTAAACTTTAATTTGGGGAAAGCGATCGATCAGTTGCTGGTTGCCGCCTACGTGGTCGCTGTGGTGGTGCGTGTTGAAAATTGCTGTTAATTCGGCTCCGAGCGAGATCAGTTGCTGCAAGACCGGCTCTGAAGCGGCTGGATCGACGACTGCTGCTGTGCCGCGATCGGGGTCGTGCAGCAAGAAAATGTAATTGTCCGACAGTACCGGAAGCCGATAAACCTGCATAGAAAAGTGCCTCTCTCGGAAAAATATTATATAATTAACTTAGTCTGAACGCTATCCGAAGGGCGATCGCAGATTTATTAAGTCCGCATATCTATCTTGGGAAGTACAACTCTGATGCGTTATTTCTGCTGTTGAGCAAATTGATTTGCGGTCGGGTACGCACCATTTTTGGGTCAAGAACTGCAATCCACTTTAACTATTTTGGCATAAAAGCGATCGAATAAATGCGAACATCTCACAACAAATCGAACTTAACAATTTCTCAAAAAGTCGATCGGATTGTAGCGTCTGGCAAGATCGCTCGCAGGGAACATTTAGTTTTGACTTCGACTATCCTGTCCGATGATAAAATTTCAGAAGAGGAGCGACATCAAATCAATCGGATATTTGATTATATCCAAATTGGTCGCCTCAAGTTTATCGATTGAACGGAAAGACTTGCTCCCTCAGCATCTATCTGGAGTGTAAAAAGCGTTTTTTAGGAGTGCGATCGTCCCGTCGGGCACAGCAAAGCCTATACATTTCGCTTGAATTCTCCGGCTCGCGCGGAGTGTGAAAGCGTCTGATGTGGAAGTCTCAAAGTAACAAGGCTCTTGGCAATCCCAGCTACAAAAACAGGCAGAATAAAATGAGTGCAGACAAACCAACTATTTTGGTGACGGGCGGAGCTGGATATATTGGCTCCCACGCGGTATTAGCGCTGAAAAACGCCGGTTACGGTGTGGTGATTTTGGATAATTTAGTATACGGCCACCGAGATATAGTAGATCGGGCTTTGCAGGTCGAGTTGGTAGTTGGCGATACGAGCGATCGCGCTCTTCTCGACAACCTGTTTGCTACGCACAAAATAGATGCAGTAATGCACTTTTCTGCATACGCTTACGTGGGCGAATCAGTTACCGACCCAGCTAAATATTACCGCAACAATGTCATCGGTACTATTACCCTTTTGGAAGCAATGCTCGCTGCTGACGTGAAGAAATTTGTGTTTTCTTCTACTTGCGCGACTTACGGCGTACCGCAGAAAATCCCGATCGCAGAAGACCACCCGCAAAACCCGATCAATCCCTACGGCGCTACTAAGTTAATGGTAGAACGGATTTTGTCGGATTTTGACGCGGCGTACAATTTCAAGTCTGTTTGTTTCCGCTATTTTAACGCGGCTGGGGCCGACCCTAACGGGTTGTTAGGAGAGGATCACAATCCAGAAACTCACCTGATCCCGCTGGTGTTGTTCGCTGCGTTGGGGAAACGAGATTCGATCGCGATTTTTGGCACGGATTACGATACTCCTGACGGTACTTGCATTCGCGATTACATTCACGTTAACGATTTGGCATCGGCTCACATTTTAGGATTAGAATATTTGCTAAATGGTGGCAAATCTGATTTCTTTAATTTGGGCAACGGCGGCGGGTTTTCGGTGAAAGAGGTGATAGAAACGGCTCGCCAAGTGACCGGAAAAGAGATTAAGGCTGTGGAGTGCGATCGGCGTCCGGGAGACCCGCCTGCTTTGGTTGGCAGCAGCGAGAAAGCCATCAAAACCTTGGGTTGGTCTCCCGAATATCCCGACATTAAGAACATTATCTCCCATGCTTGGCAGTGGCATCAAAAACGCCACAACTCTTAGTATGTAGGGTGCTGGTGGCGCACCTTACCATTACAGCAAAGTTTGATTGAATTATTGTGGGGAGTAGGGGCCCTAGCGTCCCGCCCGCCCCAAAAATACAATATGCTAATAATATCTGCTAAATCGGGACAACTCGGCAACCGACTGCTGCTTTTTGCTAATTTCATTGCTTGGGCGATCGAGCATAATTTGACTGTTCTCAATCCGGCTTTTGACGAATATGCAGAATTCTTTGTGGGAACCGCTGGGGATTTTTTGTGTTGTTATCCTCCTCCATCTTTTACCGCAGGAGGTAACAAGTTTGTCAGAAGTAAATATTATAATATAATCAAGTATTTAAGCAAAAAAAAAATATTAAAAACGCAAGAAATTACTCGAAAAGAACCTTTTAGTTGGCAAAAATATCAGGAAATAGAACAAATCAAGCACGGTTCAATTGTTTGTTTTCAAGGCTGGCTATTTCGAGATGGCTGGTTTGTAGAAGATGTCCCCAAGTTACACAAGTACGCCGACCCGATTAGAGCATACTTTGCACCATTAGATCGATATAGAATCAATGTAGATCGTAGGATATTAGCTTTAAAAAATAACTCGGATCTGCTAGTCGGAATTCACATCCGTCAAGGGGATTATGCTCAGCATCAAAAGGGGAGATACTTTTACACAACTGAGCAATATTTAGAAGTCATGAATTCTGTAGTCAGGCTATTTGAAGGAAAAAATATTAAGTTTTTGATTTGTTCTAATATTCCGCAAGTTCATAGTTTATTTGATAATTTTAACTGTGGATTTGGCAGCGGTCATTTAATTGAAGATATGTATGCTTTGGTTGAGTGCGACTATGTTGTCGGACCGCCTAGCAGTTATACTATGTGGGCTTCTTTTTATGGAGATAAACCTCTTTATACGATCCGCAATGTCAATAAAACAATTAACCTGAAAGATTTTGTACATTTTTATGAATGGCAAGGAATTTATCACGGTCGAGATGACTGGAGTGAGAGTTTTTGGGAATGGACTCACTGACCAATAATTTCAAAGGTGGTACCCGCCACGCGATTTATCCGTGGAATCAATCGAAAGCATCCAAAATCCTTGAATCCCCAAGCAAGAGGATTTATCCGTAGTGTAAATCTAAAATCTCAAATCTAAAATCTCAAATCGAATGACGGAAACAAGTAAATCAATAAGTAAATTAATGAATTCAAATAAATTAGCTGTTCAGGGATTTATCACTATTTTAACCGGTGTTTACTCTTTCCAGGATTGCGTTCATTTTCTGGCGTCTGTTAGGAAGTTTCACCGCGAACCAATTATTGTTTTAATAGATAGAATACCTCAAATTTTATATCCTTTACTTCTGGTGTTCGGAAATGTCATATTGAAACCTGCACCGTCTCACGAAAATCCTGTTTTAGCGTCGCGGTTAGCTAAGCTGGCTTTGTACCGGGAATCTCTGTTTGAGAAAACTATTTATATGGATTGTGATATTTGTTTGCTGTCGCCAATAGATGAGGTTTTTGATTTTCTTGACGGGGTGGATTTGTTAGTGACGGAAGATGTGCAGCCTGCGATTGCTAAAGCTGTAAATTTATTAAGAGTCAAGCAGGATATTCTGTCAACTTTGCAGTCTGCCGGGTTGCCATTAAATGAAAATAGCATTCAATACAATGGCGGATTTATAGCTTTTACGAAAAGCGGTAAAACTCAGGAATTGTTTGTAAATTTTAAGAAATATTTCGATATGGTAGTGGCGCATCAAAATGTGCTATTGTTGAAAGACCAGGGCGCTTTTGCGGCGGCTGTAGAATCTGTGAAACCGAAAATGACAACTTTGTCCCCGGTTTACAACTATTTGGATAAGTGGAAAGATGTTTATACGATCGACAAACCGATTAAAGTAATGCACTGCACTTATCCTTACCGCCCTCAGTACGCAAAGAACGTGACGCGATCGCTCTTTACTAGAATAGTCGATCGCACGGCTAAAATATTTTTACCAAATCAACTTAACAATCCCTGGCGTTTAAAATAATTAAAGTTTGTTGGAAAACTGCATCAAAAACAACAAAATTCAGCATTCAGCCCACAATAAAAAAAATTAGCCTTAACATATCCGAAAAATTACGTAAAAGAATTATTGCTAGCTTAAATAACATTCTTCGGTTAATCACGGTGTTTTTTTTACCAAAAGACGCGTTGCTGAGCTTTACCCTGGTTAAAAACCCAGTTGCTTTGGTCTGGAGTGCGAGAGTTCCCATCGCCTTGACAAAAGCTCGGTTAAGCAGGAAAATCAAACAAATGTTTTAAACAAAATACTCAGTGAAAGTTTCATTAGTAGTGAGCGATTTGTCAGGAGCAGGTGCAATTCGTGCTTTTTTCTTAGCTCAAGTCCTGAGCGAACTTAAATGTGATGTAGAAGTTGCGGGATTTCAGTTTGGCAAGGAATTGTATGCGATACCTCCCAGAGACATCCCGGTATGTGCGATACGGGGTAAAAATTATCCGGGGTTTTTGATGGATGCTCAGAAACTTTGGAAAAAAATAGATGGAGATATTATTTATGCAGTCAAACCTAAACCTACAAGCTTTGGGTTATCACTGCTAAAAAAACTGGCGACTCGACACTCTATAATTCTAGATATAGACGACTGGGAACTGAGCTGGTACGGCGGAGATGAATGGAAATACCGTCCTTCTTTTAAACAACTTTATCGAGATATTTTTAAACACAACGGTCTATTGAGAAAACCAGATAATCCCCTCTATGTAAAGTGGATGGAAAGTCTCATCCACGGTGCTGATGCAGTCACCGTTCATACTGAGTTTTTAAAACAGCGTTTTGGTGGTGTATATTTGCCTAATGGTAAGGATACTGCAATGTTCGACCCTGCTAAATACAATCCTGAATTGAGCAGACAGCGTTACGGCTTGTCCGGGTATAGAGTTCTGATGTTTCCGGGGGCACCGCGACCTCATAAAGGCGTGGAGGATGTTTTGATGGCCCTCGAACAGTTAAATGAGCCCGATTTAAAATTAGCGATCGTCGGCGGGAGTCCTTATGATGATTATGATGATAAACTTGTGAAACAATGGGGGCGCTGGATTATTAAACTGCCAAGATTTCCAGTAGAGACCATGCCGTCGGTTGTAGCGGCGGCTCATGTTGTCGTTGTTCCTCAGCGAGAAACTCTAACAGCCGTGGCTCAGTTTCCGCTCAAGCTGACAGATGGCATGGCAATGGCTAAGCCTGTTTTGTCTACGCGAGTGGGGGATATTCCAGCAATTTTAGGGGGAACGGGTTATTTAGTCGATCCGAGTTCTCCCGCTCAAATTTCACAAAAAATTCAATGGATATTTCAAAATTTGACAGCGGCTAATTTACAAGGAATGAAAGCA
Source organism: Microcoleus sp. F8-C3 (assembly GCA_036704825.1). Classification (GTDB taxonomy): domain Bacteria; phylum Cyanobacteriota; class Cyanobacteriia; order Cyanobacteriales; family Microcoleaceae; genus Microcoleus. The sequence goes on along the minus strand of JAUBSN010000043.1, from coordinate 14,074 downwards.
CGGGAAAGATGTGTGAAAAAATATAGTATTCAAGCAATAAAACCGATACTTTCAGATATAATTGCAGGTATGTAAATGTTATTTTCTTTAAACCGACTCACGGGAGGAAGAAAAACTGGCTGTTATTAAAGCATATTTTGAGATGCCGTACTGTTTAGCTGGGAATGCTTCATGTCTGCCAATAAGCTACTCCTAAAATTTGCCAGACGATATCCCGGCAGGATTCTCTTAACTGTGATGCTGGGTTTTTCTGGCGCTTTATTCAACGGTATCAGCACTACTCTGATTGTACCAGTGCTTTTAAGTTTTTTAGAGGAAGCTATCGAGCTGCGCGGTGCCCCGCCTCTAATTAAAACTTTGATTTATCCATTTCAGGGAATGGCCGGAAATCAGCGTTTAATGTTGATGACCTGCGCGGTTGTGCTGGCAATTTTTTTAAAAAATGTTGCGAGTTATATCAATACTTTAGTAGCTACTTCTCTGACGCGAGCTCTGACTTTTGATTTGCGAGAAGCAGGTTTGCGGTTGTTGTTAGAAGTAGATTTAGATTTTTACTCGAAAACTAAAGTCGGGGATTTAATTAATAGATTAGGCGGAGAGATTGGTCGGACTGCTAGTGCAGTGGGTACGGCCATCGGAATGTTTACAACCTCAATCACGGTTTTGGTGTTTGTGGGTCTGCTACTTTCGATCTCGTGGAAACTGACGGTGACAGCTACAGTTTTGCTGGCGTTAGTTGCTTGGACAAATCAATATATTATTAACCGTTCCAAGCATTTTGGCCACCTGCTTTCTGAAATGTCGAAAGATTATTCGGTTAGGGTTCTCGAAACCATTACTGGGATTCGGCTGGTGAAGTCAACGGGGAACGAGGAAAGGGAGTATCAGCGGATCAAGCATTTAATTCAAAGGCGAGAACAAGCGGATTTTCAGGCTCAGGTAAATTATGCGGCGATCGCCCCAATTAACGAAGTTGTTAATTTGATAGTTATAATTTTGATTGTATTTATAGGTCGCACAATATTTGCAAATGAGATAGAGTCTCTTGCTACAATTTTATTGACCTATTTATTGGTACTGTTTCGATTAATCCCTTTAATTTCGCAGTTGAATAGCGGGCGCAGTCAATTTGCAAACACGTCGGCTAGTGTAGAGGTGGTTAATGATTTTTTGAGCTGCGAGGACAAACCATTTATGTTGAACGGTTCTGTGCCTTACACTCATTTGCGATCGGGAATTCATTTTAATAAAATATCTTTTAGTTATCCCAATCACAAGAATTTAGTTCTGCAAGGAATTGATTTATTTCTACCTCACGGCACTACTTTGGCTTTGGTAGGAACTTCGGGTTCTGGTAAGTCAACTTTGGCAGATTTACTGCCGAGATTTTACGATCCTACTGAAGGTCATATCTCGATCGATGGCAGGGATTTGCGCGAATTTGACCTGAAAAGTCTCAGACAAGCGATGGGTATTGTTAGCCAAGATACGTTTTTGTTTAATGCTTCTGTGCGCGAAAATATTGCTTACGCTAGACCCCAAGCAACTGAGGAAGAAATTGTGGAAGCGGCGAAGGGAGCGAATGCTTACGAGTTTATCCAACTGTTGCCGGAGGGGTTGGATACTCAAATTGGCGATCGGGGGGTGATATTATCGGGAGGGCAGCGTCAGAGAATTTCAATTGCTAGAGCCCTGCTGCAAAACCCGGAAATCTTAATTTTGGATGAGGCAACGAGTTCGCTGGATACGGTTTCGGAAAGGTACGTGCAAGCGGCGATCGAGAAATTGAGTTGCGATCGCACAACCTTGGTAATAGCCCACCGCCTCTCCACAGTCCAAAAAGCCCACAAAATCGCCGTGATCGATCGCGGACAAGTAGTAGAAATTGGCTCCCACGAAGAATTGCTAGCAAAAGGAGGTTACTACACTCGCTTGTATTCAGTGCAATTTGCCGAAGAAACCGCTCGCGATGAAGCTCTAATTAGAGGTTCTTACGAAATTCGCACTCGCCTGACTCCCATGATAGCTTACCTCAAACTGCTAGTAGATGAAATGGTAGACTCTCCCGAAGAAAGAGACGAGTTAATCAGAGAATCCTTTCACTCGGCTGCTAATATTTTCACTACTTTAGAATTTATAGAAAATACTATTAAGCGTCAAGCTCTTAAAAAGTAGTCAGTTGACAGGAAAGCAGTTGACAGTTGACAGGAAAGCAGTTGACAGGAAAGCAGTTGACAGTAGTCATTAGTCAGTAGTCATTAGTCATTAGTCAGTTGGCAGTTAACATTCAACATTCAATAGGAAAAATTCCCAATTACAAATTCTTAATTCCCATGTCTAAATATTATGTATTTTTTACCAGAAATGTCTTGCCGCAACCCAATGTAGCGAGCTTAGTTCAAGTTGCCCACTCTACAAATGCCGCAGCAAATCTCGGTTATCCAGCAGTTTTGGTATACCTCCGCAAAGGATGGAATGCTTGGAATCCCGTTGATTTACTTCGTCCTTTTCAACCGAGGAAACCGGATGACCAACTTGCCAAAATTTACAATCTTCAGGAACAATTAAAAGTAGCAGATTTGCCCGTCCCGTGGCCGATCGACCTTTGGGACAGCAAGTGGACGAGTGCGAGTACGATCGTCTCAAAATACTATTTACCGATTCACCTGGTTAAATCGACTCAAATTGTCCACACCCGCGACTGGAACTTTGTCAAAGCTGCCATTAAAAACGGTATTCCCGCTATCTACGAACAGCACCACCACGAAGACAAGCAATTTGAATCAGAAATTGTCCGCAATCCTCTATTTCAAATTGCTGTAACTGTTGCAGATACTGTCCGAGACAGCATGATTAAAAATGGGATGCCACCCGAAAAAGTAATTACACTGCACAACGGTTTTAACCATTTTTTTCTCGCGAGACAAACAGAAGCTGCTCAGAATTGGCGACAGCAATTATTAGAAGATGACAGACGGCATTTAGCAGTTTATGCAGGGGGACTTTACCCGTTTAAAGGTGTTGATATGTTGGTGGATGTGGCCCGGGAATTGCCGCTGGTTCAATTTGCGATCGCGGGCGGTGATTCATCCCAAGTAACAGCCTACCAGCAGTTAGCCAAATCCAAGCAAGTTAACAACATTAAATTTCTCGGCTACCTGCCTCAAAATCAACTGGCTAGCTTGCTGCAAGCAGCCGATGTTTTGACTCACCCGCACTGTTTGACAGAAGCCGCGACGTTCACATCTCCTTTAAAATTCTTTGATTACATGGCATCTGGAACTCCGATTGTCGCGACGGAAATTGCATCTTTAATGGAATTTAAATCGGGAAATATAGCAGCAACTTGGTGCGAACCGGATAACCCGCACCATTTCGCACAAAGCATTCGAGATTGTTTAACCAAATATCCGAGGAAAATCGAAGGCTATGCAGAAACGATGGATTTTGTCAAGCAATTTTCGTGGGAAAATAGGATAGAGAGAATTTTAAGTTATGTGGATGAGCAAGTGCGATATTCGATAATTCAAAATTCCGTAGGGGCGGGTTTTACCAACAATCATCGCCTCAAATAAATAATCTCATAAACCCGCCCTGCCAAACGCAAAAACCACATTTATTATTAAAAATGAACCCACAAATCATCAGCACAATCACCACCTATCCAGGCATGAACCAAAGCGACTGGCTGTGGCAACAAACCCCTCACAACTTCGGCAAATGGGGCAAGATTCAAATGCTCGCCAACCACCCAAAACCCGATTTTTTACTCATGTATCAATTCGACTTTCCCAAACCGCCAAAACAGCAATCCTGGATCGACAAAATCCGCCGTCCAAGCCCTCAAAATCCCGAAAATGACATTCGAGACAAATTGCGAGGTGTCCCCAAGGAACGCATAATTTACCTGATCAGGGAGCCGCCCTTACCAGAAGTTATTGAAATTACCAAAGCCAACTACGAACAAGCAAAACTTTACTGCGGCTACGTTTCCGGGCCCGACGACTTCGCACCAAAACCAGATTATATGCCCGCGATTTGGTATCACTCTAACTCGTTTCGAGAACTCGATGAAATGCCTGCGCCGCCGAAAACTAAATCCTGTTCTTGGATTACTTCAGGTGTTAGCCGCAGCGCCAATCACCGCCACCGATTAGACTTTATCAAATTGCTGCAAGAACGAGAATTAGATTTTGACCTTTACGGGCGAAACTTGCCAACTTGGGCGCGCGGGAACGGCACTGTGAACAATAAATGGCACGCTGTCGCACCATACTATTACAACTTAGCTATTGAAAATTATGCCGAAAACGATTGGTATGTCAGCGAGAAGCTTTGGGATGCTTTGTTAGCTTGGTGTTTGCCGATTTATTACGGCGGTTCGGCGGCGGATAAATTGTTGCCTGCGGGGAGTTTTCTGCGGCTGCCGAGTTTGGATGAGAAAGGAGTAGAATTTATTAAAGAGGTTGTAGCTACTGCGGATTATTGGCATGAAGCGAGGGATAAAATTGCTGAAGCCAGACAAATCATTCTCCACGAATTAAACTTGCTCAATTGGCTGTCTAACTTTGCATCTTAGGAAATAGCGCAATGACAGAAAATCCCAATCAACTCAGAGCATACGATGCCGTCAAAGGCGGTCAAAATCCACCCCCCCTCGGTGCTGCTGTCTTAGGTGGCATTCCCGGTGTTAAGAGTCGTTTGGCTTCACCGATTGTCGAGGTGAAAATTACTGCACTGTCTGAAGCGCTCAAATATGGAGATGCAGGTTTAGATTTAATAGTTGGGGCACTGCAAGATGAATCCATGGCGGTGAAGTTTGCAGCCTATTCGCTGCTGAGGGATAGAGATGAACCAAATATAAAACAGCAGTTACAAAAATATTTGCTTACTTTTGACTTTGATGTGATAACGGTTGATGCTGAAGGAAAAGAAAACAGTCGTCATACTTCTTCTGCTCGCTTCTTCCCCGAAGACTTAGGGAACAAAGTTGCGCTGGAAATGGTTTATATTCCCGACGGCACTTTTATGATGGGTTCGCCAACAACAAGAGAACGTAGAGGCGATTGGGAAAATCCACAGCATCAAGTAACAGTACCCGCTTTTTATGCAGGCAAATATCCCATTACCTACCCACAGTGGCAAGCAGTGATGCGAAACTATTCATCGGATGTCAAACGTGACAAACATCCTGTTGTAAATATATCGTGGCGAGATGCTGTCAAATTTTGTCGCCAACTCTCCAAAAAAACCGGGAAACAATATCGCCTCCTGAGCGAAGCAGAATGGGAATACGCCTGTCGTGCCGGTACAACAACCCCATTTCATTTTGGGGAAACCATTACCCCGAATTTAGTCAACTATGACGGAAACAGAAGCTACGCAAACGCCCCCGAAGGAGATTATCGCCAACAAGCAACGGATGTTGGGAGTTTTCCTCCTAATGACTTTGGACTGTACGATATGCACGGCAATGTTTGGGAGTGGTGCAGTGATAGGTGGCACGAAAACTATATCTGCGCCCCAACTGACGGAAGTTCCTGGGAAGGCAAAAGTAATTACCGAGTGGTGCGTGGCGGTTCGTGGGGCTGCGATGAGGTCGATTGTCGCAGTGCCTCTCGTCAGTGGTATCCGGCGCACAAGGGCAGCCGGTGGATCGGTTTTCGTGTGGCTGTGTCTTTCGCGTAGCCGCGGGTTTTTGGTTCTGTGCTTTAGTCTTCCCCGATCGCCCTCCTCTACCATTTTACTAAATAATTCGGCGGTTGAAACCGCAACTAAACAAACAAAGTCCGCCTTCGCGAGACTATAGATATGAATGGAATTTGCACGCTAGCCAACGATACAGTTTACGATCAACTAATTGCCTTACTCAACAGTATTGAAGTTATCTTAGGTTCCAATACTCCTGTCTGTATTTATCCTTTCGACGACCAAATACAGCAAATCCAAGCTGAAATTGTTAACCGTCCCAACGTCTTTATTTATGAAGATAGCGCCTCAATTCAGCGATGGGATGAATTCATGCAAGCAGCCGCACCCGAGCGTTTGAACCGCAAAAAATTTCGGCTTTACGGCGCACACCGGCGCTTTTGCGCTTTCGACGGCCCGTTTGAAAAGTTTATCTACATGGATGCGGATACTTTGGTGATGAATTCCCTTGATGCGGTTTTTCAGAAGTTAGAGGCATCGGATTTTGTGGTTTATGATTTTCAATTTCTATCCCCGACTAAAGTATACAATATTCAGTCGCCAAAACTCCTAGAAGTTTTTGAGCAAAATCGCATCTACTCGGAAATATTTTGTTCGGGATTTTACGCTAGCAAGCAAGGATTGTTCGAGCAATATACTATAGAATGGCTGTTAGCTAAACTGCAATCGGGCGAGGCGGAAATTCTCTATGAAGGTGCGGGAGAACAGCCGTTGCTCAATTATATGGTGATGAAAACGGGGATGAATAGCTATAATTTTGCTTACAGCCTCCCCGATGGCGAAAAAACTGGGTGCAGCGTGACTTCCAAACATTTTGAAGAGCAAGATAATATTTTGTACGACAAGGGAAACCGACTTACTTACATTCATTATATTGGTGTTCCACCGGATTTGATTCGGAGAGTTTGTGCGGGCGAAAATATTGAGTTTCCCTATCGCGATTTGTTCCTGTACTACCGCTATCTCCGCGAACCCTCCAAGCGTCCGATTTTTGCCCAACCGCCAAAGTCTTATACTGAGGTTTCTGCGCCGAATTTGTTAAAAAGGGTATTGAGAAGGTTGAGGATAAATGTATGAGTCGCGGTATTTATATTGTTGCGAATGATAAGGTGATCGAAAGTGCGATCGCCCTTCTAAACAGCATACGTCTGTATAATTGTCAAGTACCTGTTTTTCTGATTCCCTTCGACGACAATTATCAGCAAGTCGCAGCCGCACTCAGCCGTCTCCACGGGGTGCGATTGTTCCCAAATCTGGAGTTTGTGGAACAGTTTACCAGAGAAATTGGCCAAATGTTCGATCGCAACTTTTTAGCCCTTCCCAACAAAATGCGAAAACTCGCCGTGTGGTTTGGCCCCCTCGACGAATTTCTGTACATCGATACCGATATCATCGTCTTTGAAGACATCGCAGCCAACCTCAACAAACTATCAGAAGTAGACTTTTTTTGCTGCGACTACCACCACCTCAGCGAAAAACTGCGAAATATATTTTCACCACTTGTAAAAGAACAAAATATTTTTACCGACTCACAGCTTCAAGATGTATTCAACAGCGGTTTTTGGGCTTCCAGAAAAGGAACTATTACAGAATCGCAAATGTATGAAATTTTGCGAGAATGTTCGCAGCATCGAGAATATTTTGACTTTACTCAAAATGTCACAGACCAACCTATACTAAATTATATCATTCTCAAGCTGATTCCCAAGCGCTGCAATCTTGTTAAAGATTCAGCAACAGAACCGGGAAGCTGGGCTGGTTCCCAGCATTTTCAAGAAATAGATTATGTTCTTTATGACAAAGGCAAAAGGTTAAAATATCTTCACTGGGCTGGGATACCAATTAAATCGGGTAGTCCTTATTGGAAACTTTGGAAACATTATCGTTATCTCAATGAAAAAGATAAACAACCAAATTTATTGCAAAAAATGAAACATTTTTTGCAGATATAAATAATATTGTTTGTCGTCACACGGCGATAGAAATCTCTAGCAACGCAATCAGACAAACGAAATCCAAGCAAACTAATAAATTAACTGGTTTCCAGACCGAGCCTAGTAACGAGTAGAATTCTTCAATCTAAAATCTAAAATCTAAAATCTAAAATCCGATGACTGATGGCATTTATATTCTAGCAAACGATGTTGTTTTCGACCACTTAGTCGCTTTATTAAACAGTCTCGAAGTCAATGGGGCGAAAAATATTCCTGTTTGCATTATTCCCTACGATGATAACCTGCAAAAAGTACGATCGCACATTTCCACCCTACACAATGTCAGCCTGTTTGACAATACCGATTCCATCCATTTTTGGGAAAACTTTGCAACTCAAGCTTGGACATCTCACCGCAACGCTCAAAAAGTTTGGGAAGCCAAAGGTTGGCAGCAAGTTCACTGTTTGGGAATGCACCGAAAATTTTGCTGTTTTGACGGCCCTTTTGATAAATTTGTCTATTTTGATGCGGACACTCTGTTAATGGGTTCTCTAGATTACATCTATCAAAAACTTGATGAATTTGATTGGGTAGCCAACGATTTTCAATATAAGTCTGACCTCAATTATGTATTTGATTTCTCGTCCGCGAAACTGCCAAACATTTTGAACATTAACCAACTGCAATCTCATATTTTTTGTGCTGGTTGGTTTGCTTCAAAAAAATGTATTTTAAATCGAACTAATTCAAAGCAATTGTTAGATAAATTGATTTCAGGAGAATCAGAAATTTTGTCTTTGCGGGGAACCGACCAACCTTTATTTAACTATTTAGTCGCCCGCAGCGGCATCTCTTTTTACAACTTTGCTTATCATCGACCTGCACTCGTAACGGGAAATCATTGGTCTTCTCAATTTGATGTGATAGATTATGTTCTGTATGACAAAGGACGGCGGCTGACTTATTTGCACTACATGAGCATTTCGGCTGCAAAGTTTACTCGATTGTGTGCTGGCGAAGATGTTGAGATTCCCTACCGAGAGGTGTTTCTGCACTATCGCTACTTGAATTCGCCGGAAACACAGCCAAAACTCGCGCCTCCAAATTTGTTGGTTCGCTTGCAGAGAAGTCTCAAAAATTGGGGAATTAGAAAAGTTAATAATGTTCTATTTAGGTTGCGGAATTTCCGAATCAAAGGCAATTAGTGAGATGGGAATTTTGAACCGCAGATATTAGCAGATAAACACTGATGAACGCTGATAGATTTTTATCTGTGTTATTGGCATTTATCTGCGGTTTAAGAAAATTATTGTTCAAATGAATCTAAATCGAGCGCTTGGGAACCTCCGCGTTCTAACTCCATCAAAAGCTTACCTAGCTGAGTCCAAACTAGCCAACCCGTGAGTAGCGTCAGTGGCAAAGCTAGGGCATAAGAAAGTAGTTTTGGGAAGCCAAAAATCTCCATCCCCGAAGCTAAAAATACGCAAATACCGCCAGCCATTCCCAGAAAAGGTATGACCAATTGCAGCCTTGGCAGGTTAGCCAAGGTGCGAGTAGAACGATTTTTAGACCACTGTTGTACAGCTTGTTTGAGAGTTGCTTCAAAGGCTAGGCCGGAGGCCATACCTGCTAGCAGTCCAGCCGACATTAAAAAATAGGGAGGTTCTGGAAAATAATACACGAATAATTCCTTAATTTGGGTAATTGGAAATTGGGAAATCATTAGTCATTAGTCATTAGTCATTAGTTAGTAGTTAGGAGTCAGAAGGCAAGAATTTTCGCCTCTGCTTTCTGAAATCTGCGTATCCGGCACTTCCCTGTGGTAAAGAAAGGTAATTGGTAATTAGTAACTGTCTTTTGACTAATGACTGATGACTAATGACTAATGACTAAAATTAAAACCGAGTCAGCGCTGCTGCTCCTTCTGTGGAAAACTCCGCCAAAGCGCCTAGAGCAACGTTGAACAGGCGACTGGGTTGCAAGTCTTGCTTGACTAAGTTCCACAGGCTGCGAACTTCTTCGGTGTGGAGTCGATCGTCCTCAATCAAAGCTAACATTAGCTGGCGTCTCAAAAACGACCCTTCCTCTGACAGCAAGAATTGCAAGCCTAGTTGTGCAGTCGGTAGCAGGTCGAAACTGCGATCGGACCTAGCGATCGCGATCATGTCCTCTAACCTGTTCCACTGGAATTTGCCATCTTTGAATAATACCTCAATCAGACGCCGCCGCAGTGCCGGAGATTCTCCGTTCAACAAACGCCGCGCTACGTAAGGATACGCCACCTCGACTATCTTGAAATCGGGATTCAGCGTCAGGGCCAAACCTTCTTCTGTCACCAGAGAGCGAATAATTAAGGCAAATTTCGCCGGCACCCGGAAAGGATAATCGTACATCAACTCCGAAAACTGGTCTGTAATCGTTTTGAAGTTAAAATCTGACACCTTTTCGCCGACGATATCACCCAGTACAGATTCCAGCGCCGGGACGATCGGCATAATATCTGTATCTGGCGTCAAAAACCCCAGTTTGACAAAATCCTTGGCTAACTCTAAGTAATCTTTGTTGATCAAGTGAACGACAGAATCAACCAAAGTTTCTTTAGTTGTTTCTTCCATCTGATCCATCATCCCAAAATCAATGTAAGCCATGCGGCCGTCCGCTAAAGCAAACAGATTTCCCGGATGGGGGTCAGCGTGAAAAAATCCGTGTTCCAGCAACTGCCGCAAACCGCTGCGGACTCCAACTTCAATTAAACTATCGGTATCCAAACCTGCAGCTTTAACACTTTCGATATCTGTCAGCTTGATGCCGTCAATCCATTCGAGAGTCAGAACGCAATTTGAAGTATAGCGCCAGTAAATACTCGGAACTTTTACTGTCGGGTCGTCGGCAAAATTTGTAGCAAATTTCTCGGCGTTGCGGCCTTCATTGATATAATCAATTTCCTCGAACAATTTGATACCGAATTCATCGACTATTAAACAAAGGTCGTGACCGAGATTCAGCGGCAGCAACGGGCCCAACCATCCAGCCGCCCAGCGCATTAAATAAAGGTCAAGGCTCAAGACGGGCAGCAAATTCGGTCGCTGAACCTTGACTGCTACTGCTTCCCCGGTGAGGAGGCGAGCTCGGTAGACTTGACCGAGACTTGCCGCGGCGACAGGTTCGGGGGAGATTTCGCTGTAGGTTTCGCTTATTTTGCGATCGAGTTGCGCTTCAATAATCTCGAAAGCTAGCGCCGAGTCAAAGGGCGGCAATTGATCCTGAAGTTTGATCAGTTCTTCGAGAAAGTCTTTGCGGATCAAATCCGGTCTGGTAGAAAGGGCTTGGCCGACTTTAATGAAAGTGGGGCCCAAGCGAGTGAGTATTTGTCGCAGGTGGGCTGCCCGTTCCGGCTGGTGTGCTGCGACGGAGTGCTGCCAACTGTCCCACAGCATCCCCAGCACAAAGCCCGCAAAAGACCAAATAACGGTAATTGCGCGCCAAATTGCTTTCTGCGGACGTTTGCGGTAATACTGAGCGATCGCTTGTGGATCGTAGCGTCTAGCCTGAGTGAATTGATACTGAGGCACTCGTTTATTTTCCTCTTATCTTATGAAAATTACAGGTTAAATTGAGAATTGGGCATCGGCCAAAGAGGCCAAACAGGGCATCGGCCAAAGAGGGCATCGGTCAAAGAGGGCATCGGGGATTAGAAGTCGAAAGTTCCAACATTCTTGATTTTTCTTTCTTCCTTCTTCCTTCTTCCTTCTTCCTTCTTCCTTCTTCCCTCTTCCTGAAATCCGTTACATCCGTTACAGAATCCGTTGCCGAACTTCCTTCTTCATCATTGACCGATCGCATTCCAAGGTTTAGGCGAGCGGAAAATGCACCCGTTCGAGTCGGATTGCTAGCCTAAATTTGTTTCTTTTCATTAAATATAGTACATAAAAGTACAAGCGATCGGTCAAAATACTTAACAGCTCTCCCTGAACCCTGCACATTCTCACAGCACTGCAACCCTGCAATTCTTTTCTCCTCCTGCATTTCCCTCGCTTATGCCATCGCGCCAAAGCTACCGGATGCGATCGGCCTTTGCCAAGCAATCTTTCAGACCGTAAATCGTCCGCTCTTGTTGATCCCTCGACAGTTCCGGAAACATCGGCAAAGACAAGACTTCGCGGCAAACTTGCTCAGCCTTTGGCAACTGACCTGCTTGATAAGCCAAAGATTTGTAAACAGGTTGCAGGTGCAAAGGTAACGGATAGTAAACCATAGAACCGATGCCGCATTCCTGCAACTGAGCCCGCACCGAGTCCCGGAAATTGCCAGAGGGATTTTGCGCGTCTTCTGGACTTGTCAGCCGGATCGTGTATTGATTCCAAACTCCTTTTGCTGCCGGCAATTCTTTGGGGACGGCAACTCCGGGGACGCGGGAGAGAAATTCGCTGTAAAGTGCCGCTTTCTCCCGCCGCTGGGCGTTCCAACTGTCGAGATACCGCAATTTAATGCTGAGAATCACCGCTTGCAGGGCATCTAAACGGCTGTTGTACCCGATTTCTTCGTAGAAATACCTAGAAGACTGTCCGTGTTCTTTGAGCATTCGCATTTCTGCTGCCAGGGCTCGATCGTTTGTCGTCACCGCGCCACCGTCACCGCAAGCGCCTAAATTTTTGGTCGGATAAAAACTGAAGCAGCCGACATGGCCGATGCTGCCGACTTTTCGAGACTGCCACTGGGCCCCGACAGACTGGGCGCAATCTTCAATTACGGCTAAATTGTGTCTAGTCGCAATTTCCATCAACCGAGTCATGTCTACGGGTTGGCCGAAGATGTGCACTGGCATAATTGCTTTGGTTTTTTCAGTAATTGCCGCTTCGAGGAGCTCGACATCCAGATTAAAAGTCCCGCTGTCAATATCGACAAATACTGGAGTTGCGCCGACGGCGCTAATTGTCTCAGCGGAAGCAAAAAAGGTAAAAGGAGTGGTAATGACTTCATCGCCAGGGCCAATTTTGAGAGCTCGCAAAGCCAAAATTAGCGCATCTGTGCCGGAGTTGCAGCCCACGCACTCGGAAACTCCGATGTAGTCGGCGAACTCTCGTTCAAAACTCTTTACGGCCGGGCCGCCTACGTAGCCGCCAGAGGCAAGCACTTTTTGCACTGCAGCGGTTATCTCGTCGCCAATCTGGGCGTACTGGCGGGTTAAGTCGAGGGGGGGAACATTATTCACTCTTCACACCACAAATTTCAACCATTATCAAAGCAAATTCTTGCAGCAAAACTGTTTCTCAGAAACGTTTATTGCAATATCTTATATTTGGACAGGCAAACAATCACATTATCGAAAGGGTGGGCCGGTGTTAATTCTGCTAGATTTGACAGATTTGGGTTGGGCTTTGGGGATGGTGGCGATCGCGATCGGGCTTTCGGCGTGGCAGGGATTGGGGCTGGAGGGGGCGATCGCGATCGCCGCGGGGCGCACCCTGATCCAGCTAATCTTAGTCGGCTACGTGCTCGCAGTCGTATTCGATCCCGAGGGGAAAAATCCTTGGCTGGTTTTAGCAGTTTTAGCAATCATGCTGACAACAGCTAGCATGGTTGCCAGCAACCGCATCAGCAAAAAAATCAAGAACTTGCTGCCCTTAGTTTGGGGTTCAATTTTTATCAGTACGGCCTTGACTCTCGCCTATACAAACTTGCTAATTTTGCAACCTGACCCTTGGTACGAACCGCAATACCTGATTCCCTTAGCGGGTATGATATTGGGCAATGCCATGAACTCCGGGGCGATCGCAGGCGAAAGACTTCTCAGTACAGTTAATAGCAGCCAGTTAGAAATAGAAACCCATTTAAGTTTAGGTTCAACGCCGCAGCAAGCAGTAAAACAATACCGCAAAGACGCGATCAAAGCTGGATTAATCCCGACATTAAATACAATGACAGTGGTAGGAATCGTAACTTTACCGGGAATGATGACAGGTCAAATGCTGAGCGGTGTCAGTCCTCTGGATGCAGCATCTTACCAGATTTTAATTATGTTTGTGTTAGCGCTGGCAACTTTAATTGCAACTCTGCTGTTGACTGAGGGATTGTCTCGGAAGTTTTTTAATCAAGATGCACAATTGATCAAATGGTAATGTGGAATTGGGCATTGGGCATTGGGAACACCAGATAGAATATAAATTAACCCGAATTATCGTAGGGGCGGGTTCACCAATATCTCCGATAAAAATGATAAATCTCATAAACCCGCCCCGCCCAAATGACTGATAACTGACAACTCATATAATCTGTACATAAATATCTAGTCGGGGCGGGTTTAGGGAATCTAGGACTGACATTAAAGATTGTCGGTGAACCCGCTCCTACAATAATTACAGCAGATTCCATGTATATATGATACACTGTATTGAGTACATAAGCGAAAAAAATGAAACCTTATTCGAGCG
>JAUBSN010000042.1:0-70124 GCA_036704825.1 Microcoleus sp. F8-C3 | reverse complement strand
GTCGCCGGGGCGTACTTTTTCTCCATAGCCGAGCGCAGAGCCGCCGTATGTTTGTAGCGCAATGCCGCCCAATTCAAAGTCATTGCGTCACACTCCCCACCTGTCAGCATTCGGGCCATGATATTGAGTCCTTCTCTCATGGTTGCCTTTGACCGCTCGCTCCCCAAACTGTCGATGTACACGGAGGCCGGGTGCTGAGTCAGGGGTACCGGACAGGGCAGATTCAAGGTTGAGGGCTGTTGCTCTGGGAGTAAGTTGAGCATTTACTCTTTCAAAGTGACCTTATAAATACTAAATTTTACGCCGTTAACGGTTCACGCGATCGATCGATTTGGCTCTTCCCTCGTGAACCCTCACCGTCCGGGGACGAGCCCGTGTGTTCCCTCCTGTTCGTAGAAGAAGAACACCTTTATGCAGCTTTAGCCTGTTTTTTTGGGCTAGTTGCTGTGAATGGCCTGATATTGCTTTATCGCTGGTGGGTGGGAGAGTTATGCTCCGTGGGGGGAATTTTTGGGGAGTGCGATCGCGAATAGCTGTAATAATATGATGGCGGAATGGCAATCAATACTGCTCGGTTAAGCAATTTCGTGGGTATGATATGTCAGAAGAAGATATCTTTCACAATGCTGTTCGTTCAGCTTTAGAAAAAGAGCTTGACTAAAGTGCCAAATAGTTTGCTAAAATTCTCCATAGTTAATCATTGAGAGGAAGTTTTGTGTTGGCCCTCAAACGAGCGCTCAAACTGAATAACAACGAAGCGACTTTGATGGCAAGACACGCAGGATTCCGGCGCGTAGTATTTAACTTTGGGTTAAGCTTGCGGACTCAAATGTATAGCGAGGGAAAATTCACAGACTCGAAGGTGATCGACGAAGTTAAAAAAGTTCTTACCAACTACGTCAAGAAAAAGCCTGAATTCGGCTGGATGAACCAGTTGTCTAGTCGAGTTTATCAAAATGCTTTAATTGACTTGAAAGATGCTTTTAGTAGATATCGCTCAGGAAAGGCAGGTCATCCAAAATTTGCTAGCCGTCGAGACGGTCAATCTTTTACGGTTGATTCATCTAACGGCAAAGTTTTGTTAACCGCTGGCAACACTATTAAGATTCCTACTTTGGGAACTTTTCGGCTTTTTGAGCCATTAGAGTGTAGTTTGATCTCTCAAACTTTCACGATTTCAAAAGAAGGAAATCGCTGGTTCGTTTCTTTTTGCGTTGATGCAGAACGTCTCCCGGTTCAGCAGTCTGAAAGTTCTGTAGGAATTGATGTCGGCATCAAGTCATTTGCCACGCTGTCAACCCAGCAGGTTTTTGATGCGCCAAAACCGTTAAAGCAAGCGAAAACCAAGCTTGCTACTTTGCAGCGCCAAGCATCTAAACAGCTAAAAGGCTCTAAGAATCAGCGCAAAACTTACAATAAAATTAGCCGACTCCATGCAAGAATAGCTCGTATTCGCCTAGACTTTCTCCATAAGTTGACAACTTATTTAGCCCAAACTTTTAAGCTAATTAAGATTGAAGATTTAAACGTCAAAGGAATGATGGCGAATCATAAGTTAGCTGGAGCAATATCTGATCTTGGGTTTTACGAATTAAAACGGCAACTCGACTACAAGTGTCAAATGTATGGAGCTAGTTTGGTACTGGTAGACCAGTGGTTTCCTAGTACCAAAACTTGCTCGAATTGTGGCAACAAAAAAGATATGCCACTAAGCGTTCGGACTTTCGACTGTCCTGCTTGTGGCATATCTTTAGATCGGGATTTTAACGCAAGTTTGAATATTTTAAATTGGGAACCCTCGGCTTGAGGGGAATAGCCTACTTATCTTGGGATTAGCCGTCTACCCAACAGCGTAGGAAGTAAACCCTGAATTGTATCTAAAGACGACTTTAGGTAGGTTTAGGTAAGTTTTATAAAGCAGGGATGGATCGTCACTCACGATCCTCTTTTTATCAAGGTAGAGGAACTTGATTTTTTGATCGACTTAGCAGGGGAGAAAATTTTAGCAGCAGAGAAAGATGGCTTCAAGATTGCTGTAGAGATTAAATCTTTTATCGGTGCATCTGATTTAGCCAGCTTTTATATAACTTTGGGTCAATTTCTCAGCTATCGTTCTGCCCTGAGAAAAAAACAACAGAACAGAATTTTGTATTTAGCAATAAACCAAGATGTATATAATGATTTTTTCTGCAATCGTTTTATTCAAGAATTAATCGCTGAGCATCAGCTCAAATTACTCATTTTTGATGCTATTCAAGAGGGGATACTTTTATGGAAAGAGTAAACTACAGAGAATTAATCCAAACAATTCTGTCTCAACACTCAAGGAATGACTTGGATACTGAAACAGAAGTTCAATTACTTTTTGATACCGAACGGGAGCATTATCATGTGGTTCATTTGGGCTGGGACGAGCAAAAACGGGTTTACGGCTGTGTGATTCACGTTGACATAAAAAATGGTAAATTTTGGATTCAGAGGGATAGAACGGAAGCAGGAATAGCGAATGAGTTAGTAGCCGCCGGAGTTCCCAAGGAAGATATTGTTTTAGCTTTTAAAGCCCCTTACGTGCGTCAATTTACTGAGTTTGCAGTGGGGTAATTGGGATACGGAGGATTTACATTTTCATCAAGAATAAAGTATTTAGTTTTGTCACGCGAGCGGAACTTACGCTCATAAACCGGGTTGATCTGAAAATCCTGTGTTTGGAGATGTCGAGGAATAGCACTGGTGAAGAAATTCATAATCCGGGTTAGCTACCCCCTTTATTATGGGCAGAAAGAAACTCACTTTCGGCGCTCGCAGAAGAATCTGCGCGCTCGTTATTTTTCCCTCAGCAAGATTAGACTTCTTGCAAAAGTCCTTTTAAGCAAATTTTCGGACGGGCTCTCCGGCCCATCCCACAAGAGAAAAAACTTTTTGTGGGATGGGCCGGAGAGCCCGTCCCAGCTATTTTTGCAAGAGGTCTATTGTCAGCTTCCCGCTATCTTGGCAACAAGCCAAGACTTCCGGCTGATAAAATATGTAAAAAGATCATAATTTTAGTTAAGAGAGTGAAAATAACGATCGCAATGATGAGAATCGAGTTAATCTAACTCTCGAAAAAACTGAAAATCTCTCTTTACATCATGTGGCTGAACTTTTGCGATGTTGATAAACTCGATTGATGTCAACTGGAAAGAAGGTCCGAGCGCCTGACGGGGTGACAACAAGAGTCAGAACACTGATAGAATCAAGGACATAGCCCTCATACCCCTCTGAAAAAATGGTAGTTTGTTTCGCCTGATTCTCATTCGGGCGCGAAGTGTTCCAGTCTGTGGCATAACTAACTATATATTCTACGTTTTTGAGACACAGATTTTGAGATAAGTTTTGCAACAGTTTTTGGTGATATTAAGTCGGTTTTTGGGTGGTTTGAGCGGGTGTTGCAAAAACGGTCGTTTTTGCAGCAGTTTCTGAGGGGAAAGTTATATCAAGTCGTGATGTTGGATTTGTGAAGGGTGGATGAGGCAATTATTAAAGAGCCTCAGCATAGACTCTCGCGCTGGTTTCAGTTGGTTGCATTTAATCTGGTCTTGTTTACATGATTGTGGCCTGGTCGCATTTAATTTGGTCTGGGTGGCGTTTAATTTGGTCAGAAGTTTTGGTTCAGTTTCATTTAATCTGGCCTGAAAAAAATCCTGATTGCGGTCTTGAGTGATTATGATTGCGGTCTCCTACATATAGCCAGTAAATATTAGAAAATTAGGTCGGCTTTTATGGAACACAGAGCATCACACAGGGATATATTTCCGAAAAAGTATTTAGGCAATTACATGAAAAACTGTAGTTTAGACTAAAAAATGAGGGCAGCTAAAAGTAGCCACCTTTGAATCTCAGGCAAGCTGTTGCTAAAAAACTCAAAAAGTAGAAGATCAAATAGCTAATCTTGAAGACTTTTTGCGTCGAGAAGCCCGTTTTTTGACAGTGGGATAGCATGGTGCCACCGTCCGTACCTTTCCTTTTTCCCAACCGGGGGATTTTCCCCTATGTTTAGGGATTTTTGTTGGAGTCCCAATGTCAACTAAAAGCGAAAACATTGATTGTGCAACACGTCCAGGGGTTAAATTGATAGTAGCAGATTGCTCTGGTGAGTCTATTCTCGATTACTAAATCTCTGGCCAGCCAGAGTTGCCAACTCATCAATGGCATTAAATCACTCCAACGCTCGGATTGTTCAGGGGTTCTTAAATTAGGCAATGTCCAATGCAATCGTTGCGAATGCAAACCTATACCAATGATCGACTCCAAAGCGTCGTAAATATTTGAACCAAACAGTTTCTAAAGGGAGAGTTCGTTCTCCCACCCAAGCCAACCATAAGGGTGGAAATGGCTGACCGTTTGACATGGGCTTCATTCTTTCCACCAGGATTAAGTTGACTTTTTGTCCAGGGGCGCGATAAAAATGCAAGTCAATCCATTGTCTGACTCGGACTTTTCCCAAATCTGGATGTTCGTCAATTTCAATCGCAGTATCAGCTTCGAGCCATGTGGTTGGGTCGTTGAGTCTCATTTTTTGCCCATGTTTGGGTGGTCTACCGCGACCACTATAGGCTGGTGGTGCTGACCATAAGCCGGCATTCTTTCGGACTCTCATTAAGCAATCAGCTTGAATATCTGCTTGCGCTAAAACCCAGGTTGCATTGCCATATTCTCGATCTAAAACTGCTAAAACTGGGTTGACACTCTGTTCACAGACAAGTTTGAGTTGAGAAGCTGCTTGAAGTATGGGTGAAGACCCACTACTAATTCTTTCATGGAGCAGGGGTAATGCCCAACTTCAAGAGTGTTTCAGGTATCCACGCAATGGTACTGTACCCCTGTCCAATAATTACGCCCCTCTGATATTCATGGGTTCTGTCTTTTAATGTTTTGGCATCTCGTCGAGCCCATGCAGTGTGGTCGATTGCTACTAATATGTGTTCTGTTGGGGGTGCTTCTTTCTGTAATTCCTCTCCATACAACTCCATCAGTTTTTTTCGGTCTGGCCTACAGTCTTGTAAGGCTTCATAGACGCTCGGCCATTGACGATTGAATAATGGATTGAGGGAAAATTCTGCGAGAGATGACGCATTCGGAGTGGTCATCACTGCATCCATCAGCTCAAATGTCGCATCCTTGGCTTTCACCAATAACTCGTATGCTGCTCCCAGGAAAGTCCTTTAATCGTTCACTGTTCATTTAAGGAGTGGATAGGTTTTGTTTTCACCCTCATTCTCTCCTGGTGCGGTGGCTTTAGTTCTTCTTTGGCCACCGTTCTCATCTTTGGTTAGTCTAAACTACAGTGAAAAAGGTTGACAACTGATAACTAGACTGAAGAAAAACATGAAAACCAGCTAAGATCGAACGCACGTTATTTAAGTATGCAACAGCTTAAAGATGCTGCTCAACCCAATTACTGTTAAATATCAATTCATAAATACGGTTATGGGAGCTGAGAGAACCCTGTTGCTCGATCGCTAACCCCGATAAGAGCAATTCCCTTTCTTCTGGGCTATCAACTGCCACAACCTCTCTTTGGTGCAAAATTTGCCTGTAAAGCTCTAGTAGCTTACTAGCTGGCTGTTCGCTGTGAAGGATGCGATCGCGAATTGTCCTCAAATGTTCTGGCTCATCCTGTGCTTCCCAATTTTCTATCACATTTGTCCGCACTAAATTCTCAATCCACTCGGCTTCACCGTCGCTAGGAATAGGGGATGAATAGTTGCGGATCAGCTTACAAATCTTTTGGGTTAGAAAAGGCTGTCCATTTGTCCAGAATAACACTTCTCTAAGCACTGTTTGAGGATTAGTAACTTTTTCTGTCAATCCTTGAAGCAGAGGTTGAGCTTCATGCAGTTGAAAACCCTTTAGTTTAATGGCTTGACCAACGTTAAAGGGTGTTCTTTGGGAGTTAGTTATCAAATCTGAAGGGGTAGCAACTCCAAACAGTGCAAAAGTTAAACGCTGATACGCTGGATTAATACCCCGTTGATTATAGCAGGAGCGAATTAAAGCAAAAAAGTCATTAACAGAAAAACTTAAGGCCAGTATGTTATCAATTTCATCCAAAAAAATCACCAGTTTTTTCGGCGGATAATTATTCTCCTCTCCAACCTCAATCAGCAAAACTTCTTCAATAAATCGGCTTAAGCGTTGAAGGGGAGAAAGATCGAGACGATCGTTCCACCAAGTTTTGAGGTTAACTTTTCCTAACAAGTCAAAGCTCTGCCATAATTCCACAGCTAATCCTTTATACCATTGATCGGGGGTGATATTTTCGCTGCCGATGCGCGTCATGTCGATCGCCCCACAGGAAAAACCCTCTCGCTGAAGCTGGTGTATCATGCTAACCATCAAGCTTGATTTACCCATCTGACGCGGATTGAGGATGTAACAAAACTCCCCTCGTTTTAAGGCTTTGTAAAGGTCACGGTCTGCGGAACGCACCACATAAGTGGGAGCATCTATTGGCAAACTCCCCCCTACTTGATAATCATAGGTTGAAACTTGCTCTGTACTCCGCAACAGAGCATTTTCTACTTTAAGAATTTCCAACTGAATGCGCTCAGCTTCTGCTTGTTTGCGTTGTGTGATGTCTTGAAAAGCAGCTATGGCATAAACGATTTCACCCTTTTCATCAAAGATGGGAGTAGCTGAAACTTCCAAGGGGATAATCTTATTTCCTTGGTGAATTGTCATATCATCAATAGTTGCGTTTTCACCGTTCAACGCACGCAAAATCGGCTGCTGTTCTGTAGGATACAACTGCTCTGTTCCCGCCTGATAGACTTGATAAACTTCAGTTAATTGAGCAGATGTAACTTGGGGTACGATTCCCTTACCTAGTATCTGTTGTGCAGTTTGATTTGCATAGTAGGGTTTACCATTAGCATCAGTTACAAACACGCCTACTGGCACGGCTTCCAGAAATTGAGCGAGTCTTTTCTCACTTTCACGCAATGCGATATAAAGTTGGGCATTTTGAATAGAAATAGCTGCCTGAGAGGAGAGAAGTTTTAAGACTTCCAATCGGTCAGGAGTAAAAGCCCCAATACTGAGATTATTTTCTAAATAAAGCAAACCAATCAGTTGGCTTTGATGGATAATGGGAGTACATAAGATAGACTTGGGTTGGTTTTTAATGATATAAGTATCTGTGGTAAATATTCCCTCACTGGTCGCATCTGTAGAAACCACATTCTCTCTGGTTCTTGCTACATAATTGATTACAGATATAGGTAACTGCTGGCTGGCTTCGAGCGGGGTAGATTGACATACAATCACTTCATATCGATCTAAATCGCCTTTGGCTTCTATGATGAGTTTACCTTCTTTTTGCAATATGAGAAAGCCTGTTTGAGCGCCTGCATTCTCAATCAAGATTTTCATTAGGTTTGCCAGCAATTTTTCCAGTTCGATTTCACTGGAAATAGTTTGCGAAGCTTTGAGAGCGCTGTTAAAATCTAAGACACCAGATGTAGTTTGACCTGAGTCAGTGGTTGAGAGGTTTAAGCGGTTTTGATGGGTATCTGTTGAGGTGTTGGCTAAAAATTGCGGGTATCGCGCTTCTAAATCTTTTACTTTAGCTACAGCCCCCCAGCGCTGATAGGCATAGTGGGCATCTTGCAAGTAGTGGCGGGCAACATGATTTTGGTTTCTGGCGAGATAGAATCGTCCTGCTAGTTCGTAGGCGAGGGCTTCTTCGTTGAGATATTCGTTTTCGCGGGCTAGGGTGATGGCTTTGTCGTAATATTCTCTAGCATCTTTATCGTTGCCTAATACGCGATCGCGTTCCGCTTCGACTAGATAGAATTTGTGAAGGTAATTCATTGGGGCATGATGCGCCCATAGTTCCATTTTATCCTGGTTAGCAGCAACTTTTTCAATAATGAGATTTTGTTCTGTCTCTGAGGCATTAAGAAAAACTGCGAGCCGAGCTAGTGAATCATAAAAATAGGCTGGCGGAGCAAACCACGATGCTCCTGCCTGAGCTATATATGTTTCCAACTTTACAGCATTTTCAACGGCTAGCTGAAACTCACAAAATCGATAACAAAGGATAAGTTTGTTCGTATATAAGTGAAGCATTGCGGTTCTATCATTTGCTTCAAGATGAAGCGGTAACATTTTATCTTCGTCATATACTTCACCAATTAAACTGCATGGATTTACCCCCAGAGCCAACCAGTTCAAGACACTCTGCCAATATATTTTATGCCAGTGAAGAAATACTTCTTGCTTGAATTGAGCGATAACATAACCATACTTCTCCATCTCTTTAGCAATAGACACCAGTTCATTGCCGATTAAATATAAATTTGCACAGTAACCAGATGCCCCACTGGAAGCAAATTCAAAATCACCGTTTTCCAGTCCACTTTGATAGGCCTCCAAATTAGATTGCAGCAAATTTTTTAAAGGTACATTCAAATGTCTTACGAAGTCATGGAGTACGTATATCTTGGCTTTTAATTTTTTGACATTGAACTGTTCTAACAAATTTACAGCTAGTTTTCCGAATTGATAGCCAGTATCAATGTTTCCGCTCCCACTTATAAAAAAGCCATAATTTGCATACGCAAACGCAGACTCAGGCGCATTGCCGTACTCGATCGAGAGATTTATCTGTTTGCACATAACTAGCGGAATCAGTTCAGTCATTGCTATGTAGGCGGGACTCCAGACGATGGTCATAAGCTGCATAGCGGCTAACTTAATCGCATCAGTCATTGGTGGCAGGTCGATTAATTTATCGATTTGTCTGCCTGCCAAAACAGATTGTGTTTCCTGCATAGCAAGCATAATGTCGGCTTGGTTTGACTGTTCAGGAAAGGTTACGCCCAACAACTTCAGCACTTGGAGTGCGGTCTTAACTGCTTCTAGTTGTTTGTTCTGTGCGATATAGGCTTGAATACATACATCGTAGACTTTCACTTTGTCTAGGAGCGTTTGGGCTTGCTGAAGGACTATCTTCGTTAAGTGCTCCGTTGCCTCAAAGTCGGCGATCAGGTATGCCGCCTCTGCCGCTTCCACATATAGTCCTAGAGTCAGATCGTACTGCCTCTGCCAACTGTCTTTCCCCAACAGTTCCAGACCAACATTCAGATAGTTGAATGCTGGTAAATAGGCCGTCGAAGCTTTAGCTTTCTTCCCCGCCTGTAGATTTAACTCACTCAACTTATCTCGCTCTGTTTGTTGCTTAATAATTGCCCGACCTAAGTTCAACTGGTTAACAATATTAAATAGCTTATGTTCAAGCTCCGTTGCGGGCGTATTCCTTAGCAACAATTGACCTACTCGCAGATGCACCAACGGTTGATCTGCTTCGGTAATGAGTGAGTAGACGGCTTGCTGGATTCGGTCATGGGCAAACTTGTATTCTGCTTCCAATCGATCTGAGAGACCTTCTACATCCAGTTCCATTAATTTGTAAGCATCGCTTAAGGGTAAGATAAAACCCTCTGAAATCGCTACCCATAGGTCTACTGCTGTTTCTCGTAACGACTTTTGATAAACGATCGCCAACCTCTCCAAACTGAACTGATTCCCAATACAAGCCGCTAATTTTAAAACAGCTTGTGTGTGTGGCGGTAATTTTTGTACCTTAGCCACCATCAATTCTACTACGTTATCAGTTATCTGTTGGGCTTGAATTTGTTCTAAATCCCATTGCCAAGAACCTCGTTCATAATTAAAAATAACTAATGATTCGGTATACAGAAACTTCAAAAATTCACCTATAAAAAAAGGATTACCACCTGTTTTGGTTAGCACCAATTCAGCTAAAGAGCTGGCGGTTGCTGGTTTGCAGTGAAAAAAATCGTTAATTAACTCGGTAATTTGTGGCAAGCCTAAAGGCGACAGCGAAATGTGATTAACTGTTCCTTTGGCCTTTTTTATCTCATCTATGGTCAACATTAAGGGATGAGCTGTACTAACTTCATTATCCCGATAAGCTCCGATTAAAAATAGATATTCACTATCTGCTGCCGTCATTAACAGATCGATTAATTTCAATGAAGCTCCATCTGCCCATTGCAAATCGTCTAAAAAAAGCACCAGTGGATGTTCTTGACAGGTAAATACTTTGATGAAGTTTTGAAAGACTAAGTTAAAGCGGTTTTTTGCTTGTGTTGGTGGTAGTTCAGGTACAACAGGCTGCAAACCAATAATCAGTTCCACTTCAGGAATAACTTCAATGATTACCTGTCCATTAGAACCCAAAGCCGCCAGAAGTTTTTCTCGCCAAGTGGCGAGCTCTGCCTCACTTTCCATTAGCAGTTGTAGCACCAATGACCGAAATGCTTGGATGAGAGAGGCGTAGGGAATGTTGCGTTGAAACTGGTCAAATTTACCGGAAATAAAGTATCCGCGCTGGCGAGTAATTGGCTTATAAACTTCCTGCACCAAAGCTGACTTGCCAATACCGGAATACCCGGACACCAGCATCATTTCGCTAGTTCCCTGGATAACGCGATTGTCCTCCGGACACGCTACGCGATCGAAAGCAGCTAACAATGTGTCTATTTCCCGTTCTCGCGCATACAGCTTTTGCGGAATTTGGAATCTGTCGGAAATATCATGCTGAGCGAGTGGGAAGGGGTCAATTTGTCCTTTAGCCTGCCATTGTTGCAGACATTGTTCTAAATCTGCTTTCAGCCCATGCGCTGATTGGTAACGGTATTCAGCGTTTTTAGACATCAACTTCAGCACTATCTCTGATAATACTGGTGGAATGTCTGGTTTGTGTTCGTGCAGTGGCGTTGGTTGTCTAGCAATATGACAATGCACCAATTCCAGTGCATCTTGTGTAGGGAAGGGTAGTTGACCAGTCAGTAACTCGTAGAATGTCACCCCCAGAGAGTAAAAGTCTGTTCGATAATCGATGTCTCGGTTCATCCGTCCTGTCTGCTCTGGGGCAATATAAGCAAGCGTCCCTTCTAAGAAATTCGGATTGCGAAAGGTTGGATTTTCTCGCGTTAGCAGTGTGGAGATGCCGAAGTCAATGAGTTTAATTTGGCTCGTTGTCCAATTCAAAACGATATTAGATGGGTTAATATCTTTGTGAATAACGTGCTGCTGATGCAACTGACAGAGAATATCAATAACCTCAATGGCTAGGGATAAAAACTCAGTTAGGGTGAATTGCCTGGTTTGTAT
This sequence comes from Microcoleus sp. F8-C3, assembly GCA_036704825.1. Taxonomy (GTDB): domain Bacteria; phylum Cyanobacteriota; class Cyanobacteriia; order Cyanobacteriales; family Microcoleaceae; genus Microcoleus. The sequence goes on along the minus strand of JAUBSN010000042.1, from coordinate 58,943 downwards.
TAACCGATCGAGGGATTGACCGCCAAAATCTTCTAGTACCATTGCCCATCGATCGTGGTCATTTTCCAAACTGTAAGCATTTACTACCCCTGTAAGGTTAAGGCTTTGGGTAGTTTCATACTCCCGCTTGAACCAAGCTATTTTTTCCGGTGACGGATAGCTTTCCTTGATGATTTTGAGGATAACGGGATGGTTGTCCTCTATCCGATGTCCCCGGTAGACGAGAGAGTTAGCACTCTCATGCACTTGTTCAGCCACTTTGTAGCTTGAAAAGGTGACTAACACTCATCTACCTCCTAATTATTGAAGTTGCCGCCTAATAATTAAAGTTTAGACTATCGCACCGCGGGGGCAATAGTCTAAACTCCAAAAGATATGAAAAGAGATAACTGAAGTTAAAAGACTAAGTATAAGCAATCACAAATCCCTAGTGAAGTACAAGAATGAGCAAGAAAGGCTTGGAGTCCTCAAACTTGATACGAATTTGTAAATTCCTATACTCAGTTATTTTACTCAAAAAGCCATGATTCGATTTAATTTGATTGTTCCAGATAATCTTGTCTGGACTCTGGTTCGTTAGGAGCGGGTTCAGGGTCTGGATCGGGTAAGGGGTCTTCTGGACTAGGGTCCATACAAAGAGCTGCCAATGGAGTGAGTTCATTGGCAAAGACAGCAGTAATTTTAGTAAAACTCTTGCTTTCAGCTACTGCCATATCTGCTTCAGCCAATCCAAATGCTGCTGTCACAGCATTAGGTTGCCTTGCAAAGGCTAACTGCTGCTTGGGATTAATGGCAATATCGGTCAGAAAATCAAATAAACTGCTCATAGTCGATTTTAGGGCTATTTCAAAGAAAACTCAACATTCAACCTAAGAACTGTTACCTACGAATAGGTAAGGCTAGAGAGCAAGTCTACAGACCCCCATTTTCTATATTTATTGTTTACTCTTTGGCAAAAGCAGCTAGCACTTTATCGATATCCGCTTCGGCGGCAAGGTATCCTTCCTTGTGAACCTTGGAAACAGCCTTCGCGTACAGAGTATATTTGTCGTCTTTTTCAGAGGGATTCTCGCATGTCTCAGAAGTAGAAGGCTGATTTCTCACTGGTTCTAGGTTAAAACAACCAATATCTAGAAACTTAGGCGGTTCAAAAACGGCTGGATAAATCTTTACAGCCTTTTCTAGGTTGTCATAGACCTTCTCCCATTCAGTGCTCTGTTTCTCCATGAGTGTAAGCTTACGATCGGGGTCTGTGACTTGGCTGCTAACATTCTTGTATGCGCGGGCTTTTTGTCTATGAATCACTGCCAGATAGGCATAGGCCCAGGCATATTCTTGATTCTGCTCAATTGCTTTTCCAAGACAACTCACTGCCTCGTCATAGTTAACTTGTGTCTCTTTTTTATCTTCTCCTTCTACCAAAGCCAGAAACCGATAAGCAAAAGCCATCTTGGCATAAGCCCAGGCATAGTAGGGATCAATTTTGATAGCGGTCTTAAAGCAATCAGAAATTGCTTTATTGAGATAATTTAAACCCTCATCTTTGCCGTGTTCTATTAAATTGATACCCCACCAGCAGTAGTTTTGACCCATGTGTGCAAAAGCCCAAGCATATTGATTGTTTAGTTTAATCGCTTTTAGAAATTTCGTTTCTGCTTCTTCGTACCTTATCGGTTTCTCTAATTCGCTTTTCCTCATCATTCCGCCTAGGTAGCTGAGAGTCGATCCCCAGTGAGCCCAAGCCCAGGCATACTGGGAATCGTCCTGATGCTCAATGTCGATTGCCTCTTTAAACGCCGTTGCTGCCTTATCAAAGAATCTCTTAGAATTTTGCACATCCTGCCCATTTATGGCCATTAAACGAAAAGTCTCTCCTTGTCGAGCAAGAGCCACGGCATTTTTTCGCTTCTCCTTTGGGTCCATTATTGGGTCCATTAGATGTATCCTCCATTGAATAAGGTGTTTAAGGTGTGTTTCAATTAACCCGTTATATTACTATCGAGTCACGTCCATAGTTAGCATCCGCAACAACTGTCAAAAAATGAGGATGTTCGCGCAGTTCTAGCCACGCTATGTCATGACGCGCAAACTCGATCGCTTCATCCTCAAGTGACATTGCTTCTTGAAGATAATTCAACGCTTGCTCTGTCTTGCCTTCAATGGCAGCTAAACCTCCTAGTCGATACAAAACAATACCTCGTGCTTCAGAATTTACCAAACCTAGTAATACATTTCGAGCTGTATTGATATCTGGTTGAGCCTCGACTAATCCGTGCCAGCGAGTCTTGAATACAGCAATATTGTACAGAGCGAAACTATCGCCTGGGTTCTCCAATAATGCTTCCTGGCAGCAATCGATCGCCTCAGCATATCGCCCACAATAACTGAGTAACATCCCGCGCTCGCTAAGCCGATCGTTAAACAGGGTTCGATCGAGGGCGATCGCTCTGTCAAAATCTACCAACGCATCTTCATACCGTCTCAGCATATCATTGATGCGAGCGCGATAGGCAATTGCCCAAGCATAGTCAGGTTTTAATTCAATAGAACGGCTAAATTCTGCTAAAGCCTTTTCGTAATAACGATGTCCCATGAAGCGGTAGGTTACGCCTCGGTGAGCGATCGCCCAAGCATAATCAGGCTTTAATTCAATTGCCCGATCGAAATCAGCTAGGGCTTCGGGATAGCGTTTCATCATGCGGTATACTTCCCCTCGGCGGGCAATAGCCCAAACATAGATGGGATTTTGTCCAACTGCTCGGCTAAAGTCAGCTAGCGCTTCCTCATACTGTTTAAGCAAGCGGTAGATGTCTCCCCGCCGGGCGATCGCTCTAATGTCGTTAGGATTGTATGCGATAGTTTCATTCAGGTTGGCGAGGATTTCTCCATAACTATTCAAGTTAACCCTCCTCATTAATTAATGATTGAAAACGCGGATGTTCACGCAACTCAAGCCAAGCTATGTCGCGGCGGGCTAATTCTAGTGGCTCATTGTCTAACAAGATAGCTTCTTGGAGACAGTTCAATGCCCAATCCCAGTCACCCTCAAGAGCAGCTAAACCACCTAATCTGTAAACAACACCAGCACGTTTGGATCGATCGTTGACCGCTTGTAAAGTGTTTCGCGTTGTTTCTATCTCTGCTTGTGCCGCCGCCATACCCTTGAAGCGTGCTTTGACAACAGCAAGGGTATACAGAGTAATATAGTCGTTTGAGTTATCCTTTAATCCTTGTTCGCAACAAGAAATTACTTCAGCATATCGCCCCATATAACTGAGTAGCAATCCGCGCTCACCAGGCCAATGGGCAATGATAGTATCGTCAAGAGCGATCGCTCGGTCAAAATCGACTAATGCTTCTTCATAACGCTCCATTCTTATGTAAAGGTTAATCCGGTACACGAGCGCCCAAGGATAATCAGGCTGCAAGTCTATGGCTTGGTTAATATCAATAAGAGCATTCCTGTATTGCTTTAATTGGTAATAACTCGCGCCTCGGTGTGCAAGCGTCCAAGCGTTTTTGGTCTTAAATGCGAGAGAACGACTGAAATCAGCTATGGCTTGCTCGTAGCGTTCCATCAGCCGATAAGTTTCGCCCCGGTGTGCGATCGCCCAAGCATAGTCAGGCTCCAACTCTATAACTCGGTTGAAATCGTCTAAAGCTGCTTCAAAATGTCCCCTCAGCCGATAGTTTTCACCACGATGAGCCAGAGCCTTAGCATCGTCAGGGTTTTGTTCTATTGTTCGGTTGATGTCGGTTAAAGTTTCGCGATCGCTTAGCGTGCCGGATGGCATATCGCTACAGCGTGCAGGAGCCATATCTCTCTCCATTACATAGTTTTTTTGTCTCTAGTTTCAGAGTATAAAGCGAGACTACCACATTTTTTATCGTTCAACACATACTTTAATAAAACTACACTTTAATAAAACTACACTTTTTGTTCGTCATATAAAAAGTGTAGCTTTTACTACATTCTATTGGCAAAATACCTTAAGTTTCTTTAACAAAAGACATACCCAACCGCACCATCATTTCACTGTCTACAGGTGCAGGCGCTTGAGGCGGAACATAAAGTGTCGAAACTAGAGTAACACGAATCTCAGCCAGTTTTGACAGAGGAATATGCTGGATAACTGGCTCGCAAACCGGGTAATAAACCGCTGCTTCGTAAACAATTACTTCGTGGTCAGAACCATAGTATGTTTCTAACACTTCAATTAATACATTTATACCCCGTAATTGAATCTCTTCTTGATAAAAACCCAGATTGCCGATTGTCGCAATCTGCCACAAAATTAAAGCACTGGTCGGGTCAAATTTCCGCCGCCGAATCAGAAAGTCAGTGGCTTCAAAACTTTGACATCCGTTGCGCCCTGGGTCAAGACTCAAGTCAGCAAATAAGCAATCTTCCGCTGAAATTCCTGGTAACATTTGCGCCCTAAAACCTTCACGACGGGCCTGTTTAATCGCTTCATGGGTGGGGTAAGCGAAAACACCGGGATGACCGTAAAAAACAGCACAGACATTCAACCCCTGACGAACTTCAGCCAAAATACGATCGACCATCTCCCGGTATGTCTCTCTGCGCCGCTGATTGTTGGTATTGTAAGGCAGGGCTTCTGCTGTGACATTGAGTGTCTGTAGCCATTTTCCCGTAACTGGGTCAGCTACGGCGAACAGAACCTTGTCAGCTTGCTCAATCCACGCCTTTGCTGCTAAAGTCAGATGACCAACTAATTGAATCCCCGTACCAACAACTGTTAAAGAACCAGCCTTCAAATGCAACCTCCTCCAAGCTCTCGCAAAATATGATTTAGTTATGGGTAGTATTCATTTCCCAAATCCCAAATGCTGCCAATTTTGGCTCACATTCCTAATAAAAATTCTGAAAGTATTGTTGATACAACTGACAACTTAGCGTTGCTTTATTTTCATTTAACTTAATCAGCCCTATACTGTTTAACTTGTAAGCCAGGATGGGTTCTAATGGTACAGGTTCAGTGGCACTCAGAACAGTACCAAAAGCGATCGCTAATTCCTGCTGTTCTTGCAAGGTTACTTGATGGCGCTGCAAGTGACTCGAATAAATCCCTGTAGATGTAGGGGAACTTTCCAGCAGTTGCGCCAGCGTTACGTCCCCACGACTGAGGTGATAGATTGCCAGATGCACCAGTGCGGGATGCCCCCCTACCATCTCCATCAAAAATTTTGCCTCTTCCTCACCCGTCCAATTGAGTCCGTACCGTTTGGCTAACTCCAGTACCTCATCTAAACTGAAGTTGTTTAACTGAATCGGTAGCCCCACATTAAAAGGCGATTGCTTGAGCTGAAGGGGAACATAAATTTCCGTAGAATGAACCACAATTAGGCGCAGTTTCTGCCATACAGCTACTCTTTTGGTTTCTTCGTACCACGATCGCAACAGGGGAAAAAAATCCTTCGCTACTTGAGGATGTTCAAAAATCTGGTTCACCTCATCCAAAGCTAGAAGGAGAGGAGAATCTATTGGTTCTAGCAAATAGTTTCGCAAATAGAGAGTGCTGCTGATTTTGCCGCCAATGTCTTCATCCCAATAGTGATCTAGTTTCGGTTCTTTATCAAGCTGACGGGCGATGTTGGCACACAACCAGCGCAAAAACCGATTCACATCACTCAAAATGGTTTGGTCAACTTGCTGTAGGTTTAGGTTAACCGTGCGATAGCCCAAACGATTGGCATAGTCCAGAACTCTCAGCAGCAGCGAAGTTTTGCCCATTTCTCGAGGAGCTTTAATCCGCACTAAGGCTCCTGGTTTACCGATTTCTGTATAAACTTGCTTCTCAATAGGAGAGTGTTCAATGTAAAACGGGGAGTCGAGAGAGACGGCTCCACTAGGAAAGCAAGGTGACATATCCTGCAAGACACTGGTAAAAAAGTTTACAGGATATTTCTTGGGTAAGGTTTTCTCCGCTGTTGCCCAGACGGCGATATAGGACTCTAGCAGTGTCCGACAGTTTTTTTTAGTAACCCGCTCGCCGGTAATCTCGGAGAGTTGTCGGAACAACTCCGGCGCGACGACATTAGTAAAGTAACCGGGGCTGTAGCCCGCTTCTTCGGCAACTAGGTTGTAGGTTTTATACTCCCAGATGCCTTGCAGAATCAGCGTTTCTGCGGAATTTAGGGGATGATTTTGGCTCTCAATCAGTTTGTGGTTAACGATTTCAAGGACAGAATTCAGGTTCATGGAGGCGATCGCTCTTTTTTCTCCGTAGGTTAGCGTAACCCGAATTTTTAATACGGATCTCTAAGTAAGTATCTCACAATACATACTTCAGTGATGAGATTTTTAATGAGATTTGAGTGAGATTATTTATGAGGTTTATAGGTTGTTCGGCTTAATGTTAATAGCTAATGTAGCTTTATAAGCCAGTTATAAACTAGCTTTTAAGCCTGACAATAGATTAATTGTATGAAATTAAGTTCTCAAGCCTCTACCATTTCAAAACAGTGCGACCTCACTTTAGATATACAGTCACTTTTTTGGCAGGAATGGCAACAGTATCGAGATCATCTTTATCGTTGCTGCATTAAGTGGATGGGCAACCCAACCGATGCTGAAGATGCGCTCAGTCGGGCGATGCTCAAAGCGTGGGAGAAGGTGCAGAAGTACGCGGGCGAAATCGTTAACTTTAAGGCTTGGCTCACTCAATTGACTCGTAACCTTTGCGTGGATATTTATCGAGAACGCAGTCGCGGCGCGAATAGGGTTGAGGATATAGAAGTATATGCCTCTAGTGACGAGCAAGGGCTGGTTGTCCAGAACGAGACACCTGAAAGTGTTTTGGAGACGGACGAGAAAAAGATTGTAATTCGCCGCGCTATTGATGAGTTACCGACCAAAATGCGTGAGACGTTTATCCTGCATTTTTATGAAGAATTGTCTCATCAAGAAATAGCCGAAAAGCAAGAGATTTCTTACCAGAATGTCTGCAAGCGCATCTCTCAAGCGCGAGCAATTCTGGTAAAGCAGTTGCGGGAATATTTTATCGGGGAGGATGGGACAAAAACGGAATTGGCTGCGACACCGGCGGTAACAGAGTCGGCAATTGAGGAAATGTCTGAGGGGAATGGGGGAGTTGAACCAATAGTGGGGGAGACGGTGACTTTATCGGTTGCGATCGCGTTCGAGGAGAGTGTTGTGGGTGAGGAATCGCCTTTTGTAGCGGGATCTGTGGAGCATTCTGAGTCGGATTTTGTTGCGGCGACTTCTGAGGGGAGGTTATACGAATTTAATGCGATCGGGAAACAGATAGTAGGGGCATTCCCCCCGTGGCTGCACGGTTTTGGCGGTCTACAACTGTTTCATGGTCTAAGAAAATTGGTGTTGGGGAAAGTTGCGGGAGACGTTTATCCTGCACTTTTATGAGTATTTGTCTTCTCCAGAGATTGCCCAACGGCAAGGAATTTCCTACCAGAATGTCTGCAAGCAGATTTCCCAGGCGCTGCAGATTCTGCGTGAGGAGTTGAAGGGATATTTTGTTGGAGATGAGGCTGATACACAGTTGCATTCAAAGATAGTAGTTGAGACAGACATGGAGACGCGGGGACAGGGAGAAAATGGAAGTGGCACCTTTGAATGCAATTTGGTGTGATTTTGATTTATCGGCAACATTGGTATCAACGGAGTGGGGAGGATTTATGCTTAGATATTCTTTGTATTGTTTTTCCTATTGGCAATTTTTGCTCAAAAAATTGTGGTGGATAATAAGGATTTGTTTTGTTGAGTAAAAATTCAGAAACTCGTAACTGCAATCGTCCTTAACTTGTACAACGTCATAAACTTCTAACCGAGGTAAATATGCCATATACAAGTATCGTAAACAATACGCAGCCAAGAAAGGAGGTAACCATAACTTTCCAACAATGGGAAGGTGGAGAGATTGTTGGAAAGAATGTGATTCAATTGCCACTCAATACTCCTCTTCCGTGGTCAGAGAGATTTAATACGATAACTTTTGACGATCATGTAGGAGAACCGTCTATAGATAGGAACGCCGTTGAAGAGAACCAAGAATTCTATGTTCAGTGGGGTAACCAAAACTGAACGCCCCGGATCAGTGCGATTGTATCGCTTTGTAGGTTGATTCGAGGTAACGAAACCCAACATTATCTCTCCCTTGTATTACTTTGATGTGTTGGGTTTCACCTGGGTTGCGATGGATATGAAAGGCGATCGCTTTTTGATTTAGATGGAGATGGAGGGGTGCGATCGCGGTTGGTAAAGTCTGAGGATGAATATGCGATCGCAGTTTGCAGAATTTGAGGATAAGCAAGGATGCTAACTTGAAAAATTCAGAAATTTGGTTTTGAGAGCGTCTTAGGTGTGTTGAGACAAAAAAGAAAAGTTTAATTTTGTCTTAACTCAAACAAAAACAAAGAATATCTCAACTTAGGAAGAAACTCAAATGAATCTAGCACCAGGTGCCCACGATAACCGACAAGTAGACTATGATGTAGTAGTCGAAAATCAAACAGAACAGGAAGGAAGATATGGAATCCAGATAAACGGAGGACAAGAAACGCCAACAGCGATAGAAGCAGGGAAGACGATTACGACGGATTGTTCGGGGCAAATTACGATATGGAATAGAGGAACAGTAGTCCTTCAAGTGACATTTAATTAGGGGAAAGCGGTAAGTAGATAAGAAAAAAAAAGGAGTATCGGAGGGCGAGCGCTTTTCTGGATGATTGGTTTGGCAATCAGGGAAGGTGATCGTTCTTTTTCTAGATGGAATGTGAGCGCTTTTTGATTGAGTTGGAGATAAAGGGCGAGCGCTTCTTTTTTTGTGGGAGGCGAGCGCTTTTTGGTTGAGTTTGAGGATGAGGAGGCGAGCGCTTCTGTGATTTGTGGGAGACGATCTCTTCCAAGGGGATATGAGTTAGAAAAAAAGCCTCTACCTCACAAAATTCAGAAATTGTCTCTGTCAATCGTCTTAGAGACTGAAATGTAAAAAACAACGCTATTACACAAAATAGGAGAAACCTATATGGACGTTAGGGTGACTATCTATCTTAGCACTTATAATTTAACATATCGCCAAGGGACAAGCGGCGTATGGCAACCAATACCTACTACCCCCAATGATGCGATTGTATCAACAGCTACTCAGTTTTCTTCAGGCGGAGTTATATATAAGTGGACAAAAGGAAGCTGGCTCAATGGAGCTTCATATAGCGTCAAGCAATTATCCGGGCAAATATTGCAGTTTAGAAATGATAAGCAGCCGGATAGTATTGTTCAGTACAATCCTTAGTTGATAAAACAAATGCAGACAATCGCAATTGCTGGACTTTGGGAATGAGAGAGTGTTTGCTGCGCTGCCCTTTATTATTTGATAGAAGTGCGAGCGCTTTTTTTTTGGTTGAGATGAGATGGAGACGAAGGGGGCGTCGCGGTTAGTAGAGTTGAGAATGAGGGGCGATTTCGCCATTTTCTGCTTTTCCTGATTGTTTCCTGCGATCAAGTCCTAAAAAATTTATCCACCCCTAAAAGTTCAGAAATTATCCCTTGGAATAGTCTCTAAAGTGTAGATGACAAAAGCCAGAGAATCCAACTTGGCTTAACTCTCAGCAACCAGATAAATTTTCACCTCTAAAAAGGAGAGTAGGTAACAATGGTAACTACCACGTTTAAAGTAAAGAATGACAGTGGAGATAAATTGGGTAATCAGTATATTCTGGTATACCTCACACCGATCAATAACGTCGATGACTGGCTATATGCTGCTTGGCAACAGATCCGTCCGGGGACAGGTGGCACAAAGACTTTTACATTGACGCAGGAAATTTCTGCGAAGATGATAAGTAAGGATGGGACTTACGAGACGAGTGACGTACAGATTCCACCTGCTTATGTATCCCTTCTAACTAACGAAGAGGGTTTAGAGCCGGCATTGGGAAAGGCAGTGCTGGGAACAGATTCAACCATAGAACCTCCTACGGTCACAAAGAACCAGTGTGGTGTTAAAAATATGACTGGTTCTCCTGGAACAGCAATGTACGCGCAGTGGTTTGTTAACGATAGCCTAACTGTTCAGTCGAAACCACTGGTTTCGGCTGGTGGTACCCTCTCAGCCTTTGAGTTAGATACTAAAATTTACTGGTCAGTGGGAACCAAGCAAACAGGTCCTAACTATACATACAATCAAGTGACCACTCAAAAAATGTACAACCTGAAGGCAGGAACAACACTGGTTAATGTGACATTAACTTATAACCAGGCGACCAACCAGTTTGAATGGACTTTTGATCCGGCGTAGAAGCTAAAATCCCGACAGTCGGTCATCCAGCGGATGACTGACTGCAATAATATCACAAAATAATACAAATGTTTTTGCTATGGATTTTTCTTGCTATGTGACAATTAAAAATCTAACGAACAAATTATTTTCACTTGTTTCCTGTACTGCGGATCAAGGAACTTATAATCCTCAACCTCTTCCACCAGAGATTAAAAGTCAGGGTGGTCAAATCTTTTTTACGCTTAGTGGAGATTTCTCAAGTGGTTCAGGGGGTTCAGTGACTTATTCAGCGGGCGCAAAGCAAATAAGTTTTGACTATAAATGCCCTTCTATTTATGAAAATATCATTTCGGTTTCCCTAAATCAAACCGAATTTATCGTCACATACTACGGGACAAATAAGTTTATCGTTTGGAATCCAGATAGCTCTAATTGGGGGCCACCGAATAACTTTTTTTATCGAGGTCATCCGTTGAATATACTATTTGTAATTAAGGAATTACAGGGTTGATTTATACTACTCTATTTTGGCAATAGATCCCTCTGGCTAAGGTAAATTATTTCAAATTTTTACTAAAAAATGGAAAATTCCCCAAGTAAAAGATCCTATATTTTTGAATTGCGAGCTTATAGTGACGAGCTATTTTGCCCCAGCAAATCAGATATAAATCCATCTCTTTAATTGATTCCTTCACTACTTATTAGGACTACGTAATGACTCAAAATACATCAGAAAACATAAACACCGCGCAAAAAGAACCGATCGCCATTATCGGTATGGGCTGCCGCTTCCCAGGCGGGGCAAACAGTCCACAAACCTTCTGGAAACTGCTGCGAGATCGCTTAGATGCCATCACCGAGGTGCCCTCCGACCGCTGGAACGTGGACGCTTTCTATGACCCGGACGGGGCAAAACCTGCTGACAAAATCCGAACCCGCTGGGGCGGCTTTGTAGATGAAATAGACGAATTTGATGCGGATTTTTTTGGGATTTCACCGCGAGAGGCATTGAGCATAGACCCGCAGCACCGGCTGCTGCTGGAGTTAGCCTGGGAGGCACTAGAAAATGGGGGGCAGGTGCCGGAAAAACTTGCAGGTTCAAAAACAGGAGTATTTATTGGCATATCGAGCAGCGATTACCACGACATTCAATTAAGTGTGAGCGATCGCGACTCGATTAACGCTTACACAAATTTAGGGGGCGCTCACTCTGTCACAGCCAATCACATCTCCTATATTTTGAACCTCACAGGGCCGAGTATGGTCGTTGACACCGCCTGCTCCTCCGCGCTGGTTGCTGTCCATCTGGCTTGTCAAAGTATCTGGAATGGAGAGTCGGCGCTGGCAATAGCAGGCGGCGTAAATGCTATGCTCAAACCAGAAATGACCATAGGATTCTCGAAGGCATCTATGCTCTCTCCTAATGGGCGTTGCAAAACTTTTGACAAGCGAGCCAACGGTTATGTCCGCGCCGAGAGAGCCGGTGTCGTTCTCTTGAAGCCTTTATCCCAAGCGCAAGCAGACGTAGATCCGATTTATGCGGTTATCCGAGGGAGCTCCGTCAACCAGGACGGTCAAACCAATGGCATCTCGGTACCCAAGGGAGTGGCTCAAGAGACCGCTATCCGGGAATTCTGCAAGCAAGCAGGCATCTGACCAGAGCAAATAAAGTATATCGAGGCTCACGGCACCGGCACGCCCGTAGGCGATCCGATTGAAGCAAACGCGCTGGAAAACGCGGGAAAAATCGGTCTGCTGGAGACTAATGCACTATCGATTCGATAAAGACCAACATCGGACATTTGGAATCAGCGTCAGGTGTTGCTGGATTAATCAAACTAGCACTAGCCCTGAAATATCGGCAGATTCCGCCCTCTCTGCATTTTGAGACACCAAATCCCAAAATTCCCTTTGAGGAATTGCGGTTGCGCGTGCCGACAGCCCTAGAACCTTGGTCCAACGGCAAAGGGCCGCGCCTTGCCGGCATCAATTCCTCCGGATTTGGCGGCACTAATGCCCACCTAGCGATCGCAGAAAACTCTGAAAATGCTGGAGTAGGCAGGGAAAAATTCACTTTGAATCAGTATCGCCCTAAAAGCGCGTGAAGCGTTTGCTTCGCGTCCGTCCACCGTACCGGAGAAATCGGACTAGCTATCGGGCTTTTTAATCGACTGCATAATTCACAAATTGCCTGACACAACCGTCTAACTAATAGCAGGGTACAGCACCGACTATAGCTCCGGCTGTAGCAGGGGCGATCTTTTTGCGATTGTCAAAGCTATTGAGAAGCGCAATGACTTACCGAAAAGCACTACGGGACACGCTACTACTTACTCTACTGTTGTCCTGACGATTAAGAAAATTTTACAGGTTAGCAACCGATCTCTGGAGCGAGAGAAAGTCGCTTTCATCACTAAAGGGGCTTCTATTTAATTACTACCACATTGTGCAGATTGTGCGCGATCACACGTCGAGCGTGCAATTACGGCTATTTTTTAGCTCGTGATTTACAGAATAGTGCGTGCATCATTGTTAGATCAGTAAATCCCCTATGGACGAATGATATAAGGATGTATAAATTATCTCAACAACTATTTGCTCTCGAAGTGCATATAAATGTGGGCATTTCTTCTCAACCTTTTTCTACGTTACTCAGACCCAAACAAGAAAATGTTGAATTTTTACCTTCCATGACGTTTTCTTTACACAAACTTTATTGATTTCCCTTGACAAGCATCTATCCAAAGAATTACATTAAATATGTCTAGAGATAGATGACAAACAAACAAACTGACGGATAAACAGAGCGACAAATTAAATTGAATCTACAGGGGGTAGTGGCTCAAAAAATCAGAGTATTACTGCTGCCTAGGCATTCAAGAGCGGACGTATGGGTGCAATAGCAGCGTCCGGCAAGAAATTTCGTACTGAACCAACTTTTTGAAAGGTGCTCAAAGATATGGGAGGACAGTGGGTGCAGTTAGGTGTCTTCCAAGTCAAAGGGAGCGCTCGGTTAACACAACAGCAATAGCATAATTCACCTATTGCTTAACAAAACCATCCAACAATAGCAGCGTGCCGGAATTTGTTGCGGTTGGAGCAGAACTGAGCCTTTATCCGAACCCTTGTTAATTGAGAACACAAATTATCTAATTACCAGCATTATGACCATTCTTAACTACAACGAAACCAGCTATCTGCAAGAAAATCCAGACGTGGCACAAGCCGTAGCTTCAGGCATTATTCCCAACGGGTTTGAGCATTGGGTAAAGTTTGGTTTTAGTGAAAAAAGAACGCCACAAATTTCCTTCAACGAGCAATTTTATCTAGATGCTAACCCCCAGGTAGCAGCAGTTGCCAACAGTAGTTTCTCAAGCGGATTTGAACATTATGCGCGGTTTGGAGCGGCTGAAGGTCGATCGCCAGTTGCCAGTACCACACCCACAGGATCTAAACTTCAAGAAATCCTAAAGCGCGGGTGTGTGCGGGTTGCAGTTAACGAGGATGCGAAGCGTCCCTGCATTGCCGACTTTGAGCTAAAATATTTTGCCCGACTTTTGTCTAAAACTCTCGCACTATAAAGGCGCTATAGTCCGAAGAAAAAACATCCCAAAACACAAAGATTTCTGACTTTATCTACAACCGCTCAAATATCTTCGGAACAAAATATACCATTTCTGAATGATACCATCACCCCCATGACGCCAGAAATATCAACATCTTTTCACCCGCTATCCTTGGGTCAGCAATCTTTATGGTTTCTCTACCAGATGGCTCCCGAAAGCGTTGCTTACAATATCTTTATCACAGGACGAATTCTATCAAGTTTAGATAGGACAGCTTTACAACGGGCGTGGCAAAAGATTGTCAATCGCCATCCGATTCTCAGAACAACTTATACCAGCAGCGAAGGGAAACCCTTTCAAATTATCCACCAACAGCTAGAAGGTTCTATCCAGGTAACAAAGGTTTCAAATTGGAGCGAAGACTACTTAAAAAAGCAAATATTCTTAGAAACTGACCGCCCCTTCAATCTGGAGAAAGAGCCAGTTTGGCGACTGAATCTGTTTACTCGGTCGGCACAAGAACACATTCTCTTGTTGACCATGCACCACATTGCAGGAGATATAGGGTCTTTTGATGTACTTTTTAATGAACTGCTTGTCTGGTATGTAGCTGAAATAGAACAAGTAAATTTGCAGGAGATAGAAGATTCTCTTCCTAAGAATCTGCCCTATACAGAGTTCGTGCATTGGCAGTCCGAAATGCTATCTAGTCCCAAAGCAGAAAAATCTTGGGAATACTGGCAAAAGCAACTATCTGGTGAGTTGCCAATCCTAAATTTGCCGACAGACCTCCCCCGACCGCCAGTGCAGACCTATCGGGGAAATACGCATATTTATCAGCTAGACGAAAAATTGATTCAAGGATTGCGAGAGGTCGCTTGCTCTACTGGAACAACTCTTTACAAGCTGATGCTAACGGCTTTTTTTTTGTTGCTTTATCGCTACACGAATCAAGAAGACATCGTTGTAGGAAGTCCGATGCTGGGAAGGCCAAGTCAAGAGTTTAAAGGAGTTGTCGGTTACTTCGTCAACCCCGCTGTTTTGCGGGCTTCTATTTCGGGAAACCTGACATTCCAGGATTTGTTATCTCAGGTAAGCACTCAAGTCAAAGCAGCACAAAAGCATCAGGATTATCCATTTCTACTGTTAGTAGAGAAACTACAGACTCAGCGAGACCCCAGTCGTTCTCCAATGTTTCAAGTGAGCTTCACTTGGCAAAAGCAACGTTGGTGTGAGTCGGTTAAAGGTTCATCGCGCTTCCAGAAGTCAGGGCTTGAGATGGAGCCATATCCACTCGGCCATCAACGGGGGGCAAGCTTTGACCTGGATGTGATGATGATGGAGATAGGAGAAGTTCTCCTAGCAGGCTGGCAATACAATACTGACTTGTTTGATGAGGCTACCATTGCTCGGATGGCGGGACATTACCAGACTTTACTGGAGGCGATCGCACTCAATCCAGAACAGCGGATTTCAGAATTGCCTTTATTAACACCAGCCGAACGCCACCAGCTATTAGTAGAGTGGAACAATACTTGGGCTGAATATCCCCAGGATAAGTGCATCCACGAGTTGTTTGAGTTGCAAGTTGAGCGATCGCCTGACGCTGTGGCAGTGATGTTTGAAGGGGAACAACTCACCTATAGTGAGCTAAACTTCAGAGCAAACCAACTCGCTCATTATCTGCGATCGCTGGGTTTAGGGCCAGAAGTTTTGGTGGGCATCTGTGTAGAACGTTCCTTTGAGATGATTGTGGGAATCTTGGGTATCCTCAAAGCAGGCGGTGCTTACGTTCCTCTCGACCCTACATACCCAAAAGAGCGTTTGGCTTTCATGCTAGAAGACTCTTCAGTACCAGTTCTGCTTACCCAAGAGAAACTGGTGGAAAAACTTCCTCCACACTCAGCGCGTGTTATCTGCTTAGATTCAGACTGGAAAGAAATTGCTTCCTACAGCAAAGAAAACCCTTTAAGTCCAGTGAAGCCAGAAAACTTGGCTTATGTTATCTACACATCAGGGTCTACAGGAAAACCCAAAGGCGTTTTAATCCAACACGGGTCGCTAGTCAATTACACGACGGCTGCGAGTGCTGAATATAGGATACAGAAGTGCGATCGCATTTTACAATTCTCCTCTATTAGTTTTGATGTCAGTGCCGAAGAAATCTATACCAGTTTGACATCGGGTGCCACGCTTGTCTTGCGTACTGATTCCATGCTCGATTCCATTCAAGGATTTTTACAAAAGTGCAAGAATTGGAAAATAACCGTCTTAGCACTCCCTACAGCTTACTGGCACGAACTGACCACCTTATTGAGTCAAGAAAAATTTACCATTCCTCCATCATTGCGCTTAATAATCATTGGTGGAGAAAAAGCACTCCCCGAACGATTGAAAACTTGGCTTGAATCTGTAGGACAGCGAGTTCGTCTGGTGAATAATTACGGCCCGACAGAAGCCACTGTGGGAGCAACAATATATGATTTATCGGTAGGCGACACCAAATTGAAGGAGTTGCCTATCGGTCGTCCCCTGGGGAATGTCCAAACCTATATCTTAGATGGGAACAGACAGCCTGTACCCATTGGCGTTCCGGGCGAGTTGCACATCGGCGGTGCGGGTTTAGCACGCGGATACCTCAACCGTCCTGAGTTGACCGATGAGCGGTTTATTCGCAATCCCTTTAGTGACTTCTCCACTTCTCGCCTGTACAAAACTGGAGATTTGGCTCGCTACCTGAACGACGGCAATATCGAATACTTAGGTCGGATAGATGACCAAGTGAAGGTGCGCGGTTTTCGTATCGAACTCGGAGAAATCGAAGCAGCACTCAGCCAACATCCAAACTTGCTCCAAGTCGCTGTTACGCTTCGAGAAGAGATTCCGGGTCAAAAGAACTTAGTGGCTTATATTGTCCCTTTTCAGGAACCACCACCCACTTTTAGTGAACTGCGCCATTTTCTGAAAGAGCAACTGCCGGAGTACATGGTGCCAAGTGCTTTTGTTGTGCTGGAGGCACTGCCCCTGACACCCAATGGTAAAGTAGATCGCCGCGCCTTACCCGCCCCTGATTTGCGAAAAGAACTGGAAGAGTCTTTTGTCGCCCCACGTACTCCAATTGAGGAAATGCTAGCTAGCATTTGGGGTAACATCCTCTTAATTGACTCTGTAGGCGTTCATGACAATTTCTTTACATTGGGCGGACATTCCTTATTAGCCACCCAAGTAATTTCAAAAGTGCGCGACACGATATCGATCGAATTACCATTACGCAGCTTATTTGAAGCTCCCACGATTGCCGAATTCGCTTCGCGGGTTGAGAATTCGCTCAAGACCGGAAAATCTGTAGAAGCTCTGCCTCTTCTACCAATTCCAAGGTCGGAGTCCATCCCATTATCTTTCGCTCAAACGAGGTTGTGGTTCCTCGACCGATTACAGCAAGACAGTGCATTCTACAACATTCCGCTTGCGTTACGTCTTTTCGGTCAGCTCAATATAACGGCGCTACAGAGCAGCATCAACGAAATTATCCGACGGCATGAAGCCTTACGCACCAACTTTGCAATAGTAGGAGATCAACCCGTTCAAGTTATCGCCTCAACTCTTATTTTTCAACTACCAGTTGTGAACTTGTTGCACCTCTCTGAGAGCCAACGAGAAATTGAAGCGAAACGATTGGCTACGGTTGAAGCGAATCGACCTTTTAACCTGGAGCAAGAGCCTTTACTCCGAGGGGAGGTGCTACAGCTAGGTGAAACAGAATACGTTTTACTGCTCACCATGCACCACATTATTTCTGATGGTTGGTCGCTCCGCGTATTTGTAAGAGAACTAACAGAACTTTACCAAGCTTTCTGTACTGGAAGGCCTCCAGTTTTACCAGAGTTACCAGTACAATATGCCGACTTTGCGGTTTGGCAACGACAGTGGCTAACTGGAGAAATACTAGAAACCCAACTTCACTACTGGAAGGAACAACTCAAGAACGCTCCGAATTTACTAGAATTGCCCACAGACCGAGCGCGATCGGCTGTTCAAACCTTCCGGGGAGGATATTACTATGCAGCCTTTTCCAAAGAATTGAGTGCGGAACTTACCACGTTGAGTAAGCGAGCGGGAGTCACTCTGTTTATGACGCTTTTGGCAGCGTTTGTGACATTTCTCTACCGATACTCAGGGCAAGATGACATCGTAGTAGGGACACCTGTAGCTGGTCGCAATCGACGGGAACTTGAAGGGCTAATCGGCTTTTTTGTCAATACTTTAGTGCTGCGTACCGACCTCGGCGGCAACCCCAGTTTTGAGCAGTTACTCAATCGAGTTCGGGAAGTGGCGCTGCAAGGTTACACACATCAAGACCTGCCATTCGAGCAGTTGGTAGAAGCATTGCAACCAACACGCAATTTAAGCTACACGCCTCTATTCCAGGTGATGTTTGCTCTTGACGACGCAGTACCTTCTATGGAACTGCTTGATTTAGCAGTAAGCTCGTATTCCGTGGAAATCGTCACCGCCAAGTTTGATTTGACCCTATCAATGGAGAATACGGCTGATGGATTGGTAGCAGAATGGGAATATAACTCGGATCTGTTTGATGAGACTACCATCGTTCGGATGGCGGAACATTTCCAGACCTTGTTGGAAGGAATCGTCGCCAATTCCAAACAGGCGATTTCAGAATTGCCTCTACTGACACCAGGACAGCGACAGCAGCTATTAGTAGAGTGGAACAACACTGCTCAAGAATATCCCCAAGAGAAGTGCATCCATCAGTTGTTTGAAGAACAGGTTGAACGGACACCCGATGCCGTAGCAGTGGTGTTTGAAGACAAACAACTCACCTATCGAGAGTTGAATGCAAAAGCCAATCAACTGGCAAATTATCTGCGCTCGCTGGGCGTGGGGCCAGAAGTGCTGGTAGGGATTTGTGTAGAGCGTTCTCTGGAAATGATAATCGGTCTGTTGGGCATCCTCAAAGCTGGCGGTGCTTACGTTCCGTTAGACCCGAACTATCCGTCTGAGCGCTTGGCTTTTATGCTAGAAGATTCGTCGATTCCAGTGCTGCTCACTCAAGAGAGGCTAGTCGAGAAACTTCCCCAAAACTCTGCGTGTGTTGTCTGCTTAGAATCAGACTGGGAAAAAATTGCTGTTCACAGCAAAGAAAACCCTTCCATCCCAGTGAAGCCAGAAAACTTGGCTTATGTTATCTACACATCAGGGTCTACAGGAAAACCCAAAGGCGTTTTAATCCAACATGAATCGCTAGTCAATTACACAACGGTTGCGAGTGCTGAGTATGAGATAGAGAAGCGCGATCGCATTTTACAATTCTCCTCAATTAGTTTTGATGTCAGTGCCGAAGAAATCTATACCAGCCTGACTTCGGGTGCGACGCTTGTCTTGCGTACTGATTCCATGCTGGACTCCATTGAGGGATTTTTGCAAAAGTGCAAGAATTGGGAAATTACTGTAATGGCTTTGCCGACAGCCTACTGGCACGAACTGACCGCTTTCTTGAGTCAAGAAACGCTAGCATTACCCCCATCATTGCGCTTAATAATCATTGGCGGAGAAAAAGCGTTGCCCGAACGACTAAAAACTTGGCTTGAGTGTGTGGAACAGCCAGTTCGTCTGGTGAATAATTACGGCCCTACAGAAGCTACTGTGGGAGCCACAATCTGCGAGTTATCGGCAGCCCACACCACATTGAAAGAGTTGCCAATCGGTCGTCCCCTTGGTAATGTTCACACCTACATCTTAGATGGGAACAGACAGCCTGTACCCATTGGTATTCCGGGTGAGTTGCACATCGGTGGTGCTGGTTTAGCACGGG
Organism: Microcoleus sp. F8-C3; assembly: GCA_036704825.1. GTDB lineage: Bacteria > Cyanobacteriota > Cyanobacteriia > Cyanobacteriales > Microcoleaceae > Microcoleus. The sequence continues at coordinate 39,264 of JAUBSN010000042.1, read as the reverse complement.
GATACCTCAACCGTCCCGATTTGACCGATGAGCGGTTCATTCGCAATCCCTTTACTGACTTCCCCACTTCACGCCTGTACAAAACTGGAGATTTGGTTCGCTACCTGAACGACGGCAATATCGAATACTTAGGTCGGATAGATGACCAAGTGAAGGTGCGCGGTTTTCGTATCGAGCTCGGAGAAATCGAAGCAGCACTCAGCCAACATCCAAACTTGCTCCAAGTCGCTGTTACGCTTCGAGAAGACATTCCGGGTCAAAAGAACTTAGTGGCTTATATTGTCCCTTTTCAGGAACCACCACCCACTTTTAGTGAACTGCGCCATTTTCTGAAAGAGCAACTGCCAGACTATATGGTGCCTAGTGCTTTTGTGATTTTGGAGTGCTTGCCAGTGACACCAAATGGCAAAATAGACCGCAAATCATTGCCAGCACCAGACCTCAATAGTTTGATTCAAAAAGCAGATTTTGTAGCTCCTCGGACTCCTACAGAAGAATTACTAGCATCCATCTGGGCTAAGGTCTTGGGAGTAGAGAAAGTGAGTATAAATGACAATTTTTTTGAATCAGGTGGCCATTCTTTACTAGCGACTCAACTGCTCTCAAAAGTGAGTCATACCTTTGGGCTGAATCTACCTTTATCGAAGTTGTTTGAATCTCCAACCGTAGCGGGTTGTTCTAGCTACATTGAAGCAATTTTTTGGGCGACTCAAAATATCGAAACGAGCAACACAACTATTGATAACCGAGAAGAGGTGGAATTTTGATGAATACAATTGAGTTTATTAATAATCTACGCAAGCTGGATATCAATCTATTTATGGAAGGCGAACGCCTTCGTTGCAACGCTCCTGAAGGGACGCTCACCCCTGCTCTCAAGTCAGAAATTAATGGGCGTAAAGCAGAGATCATCTCCTTTTTGCACCAAGCCAATAATCAGAAGAATGCCAGTGCGCTCGCTCCTATATCCCGAACCGAAAACAACACCTTCCCTCTTTCTTTTGCCCAACAGCGTCTTTGGTTTCTAAACCAATTGCAGCCGAACAGCGCGTTCTATAATATTCCTCTTGGCTTGCATTTTAGCGGTCAACTCAATATTGCGGCTTTAGAGTCAAGCTTGCAATTACTCATCAATCGCCATGAAATCTTACGCACTAACTTTATTGCTGTAGGTGGAGAACCCGTTCAGGCGATCGCTGCCACTAGAGATTTTACGCTGCCAGTCGTGGACTTTCGTCTTCTGCCAGCAAGTGAACGAGAGATTGAATATGAGAAATTAGCTTCTCAGTCAGTAATGTACGTGTTTAATCTCGCCCAAGAGCCTCTACTCCGAGCACAGTTAGTTCAGCTTACTCCAACAGAAAATGTTCTACTGCTAACGCTTCACCACATTATCTTTGATGGTTGGTCTGTCAATATCTTTGTTCAAGAGTTAACCGCAATTTACTCAGCTTTAATTGAGCATCATGCACCAACTCTGCCTGAAATCCACCTTCAGTATGTAGACTTTGCTGTGTGGCAACAGCAGTGGTTACAGGGAGAAGTTTTACAGTCTCAACTCGCTTACTGGCAGCAAAAACTAGCAGGAATGCCAGCGTTGTTAGAATTGCCAGCCGACCGTCCCCGACCTGCTGTACAATCCTTTCGCGGAGAAACTCAAGTTTTTACCCTTAATCAAGATATTAGTGAAGCACTCGTAAGTTTGAGTCAGCAGCAGGGAGTTACGCTCTTTATGTTGCTCCTTACAGCGTTTAAAGTATTGCTCTATCGCTACACCAGTCAACCCGATATTGTTGTCGGCACTCCAGTAGCAAACCGCCAGCACTTTCAAATCCAAGGAATGATGGGATTTTTCGTAAATAATGTAGTGCTACGCACTGATTTATCAGACAATTCTACCTTTCTCCAATTATTAAAACAAGTTAGAGGAGTAGTGCTAGAAGCCTACGATCATCAACACTTACCTTTTGAGAAGTTAGTAGAAGCACTACAGCCAGAGCGGAACTTAAGCTACACACCCTTGTTTCAAATAGATTTTGCTCTGGAACATGAGCCAGAAGCTACTCTTACTCTCAAAGATTTAACTATTAATACATCTGAGCTAGGAGCCAATCAGACGGCTAAGTTGGATTTAAGCTTATCGTTGCATAAAACCGCCCAGGGTTTAACAGGGGCATTTGAATATAGTACAGACCTCTTTGATGCCACGACCATTGCCCGCATGATAGAGCATTGGCAAACGCTGTTAGCAGGTATTCTCGCGAATCCACAACAAAGGCTATCAGATTTACCCATTTTGACGGCGATTGAGCAACACAAGTTATTAGTGGAGTGGAATCAAACCCAACACGACTATCCTCACAATCTATGTATTCATCAATTATTTGAAGCGCAGGTAGAACAAATACCAGATACAGTAGCAGTAATCTTTAAAGAGGAGCAGCTAACCTACCGAGAACTAAATGCCAAAGCTAACCAATTAGCACACCATTTACAAGCACTGGGGGTAAAACCAGAAACACTGGTTGCCATCTGTGTCGAGCGTTCTCTGGAGATGATAGTAGGACTTCTGGGGATTCTCAAAGCTGGGGGCGCATACGTTCCACTCGATGCCGCATACCCGTCTGAGCGGTTGGCTTTCATGCTAGAAGACTCGGCTGTACCAGTGTTGCTGACTCAACAACGATTAGTTGACAGACTGGCCCAGCATGAAGCACAGGTAGTCTGCCTGGATACACAATGGGAGGCGATCGCCCAACACAGCGAAGAAAATACTGCCTGCAGCGTAAATGCCGAGAACTTAGCCTATGTTATTTATACCTCTGGCTCTACTGGAAAACCAAAGGGAGTTACTATCCAGCATCGATCTTTGGTAAACTATACCACTGCCGTCAATATTGAGTATGAGATAGAGAAGCGCGATCGCATTTTACAATTCTCCTCTATTAGTTTTGATGTTAGCGCCGAAGAAATCTATAGCAGCCTGACTTCTGGTGCGACGCTTGTATTGCGTACTGAATCCATGCTGGACTCCATTGAGGGATTTTTGCAAAAGTGCAAGAATTGGGAAATCACTGTCATGGCTTTGCCTACAGCCTACTGGCACGAACTGACCGCTTTCTTGAGTCAAGAAACGCTAGCATTACCCCCATCATTGCGCTTAATAATCATTGGCGGAGAAAAAGCACTGCCCGATCGATTTAAAACTTGGCTTGAGTGTGTGGGAGAGCGAGTTCGTCTGGTGAATAATTACGGCCCGACAGAAACCACTGTGGGCTCAACGATATATGATTTATCGGTAGCGGACACGACATTGAAGGAGTTGCCGATCGGTCGTCCCCTTGGTAATGTCCAGACTTACATTTTAGATGGGAACAGACAGCCTTTACCCATTGGTATTCCTGGTGAGTTGCACATCGGTGGCGCTGGTGTAGCACGAGGATACCTCAACCGTCCCGATTTGACCGATGAGCGGTTCATTCGCCATCCCTTTAGCAATGAACCGGGTGAACGTCTCTACAAAACTGGCGATTTAGTCCGCTACCTGAGCGACGGCAATATCGAATACCTGGGTCGGATAGATGACCAGGTAAAAATACGTGGCTTCCGCATCGAATTAGGCGAAATTGAAGCGATGTTAACACAACATCCGAACGTTCGCTCCGTCACAGCCATTGACCGAGAAGACACACCTGGAAACAAGCGCCTCGTAGCTTATCTCGTCTCTAACCTTATTCCAGAACGTGTCCCTTATCACAGTGAATGCCAACTAGAACTAAACGGTAACGCCCTCACAATCCACACACAGGATATCTCCACTGGCGGCGTTGGTTTGGTGGGGGTGCCAGCTATCGAGCGAGGTAAAAGCGTCCGCGTGCATATGCAACTACCTGGAGAGAGCGAACCGCGCTGGCTTTCTGGGACAGTAGTTTGGTCACGTCCACCACAGGCTGGGATTCGCTTTCATCTTACACCCAGCGAACAGGCTCAAATCGAGCAAAGCGTAGATTATCAGTTGGACACTCAAGACTTGTGGAAAACTTTGCAGCGCACTGTAACTCGCAACCTGCGCCACTACCTGAAACAAAAGCTACCTGATTACATGATACCGATCGCGTTTGTGCTGATGAAAGCGCTGCCACTGACACCCAACGGTAAAATAGACCGTCGCGCCTTACCCGCACCAGATAACTTTCACAACGAACACGAAGATAAATTTGTCGCCCCTGGCACCCCGACTGAAGCAAAACTGGCTGCTATCTGGGTTCAAGTTCTGGGATTAGAAAAGGTCGGCATTAATGATAATTTCTTTGAACTAGGAGGACATTCACTGCAAGCAGTTTCACTCGTATCCAAACTCTCAGTAGAGATGAACCTTAAAGTTTCAGTCAAGCTTCTATTTGAGCATCCCACTATAGCTAAATTAGCCAAAGCCATCGAGCCGCTGTTCACCACTGAGCCATCTGTCAACCCAAAAGAACTTCAAACCGAAGTTGAAAAACCGATGATTGCTTCTTTACCCAAAATCACAGACTCCTCTCCATTTTTTAAAATAGAACAGCGCTCCTTGCTATCCTTGTTAGCTGTAGGAAAAATAGCACCAGTTGATTCAGCAGCTCTGGGTTATCTTCCTCTTTCCCTACTAAAAGAAACCACGTTGACTCGCGATGAAGTCCTCCAAAATTGGTTGGAAAACCTTCCGATGTGGGATGCTGTTATGGAAACTAAATGGGGTCGAATAGCGGGTCTAATTCTCCCTATATTCGAGGATGAACTATACAGCGACCAGCAAACACTTGTACAAATGGTTGTTGAATCTTTAGAAATGGCGGGGCGAATCGGTGCGAAAACTGTTTCCTTAACGGGTTTAATTCCCTCGGCAACCGATTACGGTCGTGCGATTGCTAAAGCTATTGAGGGGCGTAACGACTTACCTAAAATCACTACGGGACACGCTACTACCTGCTCTTCTGTTGTTCTGACCATTAAGAAAGTTTTACAGATTAGTAACCGTTCTTTACAGGGAGAGAAAGTCGCTTTTATCGGATTGGGGTCAATTGGAATTAATACCCTGCGCCTGATGTTAAAATGTTTGCCGCATCCTCAATCGATTATAGTGTGCGATATTTACAGTAAACTGGAATCGCTTCAAAATCTTCAACGCGAACTGAGCGGTGATTTAGGATTTCGAGGTTCTGTTCAAATTGCTACCTCTTCATCTTCATCGGAACTCCCACCGGAAATCTACGATGCTACCTTAATTATTGGGGCTACCAACGTCCCAGATATTCTCGACATTGATCGGCTGAAACCGGGCACTTTAATTGTTGATGATTCTGGCCCGCACTGCTTTTCTCCCGAACAGGCGATCGAGCGCTTTGAGAAACACAAAGATATTCTGTTTACCGAAGGTGGAGCGCTTCACGCACCTGACCCGATAGAAACGGTCATCTACCTACCCGAATCAATGAAGAAAAACATGGATGAAGATTCATGGTCAGACGAGTTTAAGCCTACCAATTCCCTAAACATTATGGGGTGCGTTATGTCCGGTCTTCTCTCTTCTCGTTTTGACAATATCAAGCCCACTGTAGGATTACCAAATCTGGAAACTTGCGTGCAGCATTATCAAGGTTTAGAACGGTTAGGTTTTCAGGCAGCCGACTTGCATTGTGAAGGCTATGTGTTGGAAGTTGAGCCAAAATAACCGCCAGATAGCAGAGAATTAGCCATCATGCGTAGTCTTAAGAATCTCCGCCCGTTTAAAGGTGGAATGCGAGTTTTTCTTCTAGTCTGGTTCGGACAACTGATATCCCTCATCGGGTCGGGTTTGACAAGCTTTGCATTGGGAGTGTGGGTGTACCAGCGTACAGGATCAGTGACCCAATTCTCTCTGATTTTGCTATCGGCTATGCTGCCCAGTATCCTGATTTCTCCGGTAGCGGGTGCCTTAGTTGACCGATGGAACCGGCGGTGGTGCATGATTCTATCTGACTCCGGTGCCGCGATAACCACAGTGGCGATCGCCTTATTACTCACCACCAGAAACCTTGAAATTTGGCACATCTACCTCGCCGTCAGCCTCAGTTCCGTCTGCAAAGCGTTTCAGTTGCCCGCTTACACTGCTTCGACCTCTTCATTAGTGCCGAAAGAATTTCTCCCTCGTGCTAGCGGTATGGTGAAATCAGCAGAAGCGTGCGCCCAGCTAATTTCACCGCTGTTGGCAGGGGTCTTGCTAGGAACCATCCAGCTTCAAGGGATTATTTTAATTGACTTTGCCACATTCCTTTTTGCTGTAACAACTCTGTTACTCGTTCGCTTTCCTAATGTCAAAACTATTACTGTTTCAGAACTTGAAAAAAGTTCACTCTGGCGCGAGGCACTTGAAGGCTGGACTTATATTACCGTTCGACCCGGACTGTTAATGCTGCTGATTTTATTTGCGCTGGACAACTTTGTAACAGGACTGGTTGAAGTTTTACTCACTCCTTTGGTACTTTCTTTTGCTTCAGTTACCGTTCTCGGAACTATTCAATCAATCGGCGGTGCTGGGATGCTGTTGGGTAGTCTGGCTATGAGTATTTGGGGGGGACCGAGACTTTTAATTCGTGGCATATTTGTTTTTGATATCCTTGCTCATCTGTGCATCCTAGCATTCGGTTTACGCACAAGTCCTGAACTTTTTGCCTTAGCTAACTTCATCTTGTTCTTCAGTTTACCGCTCGTCAATGGCTGGTGCGATGCCATTTTGCTCCGAAAAGTGGCTCCCGATATTCAAGGTCGGGTTTTTGCCACAATCAACATGATTTGTTGGTCGTGTATTCCCGCCGCTTATGTTGTGGCTGGCCCCCTAGCAGAACGAATCTTTGAACCTCTAATGGCGGCTGACGGGTTATTGGCAGGAAGCATCGGTCAAATCATTGGCGTGGGGCCGGGTCGCGGTATTGGCTTGCTATTTATTACGATGGAAATTATAGCGATAGTGGTGACAGTTGCCGCTTACCGATATCCGCGCTTGTGGTTTGTAGAACGCGAATTGCCAGATGTTATTTAGTGCTTGGGGAAAGCTGTGAGTGTATCGGTGGTGATTCTCAGCCGGCGCGATCGCTTCACCAATTCCTGTGGGTGATGGTTGCGATCGCCAGTTATGCGATCTGCGAAGATGAAGGACGCCTCACTCGTGCTGATTGAAACGGCTGAGTCCCCACCGCCTCAATTACAGCAAAAGATTCCACGTTGATGAAGTACACCCGTAAAACGATCGATCGCTGTAGGGAAAAGGCACTGCCGTGTCCTCTATCTTTGCTATGTACCTCACTTACCTAAAAAATGCTGTATCTGATACTCTCAAAAAACTATTCCATTACAACAAGTTGGTAACTGCTAAAAGGAGATACAGTTTATTCCAGATTTATAATTTACAGTAGCAGCTTATAAACCAGTTTTTGAAGTGCTTAGGATTGACCAAATAAGTATGCCTCCGCCAGCAAAAAGTCAACCCGGAATGGTGGTGCTTGATGAGAACTGACGTAAAAAAGCTTTCAGTTATGACCACTATAATTCTATAGAATTAAAGCCAGGAGAATAGGGAGATACATTCAGGATACATAAGTCGCATTGTCAATATAGCACGGTATCGAGGGTGTGTTGCGACACGTTAAAGGCTTGAAATCGGGGATAGTCTGGCACTATGGGAGCTAAAATATCGTTGCCGGGGATCAGAGTATCTGTCGAGGGTACGAAGGATGGAGAAACAGTGCCGAAAGCGCTGTTCCAGATTGCCAGTTCAATGGTGGCGCTGGGCAATCCGAGCAACCCGCACAGTTCTGATGCTATCTTTTCTGCCCAAGCTTCGCCTGTATTGGGGCGAGATTGTTTGTACAGACACCGACCTAGTTCTGGGTGGTAAAACCAAAACTTGGGCTTGGTTCCCATCGCCGGGCGTATCCGAGGCGGCGTCTGTTGGAACAGCGATGATGGGAAATGGTGTTGTTGGCACTTGTCCGCTCGATTCCGTTTTGAAAAACTTACTCAAACCTACCCAAGTCTCGACTTTCGCTGCACATAAAGCTTTCGCGAAAATTGCCGTGCATCCGGCTATCGCCGTTACTCCCTAAAAAATTAAGTCGGGAGCGTGGTCAGGGGGTAAATTTTTACCCGACAGTCAAGCTCGATCGGACAATAACAGTTTAGCCGATTGCAAAGCGCAGGCCCGACAATAATATTTCACCCGACTGTCAAGGCTGGCATAACGGCTGTTGTGTTGCCCATTTTCTCACACTTGCTCAACTTGATTTTTAATTCAATTTATATCCCGTAACTTGACTATTAAATCAATTCAGTTTTTGTTAAAAACGCTAAAAAATAGCTAATTGTTGTGGAGCGTTAAAATCAGGCATTTGCAGTATAAAATCAGGCATTTGCTGTACAAAATTAGTAAGAATGCAGGCATTTGCAGGGACTGCATTATACCTGTTTTTATCCGATTTTTATCCGAAAATGTCCGGCAAACGTCTGAATTTCTCGGTCAACTTGCTGCTTTTTTTTGCTGTTCATGCCTTGACCTGTTGGGACTGGTTATGGCTGTTCTCAATCGGTAGCAAGCAATGGTTTTGCGATCGCAAACGGCGACTTTATATTTCAGAGATAAAAATAATCTACCCCATGAATAGAGATTACTGTCTGTATTAATCAGGTGGAGAACTATAACGAGCATTGATAGTTGGGAGTCGATCGACTGCGGTAAATCAAGCCGCTGTTCCCTCACGGCTGCTGTAAACCAAGCGCGCAGTTCCCTCACGGCTACTGTAAACCGAGTGCGTAGGAGGTCACGGAATTTCGAGCACAAGATTGAATTAAAGCGGAGGGAGCGAATAATTCGCAATCCTTCATCCGACCTTCGTAATTATTGGGTTATTGGATCTCTCACGAATGAGAATAATTTGCGCTCGAAGCAAAGAAACAACTTTTCTTTATTTCAAACATTTCCTCGATCGAGGAAATGTTAATGACGAAGGTCGAGCGCTCGAAGGGCGGAGTATGCGTTGACTTTTACAGTTGCCAACACGATAGCCATCGACTGTAGATAGCCATCGGCTGTAAGTAGCGATCGCTCGCAACACAGTCATTTACAGTATAAAGTCAGGTAGTTGCTGTACAAAAGAGCGTGAGAATGCAGGCATTTGCAGGAACTGCACTCTACCTGTTTTTACCCGAACATATCCTGCTTTCCGCCTGCATTTTACTGTTCCTTTACTGCTTTTTTGTGAAAGGACTGCCTTTGCTTGTTGAGGCTGGTTATGGCTGTTCTCTCTCGGTAGCAAGCAATGGTTTTGCGATCGCAAACCGGGCTTTTACGTGCTGACAAAAAATATCCCCCCCCATGAATATTGAGCATATTGCTTACCCGCAGTTCAAACGTTATTGATATGGAATAAGGAACGACTCGCGAGTGGCGAATGAAGCCCAAATGCCTCAATAAGAGTGGTAAGGTATGGGACAGGGACGGCGAACTATTTTTTTGTGGGAATATATCAGCGATCGCTCTTTACGCCTAGAGATTGCTGCCTGTATTAATCAGGTGGAGAATTATAACCGCCATTAATAGGTGGGAGTCGAGCGACTGCTGTAAACCGAACGACTGCTGTAAACCGAGTCAGGGGGTAAATTTTTATCCGACTGTCAAGCTTTATGAGACAACAACAGTTTAGCCGATTGCTTCATCGCGAGTCCGCAACAGCAATTTATGCGACTGTCAAGGCTGACATAACGGCGACTACGCTGCCAATTTTTTCGCACTTCTGAAATTTGATTTTTAATTCAACTTCCCAAGCCACAACTTGACTATTAAATCAATTCAGTTTTTGTTAAAAACGCTAAAAATAGCTAATGTTGTGGAGCGTTAAAATCAGGGATTTGCAGTATAAAGTCAGGTGTTTGCAGTATAAAATCAGTGAGATTACAGGCATTTGCAGGGGCTGCACTTTACCTGCAAATGCCTGTAAATATCCTGCAACTGCCTGCAATTTTCTGCCAAATTACTGCTTTTTTGTGCTGTTCGTGTCTTGACCTGTTGGGACTGGTTATGGCTGTTTAGTTTTGGTAGCAAGCAATGGTTTTGCGATCGCAAACCCTGACTAATTCGTGCATACGAAAAATAATGCACCCTGATGAATGGGGCATCCTAGATGTCAAGGCGCTTAATTTTTACCAGCTCTTCGACTGTGCCAATTGCTCACATTGCTCCTGCTGTTGTGGCGGCTTTTGTGGCAGCACAGGCATCAATTGCCGCAACTTTCCCATCGCACTTGCGTAGCGATCGCTCAAAAGCTCGCTCTCTTGTTAGCCAGCTATCACCATCAGACGTTTAATCGTCCTTCCACTGCGATCGCCTCACTCGCTATAATTTATACAAACAAATTAAATTAAGTTAGAGTTGGGTAGGGGTCAGTCTCTACTTTGATAAACCCTCTAATAGCCCTCTCCAATTGGAGGGGATAAGATTACCTGATTAGGGGTTTTTAATTACAGTTGTTAACTTGTATCTTGGCAAGAGGTTTTTACTGATTAAAAACTATGAAAACTTTACCGTCCGTCAAACCTAGAGAGCTGCTATCAAACCATATTCACATTCGCCTAACTGACTCTGACTACAATCAAATTAAAGCAAGAGCCTCGCTAGTCAATTTGAGCATGAGCGAGTTTATGCGCCGTGCAGCTTTGAGGAGAGCCATGCCGCGCCCTCTAGCTGCATTTGACTTAAAAGGCTATCAAGTTTTATGCAAGATTGATGCCCAATTGAGAATGGCAGGAAACAACCTCAATCAAATTACTAAAGCTTGCAATAGTGCTGTGGCACTGGGAGAACCAGTTGTTGTCAATACAGGACTCTTAGAAAGCGTACAGGAACTCATTCGAGCAAACGAGAAGGCAATTAAAACAATAGTTGCAAACCTCGCCCAATCTACAGTACGCTAATTATTAACAAGCCTGGGCTTTACCGCCTGAGCAATCGATTCTGTGCAACTGACGGCTTTTCGGTTATGATCGGCAAACAAATTAAAGGTACAGGCTTTCGGGGCTGTCTGAACTACGTGCTGGGCAAAAAAGATGCCGCTCTAATTGGCGGTACTATGTGCGGACAAACTCCTGAAGAACTCGCTGCTGAATTTGCCATCGCCCGACAACTAAGACCTAACCTGAAAGTAGCAGTTTTTCACGCCACTTTATCTGTCGATAGCACCGAAAAACTAGAAGATTCTGAAGAAAATGACCAACGCTGGCTGGCTATCGCAGCCAACTACATGAAAGCGATGGAATTTGACAACAACCAGTACGCAGTTGTCAAGCACAGCGATACAGGACACGACCACATCCACATCGTCGCCAGTCGCATTTGCCTAGATGGAAGTGTTGTTGACGATAGCTGGGACTATTACAAAAGCCAAGAAATTATTCGCCAGCTTGAACGGAACTACAACCTGGAAACTGTTACACCCAGTTGGGAAACAGACAAGCGAGCTCAGACTACAGGAGAACACAGGCAATTAAAAAGCAAGGGAAACAAGAGTGTCAGGGTGCAATTGCAAGACCTAATTGATGAAGTTACCCAAGACAACCCAAGTATGCCAGAATTTGTTGAGCGGTTGCAGCAACAAGGCGTAGAGGTGCAAGTCGGCTTGAGTCGAACTGGCTTCAGTAAAGGCATTTCTTACAATTTAGATGGCGTCGCTTTAAGCGGTACTCAGTTGGGTAAAGCCTACACTTTTTCTGGATTGCAGAAGCATCGAGGCGTTAGCTATGACTTAGGGCGAGATAACGCCCTAATTGAGGCTTTAATGCAGCCACAACACTTAGCTATCGCCCCCAGCGAGGCAGAGGAAAATGAGCTAGAGTCGTCACAATCCGAGTTAGTAGCAACCCTATCTGCAACAGCAAATGAGCTAGAGTTGTCACAATCTGAGCTAGAAACAACTACACCTGGAACTCTTGCAAGAGCAAATGAGTTAGAGTCGTCACCATCCGAGTTAGTAGCAACCGCACCTGCAACGAGTGCAACACCAAATGAGCTAGAGTTGCCACAATCTGAGTTAGCAGCAAGCGCACCTGCAACGAGTGCAACACCAAATGAGTTAGAGTTGTCACAATCCGAGCTAGCAGCAACCGCACCTGAAACGAGTGCAAAAGCATCGGAGTTAGAATTACAACTGTCAATCCTGCCAGAAAGGAATGAAACTCAGTGGGCTAGAGTGCGATCGCATCTAGCAGTCGAGTACAGTTTACCTTTAGAATTGCTTGAAAAATTGCACTCTCATTCTTGGCTGTATGCCGGCTCAGAAAAGGCTGTCTTTACAGGACGGACGCTTGAGGGGGAAGCCCAGTTCGCTTTTGTTCTCGATGAAAGAGGCAACTTTACTACAACCCATCCCCTGTCATCTGAAGCTGCTTTCTGGGTAGCCACTACTGGAGAAATTGAGCGAGCTGTGATTGCCTGTAACCCAATCGAAGCCCTTTCAATTTTGCTTATTGAACAGGATAACTCTACAACAACACCAGCGACACTTTACCTAGGAATTGAACGAGCTTCACAACTGCCTATACAATTATTACAAGAACTCGATAGCGTTATTATAGCGATTGCCGAAAATTCTCAGCTCGCTCGAAATGCGATCTCGTTGGTACCGGATGCAGAACTTGTCAATCCACCGTCAAGTTGGAATGATATCTGGATACAATTAATTGAGCAAGAACAGCAAACTAACCAACAGCATAAACAGCGCATCCAAGACATCGAACTGGATTAGTTATAGTTCCCTAAAAAAGTGAGTAGTGTTTAATACAAAGGCTACTTAACAAATTTTCAGCTCACGACCTAAATTACTGATAGTGCTGCTACTAAGTATTACAAATTTGTGAATAGATTTATCAACTATTTTTTCTTAATCTGCTAAGTAAATTGAGACGGCGCTTGCTCATTGTTTTTTGTAAGCCGACCTTGATAAAAATAAATTATTTATAGGTTTTTTTAATCCTACAAAAAAAATGAGCGCTGGCGCGCCAAAAAATAAAGTATCGGAGATAAAAAATGGAAGTATCGCAAACCAACACCTACTACTTCAATAATTTAACCTTGATCCACCACACAGAAAACGAACTGTACATTATGGGAAGTCAAACAACACTGGTCTTAAATTTTCAACAAACAAGCTATCAAACGCTCGACCAAATAATCCACGTTCTGCGACTTTTGAGAGACAAAAAAGTCCAAGACCGAAAGTCAATTCTTGAGCAAGAACTGCTGGCATTAAACTTGCAATTAACTCAGAAAAGCAGCAACCGTAGCAACAACGACACCAACAATGGTAGCAGCAATGGTAGCAGCAACGGCAGCCCCAAAAACTGCGAGCTAAAAATCGACTGGTAATTAAATGATGCCGGAGAGATAAGTTTGTTTCTCCGGCAGCCACTAGCAAACATTTTTCGCCACATCCAAAAAAGGCTTCCTCTCATAGCAGCATAGGTGTATCTCCTGCACTAAGAGCAAGCCGATATGTTCGAGTCGTCGGGCGCAACACTATGTCGGCTGCACAATTATATTTGGACGAAAGGCTTCTTCTGATCTAAAAAAAGCCGAGGGGCAAAGTTTTGTGGCGCTGCCCGAGAACATCGCTTTCAAATGAATAGGGTATATACTTGAAATAAAACTCTCGAAGATATTAAACACAACGAGTCAGTACAGCTATGTCTGCTAAAGATGTCTTTCACGAAGTCGTTAAAATCGCTCTCCAGAAAGATGGATGGCAGATTACTCACGATCCATACACTTTAAGTAGTCAGACAGAATTAATTACACAAATACATAGTATAATGATATTGGCAGCAAAATTATGAGTTAATTACAGTTTCATATGATGTTTATCAGAGAAATAAACCCTCTTTCGTCTAAATTGCTACAACGAATTCATCGCCAAAGCCGACATCATCAGGTACGTCAACGAGCACATTGCCTCATATTAGCTTCGCAAGGAGTAAAAAAAGGAGAGTTAATGAATATTTTCAGAATAAGTTATAAGACACTCTATAACTGGTTGAATCGGTGGGAATTAGAAGGAATGCTCGGACTTTATAATAAACCAGGAAGAGGTTCTAAGCCACTATTTAACTCTTTGCAGAAAGCCCAAATTAAAGAGTGGGCTAAACAATCACCAAGGCAATTAAAAAATGTCAGCCAAAAAGTTCAAGAAACCTGGGGCATAACTCCCAGTACAAAAACAATTCAAAGAATACTAAAAAGTCTGAACATGAGTTGGCATCGCATGCGTAAAGGAGTGGGAGGCAAGCCTCCCTCCCAGGAATATCAAGATAAAAAGGCACAATTAGAAGAATTAAAGCGATTGGATGATGAGGGTAAAATTGATTTATATTACTTGGATGAAACGGGATTTTGTTTGATTCCTTGTGTCCCCTATGGCTGGCAGGAAATCGGAGAATATTTAACAATTCCTAGTCGTCGTAGTCAGCGAATGAATGTACTAGGAATCATGAAGCGAAATAACCATCTTGAAACTTATATTTCCTCTCAAAGTATTAATTTAGATGTAGTTATTGCCTGTATAGATGCTTTTTTTCCCGCAGTACATAAGCCAACCGTGATTGTCACAGATCGACGCTTCTATTCATACCAGTGATGCTATTGTTGACAAACAAGAAGAGTGGAAACAACGTAATATTACTATTTTTGAGTTGCCTTCTTACTCTCCTGAATTAAATTTAATTGAAATTTTATGGCGGTTTATTAAGTATGAATGGATTGAGATATCTGCTTACAAGAGTTGGGGAAATTTTGTTACCTCTGTGGAAAAAATCCTGAAAGAATTTGGAGAAAACTATGTAATTAATTTTGTCTAGCTACTTACAAGCAGGAACTCTAGAACTTTACATCGACTTGGGTGCCGAAAGGGTGGTTGCGGCCGAAAAAGACGGACAAAAAATTGCCGTTGAAATCAAAAGCTTTATTGGCCCCTCCAAAATCTCCCAGTTTTACACAGCATTAGGACAATTCATTAGTTATCGAGCAGCTTTGCAACAACAAGAAACTGAGCGCATTTTATACCTAGCAGTACCCAGCAATGTCTACGATAGTTTTTTTACAATGGGGTTTATTCAGTCTTTAGTTCAACAAAATCAAATTCATTTGATTATTTACGATATAGAGCAAGAGGCGATCGCACAATGGCAAATGTAGACCTTTATAGGCAGCACATCCAAAATCTGCTCTCCCAACACGCTAGTCTTGTGTGGGATGAGCGAATTCAGGCTCAAACTATCTTTGATACCGAGCGCGATCATTATCAATTAGTATATGTGGGCTGGCGCAATCACCGGCGAATTTATGGCCCGGTTTTGCACCTGGATATTATGGACAATAAAATTTGGATTCAGCAGGATGGAACTGAGGTGGGTATTGCTAACGAACTCGTAGAATTAGGAGTTCCTAAACAAGACATTATACTTGGTTTTGACTCTCCTAATATGCGACAATTAAGTGACTTTGCTATTGGATAAGTTACGCTTAAGGGTTAAAAAAATTAGCTATTTTTAAGGCTACTTTTTTTAATAGTTAACCGCTTTCGTCAGCTTGCATAATTTTGGCAATTGGGTGTTAGATTTCGTACTTGAACTTAACATCCGGTTGCTGGCGCGTAATTCCTGCATCTATTGCTTTCGCCAATGCGCCTCAACTCCTCGCCCCCGACATTCCAAACGCCCAGCATCCCTCTCCCGTCGCAATAGGTTAATAAGGGGAGGGGGAAGGAAGGATAAGTTTTCGCTTTTTTTCAATAAAAGCTAACAATAACCTGGATTTTTCCGTCCCTTTACCTTCCCAAGTAATCAGCTTTTTCTCCCCTTCCCCTTCCCCTTTCCCTTCCCCTTGTTAATTGCATCCAATACACTGGCCGTTTTAGTTCCTTTTGCGGATGTAACATATCCCACCCGCTGCTCAAACTCCCGATAAGCTGATAGCAGCATGAATCCCAAGAAATACTCCCACGCCTGGTAATAGAAGGAATGTGGTTATAATTGGTGTGAATTGTAGTTAGCAAGTCCCGATAACCCGCAATTCTTGTTCTGAACGATCGCGCGGCGTTGTTTTTTCAGTGACTAATTTCTTAATCCGTTCTAGCGACACAGTAATGCCTTCAATGCGGTTAGAAGATTCGGTGCTCTGAATAACCGCAGCTTGGCGCAAAGTGCTTAAAACTTGCGGGGCTTGTTGCTTGAATAACTCCTGCTTGCCCTTGTACTCTCCAACCAAGCGAATCGTTTGCAGAAGTCTTTGATTGAGCAGTTGACTTTCAATGAACCCCGATTCAAATGACAGCATATCTATTTTATCTCCTTTGTATTAATTATAAACATTTATTGCAGTCAATAAGTCGGATATTGCGTGCGCTCGCATCAAAATTTTGAAACCCGATCGCAAGCAGAACCGACACCAAATCCAGGTAAATAAGTAAGGCGATAGTTGCTTTTAGCCATAGCCCTTGCCTCTCTTGTTGTCCAAGGTTTGACGCTCAGCAAATCGGGTTCAGTTTCTAGTTGCTTTAAATAAGAGCGATCGCCCGTTACAAAGGCGATCGCCTCAGCCAGGAATTTGCAACAGCTCAAAGGAGCCTGAACCACCTGCTTTTCAGTAAACCTAACCACAATCCAATTCCACTCTAAGAATAATTGATTGCGGCGCATATCGCTGTCAGCATCGCAGCAGTGAGTGGGCCTCTTAGATTTGCCAGCATAAGGTTCATCAATCTCGACATCAATTCCTATCCCAGATGGAGTGTGAATTACAGTAAAATCTGCTGAATAGCTCCTCCGAGATGACGGAATTTTAAACTCTGCTGCTTGTACAACTCCCTCGAAATATCGCTGCAAGTATTGCAGAAAGCGCTCTTCGCTCACTCCTTGCCGAGCTTGAGATGTGCCGGTGGAACTAACCCGAAGTGACATCAAATCCTTGAGCAATAGATTTCTGTGATGTAAGTCAATTTTTACACTTTTAAAAACAGTATGCAACCCTTCTTTTCCTAGCTTAAAACTAGAAGATTGCTGCTGTTTGTTGGATAACGTCTCTTGTTGAGATAATCTTTTTTGTTGGGATAATATCTCTTGTTGGGATAACATCTCTTGTTGTTTGTACTCAAGAACTTGCTGTTTATACTTGGATAGCAGTTTTTGACGGCAACCAAACACATAACGATAAGCAGCCGCAATTAAACATGAATAAGCGGCGACTACCAACAGCACTTCCCACCACAGCCAACCCCAGGAAATAGCTAACAGCCCAAGTGCGATCGCACCATAGAGCCAAAACACCCAAATTAACCACAGCAACTTGAGAGGTAACACCACAGGTGGTTGAGGCGGAGTCAGCAAAACAACAGGTTGCTCGAATTGTTGAGTTTCTTGAAGTTGGGATGAGGTGGCACAACTAGAAGTTACCTCGGGTAAAGGATATTGATGGCAAAACTGTATTACCACTTTTGGGTAAAAAACTAGAGGATAATTCATATCTTTAAATACTCCTTTTTTTTAGAGCGCGGTCGCGCTATTTTTAAGAAAATTTTTTGAATTGTATGCCAAAAATCACCCAGTCAAACTTACAAAATTTAACTCGTTCTCAACCAGGTAGCAAGATTCAAAAAGACAAACAAGTCTCTCTTAAATCCGACGCAGCAACAATGGCTGCGCTTACTCAACTCGAAGAACGCCGCGATTATTATCACACCTGCATCAACGGAGGATACTAAGCATGAATTTAGCCACAGCGACGCTTGCTCAAAGTTCAATAACTGCGGCTCAACTTTGGCATCAATTAGAATCAGCAGAAAGCTCAGAAGAAATTGACCAACTGCTGCAATCCCTTTGGCAAACCCAAGAAACCCAGGAACTTGCTGTAGATGCCCATGCCGACTTAGCCGACCAAATTGATGCCGAAATTGCAGGAATTACCGCCCGGATGCAGTATTTGATAGAGCTGCATTCAAGAGCTCTCAACAAACTCCAGGGGTGGAGAGAGCGGTTAGACAAAACCGTTCTCTACTTCAACGAATGCGGCGTGTTAACTTCAGAAGTTATCGGCAAACACCGCCGCATTACTGTTAAGGAAAATCCGCCTACCTGTGAAGTTTTGATTGACTCATCTCAACTGCCCGAACCCTATCGCCGAGTCGAAACCAAAACCGTAATTTCTGCAGACAAAAAGGCGATTTCAGACGCTTGGAAACAAGGAATGCCTGTAGATGGCACTAGGGTTTTTCGCAAGCGCAAAGTGGTTTACAGCTTGCTTCCCGGTAACAATTTGCACTCTCTTCAAGCCAACCAGACGCTTGAGAGTCGTTCTTCGGATAAAACGCAGTCCAAAAAACGGCTTTAGCCATCTTTTCAGGTGTCAGAAATGCCTGGGTCTGACACCTGAATTGTTAAAGCTCTCCGAATTAGACACCTCCGAATTAAAAATTTCCGAATTAGAGTAGAAAACGCTTGTTTTGTAAGAGCGACAACTTAATTTGGGTCGAGATATCTTACAAATCAATCCAGTATTGAGGGTTCTCAACTTCTTCTTCGGTGACGTTGAATAAGTTTGACGCTCTACCTTTAATAACCCCGTTAGCAGCGAGGTTCAAACCTCCCAATTGCTGACTGTTTTCACCTTCTCCCAAAGCAACGCGAGCAAGTGCATCGCTATCGCTATCAGAGAAATAATCTTGCCGGCTTTCCATTCCAGATGCGACAAAGGGACTCCCGTTATACCTGATAGGGTTAGCGGGAGGGGAATTATCGCTAATTAATAAATTGCCCGAGCGTGAATTCTTATTTTCAGGATTGATATTCATATCCGTCAGCCTTGTGAATGGTTTGAAGGTATTTAGGGTGTACGTCAAATTTCCTTTCCGGTAGTTGTAAAACAAAACTAGGTCTAAACCGGATAGCAATTCGCCCTGTATATAAACCCGCGAATTTCCCTGAAGAAATATCAGCTTTAACGATATCTCCAGTCCTAAAGCCCTGAAAGTATTTGGCTTTAGGAGCGTGAGCTTTTGGGAATCCGTATTTATCAGATCGGCATCGCTGTCTGGTTCCGTGTCCTTTAGCTTTAACAATTAAAGGCTTGACTCCTTTAAGCAAAAGCTTTTCTGGTGTAGATGCTCCTACACAAGCCGCATCAGCCCAATGTGTCTTTTCAATGCCCCTAGTCTGGCGGTTGAATTTTGTCCGACCACCAGAACCTACCTCTACTGGTAAGCCTGCAGACTGAAGTCTTCTATACAACTCCCATCGGGTAGCATTGACTGCTGCGGCATCCTTGAGCGGCGATGAAGCTCGAGCTAAAACTCGTTTGAGAACCTCCGGCTTTTTCTTTAAGAACTCAACAACCGATTTGTTGCCCTTAGCTTGATTGCAGGAATGGCAACTCAGGCAGAGATTGCTAACTCGGTTAGAACCACCTTTGCTTCGAGCCTGGATGTGTTCGATCTCAAACGGAACATTTTCAATGCCGCAGTAAGCGCATTTCCTGCCCCATTTTACCAACAAATACTCTTTGACTTCAAATCCAAATAATTCGCCTCGCTGGTACTCTACGCCGCTAATTTCTGGGTTTTGCACCTGCTGCAAATCAAATCTCACCAACTCCTGAGAAATAGCGGTAACAGGACAAACTTTCCTAATTCGCTCCACCCAAGTTTCAATGTTGGCAATTCGACTCTCAAGAGACGGTGGCAGCCAGCCCTGTTTGCGGGTTCGGTTTAAGAAACGAGGTTTGCGGTAACGAGTTTTACGGTTGCGGCGACCTCTTCTTAAGGATCTGCGAGACTCAAGGGAGTCTTTAATCTGCTGCCCTCTGTGAGTTATTTCCAGAGCATTTGTAACGCGCCCAGTTGGCTCTTGAACGACAGCAAGACCAGTCGTTTTGCTGCCGGGGTCGATTTTAATGCGGTGCGGGTGAGTTGTAGATTCTTCAAGAGTTCTGTCTTGCAGCACGATGGTGAAAGGGTAACGTTTAAATACTTTAGCCCTCCCTTTTTTCAGTAGTTCTCTCGCCCGCGCTTGATGGCAGGGGTCAAGAGGTTTCAGGTTTCGATCTAGCACGAAAACTCGCATTACTTTGAGCCTCTCATTACTGGTAAAGTTGGCCTCGACAATGTTATTTGAACTTGTTAGGTACAGCTCACTGGCTTAACTCAATTACGCCTGTTTAAAACTGTACGAAAGAGCTACAAACTGGCACGTATTTGTAGGTTTCATGATTCAAATAACGTAGGTTGCAAAAACCTCAGTCTGGTCAAGTTAGAGCTGTTTACCAGCTCCCGTTATACCCTTCAGGTTGACGGTGAGTTCTTGACAGTTGTGCGAACTACTTTTTTCACTTTTTTTCTCCACATTGGGATTGTCATCCTGATTGTAACACGCTACTTCTTTCTTCTAAACCCCTCCAATTGGAGGGGGTGAATATCACTCAGTAGCAGGAATTTGTGAAGGAACAACCTTGTCAAAATCTGGACTATTACTGTGCGTAAGTCCTAAAAATGTAAAAACTAGGATTCAGGAGCTAATCAATGAGCAGAAGAAAACTTACCCCAGAATATCGCTCCACAGAATGGGTAGCTGGGGAAGGACTAAAAATCCCAGTCTTTGATATGTCCTTGACTGACGGTAGAGTAAAGGGGCGGTACCAAGCTGAATCAGAAGTGCTGCGTAACTCCCTGCTTGAACTACTTTTTGAACCTGAAGAATTAGCATCCCTAACCATCGTTAAACCAGACCCAAATGATAACAGCTTTGACCCTCTAAAAAACATCGATTTCGGAGATGGCCTTGCTAGAAGAGTTGCTTTCAGCTCAGGCAAAAATGTGTACTTTGCCGACAAAGAACTCTCAACCAAACTATTGACCGTATTCAAAACTCAACCAGACCACGCCTGTCGCTACGGCTCACTGCTAGTTAGCAGTTGTAACCTTGGAGCCAAATTGTTAGATAGCTCCCAAGAAGGCGAAACCTTGCGACTCAAAATTGTTGATTCTGAAAGCGATGACCAGAGTGAAAAAGCGAAAGCTCATAAGTGGCAAACCGGAGACTGTCACGGTAAAATTTCACCGTCACTAGCCCAACAATTAGGAGGGAATTACAACCGACCTTTTCAATTCAGATTTGCCTGGATGCAGGAATGGGAACAAGAAGACTGCCACACTCCAGAAATTAGCTTTCTTGCCAAAGGAACGCTGTTGCCTGATTCTAATTTAACCTCCGAGTTAGGTTATGATATCATCATGGATCGCTCCTCTATCAAAGGAGTTGCTAAAGAGCAATTAGCTGAACTTATCCCCTGTGGCGACTACGAGTTTCCCAAAGCTATACTGGGAAATCGAGGTAACGCCAAAGTAACTGAATACGAAAATTCCTGGCAATTTTCGATTTGGTATTCCGAAGCAGCTATTCAGGCTGACATCGCCACACCGACTAAAGTTGAAGCCCAAAAACTAGCTGACTTGCAAAACAACCGGCTGCAACTTGCCAAATACTTAGTCGAGCAACACGACAAAAAAGCGGCTTTTCAGTCCAACTTTCACGAAGACAGCAGCGGATTAGAAGGCGAAGCAGATGAAAAAGCCCAGCGCAACGAATCCCGGCTAATTTCAATTTTGAGAAACGACAAACTCGGTCAACTTCTCGACTTTCCCAAAGTCGTTGATTTCCTGCAAGAACAACTGGCTAAAAAGTGGAAAGATTTAGCAATTAAAGGCGCAATTAATCACGGTTCAGCAATGGCTCAACCTTGCGAAGATTTACCGCCAGGGACAATTGTCGCGCCCCACTTGAAAAACGGCACAGAAGTCATCGTTACCCGCTACCCGATTGTCAGTAAAGATAACATCCGCCGCTACACAGTAGACAACAAAAGCCATCCTGAATTAACGCAGTACAAAGGGTGCGTTTTCATTCGCTCTGACCAAGCCATGCAGCATCATCAATGCGATTTTGATGGCGATCAATTAGTGATTACGCCTGCTTCCCGAATGCCGAATATCGCCTCTGAAACCAGGCACGCTAATCAAGAGAATGAGTACGATGCTGTTGAGAAGCGAGAGAAAGTTGACTACAATAAAGCTACCGATAGTGATGGCGAGCGCAAGTATACCAAATTGCGGCAAATTGCCGTAGCCATCGCCCAAAATAAAATCGGCTGGGTTGCTACCTTAATCGGGAGAGTGCAATCGTCAGCAGCAGAACCGGGACAGCCAGAAAGTTTATTCAATCAACAGAAGCGGCAGCTTCTTGGAAAGCTATTTGATGCCCTGCAAATTGAAGTGGACAGTCCCAAAAGTGCTACTCGCACCGACGACCACCACCCCACCCTGCTGTCCAAGGCTAAGCAGTGGTCTGAACAGCACCCAAGCTACCTATTTGACTACAAAGACGACCCCAGGCTTTACAAAACCGTGCCATTACCTATAGGAGACGGCACCGCTATCAATTGCATTGCTAGGGAGGCTGTTAACCCAGAGTGGGAACCGACTCGTCTAAAAAGCCGCCACCGCGACGAATTTCGCTACCTGTTCGAGTCTCCTTCTGACTTAGATGAGCGAGAAAATTGGGAGAAACATTATGTCAGGTGGGCGCAAGATATTAAGGAACGCTATCGAGAAAGGATGGGCGAAATTCACTTGGAGTGCGGCGGCGATTCTAAGGCAATTAAAGAAGCAGTCAGCAAGTTATACGAGAGCTTAAGAGCCGATGTGACCGAAGCTTTTCCCAACGCTGAAGAAAGGTTTTCTGCTGCTAGTGCAATGTGGCACGTCGAAACCGCAAATCCCAACTTAGAAGTTCCTCGCAAAGCTTGTAAGGAACTTTCTCGCCAACTGCTGATTGAATTCAACCTTGAACCTGAGTACGAGCGACTGCACGAAGCAATGCCAAAAGACACTTACGTTCTGAGCGTCCCTTTCGAGGAATTTGAACGGGACGGCAGCAATAAGACTGTCAGGGATAAGAAGCGACAGCCAGTTGGCAAAGACTTAGCTGGACATTGGAAAGAATTGTTAGACAGCAAAGGCATTAAATATGAAGCAACTTTGCATCCGAGCCTGCCAATGGTCAATTTTGCCTTAATTGAACCCAGCGAAAAACTGGTGGGAATTCTTGAGAAGAAGTTTGGCGAAAATGTCAACGACATCGACAGTTTAAACTTAACTTACCGCGATGGTCTTGGCCGCACCAAAGATGTCAGTTCCCGCATTGTAGCTCCTGCTGATTATACTTGGCTTGAGTCCCAAAACCAAACACCTAAAGCAGCACTGGTTCTCAACCTATTTACGGATGAAATTTGCCAGCAATTGCAAACCTTTCAGTTTGACAGAGCTGAACTGATTGGGCAGAAGTACAATGACTTGAAAGATGTTGACTTTAGCAGTCCCAAATGGAGGCAGAAAACATTGACTTTTGAGGTGGGTTCTGTTAGCGGTAGCGGTTCTAGCAGCGTAAGTTTAGGGATTGAACACTAGCTAGGCTCAACTGAGCTATTCTTCATCTTCCACTGCCCCTAAAGCTTTCAGCGTAGATTTTTGAGCACCAGTTAGACCTTTAACACCAGTAATATTCATGCTTTCATAGGGCAGAGGGATTCCAGTTGTAAAAATGCACTCACCCGTATGAATATCCCAAAATTTTATTTTTTCGTCTTCACTACCACTGGCTAAAATCTTGTTGTTAGGATTGAAAGCAACTGAGCGTATAGCATTAGTATGCTCTGCTAAAGTATCGAGACATCGACCCGTGCTAACATCCCATAATTTCACTGTTTTGTCATCACTACCACTGGCTAAAATACGGCCATCTGGACTAAAAGCTACTGATCTGACACCATTGGTATGTGCGTTTAAAATTGTGGAGTAGTGACCACTATTAATATTCCACAATATGATGGTTTTATCAGCACCAGCACTAGCTATAGTTTCACCATCTGAACTAAAGGCTACTGACCATATCCAATTGGTATGCCCCTCTAAAATCAGAATACATTGATTTGTCTTTAAATCCCACACTCTCACCGTTTTGTCATCACTACAACTAACCAGTTTTTGACCATCTGGACTATATGCTACTGACTGCACCCAACTGGTGTGTCCCTTCAGAATATGGCATTCATCTGTAGAGATATCCCAAATTCTTACGGTTTGGTCATAACTGCAACTAGCAACAGTTAGACCATCAGGACTGAATGCTACCGACTGCACCCAACTGGTGTGTCCCTCCAAAACTTTTAGGCATTGAGTGTTGATAACATTCCACAATCTGACTGTTCTATCTTCGCTACAACTAACGAGTTTTTTACCATCTGGACTGAAAGCTACTGACCATACCCAATGAGTATGTCCTGGGAAAGTTTTAAGGAGGGAAACTCCATCACTTGCGCTGGTATCCCACAAGCTGAGTGTTTTATCTTCACTCGCACTGACAAGGGTACGACCATCTGGACTAAAAGCTACTGCGTATATAAATCGGCTGTATCCTTGTAAAATCCTGAGACATTTAGCTGTACTGCAATTCCAAAGCCTCACATTATTATCATCACTACCACTAGCAATAGTTTGACCGTCAGGGCTGAATACCAGTGAGCGTATTGCATTGTCATGCCCCTTAAGATAATTGATAAGTTGCCCTGTAGTGATTTCCCACAATCTTATTACAGAGTCAAGCCCGCCACTAGCTAAAATTTGACCATCTGGACTAAAGGAGATTGTTCGTACTGCATCAGTGTGCCCTTTTAGTGTGTCGATACATTGCCCTGTCGTAACATTCCACTTTTTTACAAAGTAGTCGTCACTACCACTAGCTAGGATTTTACCATCTGGACTAAAAGCTACTGAACGTACCGTATTTGTATGTTCTGCCAAGGTATTAAAGCATTCTGCTTTTTCAACATTCCATAACTTAACCGTTTTGTCTTCACTAGCACTAGCTAAGATTGTACCATCTGGACTAAATGCAATTGCTCGTACACGAGCTGAATGCTTCTGCAAAGTTGTCACCAACTCTCCTGTAGTAACCCGCCATAACTTCACTGTTCGATCCCCACTGCCACTTGCTAGAATTTGACCATCTGGGCTAAATGCTACTGTTCCTAGCCAATCTGTATGACCTTCCAAAGTTTTTAAGCATTGTCCTGTTTGAATATCCCACAATTTGACTGTTTGATCTCCACTACCACTTGCTAGAATTTGACCATTTGGGCTAAAAGCGAGGGCTTGAATCCAATTAGTATGTCCTTCGAGAGTTTGCTCTAATTTATAATCTGGAACTTGCCATAAACGAATTTTATTGAATGAATCACCTGTTGCCAAACAATTTCCATTAGGACTAAATGTTACCGCCCAAATACTGCCCAATGTTTCCGTAAAAACAGATTTGCTTAAATCAGAATTCGTAAAATTAACTCCGTGTAAATTTACACCTGGTAGGTGAGCTTGCCAAATACTTAGATTGGAAAAGTTATAATTACTTAAATCTATTCTCATTTGACGAAGCAAATTAATAATATTTCCACTTGCATAACCTCGATCTTCTAAAGGTGTTATTCGCAAATGGGATAAAATTTCTTTGAACCTACCTTCAAGATTTTCTTTACCTCTAAAGACTTTGCTCAGATTTTGTTGAATAGGTTCTAGGATAAGATTAAATTGGCTTTCCCTAATGTAATCTTTATTTTGTGCCTTGCTCAGAGCAATTTTATTCAATAATGAAATTTGACCTGTTTCTATTTCTTGACAAACCTGTTCAATCAATCGTTCAGTAATGTATTCCATTACCACAGGTTGCTGAGTGAAGAGTCCAGAATTATTTGTTTCTACGAGGGAGCGCCATCTCAAATCTGTTAGGTCATCTGGCAATTTTTTCTGGTGTTGTAATGAGACTAGATCCTTTTTCAATTCTGATATGGATAATGGCTCACGATTAACTGCCAGCCAATACATAATTTCTTTTTGAAAATCTGGTAATGGATTGAAATGTCTGTCTAAAAGTTCACGGATTTTGTAAAAAGTTACATAACCTAATTCTAGGTATTCTGCTATGAAAGTTGACAGGTTGCCATTGAATACTTCTAGGATGCCTGTTGCCGCAATATTTAACGCTAGAGGATTACCTGCATAATGTTCAATAATTCGTTTATAGTCATTTCCATTTCCATAAAAAGCCCCCTTAAATTTTGATTTTTCTTGAAAAATAGCACTACCATATAACTCATTTAATCCTATCAATTTAAAGGATCGAACAGGGCTATTTCTTCCTTCTAATAAAGCAATCTCATTTAAGTTTTCACGACTGGTTAGTAACAAACAACTTAAATGGGGAGTTGAGCCAACCCTTGTGAGTAAATCACCATACTCTTCATATCCTTTTTTATATAAACCAGCGTGATCAGCATCTTTCAAGATCGAATCCATATTATCTAGGATCAGCAAACAGCGATGCTTTTGTAGATAATCATTAATCAGCAAGGATATGCAACGACTCATATCTTCAGGTAAATCAATTCTCTGCTGGTTAGATAGAAACTTGATTATATCTGTTATAATCTCTTTGAGAGGTGGAGCATTTTTAAGACTTCGCCAAATGACGTATTCAAACTTACTTTGAATTTGTTGTGCTAGCTTTAAAGACAGAGACGTTTTACCCATTCCCCCCATAGCTAACACAGCTACCAGTCGGCAGTGTTCATTCAAAATCCACTCCATTAGGGTGGATAGTTCTTCGTCTCTTCCACAAAAGGTAGAGACATCGACTGCTTCTCCCCAGTCTTGGTACGAGCATCGGTTTTTCTCTAATATTTGTGTCGATTCAGTCTCGAGTTTTTCCTGAAGTGAGTGTGATTTACAACGACCTTCTCCTTCTGATATTTCTTGAATATCTGCTTCCTTCGTAACAATTAAAGAGGTATCTTTAACTAAATCCGATTTATATTTACGAAACAGTTCCTTTAGTTCAGGGCGCTTGGGATAACGTTCACCACACTCATTTTTTAGACCAAACGCCTTACAGATTTCTTCAATATGTTTTCTGACCGTTGACTGTTCAATTTTTAGGCTATTGGCAATAGTTAGATCGTCGTCTCCAGCCAAAACAAATTTTAGTACATCTTGTCTTCGCTTTGTCAGAGCATCGAATATTTCATTAAATTTTTGCTCATTCATGCTTTTTAGATCCTCCGGGACAGGAATTTGTGTACTGTGAGTCTTTTTGCACACCCTGATTTGTGTACCTGCGTACTGCTTACATAATAGTCAGCCTCGTAAAACAATAGGAGAATTTATGTTTGACCCGATTAGCATTTTGGTAATTTCAAGTGTTGTAGGTGCTGTTTCTGGCGCTCTTGCTGCTGGCGATGAACCCAAAAAAGGCGTGCGAATTGGTAAGGGTGCCACAGGCGGATTGGGTGCTGCAGCAGCTACAAGCGCTCTGCTTAATGCAGCTAATGCAGCTCAACAAAATCAACAAGCATCCAATCCCACATCTTCTTCTCTGCCCCCTAGTTTATCAAACCTACCCAATATCAATAGCCTTGGCAATTTGAATAACCCGGGTGGTGGTGGCTTTGGTGGCTTTGGTGGAGGGGGTTGCTAGTCGAGTAGGGTGCGTCAGACCTAAAAGTTAGGTGTTAAATAATTCACTTTAATATCTGACGCACCCTACATAATACCCCGTTTTACCAATAGTCCGGACAGTTTTCAATCACCAACAGTAGAATGCGGGTTCCAGCTTCCTCAGCAGGTGAAATCTTAAGGGTAGAATGCGGGTTTCAGTCGCTGCCCAAAAAACTGTCCGGAGTATTGGTTTTACCAATATCCAACAAATCTACTCTCTTATCAACCTAACAATAGGAGCCATCGATATGAGTCTGAATGACAATATTGCCCAAATGTTCATAGATTTGGGCAATCTTGGAAGCAAGATGGAAAGAGAACAGTTGAAGAAACAAGTTAAAGGTTACACCATCAATGGTTGGAAAGCTGAACGTATAGCGATGGTTGTAGCATCAGGCGGAATATCAGGTGTTATGGGAGGCCCTGTGGGGTTAGCGGCGATACCTGCGGATCTTGCTTGGTGTGGCAGGGTTAGTGCTTTGGGATGTTTCGGGATTGGTCATATCAAAGGGATTGATGTAGACTACGACGTAGATATGAATCTAATTATGTCTATTTGGACAGGACTCGGAGAAGCAGCAAGCACCATTCCAGTCGGAAAGGTGGGAATCAAAGTTTGTAGCAAAGCAACGCCCAAGATAGCAGCTAAAGTAACCGGAGTTGTTGTTTCCAAAGTAGCTCTAAAAGGTGGCTCTAAACTAGGTGCAAAAATGGCAGCTAAAGGTGCATCTAAAGCTGCTGCAAAGTTAGTTGCAAAACTTATGGCAAAGACTGGTACAGCTTGGATTCCGTTGGTGGGCGGTGTTGTTTCTGGAGGGGTTAATTGGTGGTTAGTTAGTGGACTTTTAGAGGCTGCTGAAACGTATTACTCACATGAATATGTAGTCTTGCGCGATAGTGAGCTGGCTTTAGCCGTTTAGCATTGTAAATGCGCTGTGGAGAGCCAGGATTAAGGCCACCTATCTAAGGATTAAGATTGCCATTGAGTTTCAATGGCAATCTTGGCAATCCACTTTTTAAAAGAGCAGTAGGTGCATTCTTAGCTGATTGAATCGCAACTTTTATTAACCGAGAGCCAAAATTATGTTTGATCGAAAATATTTTGATGAGTTAATTAAGCCTTTCGAGCGCTCTTTGGAGCAGTTTGGTCAAACAATTGATCGTTCACTGGATGGGATGCTTGAAAGAGAGTATAAAATGCTAGTTCAATACTTTCGTGATCTTGGGTATCACGAAATAGCTTCTTATCTAGAAAATAAAAAGAAAATCCTTAAACCATTGCTGGTAGTTCTGCTGATGGCTATACAGACATTAGGTTCTGTAGCCGAAGCAATCGCCTCCTTTCCAGAGGCGATTTGGTGGTTAATTGTAGAACACTTTCTCAACAAAGAAATTGAGTGGATTCGAGCGAATCCGGGGAAAGCAACACTAAAACTAACCGCCGCTGGACTACATTTGGTTACAGGTGGTAATCATTCAATCCTGCTATTATTGGCAAAACAGGGTGCAACTCGTATTCCTGCTTATCTACTCAACAGCGAAAAAGTCAAAGACCGACTAAACGCAGTATATAATGCCGCTGACATAATCAAGATAGTTAAAGATTTGGTAGTCCTGCAAGCGTAAGGATAAAAGGGGATTAAAGTGCTTGATATACCATTATCAAAACCCTGACATTGCAGGACTACCAAAGATTTACTAGAAGAGACTGGTTCTTAGCTGGTTGATAGTCAAGTGGAAGTAACATTTTTATAGTGGATGAATCACATTTATTTTTTGATGATGTGATTCATCCAGCAGATATTACCTTAAGCCGAATGCCTGGTTTTGGATAAATGCTGTTACGCAGGTCAGGCGGAATATTTGGTGACGGGCGTTCGGGACAATTAGTTGCTTTTTCACAAGTAACAAAAACAGACGGTTCTGGTTATATTGACTCCCATCCGCGAGTTCGCGCCCAAGCTCTGCAACAAAAAGTAATCCAGCTTTCAACAGAGTATTTGCTTAAACATTATGGCAGCCTCGCTGCTATTAACAGCAGCCAAAATCTTAACTTTACTGCCAGCAACTCACTATACTTGCTGCAAGTCAGACCTTTTGAAAACTCGAAAAGCTTAAATTGGCTGATTGTGGCAGTTGTACCCGAAACCGACTTCACGAGCAAAGTTCAGGCCAACACCCGCAACACTATTTTGCTCGTGCTGCTGGCTTTGGTTCTTTCTATCTGCCTTTTGCTGTCCATTTCCCTAAGAATAGAACAGCGGCTGCAGCGGTTAATTTCGGCAACAGAGGCGATAGCTGGTGGCGACTTCGACTCAACAGTTTCAGGTAGCGGTATTGCCGAACTCGAAGCCCTAGCCTGTGCTTTCGAGCGCATGAATTGCCAGTTAAAAGCATCTCGCAAGCGGCTAGAAGAATATTCCGGCGATTTAAAGCGGCAAGTTGCACGGAAAACAAAGGAACTAAAACAAGCTAAAATTGCCGCCGAAAGTGCCAATCGCGCTAAAAGTACCTTTCTGGCCAATATGAGCCACGAATTGAGAACGCCTCTGAATGCGATTATCGGCTTTGCCCATCTCCTTGTAAACTCTAAAAAAACTGCACCGGAACAGCAGTCGAGTTTAGATATTATCAATCGCAGCGGCGAGCATTTGTTGAAACTAATCAACGATATTTTGTCGCTGTCTAAGATTGAAGCCGGTCAAATTACCCTCGAATCAAATGCTTTTGACCTGTACAGTTTGCTCTCGGACATAGAAGGGATGTTCCAACTCAAAGCTCAATCTAAAGGGTTGCAACTTGTTTTTGAACTCCGGAAAGATGTACCGCAATACGTCCGAACTGATGAAAGCAAGCTGCGCCAAGTTTTGATTAATCTGTTGGGTAATGCTGTTAAATTTACTGAGACGGGTAGGGTGAAGCTGACTGTAAAATGCCTTCAGTCTATGGCTAAAAAACCGCTATCCAAGTTCTTTCTCCAATTCTCTGTGAAGGATACAGGTCCAGGCATTGCGCCTGATGAGGTTAGCCGTTTGTTCAAGCCGTTCGTGCAAGCGGATGCTGGCAGAAAATCGCAAACGGGAACGGGTTTGGGATTGCCAATCAGTAACTCTTTTGTGAGGCTGATGGGTGGCGAGATTAAGGTCAAAAGTTCTGTGGGGAAAGGAACGGTTTTTAGTTTTTACATTAAAGTCAGTCATGCCACTGAGAGCGAAATTTATGACAGACTGCCGCAAAAACGAGTGAAGGCGCTGGCATCCAACCAGCAAATATATCGCATTCTGGTAGCGGACGATGAGTCGGCAAATCGGTTGCTGCTAACTCAAATATTGAAGTCGGCTGGTTTTGTTGTGTGGTTCGCAAATAACGGAACAGAGGCTGTTAAATTGTGGCGAAAGTACAAGCCGCATTTAATTTGGATGGATTTGAGGATGCCTGTTCTAGACGGTTTTCAAGCTGCTCAAAAAATTAGAGCTCTGCCTGACGGTTCTAACACTAAAATTATTGCTTTGAGCGCTAATGCTTTTGTTAAAACCCAGGAACTCGCCATGTCGAACGGCTTCGATGACTTTGTTGCCAAACCGTTCCGAGAGGCAGTAATTTTTGAGAAGATGGCGCTTCATTTGGGAGTTCGCTATATCTATGAAGAGGAGTTGTCTAGGAAGTCCGAACAGGATGAGCCTGCCCAGCAACTGACTTCTAAGTCGCTGTCTGTGTTGCCGAGCGAGTCGATTAAGAAGCTTTATAAAGCAGCCGCTTGTGGAGATGAGCAGGCGGTAAGGCTGTTGATTGAGCGAATTCCCCTGTCGCAGAAGCCTCTTGCTGTGGCTCTGACTAAATTAGTTGATAATATGAGCTTAGATATTATCAGCGATTTAACTCTGAAGTGCATTTCGACCGATTGTACGATCGCAAAATCCCAAGACTGCGATCAAAGTTAACTCGGTTTTTAGATTCGTACCTCATATATCAATATATGAAGTTCAAACCTTAGTCTATCGCCAAATCCCAAGACTATTCTCAAAGTTAACTCGGTTTTGAGAATCGTACCTCAGATATCGATATATGACGTTCACCGAGTGCATTTCGGTAGATTAGGCGAGCTCACCATCCCAAGATTGCGCTCAAAGTTAACTCTGTGTTTACAACCCGTACCTCAGATATCGATATATGACGTTCGGCAGATTGTACGATCGCCAAATCCCAAGATTGCGCTCAAAGTTAACTCTGCGGTGAGAGTCTTTACCTCAGATATCGATATATGACGTTCGGCAGATTGTACGATGATCGCACCGTCCCAAGACTGCGATCGAAGTTAACTCGGCGTTTAGAGCCGTATCTCAGATATCGATATATGACGTTCCGTGTTTCTGTCTAGCGCTCGAACTTAAATTCTTTTCAACAGTCTTCCCCGTACTAAACTTGACGATAATCTACTCATCAGACTAAATATTAACTTGCTGGATCGACGTAATGCCGAACGGTAGTTAGTGGCGATGCCCTCTCATATATCGATATCTGATGCCGGCTCTCGATATATGATACTTAAATCATCTACTTAATTCAAAACCATGCAAATTCGACTAGCAATCATCAGCAATGCTGGCGGCACTGGCAAAACCACACTTTCAGTTCACCTCGCCTACGAACTCGGGTTAAGGGGTTTGAAAGTAGCCATTATGGATCTCGACCCCCAAGGCTCCCTGACTCTTTTTTGCGGTCTAAATCCGCCCGAGCCAGAACACACACTGTCCGCCATAATGCAAGAAAGCTTCAACGGCTCTTGGCCTCTTACTCCTAGTTGGAGTCCCCACACCAATAATGTAACCGTTTGTCAAGGCGGAATGACGCTGACGCAAACAGCAGACGAGTTAGTTCTGCACAAACGTGGCGCTTATCTTCTAGGCGATTGCCTGAGCGACTATCCAATGGATCACGACCTAATTATCTTCGACTGCCCCGCTACCCTCGGCCCCTTGCCCTTGATGGCACTAACTGCTTGCACTCATATAATAGTGCCCGTACAGCTCGAACCAAAATCAATTCAAGGAGCAGCTCACCTGCTGGAGTGGTACTATCACCATTGCAAACAATTACGCCTCAAGCCACAACCAGAAATCTTAGGGTTTGTACCCAACCAATACGATACGAAACGAGCCGTCCACCGACAACTTTTAGAGTCATTGCCAGCCCAGCTAGAGCAGATGAATATCCGCGTTTTTCCACCAATTCGGGACAGTGCAGAATTTGTCAATGCTAGCGGTCAAGGGTTGCCATTACACCTTTATCGCCCGCTTCACCCAGCTTTAGGCGACTTCAAAGAAATTGTTAAGCACCTAGCTACTTTAATGGGAAATGGAGTTGCTCCGGCTATTGCCAAAAAAGGAAAAAAAAAGAAATAGTGTTTGATTCACAGTCACAACTTGCGCCGGCGAAAACGAATCCTTCGTTTTTGGCTTATAGGCATGAACTGACTTCTTCCAATCCCCAATTTAAAATCTAAAATCGCTATGGCCACCCGTAAAGCTCCCGACTTGGGAAATTATTTTTCATCCGCCAAGCAGTCAATGCACCTCTCTGAAGCTGAATCCGAGATTCAGGAACTCAAAGCAGAAATTGAAGAACTGCGAAAATCGGGTTCAACGGAATTGGAATCTCAATTGACTGCACTGCGAGAACAACTAGAATCCGCCAGCGGTATCCTCTCCATTTCACTAGACCAAATTCAGCCTAATCCTGAACAACCCAGACAGACATTTTTGCCGGAAAGTATCGAGTCCATGTCCCGTTCCCTCGCTAGTGACGGACAACTGCAACCCATTATCTTGATTCAACGGGGGGATTTGGTGATATTCGATGGAGAGCGACGCTGGCGCAGCGCTAAAAATCTGGGCTGGGAAACTTTACAAGCTGTGATCGTTCCAGAACCCGCGGCTTTGCACCGCAAAGCACTGCTGACTTCCCTGCACCGGGAAGATCTCAATCCCCTCGATAAAGCAGAAGCTATTGTGCGGGAGTTGTCTGAAAATACGGGTTTGGAAGCTGCAACTATCCCCCGCATTCTCTCGACAGTGGTGCGACGCTTGAACGCGCAAAAACGGATGAACTTGGTTTCCGAGTTGGTGACGGTGGCACCTGACGAGCAGCAACAGGGTTGGGCCGCTTTGGGTTTGGATGAACAAGAGTTGGCCGTTTTGCGGACACTGTTGGATTTGCAGCTCAATCCCGCTTCTATCGATGCCAACATTTTCCCGATGCTGTCTTTGGCTGATGACCTTAAGACTGCTATCAGGCAATTAGGACTTAAAGGGGTTCATGCAATGGCTCTTTCTAAACTCTCTGCTAAAAATTTAGTCTTGCCAGAGGAAGAAGCGCAGCCGATTAGAGTTCAAGCAACCGATCGAGTTATTGCCGAGAAATTGTCGGTGACTCAAACTCGTAAATTGGTGCAAGAAATTATCAATTCTAATCTGGATGATTTCCCAGGGGCCGCCCGCCAATTCAAGCAGGTTAAGTTGGCAGCCGGGAATTTGAAAAAGCTCTCACCTCAAGTGTTGGAGCAAGCTGAAGTTGACCAACTTGTGGAGTTGCAGGAGGTTTTGCGCCAAAAGCTGGCGGAAATTGAGGCGGTTTTAAAGCAAAATACTGAGAAATAACGGCAAAGTTTCGATCGGTCTGCTTGCTAAAATCGATCGAGTGGAAACACTCGCCGTTTTCATCGCTCCGTATGCCTCTAATCTTGGCAAACCAGGGTACGAGAAAACCGCTGAGATACCAGCGGGAAGGGGGTTGGTTGATGATTTCTGCGGCGTGGGCTTCGTCGTCGGGGATGGGGCCGATCAGGTCGAGTTGTAAGGCGTCGATTAGGTGTTGGCGGACTTGGGCGGGGGTTGTTGGGGTTCACAGCAGTTGACATTTTACCTAGATTTACCTAGGTTTTAGTTACTAAATTCTCGGTAAATTGACTAACAGACTAATTAGCGTTGGTGATTTCGATCGAAAAAGAAAATGCAACCTTTGAAAAAGACCTCGCCAGCGACGTTTCGGAAATAAAAGAAACTCATTGAAAAATTTGCAAATCCTGCGCGAAGCGATTAATATACTAGGATGCAACCACATTGAGAGGTCGAATCAATGGCTACCTTAACTTATTGTAAAGGCTTGCCCACGCCAGTAGATGAACTCAACGAACTTGGATTTACAGATTTCGAGATGTTTTTGGAAGCTTACGCCCCAATCTTTAGGGCTGCAAACATTGAAACAATCAACCACTTACTCTCAACTGCGGAGTTGAAAAAGTCTGATTGGAACACGCACTTACAGCACACCTACGGCATCAATAAGCGCCATGCAAATGGCGTGATCAGTGCTGCCAAAGGTCGTGTAGACGGCGCTAAAGAACACAGAATTTTACACGTAAAGACTCTTGAAGGAAAGATTAAATCCATTAGTGCGTGGCTCAAGAAAGCCGAGCGTAAGTTGGCATTAGCTCGTAAATTTTATGCCAAGAAAAAATGGCAGAATTCAAAGACAGGTTGTAATTTCCCCATAGCTTGCTCGCTCCAATACAAATCTACCAATTGGCAGAGTTTACGCTTTCAAATACACAATAAAAAGCGCAGACTAACTTTGCTAACTAACAGGCTTAAACACTTAAGAGTCAAGCCAATCAAAGTCTTCGTCCCTCACGGTGATATTTTTGTCGTCGGCTCTAAAGACGAGTCTTTTGGCAATCAAGTCTCTAGCGTGGAATGGGAGCACAATAACTTTTAGAGTCCCCAAATGCTTAGAGTCACGATTCGGGAAAGCTGTATCTTCCGAGGTTGGTGATTTCAATCGCAACATAAATAGACTACCAGAATGCGGGGCTAAGACCTGGCATTTCTACCGTAAAAACGGAAAGTGGGTTATTGCCTTGCAATTTACTCCAAAGCCTGTGAATCGAGTTTCTAGAAATAGGATGTACGGTTGTATTGGTATCGATATGAATCCCGGTGTGCGACTCGTTGGCTAGAAACCAATCCTAAAAAGGGTTAGGGGGATTAGCCGCAAGGTAGAACCTTGACAACTGAATGACCATGTAGGTGAGAGTCAATATCCTAGAACCCTCAAATCCTACCCCGCAGGTGCAGCGGTGAAAGCACATCCCCCAGGTTCGAGACTAGCCATCAACGCCTGAAGCGGGGATGAAAGGTGGTACTACTGGAAGCCTAATCCGGTATCCATCGAGCAAAGTACCCACGAGTAAAGCCACGGCTTGAAGATGCGTTTGAATCGTCATTATCATGAACCAGCGAAATAAGGCTAAATGCGCTGGAGCCAAAAGGCAAAGGATAAGGAGTTGGCAATTACCTGGTTGACCAACAAGCACTTCCTATAAACCTGGCGAAAAGCATCACTCTAAAGGTACACACTATGGTCATTCGGAACGAGATAACCTCTCGTCTGCTCTCAGGAGGTCGAATACTTGAGTAGGTGCTAACCGTATGCAGCAAGTAGGGGAGATTAAGTCAGAAGCGAAGGTCTGGGGTAATGCCCAGAATATGCAAACAGACTTACGGTGATTTGGATGATAAAGTCCCAAGTAGTGAGTATATATGTCTAATACACAGTCTCAACAACTGATGGTGGAATGGCACTCTATTAACTGGCGCAAGCTAGAGCGTAGCGTGTATAAGCTCCAAAAGAGAATTTATCAAGCCTCTGCCCGTGGTGATGTGAAAGCATATCGCAGACTCCAAAAGACGCTGATGAAGTCATGGTCAGCAAGAGCTTTAGCGGTTCGTAGAGTTACCCAGGATAACCAGGGGAAAAAGACGGCAGGTGTAGATGGCGTTAAATCGCTGACTCCAAAGCAACGTGTAGAACTTACTGGTAACTTAAACCTGGGTACAAAGGTCAGCCCAACTAGGCGGGTATGGATTCCTAAGCCGGGAACGGGAGAAAAGCGACCTTTGGGCATACCTACAATGAAAGACCGAGCCTTGCAAGCACTTGTCAAACTGGCACTAGAGCCAGAATGGGAAGCGCGATTTGAACCTAACTCATACGGGTTCGTGCGGCTCGTTGGCGCAGCCGAGAGGGTTCTAACCCTCGAATGCGCCACACCTCGAAGAAAGTCATGTGCTTAAAGTGAGGTCAAAAGGGAAGGGCGAAAGCCCGAAACCGAGATAACTCAACTTTCGTGAGGGTGAATCTCATCTGACAAGTCCCTCCCCTGAAGTGTCCAGAGGACTGCGTATCCCCCGACTATGGAGAGGGTAGCACCGCCAGAATCGAAGCGGGGATAAACGGTGATAAGCTGCAAGCCTAAAGCGGTGAAGCACCAAGCGTCCGACTACGAGCAACGAAAGTGAACTCCTTTATCCTTCGTTAATGAGAACCAGCGAAATCGGGCTGCAACGCTGGGAGCGAAAAATGCTCTAGGGAATGGTAGATGGCAAAAGAAGCCTTGACCATCGGCACTAACCAAAACCCGGAGGAGTTGGGAGGCTCTAAAGTCGGTATCAACGGAAGTTGGGAACGAGTTAACCAGTGGGACGGCTCTTGAGGAATGGTCGAATCCGCAAGTAGTAGCTAGCGTAAGCCACCCATTGGAGGGATTGGGTCGAAAGCGAACGCCGCTCTGTAATGGAGGGGATATGCAGACAGACCCACTGCTACATGGTCTATACGTTCACAGTAAGAAGTCAATGTCCAAGACGGAGATTACATCACAAGTGGAATGGAAGAATGTCAACTGGGCGAAAGCTGAATGGGCAGTCTTCAAGCTTCAGAAAAGGATATATAGAGCTAGTCAACGTGGAGACGTGAAGCTCGTTCGCAGGCTCCAGAAAATGCTGGTCAAATCTCGGTACGCCAAGCTCATCGCTGTCAGAAAAGTAACCCAGGAAAACAAAGGCAAAAATACAGCCGGAGTTGATGGGGTGAAATCTCTAAATAATAAACAGCGAATATCTCTGGCTAGTGAACTGGAAATAGACGGAAAAGCACGACCCGCTAGAAGGGTCTGGATACCTAAACCCGGTAGACAAGAAAAACGTCCTCTAGGCATTCCAACTATCAGAGACAGAGCCAAGCAAGCGCTATTAAAATTAACGCTTGAACCCGAATGGGAAGCCAAATTTGAAAGCGAATCCTTCGGGTTTAGACCGGGAAGGTCATGCCACGATGCCATTGAGGCAATAAGGATAGTAATAACGGCTAAGCCAAAATACGTCCTCGACGCCGACATAGCAAAGTGTTTTGACAAAATAAACCACCAAAGGCTCCTGGCAAAAATTAACACTATTCCCAAATTCAGGCGACAAATCAAAGCCTGGTTGAAAGGAGGAGTGTTTGAGGAGGGTAACTGGAAGGAAACGGATAGTGGAACTCCTCAAGGGGGTGTCATCTCCCCGTTGTTGGCGAATATCGCACTACACGGAATGCAAATGGCAATCGAAGAAGCCTACCCAGCTTACAGTAACGGGTGCATCAAAGGTGCAAGACGGAAGTTTGGGAGAGATGACGTATCCCAACCCAAACTCATCAGATACGCAGACGACTTTGTTGTCATTTGCGATGAATTAAGTGTAGTAAAAGAATGCCAAGAGCTAATCACAAAGTGGTTAAAAGACATAGGTCTAGAGCTAAAACCTGAAAAGACGAAACTGGTACACACACTGAGAAGTTATCAGGGCAAAGAGCCTGGATTTGACTTCTTAGGATTTACCATTAGACAGTTCACTGTGGGAAAAAATCACAGTGGAGACACAAGCAGAGGAAAAGCTCTAGGCTTCAAGACCATCATCAAGCCTAGCGACAAAAGCATCCAAGAACACTATCTAGTAATATCAGGGCAAATACATGAGCTGAAAACAGCCAAACAATCGAAGCTGATTAAGGCTCTAAATCCCATAATTGGGGGCTGGTGTAACTATCAGTCACCCAGGAATGCTGGCTCATCGTATAGTAAGCTGGATTACTTGGTTTTTAGAGTGCTATGGCGTTGGGCGCGTAGGCGTCACCCTAACAAGTCAAATGGCTGGATAGCCAGAAAATACTGGAAGTCAAAGGGAGGAGACAATTGGTTGTTTTCTCAAGAGGAAGACACGCTGGTCAAGCTCCACAAGTACAACTCTTACAAGGCTGGAACACGGTGGACAAGAGTAAAAGGAAACCGTTCGCCCTTTGACGGTGACGCCACATACTGGAGTTCAAGAATGGGGGATAACTACCTGACCAGAGACCCGCAAAAAGCAAGACTGCTGAAGCGGCATAAAGGTAAATGCTCCCACTGCGGACAACACTTCAAACCAGGCGATTTAATAGAAAAGCACCACCAAAAACCACAAAGTCAAGGTGGTAAGAACAGCGACGACAACCTGGTTTTAGTACACCTACATTGCCACGACCAAATTCACAGGCACTCAAAGTGGAAAACGTAAGCGCTAAGCTAGTAGCCACAAGCAAAGGTGGATTCCATGTACTGAGGAGCCGTGTAAGGGGAGGCGCGACGTGCAAAGTCGCATTTGATGAGTAGAGAGCCGTCTCTCTCTGGGGTACTTCTCCTCAGTCCTCGTGTAAA
>JAUBSN010000041.1:0-71679 GCA_036704825.1 Microcoleus sp. F8-C3 | reverse complement strand
CTGAGATTTCGTATGGCAATCATTGAAGAGCCACTGCGTAGCAACTTGAGTTTTTAGTGGCGTATTGTGAGTCGTTTGGGTACATCCTATTTGAGGTTTTTTGTCAACCTCTTTTACTGGACTGGCGCTCTAGTGGTCTGCGATCAATTATTCAGCAAACCCTACCTAACTAAACACCGTCATCGAATCGTAAATTCTCAACTTTTATCCGAGAAAAATATTTGTTCGATTGGGTCAGGGGCTGTTGAATCAACGGTCAAACAGATTGATAGGCGATTAAAAATTTCGGGGCCGGGTGGTCGTTAAAAAATATTAGTCAAATGCTTAAGCTGAGGTGTACTTACTTAAATGAATTATTATAAATTCTCTAAAATTCTTTAGGTGTTTTTGGTCAACTTGTTTAAGTTTATATATTTTGATAAGCGAATTTGATTAGAGTCTCGCTAATTTTTTACATCCTATAATATAGGGATCAGCTAAAATAAAAGGGTAACTGTATCATACTTTTCCCCTTTTACAAAATTGGGATGCTCCCGTAGTAAGGAGTTTAGTCCCCATCGACTAAAAGCCTCAGAAAAAACTGAACTCCTCACTACAAACTCTACAACAGTTGTATGACCCGCGCCCGCAAACGGATACTTGCTTTCCGGCAGGAGTAGTGTCGATCCCAAAATTTTAGACCCTAGTTCAAGCTTCCAGATTCATCTGTAGAGTAAATCTAAAATCTAAAATCTAAAATCTAAAATCTAAAATCGACTGCCAGGGTTTGATTTTGTCTTTGGGCTCAGGCTTCAACTTTTGAGATAGCTAGACTTCCGAAGATATCAATTCGACCTCATCCTCTTTCAGGTGAGCTCGAAATTTTTTGTCAAATTGCACTAGAATCGGCCAATTAGCACTGACAGGTCTGCCGTGCCATTCGTGAACGATCGCCACGATTTCTCCTTCCATACCCTTAATATCAAATGGTTGACTGCGATTTTGAGGGTGGTGGTAGACAACAACAGAGTTTTTAATGCAAACGCGATCGCCAACTTTCATAGATTTATATTTAGTGTTCTCTCTTCAAAACTCTGCAAAGCTTACGGGTGCTTAACACTTGTACGCTTTGCCGACGGTTTTCTTATCTTCCCACAAGTAGAGCGAAAACTTAAACAAAGTTGGCGGTTCCCTGTCGCTGCTGCGATCCCCAGCCGCGATCCCCGTCAGCCTAAATGTTGATGATTCTCGGTTGAACCCGCAGGCCAGATCGGCATTTAAAGCTCGATCGGGCGGATTCTCGGCGGCAATTGATTTGTGCAGGCTAATCGACAAGCGGTCGATTTAACTGGTTCAACCAACACTCAACATCAACGGCCAGAGTTTTGCCCAACTCCAGCAACTGCCGGATCGAAGGCAAGTCCCAGCCGGTGCCGGAACCTGCAATCCCCAAGGCAACGGCAGCGACCACAGTGTCGCCCGCCGAGGCATCTTGCAGTTGCAGCCAGCCCAAACACAGAGGCACAATTTGACTGTGCACAGAATCGAAATACAGTTCCTGCGATTTGTCCAAACACAAACCCAGACTCAGCCGATCGCCCACCGCAATCAAACGCTCGATCGTGCGGATCTCAGCTTCCAACTTGAGGGGCGATCGATCCTCCATGTCCGATCCTGCTTGCAGCAGCGCGTCTAGCGATCGCCAAACCAGCTTTTCCAAAATTTGCTTGACTTCGGGAACGTTCAACCGACAGCGGAGGTGGCCGCTTTCAGTGGCGATCGCCTCAATTTCGGCCAGCAGCGGTTCCACATCCTCCGTTTCCACTTCCAGGGCCTTAGCCGCCGTCAAACAGCGGTGTCCCAAAGCCACCTCAGCAGCCACCTGCAACTCTACCGGCACCGGCAACTCGTCTCGGTGGAACGCCATCATCACCCCGTAATTTTCGCGGTAAACCTGAGTGTAAAGCTGATCCAACCGAGTCAAATTTTCCTGACTCAGCAACTGCACGATCCGGTGGCGTTCCTCAGCGAATAAATCCCGCAAGCTAAAGGACTGATCCCCAAACAGGCGCACCATTTCCAGAATCGCGTGTGCCACCGAAGCTTCTTGCATAACTCCAAACAACCGCTCTTTGAGCATAGTGTAAGACCGGCGGCTGCCAAAAGGCTGAATGCAGCAGTGGAAGTCCCAGCCGCCGAGGTGCAGCGCAGCAAACACATAAACCTCTGTTTCCCGCGTAATTTCCGAGGTTAACTGCAATTGACCCACAGCCAGAGTCATCGATCCCATGCGCTGAATTTGGAAATCTTGCTGCTGGGCCTGATAGCAGTAAACTCGCTGTTCGCGGGGATATTTGGCAAACAGAGAACTGATGGCGTAGTGAGCGGCCACTTGTCTGAGACTTATTTGGGCTGTCACCACGAGTTGGCGGTAAACTTCGGCCCCTGTTTTGAAATAGTCAATGTTGCTGGGTGCGAGGGCTAGTCGATCGACAAAATCCTTTTCTAGTTGGACGCCCGTAACTTCGCCCGCCAGTTCCAGCGCCCGGGCCGCGTAGCGCAGAACTTGCACGCCTTCTGGCCGCGAGATTTCTTCAAAAAACCAGCCGCAGCTAGTGAACATGAACAGGGCGTGGCGCTGCATTTCCAGCAGTCGCAGGGCGTCCACCTGTTCGGACGCATCGAGGGGGCGGACTTGATGGCGTTCGAGGAAACTGTCAACGTTAGCGGGCGATCGATCCCGGATGACCTCAATATATTCATCTCTGGCTTTCCAGGGATCGCTCAACAGCTTGCGCCCCGCTTCTTCGTAGATCGGAATCAGCCGATCGCGCAGCCAATTGAGAGTATCCCGCAAAGGGCGGCGCCATTTTTGGTGCCACTCGCCGCCGCCGCAGCCGCAATCATCTTGCCAGCGATCGACCCCGTGAGAGCAACTCCAGGCCGTCACGGGTTTGAGTTCCACTTCCCAAGCCGCAGGATTTTGACTTAAATAATGAGCAAAATTCGTCACCGTCCAGCCTCGACGGGGAAACTCTTCTGTGAAGGCGTAGGCGAGGCATTTTTCGGTACTGTGTTTGTGGTGGCCGAAAGTTTCGCCGTCCGTCGCCACGCAGATTAATTGAGCCGGTCGGTGGTCTCCCCGCACTGCTTGACCCAAGCGCCCGGCCAAGTGGTGGCTGCTGCTGAGAACGTCGTTGAAGCCCATATCCCGCGAGATCGGGCCGTCGTAGAAAAAGATATCAATGTAGGGAGTGTTGGCAGGTGTGGCTTCAGAATTTTGGAAGTGCCTGCGGCCAAAATGGTGAGTGCTCAGTGGGGAGAGTGGGTGGTCAGCCATTAACCGCATTTCCGGCTTCAAATAGCAGCGGTAGGGGCGAGTCGGATCGATTTGGCCGCCGCCGACTTCGTGCCATTCCGAATTTTGCCCTGGTTCCCCTTCGTGGTTTTGCCCGATTAGCGGGCGGCAGCGTTCGGCTTGGGAGGGGGCTAAGACAATGAAGCGGATGCCTTCAGCGACCAAAACTTCCAGGGTGGCGTAGTCTACTGCGGTTTCGGCGAGCCACATTCCTTCGGGATCGCGATCGAACCGGGAGCGAAAATCTGCGATCCCCCACCGAATTTGGGTGTATTTGTCTCGCTCGTTAGCCAGCGGCATGATGATGTGATTGTAGACTTGGGCGATCGCGTTGCCGTGACCGTTGAGACGCTGACAGCTTTTGCGATCGGCCTCCAGAATCCGCTGGTAGACTTCCGCGTCGTAGCGTTCGAGCCAGCTCATCAGGGTCGGCCCGATATTGAAGCTCATATACTCGTAGTTGTTGACGATCCCCGCGACTTCGCCGCGATCGTTGAGTATGCGGGCAAAGGCGTTCGGGCGGTAGCACTCGATGTCAATGCGTTCGTTCCAGTCGTGGGCGGGAGAGGCGCTGGCTTGGCGTTCGATCGCGTCCAGGTAAGGGTTTTCCCGGGGTGGCTGGTAAAAGTGACCGTGAACCGTCACGCAGACCCCAGTTGCAGCAGCCGCACTGCTTTGGGTTGCAGCAGTTGCGGTTGGCGAAGACTTTGGTAGCACATCGGATTGAGCTGTAGAAATCGAAACCATGCGATCGAATCCTCAAGTAGTTAAAGACAATAAAACCAGCCTAATTACAAACTGAAACCTTACGCAGCAATAATTACAGCTACGCATCTGTTAGGGCTAAATTTGGCTGACAAGTTTTGATACATTTGTAGTATTGCGAGCAAAGCATTCGTTCCAAGATGCCAACCGTCGATCCCTGGTTTGTTTGCCAATGCTTTGCTGTTGAAAGACTTAAAAAAGGTAGCTTTTGCTGCTTTTTGGCACTTGCGACCCATTTCGGGTTAGTGCTTGCAGGGCTGCTCGTTGAGAATTTGATTTACATTGCTGGATCTTAAAGTCTTATTCATTAAATAGCAAGTTTTCGCCGGAAAAATTTAATTTTTGGCAAGAAATCTTGGCGGTTGCGGATATCGGTTTAATGCCCGATCGGTTTATAGAATAAGAGTTATGGCAGAGTTTCGCATCATACTTTAGGTACTTTTTATCTAAGTTCTGGAGAAGTTAGACCAGTTGGGTTCGGTCGGGGCAGATTTGCTGCAAATGTACTTTCCAGAAGAGATGTAACACTGGTGCGGAGTCAAAAGGCAACAAAAAAGCAAAACGGTAAGTTTTATATTTTAACTCCTCAGAGGTATGTGAGGGCCCAGGCATGGCAGGAGGAGGAGGAGGGTTTGGAGGAGAAGATGCTGCATTTGACGGCGAAGTTCGAGAGGCAATTTGCCGAGAGTGCCAAGTTAGAGGCGGTGATTCGGGA
Organism: Microcoleus sp. F8-C3; assembly: GCA_036704825.1. Lineage (GTDB taxonomy): Bacteria > Cyanobacteriota > Cyanobacteriia > Cyanobacteriales > Microcoleaceae > Microcoleus. The sequence continues at coordinate 66,862 of JAUBSN010000041.1, read as the reverse complement.
AAATCTGCCGAGGGTGGTTTCTGGCGGATAGTTCGTCAATTGCTGAAGATTATCATGCATGATTTTTGGCGAGAACTTAAGGAACCTATTGTGCAATATCAAGTGCGGGCCGTACTTTTTAGGCCTAGAAGCGCAATAGCGAGAATTAGACAAAGCTTTAATCGATCGCATCCCCGATTTTTTGCTAGAGTTGGGTGTGGGATTTGCCTTAAATCAATAAATTAATTAAGGCAAGCAGAAACCTAATTATGTTAACTTCAAACAATTTTAAGACATACCTTGCTCAGTTTAATGAACTTATAGCTGAGGGAGAGACCATGTACAAAGCCATAAAAGTCATACCCGCTCACCGCAGATTTAACCGTCTCGGTGCACTTAGAAAAGAGCCTGAAAGCTATACCTTCGATGGAGATTATGATTGGGAAAAGTGGCAAACTAACTACAAGTTACTTCTAGAGCAAGTTATCCCATTAACTAACAGTCAGCGAACATCATTAATTAAAGCATCCTCGGCCTACGGGAATATTAAAACGAATTTAGAGACTCATCTGTCCAAGTTGAAGGCAGTTAAAGAAAATTACGAAAAAGGGTGGCTCATTCCTTCTCAATCTGCTTTAGGTTCCTTTAGCTTGGAAGATGTTAGCAAATTATTAAAACAAGTTGAAGCGGGACTTCGACGTTGGACATGGGAAGGAAAGTCACGCAAACAGGGCGGTCAACCTCGGCAATGGTGCATAGAAAATGAATATCATGTACAAAATTTGCTATATTTTTTATTAGCTGCGGTGTTCGCCGATATCATAGAAGAAGAATATACAGGAGCGGTAGGGCAGAAAAAACCAAGAGTAGACCTAGTAATTCCCTCGCTTAAATTGGTTATTGAAATCAAGTTCTGGTATCGCAAAGACAAGCCCCAAAGAATTATTGGAGAAATTGCCGAAGATACGTCTTTATACCTAGCTGAAGGCTCCCTCCACGAACAAATAATTGCTTTTATCTGGGATGACTCTTGCAGGAGAGAAGAACACCACTTATTAAAGAGTGGAATCAAAAAAATGAAGGGTATTTTTGACGTAGTTATAGTTTCTCGTCCAGGGCGTATGGCAGACAATACATCAGTAATCAATGAAGAAGATAATGAATGATTAGCTATTTTGTAAAGACCTGTTTAAAATTATTGAGGTTAAAATAAGCGTGGTTCTGAACACCCAAAAATAGGAATTTAGCTATGCTTATGTCTATGCGGTAACAGCCGCGGCAAGCTACTCATTCCAAATAGCCCCGCGTCCCTTAGATGCAGAAGGAGTTGACGTAATTATTACAGGTTTGGGACCATCACAATCAACGCGCCGCCCTCGCCTAGATGTCCAAATAAAATGCACCTCCAGAAAATTACTGGATAATGAAATTATCCGATATCCCCTAGAAGTTAAAAACTATGAAGAATTAAGGCTAGAAAACCCTTTCGTCCCCCGCATTCTGATTGTCGTTTTAGTACCCGACAGCCAAGAGGATTGGTTGCGCCAATCTCAGCAAGAACTCTGCCTGCGCTATTGTGGCTACTGGGCCTCATTGCGAGGGCTACCGCCCACCCAAAATCAAAACACTGTCACTGTTCAAATACCCACACAAAACATTTTCAACACAGACGCTTTAAAAACTCTCATGCAGCGCATTGAATCAGGAGAACTCCTATGATAGTAACAGTCCGCGACCCCGATATTCTCAAAACCTTAGAACCGCCTCAAGTCGCTGCTTATTTACAAAAACACGGATGGCACGAACAAAGCCGAGACGGTGACAAATCATCGATCTGGACTCGCAAGAATCAAGCAGGCGAAGACTACGAAATTTTGTTAGCTCTCAAACCAGAAGTCAGCGGTTTTGCTCTGCGGATGTACGAAGTCATGGAAACACTGGAGGTTGCCGAAAATCGCTCTCAAATTGAAATATTAGCAGACTTGATCACCTCACTCCCCAATATGACCTTACAGGGAGTTGTCATGCAAGTTCACACCCCCAACACCGACAAATTAAGTGGCGAAATAACCTTAATAGGCGTCATTGCTGACAAATTGCGGAAAATTCAAACTTCACTCGCAGACAAAAATTATATCCTGGCGATTAAAGCTTATCAAGAACGCTTACCGATTCTCTGTAGCGGTGACTTAATCAAAGACAACAACGCCTTCATCCTCAAAAACCCCCACAACTTAACTCTCGATGAATTGTGGTAAAACTAACAGATTTTGTCATTTATAGCAATCCTAAATCAGTTTCAATAACTGGTTAATGGGTTTAACTGGTTCTGATGATTCAATGCATTAATAATTTTTTGGCAACCCACATGATATGAATTTATCTATAATGTCCTACCAAATAGATTAACAAGAATAATCGCTACCTAAAAAGTGGACATCAACCAACAAAAAGAACAATTCAGCAACATCTACCTGCAAGCTGTCACTACCGTTGCCGGCTATTCCCTCTACAAACCATTCGTAGACGATGACAGCCTAGACTGGGGAGTAGCTGCGAAAGGCGGGACAGGCCCCATCAGAGCACCTCGCTTAGAATTACAGTTAAAATCTACATCAAGAGATATCCAAGACGATAACTCCATCCGCTACCCTCTCAAACTCAAAAACTACGACGACTTAAGAATGGATGACTTCGCCATTCCCCGAATTTTAGTTGTCGTTTTAATCCCCGAAACACCCGAAGACTGGTTAACCCAGTCGGAAACAGAACTCTGCATCAGAAACTGCGGATATTGGATCTCGCTGCGGGGAATGCCAAAAACACAAAACACAAACGCTGTCACCGTCGCCATCCCCAGAACCAACCAATTTACAGTCGCCGCCCTTCAGTCAATTATGGAGGGAATTAGCCAAGGAGTTCAACCATGAAAGTCACCCCACAAGATAGCCAAACTCTCGAAACAATCGAGCTAAATCAACTGAGAAATTACTTACAAGCTCACGGCTGGCATGAAGACCAACCTTTCTTAGATAATGCCACACTTTGGCACAAACCAACAGCCGATGCAGAAGAATTTGAAATATTGCTACCTAACCGGGAAAACCTGGGAGATTATGCAGCCCGCATCCGCGAGGCAATCCAAACCCTAGAAAACGAAGAAAATCGCTCTCAATTTGAAATTTTAAGCGAACTACTTACCAGCATCCCCAACACGATTATTCAGGGAATTGTTATGCAAATTCACACCCCCAACACCGACAAATTAAGTGGCGAAATAACCTTAATAGGCGTCATTGCTGACAAATTGCGGAAAATTCAAACTTCACTCGCAGACAAAGATTATATCCTGGCGATTAAAGCTTATCAAGAACGCTTACCGATTCTCTGTAGCGGTGACTTAATCAAAGACAACAACGCCTTCATCCTCAAAAACCCCCACAACTTAACTCTCGATGAATTGTGGTAAAACTAAAAGTCACGCACAGTCTATCTCGCTCAATTGTAAATGATGCGTCGTATGCTGCCAATTGCGCTGAGTCTTGAATCCCAATTTTTGATAAAACCTGTCGGCTGCTGGCGTATCTGTTCGCAACGTCAATAACTGATAATGCTGACTGGCTTCGTAAATCAGCCGATCGACCAATAAACGCCCCACCCCCTTTCCCCGCCAAACTGACTCAACATACAAATGCCGCAATCGTCCAACTTTTGGATCGTTGAAATAAGGATCGCGATTCAAGCCGCAAATTCCGATCGTTCTTTCCTGCGATGACGCCATAAATAAAGCTTCACCAACCTTGTCGAAGCAATTATAACCATTACGATAATCTCGAACCAGTCTTTCAACAAACTGAAAACCTTGGGACAGACTTTCCTCAATTAAATGGATAATTAATCCTTCATCCAAATCGGAAATTTTAGCGATGTGAATATGCTGCATACTTTGAAAAAAGATTTGTTAAGTAACGAGTGCATCGACTTGACCAGATTTATGGGCTCTGACAAAGAACATTGTGATATCGTTCCAATAACCTGCTGCGGTTGAAGCTTCATTTATTTCTGTAAAATATTCCAGCTTGCACTGCTGCCACTGTTCATCTGACCATTTCACATTTTGAAGCCCGAATGCACTCTTGGCATTGCCCGTCCACGCAGCTTCCGCATCTTGCAAGTAGAAGCCAAATTGCTCAGTCGTGATTTCGATGTCTTCAAACCCGATATTGTCAAGCATTTGGCAACACCTCTGCGGCGTTCCCAGTAACTCATTGGGATTCGGGATAGCAATACCGTATCTTTGTACTACTTTCCGAAACAAGATAGACGCGGTAGGGGAGGTTTCTGCCAGACAGGAAAATGCAAGTAACCCTCTTGGTTTCAGAGCATTGTGCCATCGACGCAGCGATGTCGGAATATCTGTGAAGTAGACGATCGCCGACGAACACAAAATAACATCGAATTGGCTTTCCTGGAACTCTTGCTCGTCTGCATCCACTTTCTCAAACCTGATATTCGTCAGTCCCGAAACAGCGACTTTCTGCTCGGCTTGCAGCAGCATTCCCGAAGCAAAGTCAGTTCCCAAAACACGACCTGTGGAACCAACAGCAAAAGCCGCAGCAATCGCCGCTAAACCTGTTCCAGTCGCGACATCTAAAACTTGCTGACCGGGTTGTATTTTTGCCAACTCTACTAATCGGTTTGCAGCCCGCATATGAAGCTCAGTCTCGTAGTTTTGACGGTTGTTAAAGTCATTAAGAATTTGCTGTTTGTAGCTACTTAACGAGGAGTCATTCATATCGATTCTTTTCCCAAACAGATATCAAGTTCCCTAGCAAAGGCCTCCGGCGCATCCAGCATCAGCCAGTGTCCGGTATCGGGGATCGTAGTTGTCGTCAGTGTGGGACGGAGGATGTGGAGGCTGAACGGAAAAGTGTTTGAGGGAGCAATAATGGCGTGGGCCCGCGTTCCAGGGGCTGCTAGGTAGCGATCGAGAGCATCAACTGCATCAAAGGCAAACATCCCGCGAGACATTCCAGACAGACAATCCTGTGGAGTCGCCGCCAAGCAAGCGAGAACCCGATCGCGCGTATCTGCCCTGCCTCCTGTCAGCGCCTCATTGAAGCTGCTTTCCACAGCAGCCTGCCAATCCTCCGTCTCCAGAGCCCTCTGGTAGGGGACGATGCGTGCCTCGTGCACATCTGCAGGCACCTTGGTAAAGTCTCCAGGTGGGTCTGCCAGGATCAACTGCGCGATGCGGTGCGGTGCGCTGGCTGCTGTGGCGAGGGCAATACAAGCACCGAAACTGTGCCCGACGATCGCCACTCGATCGAGTCCCAGCCCGTCGAGTACCGCCAAAACATCCGCTGCACAGGAGGCGGGCGCGTAGTTGCCGTCCTCCGGCGGTGCAGAATCGCCGTGTCCCCGCATATCAAGGGCGATCGCGCGTCGGGTACGGGCGACACGGGCAAGCTGCGCCTCCCAGATACTCGCAGAAACCGCCATACCGTGCACGAATACCACCGGCAGCAGTTCCGACTCCGCAGCGGTGACAGGGGGGCTGGCTTCGATGATGTGAATAGTGCCGATCGGTCCTTTGATAGTTGTCGATCGCATAAAAACTTCTCCTAAGTTTTATAGTCCTGGACGCACCGGTAGTCAGAAACCGGATTTTTCGCAAAAAAAATACTCAGTTATATCAAATACCTTAACATCGGAATTATTATCTCTCTCATCTCCTTCTCTGTGTCCTCTGTGCCCTCTGTGGTTTAATCATTCCGATTCACACCACCAATTTTACCTCTGTTACTCCTTGGCGCAATTCATACTGTCCTTTTACCCAAAATTGTTTAATTTTCCCCCCCAAAAACGGAGCAGCTTGCATCATCAACAAACGCAACAATCCATTTTTTCGCAGTTGTTCGCCTTTCCACGCTTCTTGTGCTTGAAGTTGTTGGGCGCGAATAATTTCCGGTTCGCGTTCTGCCTGAATCCGCGATAATGCTAAGTCAATATCCTCGGAATTAGCCCCTGCTTTCAATAAAGGTACAAGGTGATTGGCCGCAACAATAACATCGCGTAACGCCATGTTAATTCCTTGAGCGCGAACCGGAGACATGGGATGTGCAGCATCCCCCAAAAGTATGATTCCCGATCGATGCCAGCGCGGACAGCGACCAACCACAACAGATAATCGCATCGGAGATTCGATCGTATCGGCACAGTTGCGGAAATGTTCTGCCATCCACGCAGGCGATAGCGATGCGAAAGTTTCTGCCCAGTCTGTGTGTTTCCGATCGGTTTTGTCATCTGCAGATAACACCCAAGCCAGATGAAGTTTTCCTGATTCTGCCCCGTGAAACACACTAAATCCGCTACCTCCATTCAGGATCGAATAAAATACATTATCCGCCACAAACCGAGGATGAGCGGCAAGTTTAAACCACAGAACATCTATACTATTCTGCTGTTTTACTAACTCTAATTCTGCACGCTGTCGTACAACCGAGTTTCTACCATCTGTACCAATGACAAGTGCAGCAGGAATTTCTCGCCCATCTCCTAGCTTTACACCCGCAATGCGATCGTTGCTGTACAGTAAATCTTTTACGGGAACACCTGAGATAAATTGAAACTCTGGATGCAACTTAGCTTCTGAAATAAGTGTTTCTAGCAAAGGCGGTTGCGATACCAGCGTACAAGGTCGATTTGACCCCATTGGCTCATCAACTCGAAATAGTTGCCGATCGCCCACAACGAACTCCCAGGCATCAATTGGTCGGTGTGGAACACTTTCTAGCATTGTGGATAAGCCCATTTGGGCGATCGCATCCAATCCGCTGGGCATTAACGCTTCACCGCGAAACACTCGGTAGGAATCTTTTGCAGCCTCAACCAAGGTTACAGCAATACCTCGTTTCACCAGCAGCAAGGCAAGTGCCGCACCAGTTGGTCCCGATCCCACAATTACAACTTGCGTCATTGCCATTCCCCATTGCTTTTTAATATATTTCCCACCTTAATTTACATCCTAAGAGATCGAATACTGCCCGCAACTATTTATCCACTTTTGCTGGCAAGTATTTTGGTAAGTACATCAATCTAATTAAACGTAAAACGCTCTCGCTGTTAGATCGCCTAATTATTTAAAAAGTAGGGGATTGGGGGGTTCTGTTTTGCATGAGGAATAAAACAGCATTTGCTAAATCTTTCGGTTGTCCGATACGTCTGGCTGTGACGAATAATGTGTGATATAGTTCGTGAAGTACAGATATAGCAGGCTGCCTCAAAGCTCGATCGCCCATCCCCAACTTTAAGCGAACACCCAAATCCTGAACCCTAGCCTTTTTTTTCATTTGGTCACAGGCTATGATTGACGGTTGGCAGCTTTTGAGAATCTAAATGCTAAACACAAATACAATAATTTCCAGTCTGCTGTTATTTATCCCGGTTTCCATCGCCGGACACTTTCTCGGCTGGGAATCCTCCACAATCTTCATCACCTCGGCTTTAGCCATCGTCCCCCTAGCCGCCTGGATGGGGACGGCCACCGAAGAAATTGCTGTCGTCCTCGGTGCCAACTTGGGGGGTTTGCTGAACGCTACCTTCGGAAATGCCACGGAACTGATTATCGGCCTCGTCGCCCTCAACGCCGGACTAATAGATGTTGTCAAGGCTAGCATCACCGGTTCAATTATGAGCAACCTGCTGTTGGTGATGGGATTTGCGATGCTGCTGGGCGGCTTGCGCTACAAAGAACAAGATTTTCAGCCGACAGTCGCCCGGTTGAACGCTTCAGCGATGAACTTAGCCGTGATTGCCATTTTGGTGCCGACTGCAGTTAATGCCACCTCTATTGGCATCCCTCCCGAAACTATGGAGAACCTCTCTAGCGCTGTTGCTTTAGTCCTGATTGTCGTCTACGTGCTGACGCTGCTGTTTTCGATGAAAACCCACAGTTATCTGTACGAGGCAGGGGTGGCAGAAATAGGAATGCTTGAAGAATTAGCCGAAAGTAACTTAGCACCAGACAGCCCCGATCACAAAGTAAATCTGCCGCTGTGGATTGCGGTCCTGTTGGCCTGTACCCTGATGGTAGCTGTCGAGTCGGAACTGCTGGTGGGTAGTCTGGAAGAAGCGACGGCGCGTTTGGGGCTGACATCACTGTTTACCGGGGTAATTTTAGTGCCGATTATTGGCAATGCGGCCGAACACACGACGGCGGTGACGGTGGCGATGAAAAATAAAATGGATTTGTCGGTTTCTGTGGCAATGGGTTCGAGTTTGCAAATTGCTTTGTTTGTTGCGCCGGTATTGGTTTTGGCAGGTTTTGTCTTGGGCAAACCTATGGACTTGAATTTCAACCCGTTTGAACTTGTAGCGGTTGCGGTGTCGGTGCTGATTGCCAATTCTATCAGTTCTGACGGCAACTCTAACTGGCTAGAAGGTACTTTGCTGCTGGCAGCTTATACGGTTTTGGCGCTGGCGTTCTACTTCCATCCGATAATTGAGGGACTTGTTTAACAGGCTTTCTTCTGCAGAAGGAAGTTCGGCAACAAAACAGCTTACGAGATTTAACCGATTTAAGGGATGGATGTTGAGGGAAGAAGGCAGAAGGCAGATTTTTTCAACTTTGCCACACTCCCAGATTCCCGCACTCCCCATCCCCCACGCTCCCGCTCTTCCTCTGTTGCTTCGAGAGTTGTCGTTGCGATCGTACAATTGAAATCTGGCAGCTCTCTGTTATTAGTTCTGATTTTTTTGTGAACCATCTGCTGTCATGAGGGGTTTTTGACCTAGATCGATCGGCTGGGACAAACAACAGAACCTTCAACCTCAACCCGATTGTGAGATTCGATCGCCCCAGGTTATAGAAACAGACGGGATGGGGAAAACCAGGGAGACTTTAGTCCGCTTGACTTGAGCTACGCTCAAAGATTTCAATCAAGAGTGCTCATGAGTCTTGTACTAGGTGTGCTACGATCGTCATAAGTTGAAAAGTGAGTATAACTAGACAACATAAAAACTCGTACTCTTATTTTTTTTGAGTACGCAGTCACACCTAACCGTGTTGCCGTCTAGGAAAACTCCTATTTGAATCAAAACCTAAGTATCTCAAGAGGACTAATCAAGTACGGTAGGGCATACCGGAATTCACGCTTGAGGAGAAGACACCTCTACTTTGGCTCGAGTAATCCTGTCAAGGCAAGTGACTTCGCTGAACCAAGAATCTCAGTCACCAAGAGTGTTGAGAGTGTCAAAGTAAAACTTGATAGAGCAACCTCAGTCAGGGTTATGTGGCTTCTGTGAGTTATTGCCTCAATCCCAAATGCCCGAATCCCTCCGATCCAGCCAACTCTGGCAAATCCGCGTGTATCCACTGCGGGTCAGAACTTTTGTTGCAAGGTAGATATCGGATAGTCGCGCCTCTCGGAGGCGGTGGCTTTGGCAGAACATTTGAAGTGGACGACAACGGCTCCCGAAAAGTGCTCAAAGTCCTGCTCAAAGAACATCCCAAAGCTGTAGAACTTTTTAAGCAAGAAGCCGACGTATTGGTCAGGCTGAGACACCCAGGTATTCCAAAAGTCGATCGCGACGGTTATTTTACATTTTCGCCAGCTCACACCACAGAGTCTTTTCACTGTCTGGTGATGGAGAAAATTGCTGGTGCCAATTTGCAAGACTGGCTCAAACATCGGGGCCGCCCGATCACTCAAGAACAAGCTGTAAACTGGCTCAAACAACTGTCGGAAATTTTAGACCAAGTTCACCGCCTCAACTATTTCCATCGGGATATCAAGCCGCACAATATTATGTGCAAGCCAAACGGGCAGTTAGTGCTGATTGACTTCGGGACTGCTCGGGAAGTGTCGGCGACTTATTTCGCTAAGGTGGGCCAGGGGCAAAATGTCACTGGTATTGTTTCCCCCGGCTACACGCCGCCGGAACAAACTAATGGCAAGGCTGTTCCGCAGTCGGATTTTTTTGCTCTGGGGCGCACTTTTGTTTATTTGCTGACTGGAAAGCCACCGACTGCGTTTCCAGAGAACCCGCGCACGGGCAGATTAATGTGGCGCAAAGGAGCTCCTCAAGTTTCCGACGCCGTGGCTAATGTAATCGATTATCTGATGGCGCCTTTTCCGGGAAATCGACCTCAAAGTCCCCAGATGGTTTTGCAGTGCTTGGAGGAAATTAATCTCGACGGCGCGGAAAGCCAGTTGCCCACTCAGTTGCCGACGACGGGGCAAACTAAACTTCGCACAACTTCCGGGGCGCCAGAGGCGAAGAAGCAGACTTCTGTAAACCGCCTCAGACCTCTGAATTCGGGATTGAACAAGACCCAGAAAGATGTTTTTGATTGGAAAAAGAAGTTGCTGGCGGGCACTGCGGTTTTGATGCTGGGTATTGGCGCGTCTCAAATTTACGGTTCGCTGCGTTACGGGGTGTTTCCGGCAAACCCGGTGTGGCTGCTTTCTAGTTTACCTAGCAGTCAGTTTTTGCAAAAAAGTTTGGATAATAAAGGGAATGTAAATGCGATCGCCCTGTCGCCTGACGGTCAAACTTTGGTGAGCGCCAGCTTTGGGACGATTAGAATTTGGAATGCGAGGACGGGACGCCTGCTGCGGCCTCTCTATTCGGTGCATTCTAAAAAATCGGTCAACACGCTAGCGGTGAGCCCGGACAACTCGATTTTGGCCAGCGGGGGCGATGACAATAATGTGATTCTCTGGGATTTGAAGACGGGGCGGCGGATGCGGACGATTTCCGCCCACGCAGCAGCCGTCAACACCATCGCTTTTAGCACGGACGGTAAAACTCTCGCTAGCGGCAGCAATGACAAAACTGTTCGTTTGTGGGATGTCAGAACCGGCCGCAGGTTGCGGACTTTGAGCGGCCACGCCGGAGGAGTAAACGCCATCGCTTTGAGCAGGGACGGTAAAACTCTTGCTAGTGGCAGCCAAGACAAGACTGTGCGTTTGTGGAATCTCGATAGCGGAGAAGTCAGAAGAATTATCACAGGTCACGGGGGCCCGGTTAATGCTGTGGCTTTTAGCCCTAACGGGCAAATTGTGGCTAGTGCTAGCACCGATAATACGATCCGTTTGTCGAATGTGCGAGACGGGAAGCGCACCCGTACTTTTAAAGGGCATTCGAGTTGGGTGAGGACGATCGCCTTTAGCCCGGACAGTCGCACTTTGATTAGCGGGGGCGGAGATATTATAGTTTGGGATTTGAAGACGGGAAAAGAAAGAAAAACTCTTTCCGGTCACAGTCAATTTGTGACTTCTGTTGCTATTTCCAGAGATAGCAAGACTTTTGTGAGCGGCAGTCCCGATCGTACTATTAAGATTTGGCGAATGCCATAGTCATACTATTTTAGATTTTAGATTTTAGATTGAAGAGGCGAGGCGATCGAGAAATCCCGTCCCGACTCCGACGTGGAAGTTTGGGCCTTGTCCGTCCTACAACTGTTACTTGCCGCAATTGGCAAAAGTAGAAAACAGGTTAAATTCTGTAACCCTCCACGCTTGCCATGTCTGCGCGCCAGCAAAAAGACTGTACCTAGTTATGCTTTTATCGCTGTCAACATAACTTTGCCAACTTAATGAAGCAACAGTTGGATACTGGGCAGGAAACTCCCCTGGTATAGGACTTACTTGCGAGCTCATATTCCATCCTACTTGCTTGCTAAAATCTTGAATTTGACCTTCGCAAGTGCGACAGCTAGAACCGCCCACTTTCTGCCAAATCTCTAACTGCGGAGTCAATCCATATTTGCCATTGCTCGATTGCATCCACATTCGATCGATCGCGCGGAGGTTCGGACAAGACAGATTGGCGGAGTTGTTGCGGATCAGAGAGACTGTTTCTATATCTGCTTCGTACCATTTTTTTGCTTCTAATAAGGATTGAAGTTGGCTAAATTCGCTGTTGCTTTCTTGTGAATTAGCGGTAAATGCTGGTTGCAAAACTGCCAGAAATGTGCCTATTAATGCGAGGGATAGTTTGCCAAGTTTAATCATGATGTTCCCCTGAGTAAAAGTGATTTAACAAGTAATGAGTTTACGATCTCTAGACCGAGACAAAATCTTCAGAGCCGATGAGGTTTGGAGCAATGCCTGTCAAAGAAGCTAAAACTTCACCGCTGCTGGCTACTCTAATTAATGTGCCGTTAGTTCCAGCGGAAATTGATAGTTGTCCGAAGGTCAAGCCATTGATTAATTGAATGGTATCTTGAGAGTTGGCGAAATCAGAAATTGTATCAATTCCCAATCCCGCACCTAAAACAAATACATCGTTGCCCGCGCCGCCGACTAGAATATCGTTGCCCAAGCCGCCGTTGAGGGTGTCAAAACCTTTGCCGCCAGAAATGTTATCGTTGCCGCCGCCGCCATTTAAGACATCATTAGCCCGCAAACCGGTCAGCACGTCATCACCTTCCAAACCGTTCATGATATCGTTGCCACTGGTGCCAGTCAGGTTGTCGTTGCCGGGAGTCCCGTTGATGTTGTTACTCGGAGTATTGATGACGCCTGGAGCGTTGCCGGTCTCAGAAATAAAGAGGTCTGGGCCGTTGTTGGTATCTCCCGGCAGGAGGTTGGCGGCAAAAGATGAAAACGCCACTTTCTGCCCGTTGGCCGAGATGGAGGGGAACTCGGAGTCGCTGTTCCCCTGATTGCCTGCTGAGTCTACAGAGACGCGGGTGGTGATATTGGTTGACAAATCGCGCACGAAGATGTCCTCGCTATCGTTAGTGTCTCCCGGCACGATGTTGGAGGCAAGAGATGAAAACGTCACAAACCGCCCGTCAGCGGAGATGGAGGGAGTGTAGAAGTCTTCGTTCCCCTGATTGCCTGTTGAGGAAATAGAGACGCGGGTGGTGGTATTGGTTGACAAGTCGCGCACGAAAATGTCGTCGCTATTGTTAGTGTCCCCCGGAACGAGGTTGCTGGCACGAGATGAAAAGGCCACAAACCGCCCGTCAGCAGAAATAGAGCAGCGGGAGGAGCTATCGTTCGCCCGATCGCCATTTGAACTCACAGAGACGAGGGTAATGGTATTTGTCAACAAGTCGCGCACGAAAATGTCGCGACTGTCGTTAGTATCTCCCGGCACGAGGTTGGTGGCCCAAGAGCGAAATGCCACAAACCGCCCGTTGGCGGAGATGGAGGCGAAGTCAGAGTAGTCGTTCGCGCGATCGCCACTAGAACTGACAGAGACGAGGGTGGTGGTATTAGTTGACAAGTCGCGGACGAAGATGTCCTCGTCATTGTTAGTGCCCCCCGGCACGAGGTTGGTGGCACCAGATGAAAACGCCACAAACCGCCCGTCGCCCGAGATGGAGGGGTTCCCGGAAAAGTCGTTCCCCTGATTGCCTGCTGAGTCAACTGAGACACGGGTGGTGGTGTTGGTTGACAAATCGCGGACGAAGATGTCGTTGTTATTATTTGTGTCCCCCGGCACGAGGTTGGCGGCATCAGATTGAAACGCCACAAACCTTCCGTCAGCAGAGATGGAGGGGTCGTAGGAGCTGTCGTTCCCCGGATTGCCTGCTGGGTCAACAGAGACGCGAGTGGTGGTGTTGGTTAACAAGTCGCGCACGAAGATGTCGTCGCTATTGTTAGTATTATTGTTCGGAGCTCCGATTCGGAAGATGGATTGTTGCAGTGTAAACGCCACAAACCGCCCATCGCCGGAGATGGATGATAAAACCGAGTAACGGTTGCCCTGCACATCGCCTGCTGGGTCAGAGATGCCTGTTGAGTCTACTGAGACGCGAGTAATGGTCATAAACCCTGACATTTAAGAGTACAAGTTTGGAGATGCCGTGCGGTTGATTGACATTATTAAATCAGCAGCTCTCAAAGTCAATTCATAAAATTCATAACCTTGACTTCATAAAAGTCATATTGCTCGATAAATGTTACCAACAGTAGACAAAATAGCCAAACTCATATGCAGTCAGCTAGGGGAGCATCTTATATTTGTAAAAACACTTATTCTGGCTCCTGACTTCTGACTTTTTCCTTCTTCCTTCTGACTCTTTCCTCCTGACTCCTGACTCCTGACTCCTAGCTCCAATTTCAAGCGGAGGGCTGCTTTCATTGAGATGCTCCCGTCAGCTAGCGAATGATACTTCCTCCTAAATTAAGAAGGAAGTTTTCTGTATTGCAAAATCTAATAACTAATTCCCCGCCCGTTTTTCGCAAATTCATCAACTGTTTGCTGGGACAATTCGTGAACGGCGATCGCCTGCAAAACGTCAAAAGGCAATGTCAAATGATGCGCTCCAGCTAATAAAGTCTTTACCGCTTCGGACGGCGATTTAATGCTAGCTGCCAAAATTTCAGTATTACTTTTCTTTAACACATTTGCCATATCTTGCACTAAGGCAAAACCATCTCCCAACAATCTGGTGGCGCGATTCACATAGGCGATCGCATATTTTGCCCCAGCTTCCGCCGACACCGCAGCCTGCGCGGCGCTGTATATCGCCGTCACCGCGCAAGGAATGGACGGTGACAAATGCGCGACTGCTTGAAAACCAGCCGCCGTTGCTGGAACTTTCAAAACTGTTTGCTGTCCAATTAATTCAAAAGCCGCTTTTCCTTCTGCTACCATGCCATCAACATCAGATGCCATTAGCTGATAGTACATTTCCCCAGGAATCAGTTGTGCCAGTTGTTTAAGGGTTTGATCGGGAGGTAACTCGCTTTTTGCCAAAAGTGTCGGATTAGTAGTAATTCCCGATATCCATCCGAACTTGCTCGCCCGTGCAGCTTCCGCTACAATTGCAGTATCAACATAAATTGCCATCGGCTCTACACCTTCAGTTTGTTAAGAATTTCCAGACGGTTGCTTGCAGATTGAGATAAATCCCAGCAAAATTAATTGTTAAGCTTTAACAATATCAGAATCTCGGAAATATTACTGTTAAGTAAATATAACAATTCAGTGATGTGCATCACCAGTAGTAGTGAGTGAGTTTTGAATTTAACAGGACTTAGGCTCTGAAATCGCCTTTCTTACAAATTTATTACAAAAAAGTGGTGGAGGAGTACATATCTGTGAATAAACCTAGTTTTGAGGAAAAGTGTCTAAGTGCTATTTAAGATAGCTCACAACTGAAATCCCAACTTTTAAGTCATTTGGTAACTGCGATTGCCGGGTACGGAAAACTTGAATCGCCCCATCCCGGATACAAAGAAATTACATTTGTATTAAGGATTATGTATGCAATAACTCCAGGAGGTGACTCTGAAAATGACAGAAGAAAAAAATCAGCAGCCACAAGTCAGCATTGAGACATCTTCTGAACAACCCCAGTTGGAAAAACCAGTGGAAAAACCAGCAGAAACTGCTGAAGAATTGTCGAGAAATGTGGATTGTGAAACTCTGTCTCAAACGGTTGAAAATAACGCCGAAGACCGTTTGAAGGCTCTAGGCCGCTTAATGATGGTGAGCCTAACTTGGTCGCTGGCTGGGCTTTCCAAACGAGAGTAAGTTATGGATCGCTACAGCAACGGGCGAGTTATGATTTGTGAGCTTTGTTGGGGCTTTTGTTGAACTCAAAACCTACAACTCCCGGACTTAGGTGATGTCTGGTTAGTTGCAAGAAAACCAGTTTTTAGTGAAGACTTTAGTTCTTAAAGTAAGGACTAAAGTCTTCAACAGAACACTCATAAGCTGTGTTGCATCTAGATTGCCTATGGTATTAGAGAGGGAGAGGGGGAGTAAGGGAGAGGGGGAGAGGATTTGACGATTGTTCGATCGGAACTCGAAATATACAATTTAAATGCACAACAGCTTATCGTGTCCGATGGATTAACCATAATATCCCGGTCGGGGCGGGTTTTTGAGATTGTCCATTGTTGGCTGGGATTGTTGGTGAGGGGAGCCCATACAAAAATCACGGTAGATCGACCAGACATGATATCATAACTTTTATTTAATTCCTTCAAACGGCCCCAAAAAAGTCGGTTCGGGACGGGTAACGCGCACTTCCCAAAGCGCTTTGATGACTGCCAAAAATTCGCGGAAAGTGTAGCGAATCATGCCCTTTTGGCGAAATTTGCCCCAATCCGGCGTTCCTAAACCGATCGCCTCTATGCCCAATCGGCGACAGGTATAAACAGCGCGGGCTAAGTGAAAGTTTTGGGTAACTAAAACAGCCTGCGTTATGCCAAAAATCTCTTTCGCCCGGTAGCAACTTTCATAGGTACTAAATCCGGCATAATCGAGAACGATATTATTAATCGGTACGCCTTGGGCTTCGGCGTAGTCCTGCATTGCTTGGACTTCGTTGTAATCAACGGTGCTATTGTCTCCTGTCATCAAAACTTTGTCCACTCGCCCCGCTTTGTACAAATCGACGGCTGCTTGCACTCGATCGGCTAACATAGGGCTTGGAGTGCCGTCTTCCCAAACTCCGGCACCAAAAACTATAGCAATGGGTTCTGCCGGCACGTTAGCTATATCGCTGTAGCGGTACTTGCTGGTAACAAGCCTGACGTAGTAGTTGAGGGCTAGCGGTGCGATCGCTGAGGTTAATATCAACAGCCCGATGGCAAGGCGCCATTGAAATATAAAGGATTTAGGCAACATAAATTCAAGTTAACTTCCTATATAATTACACAAACAGGAACCTTCGCGGGTCTAAAAATTGTCTAGTTACCGAATTTACATTATATTGAAAAAAATATGATTCAACAACCGTCAAATTTTGAATTGCTGGAATCATTTTTATGGGAACCCAAAAACGGCTATTTTTTGCTAGACAGGCATCTTCAAAGATTAGAACGATCGGCTGATTATTTTAATTTCCCCCTATCGCTAACAGAAGCAAGCAAAGCTTTACAAGCATTAAGTATGACTTTCGGGTCTGTCAAACAAAAAATACGGTTAACAATATCTTGTGAGGGAAACATAACATTACAAGCTCAGACCCTAGATAGCGGTATCTTAAAAATCGGTGCATCTGTGGGAATTGCCCGCCAACCGATCGATTCTCAAAACCCATTTCTTTACCACAAGACAACTTACCGAGTGCCTTATACAATGGCTTTGGAGTCGCAGCCCGAATATCAGGATGTTTTTCTGTGGAATCAAGATGGAGTTATCACCGAATCCACGATCGCCAATATCGCGATCGATACAGCCGCAGGTATAATCACACCTCCCGTCAAGTGCGGTTTATTACCGGGGACGTTTCGCGCTCAACTTTTAGAGGAAGGGAAAATCAGAGAAGAATTAATTACCTTAGAGGATTTGCACAGTAACCAAACTTTATTTCTCATTAACTCCGTCAGGGGTTGGATACGCCTCAAAAAAGAAGCAAGCCGAGATGTTTGGCAAGTTGTCAGTAATGGCTGAAATAACGCTTTCAATCGATTTTAGTAGGGTGCTAACTGTGCACCTTACTACTACAGATAGTGTCAAAATTGACTCGTTGCGTAAGTCTTGAAAGTGTTAACCGTAGTGCAATCTATTATGAAAAAAATACAACCTTGGCATTGGCGAAAGCTTCCCCTAAATCAGCGCACCGGATCGGAGATTTTTCAAATTTTATTTCTCGGTAAAACTGCCGACAGTGCAAGCTCAATATCGGATGGTTTCCCCCGCGATATGGCCGTTCTGCTAGAAAGTCCAGTTACATCTTCTACTAAATTGGCACGATATTCTATTTGTGCGGGTTCTCCCCGGATAATTGACGGTCAATCTCAGCTATGGACACCGCCAGTCGGTGAAATTTTACCTTTTTTGCGCGCTCTTTTGGACTCTCAAAAGCAAAATTTAGCAGTGAATGTACCGCCGGAAATTCCTTTTAGTGGAGGTTGGTTGGGATGGCTGGGTTATGATTTAGCATGGGAAATCGAACACCTGCCCCAACTCAATACCGATCCGCTTCCTTTCCCGGTTAGCTGTTGGTACGAACCAGAATCTTTTGCGGTTTTAGACCATCAAATGCAAATTCTCTGGTTGGCTGCGAGTCAACCTTCTCACCTCGATGTTATGCAGCATCAATTAGAGAAAACCCAGCCAGAAATAATCGAGAATAATTTACCGGAAAATTATCAACAAAATTCCACTACTCCTATTTTTCAACTCTCTCAGAGTGAGTATAAAGAAATAGTGCGAAGAGCTCAGAAGTATATTCATGCGGGCGATATTTTTCAGGCTAATTTATCTTTGCGGTTTGAAGCCCGTACAGATTGCAGTAGTTGGTCAATTTACCGCGCTTTGCAACGGATCAATCCTTCGCCTTTTGCAAGTTATTGGCAAACTCCGTGGGGGGCGATAGTTAGTTGTTCGCCGGAAAGACTCGTTCAATTATTAGGAAAAAAAGTGGATACTAGACCGATCGCGGGAACCCGACCGCGAGGTTTGACCTGCATTCAAGATGAGCAGTTAGCAAAGGAATTAATAGAGAATATCAAAGAAAGAGCCGAACATATTATGTTAGTTGACTTAGAACGCAACGATATCGGGAGGGTGTGTGAATGGGGTTCGGTAAAAGTTAACGAATTTCTGACCGTTGAACGCTACAGTCACGTGATGCACCTCGTCAGTAATGTTATCGGTACATTAAGAGGAGATTGCGACGCGATCGACTTAATTCGAGGGGTATTTCCGGGCGGTACGATTACAGGTTGTCCGAAAGTGCGCTGTCTGGAAATCATCGAAGAATTGGAACCCGTGAAGCGCAATTTATTTTACGGTTCCTGCGGTTATTTGGACTGGCGGGGCAATCTGGATTTAAATATTTTGATTCGCACGCTTTTATATGCACCAAAAAGTGACGGTAAAACGGGGGGAGTTGTTTGGGGACAAGTGGGTGCGGGGATTGTTGCTGATAGCGATCCCCAAAGGGAATGGCAGGAGTCGCTGCATAAAGCTCAAGCTCAACTTAATGCTTTGAATTTAGCGGAAATATTTGATTATAGCCTTTCTCAGTAACATGAGGTGTTCTTGGGCATTGGTCAAACAGGGCATTGGAAGAGTACCTTATTGTCCTGAGAACCGCTATAGTTTTTTTAGCGATCGCACTGTGAGTCAGATTCGGGGTGAACTCATGGATATTAGACGAGACTGCCAAAGCTGGTTAGCTGTTGGAGAAGCTCACTATCAGGATCGGAAAGGAAAAGCACAAGCAATTAATCAAGGCCCTGAATGGCTGATTCTTGCAATAATTTATTTGACTTCTTCAACAATTATTGTGGGGCAGGCATCCTGCCTGCCCGAGACTTGCTTTTCACTCCTATGTGTATTGATTGTCCGAACCTACTGCCTCAGAAATCGAATTAAATCCGCGTTCTTCTAACTTTTGCAACAACCCTTGGAGAATCCGGCGCACCATCCAAGGCCCTTCGTAAACCCAACCGGTGTAAACTTGAATTAAACTCGCACCGGCAGCTATTTTTTCCCAGGCATCTTCGGCGGTGAAAATGCCGCCAACTCCAATTATGGGTAATTCGCCTTTTGTATATTGCCAGATAAATCGGATTACTTCTGTCGATCGCTCCCGCACTGGAAGCCCGCTAATTCCCCCAGCTTCTTCGGCGATTGGTTTGCCTGTTTCTCGCAATATTTGCGTTTTCAATCCGTCGCGGCGGATGGTGGTATTTGTGGCGATAATTCCTGCTAGTTGGTAGGTTTTTGCTAAGTCGAGGATTGATGCGATATCCTCGGACTCCAAATCCGGCGCAATCTTGACTAAAATTGGCTTGATTCCCTGATTTTCTTGTTGCAAAATTTCCAAAATTGTGCTAAGCCCAGCAGCATCTTGGAGCGATCGCAACCCCGGCGTATTCGGAGAGGAAACGTTGACTGTAAAATAGTCGCCCCAATCTTTCAGCAGCTTAAAACTCTCCAAATAGTCCGCTGCTGCCTGCTCTAACGGTGTTACCTTAGATTTACCGAGATTGATGCCCGAGGGGAACCGAGACTGAGGCATGGGGCGCGAGGCATCGCATGAAGACTGTTTCTGTGCTCTGTGAAACCGGGCTGCCATTGCCGCGGCTCCTTGATTGTTAAATCCCATGCGGTTGAGGGCTGCACTGTCCTGAGTCAATCGAAACAAGCGAGGTTGGGGGTTTCCCGGCTGCGGTTGACAAGTGACAGTGCCGAGTTCGGCAAAGCCAAAGCCAAAATTTGCCCAAATGTCAGCAGCTACGCCGTTTTTATCAAATCCGGCGGCCAAGCCGACAGGATTTTTAAAGCTCAGTCCCCACAAAGATTGTTCGAGGCGAGAATCTTGGACTCCCAAAGATTTCTGCAATCGAGAGAGCATTTGGCTGGTTGCGGGGTTTGACTGGGTTCTGGCTGCGAGTTCGAGAACTTGGAGAGTGCGGTTGTGCAGCCACTCGGCATCGGTTTTCAATACCGAAAACAACAGCGGGCGTACACTTGATTGATAAATATCCAATGACTTATCCTGGGGCAGTTGACAAATGAGAAGCTCAATAAAAAGATTCAGGAGAAGAGTGTGAAGGTGAGGTTTTTACTTCAACTTCGATCGACTTTATCCAATGTTTGAGATCGAAGGATAAGTGAGACGATTATATTATAAGTTAATTCTTCGGCATTTTAATTTTTTGACTATTTAAGTTAGTAATTTGAAATTAGACAAAGGTGCGGGGAAGCTTGGAAATGGGGCAGCAGCAAAGACCAAAGGATTTAGACGAACAAATCGCGACCCTAGAGCGCGTCCTTCAGACTCTCCGAGAAGAGGAGAATGTTGAAGTGCTGCTTTCAACCACACTCGGTTACTTGCAAGCGGAATTTGACTGGCGGTTGATTTGGATCGGGTTGTACGATCGACAGGCCCACCGATTGTTCGGGAAAGGTGGCATAACTCCTAACGGCGACCTGTCTTTTCTCAAACAGCGGTTTGCCCTCAGTCCGGGGGATTTGCTGGAACAAGTGGTGATTCAGCTCCGACCGGTGGGAGTCCCGGATTTGCGATCGGAAAGTAGAGCCGGAGAATGGCGCAAAGCAGCTCAAACTTTCAACATTCAAGGCACGACTCTGTTTCCGCTGCGCTACAAAGACCGCTGCTACGGCGTGATTTTGCTCGGCACAGACGAGTGGGGATCGTCGCCAAAGTCGGGGGAAAAAACGCAGTTGGCGATCGTATTTGGAGCGCTGGCAACTGCTCTTTACCAAATAGAAAAAGACTGGCAGCGACAACAAGTCAAACACCCAGACGAGTCTCTTTTAGCGCTGATTTCGCAGTTGGGGGAACTGCGATCGCTCGACCAATACTTGCAAGCGGTTGTCGAACAAACTCATGAATTTATCGAGCCGACGCGCACCAATGTTTATTGGTTCGAGCGAGAGCGGCGCTATTTTTGGCGCCGAGTCAGCAACCGCGAAGTTGCTCCGGGTTTGGGCGGGCCGAGCCGAGCGGCTTCGGGAATCACCGTCCAAGACTTGGGCGAATTTTATCAGGCTTTGGGCAGGGCAGAAATGGTTTGGATCGGTGAATCTCAAAGTTCTCTGAAAACTGAGCTGACGGGGCGGTTGATGCAGCAAATCCGCGCTCGCTCTCTGTTGGCTGCGCCGATTGTTTCGGAAGGGGAATTGTTGGGATTTTTGGCAGTCGAAGCCAGTGAAGCGCGGATTTGGCAAGAAAATGAAAAGCATTACCTGCAGGGAGTGGCGCAGTTAGTGGCTCTGACGGCTCCTGTGTCGGAGATGGAGGAGAAAATTCAGCAAATTGAGATCGATCGAGATTTAACGGCCGGAATAGCTCGCGCCATCTACAGCGATGCTGACTGGGAGGCGACTTTGAAAAATACCGCCGAACAGTTGTGCGATCGGCTCAAATGCGAATACTTTTTGCTGCTGCTGTACGGCGAAGAACAAAATCGCTTTGAAATTGTCTGCCAAAATTTGCCCCGCAATCGCAGGTCGGTGCCGTCGCCGCTCAACGCCCTCGATGTGGCTGACGTAGGGCTGTTGGAAGAAAGTGCACCTCTGGCTATTGAAAATTGGGAGGAAGACGGGCGATTGGGGGCTTGGCGGGAAGTGTTGGGGGAGGCGGGGGTGCGCTCGCTTTTGGCATCGACCACTCGGGGGAAAAAGTCCGAGGGAGAAAACGCGAATCTAAAATCGAAAATCGCCAATCGCAAATCGATCGAGGGTTTGCTGGTTGTCGGACACAATGCAACTCGCACTTGGAGGCGATCTGAGCAAGAATTAGTTCGGCTAGTGGGCCAACAGCTAGGATTGATCCTGCACTCGTGGCAGCAGAGCTCGGCAATCGACAAATATCAGCAATTTGAGCGAGCGCTCAAATCGGGTTTGGCGGTTTTGCACCATTCTCCTGATGAGCAATCTGAGCAAGAGATATCTGCTGCTTCACCGACGATGTTCCCAGAGTTGCCGCTACAAAAGCTCGATCGTAACTTTGCTCAACACGTTTCCCAGACAATTTCCTGTCCTTTAGTAGCCGTAATTACATGGAATCCCGGTGAGGAGGAAGGTTCAATTGCGACGGCGCTAGCTGCCAATCCCGTATTTGCCCTCAATCCCGAGGCGGTGATTCCTGTCAAAACAGATGCTTTGATCCAACAAACCCTGGCAGAAGGGGGCGTGCTGCAACAGAGCACGAGCCAACTGCCGCTGGCAACGAAGCGGTGGCTGCGCAGTCCGGGAATTGGCGAGATTCTGACGGTGGCCCTGCGGACGGCCCCAGAACACGCTCCGGCGGGCATTGTGGTGGCGGCAGACGCTCCGGGCCGCCAGTGGTCGGAGTTGTCGGTGAGTTTGCTCAGCTCGATGGCATCTCAGTTGGCTTGGTGGCGCAGGTATTTGGCGGTGCAATCGGCCCACGAGTCGCAGCGATTGGATCTGGAGCTGCTCAATTGGTACAAACAGCGCCGTTTTGAGGAGTTTTACCGCACTGTGGCAGCGGGGGTGAAGGAGTTGGGGGAGTTGAGTCAGTCGATTTTCCAGTCGGCGAAGGAACAAAAGGATGCTCTGAAAACTTTGCGCTACCAACAGGTTTTGCGACACATTGGCAATGCTTTGGGGTCAACTCATTTGCTGCTGAAACAGGAACAGTGGCGGTTGCAATTCGGACAAGATGCGGTGGCTGTGAGCGCTTTGCTGAGGCGATCGATCGATCGAACGGCCTCCCTGGTCAAACAGTCCAAAGTCTCGCTGGAAGTCCACAGAGAAACTGCTGTGTCGATGCCTGCCGGCCAGACTTTGAGCGTTCGCGGAGACAGTATCAAGCTGGATTTGATCCTGTGCGAATTGCTGGCGGCTGCTTGCAGGCGTTCTGCTGTTGGCGCCAAGATTGAGATTCGCTCTCAGTTGCTGGGGGAAGATTTGTTAGAATTGTCTGTGGTCGATAGCGGCGCGGGCGATCGACAGTTAATTACTGCCTTCAACGGCGGTTCCGAACCCGATATATTAGCCGTTTCTGCAAATAGGTCGATCGTGCAAAATCTCTTAATTTGTCAGCGAGCAGTACGCTTAATGGGGGGAAACTTGTCTTTAGAAATGTTAGAAAATAATTTAATTGTGGCTCGTTTAGTGCTGCCGCTAGCTCATTCTTAAAATTCTGTAGCCGCGAGTTCACGCGGGAGCATCTCAATGAAAGCAGCCCTCCGCTTGAAATTGGAGCTAGGAGTCAGGAGTCAGGAGTCAGGAGGAAAGAGTCAGAAGGAAGAAGGCAGGAGCCAGCATAAGTGTTTTTACAAATATGAGATGCTCCCGTTCACGCTACAATAACTTATGCACTCAGTAGACCTGAATTGCATAAGTCTTTGATTGATACAGCAACCGCAGATGTCAGGCAGATAAACACAGGTAAACGCAGATATTTTCAGGATAGGCGATCGACTTTTGCTAGAGGTCTAGTCATTTCCCATCCAAAATCGAAAATACTATGACATCCAAAGTATGAGAAACCTTTTCCCTAAACTAAGGGAGTAACAGTTTCCGCCGCCTCAGAACTCGGGAAAAACCTTTGAGTAATCCAAGCAGTTACAATATGAGAAAGCAATCCCATCGGCCCCGCAAAAAAACACAAAGCCAAAGAGTGAACCGTCCAAACTCCTGTCCGCTGTCCTTCCAAATAAATCCAGCGCCCGACAAACAAGTCCATCACTAAAAAATGTATCCATCCCGTAGCTGCCGCCGTTTCCTCCCCCAGAAACTTAGCAATATCTGCTAGCTTGGGATTCGACAAAGCTGCCGCATTTTCCGCCGTCAGACTGCTACCAAACAAATATACGTACAAAGCGGCGAGCACTACAAACGGAATGAATGAATTCATCACTTTTCGGGTAATTCCCCAGTTTGGTAATAAAATCATAATTGCCCAGAAAGGCACAACGAACAGATTACCGGCATTAAAAATTAGTTCTGGTGTCATAGTTGGCTCTTGGCTCCTGCGAAGGCAATGCAATTAAGGATGTTAAGATTACTTTACACAATTTTTGCTAAAATTTCTCAAAACCCGAAAAAAATCTCACTCACAAATGAAAGAGAATTGCTATACTTATCTAAAATTTCCTATCTACCCTTTAAAATCGATTAACGCAGCATAACCCATGACAAATTATAATAATTTTAGCGAGTGGTGCAAGCAGAAAGAAACTCTCTCTCACGGCGCCAAACATACGGTAGAAATACTGTTGCAAATATCAGATACTGCCGAGTGCGATCGAGCTAACGAACTGCTTTCTAATACAAAAGAACTTAACCTCAAAAATCTTCAAATTACCGATATCAGCCCCCTCTCATCTTTCACTCAACTTACTAATCTCATCCTCGGCAGCAATCAAATATCTGACATCGCTCCCCTGCAATCTCTAACTAACCTGAAAACTCTGGTTATAGATGTCAATCAAATATCAGATATCAGTCCGCTTTTATCTCTAATAAATCTGACTGTACTCGTTCTCGATACCAATCAAATCTCAGACATCAGTCCCCTAGCAGGTCTAACTAATCTTACCGCACTTGTCTTGTTTGACAACAAAATTTATGACATCACTCCGGTGAAAAATTTAACTAACTTAAATGCGCTGATTCTCTACAACAATCAAATTTCAGATATCGCTCCTCTTGAAAATTTAACTGAACTTCAGATCCTCTACCTTTACAATAATAAAATATCGGATATCACCCCGCTAGCTTCTTTGAAAAATCTCAAGACGCTGTTTCTATTCGGAAATGAAATATCTGACATTACTCCGCTGGAAACTCTAAGAAACTTAAATAAATTGGTTTTATTCCAAAATCAAATATCAGATATTAGTCCCTTGACATCGCTCACTAATTTAGTTGAACTAAACCTCGGCAACAATCAAATATCCGACATCAGTCCGCTGAAATCGTTAACTAATTTGACTGAACTTTATCTGTTCAATAACCCAATTTCCGATAGCAGCGCGCTGCAAGCTTTAAATAACTTATTTTTACTAGACTTGTACAACAATCAAATTTCTGATATCAGTTCCCTGCAATCTTTGCAAAAGTTAACTACGCTAGACTTGCGCCGGAATCCCATTGTTAATAAAATTTGCCCTGTCAATCCTGAATCAATCTGCAGGTTTTAATTAAAGGTTTTAAATAATTATTAAGGTCGAGGCAAGATGGCGGTTTATAGAGTATAATGTCAAAGGTCAATATCAGGAGAAAGTGATGAGCGGACACGATGCTTTGATGTTAGGATTGCTGCTGTTGCCAGGTTTGGCTTTGTCGATCGCAATTATGGGCACTTTTGCCGCTGGTGGATAATCAGTTTTTATCACTCATCAGCGCCCCAGCAAGCAGTTTACGGGTTACGAGAGGGCGGATAGAGTTATTTTTTGAGTTGCCGAAAATATCTTTGGCAAAACCCGCCCTTTTCCTCTACCCATTTACAGAAATTGTGCTGTTACATCGGAATTTACCAGGGTATTGGCGCACAAAATACCCGATGCTGCGACGGCGGGGACGCCAATTCCCGGCATGGTGCTGTCTCCCACCCGATACAAGCCTTTGACGGGTGTTTGCGGGCCGGGAAATGTGCCTTTGCCGGCGGCGATAGCAGGCCCGTAAGTTCCTTGATATCGGCGCAAAAATCGGGCGTGGGTTAGCGGTGTGCCGATCGACTCTAAGACTATCCGCGATCGCAAATCCGGTATAATTTTTTCTAAAGCTTGAAACAGAGATTGCGATCGCTCTTGCTTTTTCTGGGCATACAATTCGCCATATTCCCAACCTTCGTAAGGTTCCAATGTATAAGCGTGAACGGCGTGATGTCCGGGCGGCGCGAGAGTTGCATCCCACACTGTAGGAATCGAAATCATGCAAGTATTTCCGGGTACTGTAATGTCAATCTTGCTGTCGCGAACGACGACGTGGTGGCCGGTCAAACCTTCGAGTCCTTCGGCTTTAATTCCTAAATGCAGGTGCATGAAACTGTCTACTGCTGGCACCGACAAAGCGTTTTTTCGGTAGCTTTCCGGCAAATCTTCAGGTCGCAGTAATTTTGTATAAGTATCCCAGATTGTGGCATTTGAAATGACAATTGGGGCGCGGATAATTTCGCCATTTTGCAAGCGAACGCCGCTGGTTTTACCCGCTTCAACTAATATTTGCTCGACCGGAGTTCCCAGACGCAACTTTCCTCCCCAGCGCTGCAAACCTCTGACTAAAGCATCGACGATCGCACCGCTGCCACCTACAGGATATTCGATCGCACAGCGCGATCGTTCGCCAATCATAAAAGCTATTTCCGGCGCGACAGTTCCGCGCGCTTTCAAACCCGACAGCAAAAAGCACTCCAAATCTATCAAACGCCGCACCCAAGGGTCGCGCACGTCCCGATCCATCAAGGAACCTGCTGAACCCGCGATCGCACCTACTAGCGGTAACAGCTTCAGCAAAGCAGGCGAGTACCGAGACAGCAAAACAGGTATCAACTGCCAGTCGGATCTCAGCGCTAAAGCCGGAATTCCACGCAAAGCTTCATACAAAACTAATAAATTTTGTTGGAATTGCTGCAATTCTCCAGCACCTTCCGGTGCGAACTTAGCTACAGCATCTAAGTAACTTCTCGCATCAGCATACACCGGCAAACTTCCCTCGGGAAAATGGTAGTGCCCCAGCGGATCGTAGGAAATTGCCGCGATCGATTCCTCCAAAACATCAAAAACTTGCCGCAAAGGATTGAACGACCGGGGGTCAGTCAAACCGCAATAAAAAGAAGGCCCCGAATCAAAGTGAAATCCCCGGCGCGAAAAGCTGTGAGCTGCCCCGCCCGCTATGGTGTGGCTCTCGCAGACGAGCACCCGCTTGCCGTAACGAGCTAGCATCGAGCCGGCGACTAAGCCGCCAATACCGCTGCCAATTACGATCGCCTCAAAGTCTTGCATTTATCAAATGTGGTATAATTGTATTATTTCTTGCTGACTGTTGACAGGGTATTTTTATGGGAGGAAAACTATGAAAGCTTTATCTATTTTAGATGAAGTTGTTCGCGAATTAGAACAAGACGTAAATCTCTCGCGCATTAAAAAAATAATATTTTTTGCTTGTAAAGAGTTCTGGGAAAATGACCCGGCAAAACTAGCCAGCGCCGATGTAAGGATTTTAATTGAAGAACTGTGCGCCAAATACAGCAGGTTAGAAGATATTGAAGCTGTTTTAAATAGTATAGTTTCTAAGGTTAATAAAAAAACCGAGTATGCTTTAGTAACAGACCTCATAGTCTGTCAACTTAGCAGGCTGTATGAATTTGAAGATTTCACCAAATTAGAAGCAAATATATCTAGTTTTGCCGGTCAGGAAGCTCCCGCATTTGAAGAGCATTTTAGTTCGGAAGTACCCAACAGCGAAGAAAGGGCAAGAAACCTCGGCACTTTATTTGATGTCAGACAAAAAATTTTGCAGCAAACAAATCCGCTGAGGGCGAAAATCCTAATTTTTTCTACTCTTTATCACCAGTTTACTTTTAGCGATCGCGACTGGCTGCTATTGAAAACTCAAGAACTTGACACTCTGCTGCGACAACTGTTTAACGTCTGTGGCAGCCTAGCCGAACTGGAATCTCAGTTGTACAGAACTGCTAGCAATCTCGACAACAGAGATGAAAACGACCAAGCTGCGAGCGTAATCATCAAAGCGATGAATCCTTGTTACGCAAAAATGCAACAGGAAGAATCCCGTGAAGCCGAATCTTCGGCTAGCGAAAATTACGATCAGACACATTTAAACAACAGTGTTTATGAAGAGAACGAGCTGGCGGACAGGCGCAACGATTATTTCGATCCAGGCGAAATTACTCACATCCTTCAAGCTGCTCCAGCTCACTATCATTACGACCCCCAAAAGAGTTACTTAGTCCCGGACACGGCAGAAAATGTACAGTTTAAAGAACCCGAAACCAGCAATAATTATGCTACCGATTTCAGACAGGAAATGGTAGAAACATTCCCAGCAACAGAAATGCCAACTATTATCGAAATTTTAGAACCGGCAGAGCCTGTTATTATAAATATTAGCGATTCCATCAAACGCAAGTTGGAATTGGAAGAAGAAATGACAGAATTAGTCAGTCAAAGTGCTAACTCCGCCACAGCGCAAATAGAAAATATATTCACCCAGTTAGAAGCTGCTTTGAACGGAAAATTTTCTACGGGAAGTGCAGAGGAGCGTTTGTACTGGAAATATAAAAATCTCAGAGACTATCTAGGAAAAGTTCAGAAGTTTACCGATAAATTGCTGGAAATTTTGATCGAGTTGGAGTCAAAAGAAAGCGGAACATCTCCTTTGGCAATAACCGAAAATGTGACAGACAAGATTTCCGAAATACCGCCGGAACACTCTAGCCATAAAGCAAATCAGTATCAGCTTCTGGAAATGGCAAAGCAAGGCAAACCAAAGGCGATCGCCCAATTGATCAATCAATTGCTACAGCCTAAAGGAATTGCTGCTACAGCGGGATTTAAAGACGGTTGGCTCCATGTGATTCTGGAGTCTGCTGAAGTACCAAACCAACAGCCTACAGCTACATACATTCACAAAAAACTGTGTACTTTAAAATCAAAATATCTTACTCACGTGAAAATTCACGGGCGACAGTTAGGTAGCAAAACAGTCTTGTGGACTCAAGAATTTGTCAATAAAACTCATTAAATTCTCCACTCAAGTCTGGAGTAACACCAACTAAGTCCGCTGGCGTCAACTGAAATTCAAGAAATTTCATCAAATTTCTTAGACTCAAGTCTGGGGCTACAAAAACTAAGTCCGCCTGCGCGAACGGAAATTTAAGCAGTCTAGAAATAGCAGATTGTACCTAATTAACAACAAAAACAAATATGAATGCCAGCGAAATTTTAAGGCGATATACATCAGGAGAACTAGATTTTCAAGGTATGAATCTCAGAGGGGTATACCTGAGCGGTGCCGATTTAATTGGCGTCAATTTAAGCAGTGCTGACCTCTGGGGTGCAAACTTAGCGATGTCGTACCTGAGCAGAATTAACCTTCAGCGCGCAAATTTAACTAATGCAAAGCTGTGCGGTGCTAACTTAAATCAAGCAAACTTGAGCGGAGCCAATTTGTCCGATGCAGACTTCCACGGAGCGACTTTGCAAGGTGCAGACTTTCGCAAAGCCAACATTTCTTTGGCAGTTTTTATTGATGCAAATTTGAGCGATGCAGATATGCGAGGTGTGAATTTGCAAGGTGCAGATTTGCGGGGTGCGTGCTTGCGGGGTGCAAATTTGCGGAAGGAGCTGCGGATTTTTGAGGGTGCAAATTTGCGGGGTGCTAATTTACAAGGTGCAGATTTGCGGGGCGTCAATTTGCATGGTGCAGATTTGACTAAAGCTAATCTCAGTCACGCTAATTTGACTGAAGCATTTCTGGGAGAAGCAAATCTGACTCAGGCGAATTTGAGCGAAGCTATTTTAGATGGCATATTTTTGACTGAAGCAACTTTGGTAGAAACAAATTTTTCCTGGGCTGTAATGGCTAATGCTAAGTTGGAAAGAGCTGTGTTACTTGATGCTGAATTGGCTGGTGCTAACTTGCGCGGTGCATTTATGACTGATGTTAAGTTGAGCAATGCTAATTTAATTATGGCTGACTTGAGCCGAGCTAATTTGGTGAGGGCGGATTTGAGTCGAGCTAACTTGAATCAGGCAAATTTGAGTGAAGCTGATATGACTGATGCTTACCTGGCTAGAACAGATTTGCGGGAGGCAATTTTGCACCGCACAACTTTGATTAGGGCAGATTTGAGCACTGCTAATTTAACGGCTGCTCTGTGGCGCGGTACAATTATGCCGAATGGAGAAATGCACGGGTAGTAATATGGTTTCCGGTTGTATCGGAATGATACCGAGGACACGGCACTGCCGTGTAGCTACTATTAATCCAGGTAGTCCAAGGGCACGGCGCCGTGTCCTCTAGATCGTGTTTCTGGTGCAACCGGAATTGATATAAGTCCTGAAGGATTTAGCTTACCGCCTACTCTATGTGGCACTTGCAGAAATCCTAAAACCCACATCCCGCGCTTCAAAATGTAATATCTAATTATTACACCTGCTTGGTAGTATGGCAAACACCAAAACAGAAAAACTAAATATTTATAAGCTGTTACGCATTTAAATTGGAAATTCGGGACAGGCGAGAAGCCCGTCCCACAAGATTTTTATTGATTTTTGACACACAGTTTAAATGTAGAACAGCTTATGCAAACAAAACAAATAAAACGTCCAATAACTCATAATTTGCGTATTACTTGCTCATAATTTGCGTATTACTTGGCATACTAAAAATTGACGTGCGGAATGTGGGTTCCAAGATGAGCGCCAAATATCGATATTTATGGACTATAATAGAATTAAGAAAAGTTTCAGTGCAACAATTAAAACGGAGGTAATTAGCATGACAACTGTACAAGACGTTGCAGCTTATATTCTCGCCAAAAAAGGCGAACTCCCCGCGATGAAACTTCAGAAGCTTTTGTACTACGCTCAGGCATGGTCATTAGTCTGGGATGATGCCCCCCTGTTTCCTGAAACCGTAGAAGCATGGGCAAACGGGCCTGTTATTCCAGACCTCTACCAGCACCACAAAGGGCAATTTATCGTCTCAGCGATCGCAGGTAATCCCGAAAATCTCACCCCGATCCAAAAAGAAACTATTGATAAAGTCCTGGAATTCTACGGCGATCGGACTTCCCAGTGGCTGAGTGACTTGACCCATCAAGAAGAACCCTGGATCGGTGCCAGAAAAGGACTCGCAGCCACACAGCGCGGAAATCAGGAAATTACACTCGCTGCAATGGCAGAATACTACAGCAGCCTGTAATCCTGTCCCTCATGTCCAAGCAGAAAAAACAGCCAAAAGTCAAAGCCCAGCCAGATCCTCAAAAACAACCAAAAATCGGCGAAGATCCTCAAGATTATTACAATCGTAATCCAGCATGGCGAATTTCAAAAATGGAACTCGCCTCTTACTATGGTTGGCAAAACATTGATGGAGAAAAACTCAAAGAGATTCAAACGAAACTCAGTAACTTTGAGTCTATGACATGGCGTGAGATATTGGTTGACAGTAAAAAACAAAATCATACCGTGCCAATTAATAACCTCTCTAAACTAGCCCGCGATCGACTAACCGAAATGAATCTCGATGATTTGGATGAACTCACTTCTTTACGCTTATCTGCGACCGAAAGAATCTGGGGCATACTCAATCAAGGCGTGATGGAGCTACTTTGGTGGGACCCGAAGCATGAAGTGTATCCCACCCAGAAAAAGAACACTTAAAACCCACATTCCGCACTTCACAATGTAATATGTAATTATTACACCTGTTTGGTAGTTTGGCAAACACCAAAACAGAAAGAACTAAGTATTTATACGCAAACCAAACAAATAAAACGTCAAATAACTCAGAATTTTCGTATTATTAGTTCAGATTTTTTGTATTACTTAGCATAATTAAAATTGAGGTGCGGCATCTAGGCTAAAAGCTATTACTCTGCTTCACCAATCAGGGTAAATGCAGCCCAATCTCTGGGTTCAGGATGCTTTTTCATCGTGATTAGCATTGCTTGTCGCAAGGCTTGAGCTTTATTGGGATTTTGCTGCAACTGGCGATAGAATTCTGCCATTAATTCAGCAGTGGGAGCATCGGGAACCGACCACAGAGAGGTGAGGATACTGGGAACGCCGGCAGTAATTAATGCGCGAGATAAGCCAATAACACCATCACCCGTTAGTTTTCCTCTGCCTGTATTGCAAGCACTTAAAA
The DNA here is from genome assembly GCA_036704825.1 of Microcoleus sp. F8-C3. Classification (GTDB taxonomy): domain Bacteria; phylum Cyanobacteriota; class Cyanobacteriia; order Cyanobacteriales; family Microcoleaceae; genus Microcoleus. The sequence goes on along the minus strand of JAUBSN010000041.1, from coordinate 34,612 downwards.
CGACTAATTCGGCATTTAATTTTAAATCTAAGATTTCGCTGGAAGTGAGCCAGCCGTCATCATTCCCCGAGGGAGCCAGGGCGATCGCTCCGGGTATATCTTGCCTTTTAACTTCCTTGAATAAACCATGAGTCGCTAGATGAATAATCCGAGCATTTGACATTTTTTGAGTAATAGCTGTTTTCGTGGCTTGAGGGCCGATCAGTGCTTGAGTGTTGAGAAGTTTGGCAATGATTTGGGCTTCCTGTTCGCTGCCTGGGAGTGGTAGTAATTGCTGCGGGGGGTTGCCGATTTTTGGCATGGTGGGATTGCCGACAACCAGGATATTTTGGGGAGAAATTTGCCGGACTTTTTTTCTAGCTTGGCGGGTTAGTTGCAAGACTTGAATGGCGGGAGCAATGACGATGGTATGTTTTTCAACGAGGTATTGACCTCGAATATTTTGTAGGGTAGCAAAGGGAACTAAAAAGATGGATTGATGCGGAATAAAGATAACGGCATCGTTAGGATCGGTTGGTAAAAGGTCAGCAATCGGTTCAATTAGTAATTGATAAAGTTGTTGTAATTTTGGGTTGGCAGTTTTGGAATTAGCAGGGGTTGAGTTGGGGCGATTTTTTGTTTGTTGATTGGAGAGTTTATTTTCTGATGTGCCCAAAGCATCGCGAGTGCCGCGAATCATTTCTGCAAAGGCGGTATTTTGTTCGTTCACTCCTCTGCCAGTAGCAGCAGCGACTCTCGTGCTTTCCGTAGCTTGTCCTAGATTAATGTTGAGGGATTCGAGGTCAACGGAGCGAAAAGTAATTTCACCAGTGGGCTTGATTACCCAAATATAGAGAGCTTCATTCCTGATAGTTGAATACTCGACAAGGGTGGCGTTTTGTTCTTTAGCAATTTGTTGAATTTGCTGGATGTTGGGCGGGTTGATGGTGATTGGAGCAGTGGGAGAAGGGGAAAGGCGAGCGGCTAATAACTCTACAAAAGCTCTGGCTCTTCCCCGTTCAGCAATTTCTAACCCTTCCTGAGTTTTCTTCTGGGCAATAAGGACTTGTTGTAAAAGTTGGTAGATGTGAGCTTGGGTGTCTAGGATTGACACTTTACTGTTACGATCTAATCCAGCTCGCAGAGATTCAAGAACATTGATTCCCTCAAAGAGTGTTTGCTCGGTTGCTAGGAAATTGCCTTGTTTGTAGAGTGCAAATCCTAGATTGTCCAGAGCAATTACTTCACCGCGGCGATCGGAAACTTCTCGCGCGATCGCTAACGACTGCTTGAGGTATTGAATCGCTTTAGCATAGTCACTGAGAGAATTGTAAGCCGTTCCGAGATCCCCGAGCCCACTTGCTTCTCCTTGGCGGTCTTTGGTTTGCCGCGCGATCGCTAAGGCCTGCTGACCATACTCAATCGCTTTAGCAAAGTCTCCTAGATTGCGGTAAGCGACTCCAAGATTGCCCAGCGCCAGCCTTTCGCCATAGCTACTAGAAATTTCCCGCATGATTGCTAAACTCTGCTGATAATATTCAATCGCTTTGGCGTAGTCACCGAGAGTACCGTAAATAACTCCTAAATTGATTAAAAGTCCTCCCTCATTTAAGGGATTAGAGGTTTCGCGCGCGATCGCCAAACTCTGTTGATAATGTTCAATCGCTTTAGCATACTCGCCGAGAGCACCGTAAACAGAGCCTAAATTAGTGAGAGCCCGCTGCTCAGTTGAGCGGTCAGCAATTTCACGGGCGATCGCTAAACTTTGCTGACAAAATTCAATCGCTTTGGCATAGTCACCTCGAAGAGCGTAAGAACTTCCAAGACGGCTCATAGTTTTCGCCTCACTCGAACGGTCTTTGAGTTCCCGATAGATATTTAATGCCTGTTGCAAAGACTGTATAGCTGCTTCAAATTGACTCGTCTGAGCCTGTTGTTCCCCTTCCTGAAACAACCTGTCAGCTTCCGTTTTCCGGCCTGCATGGTTCTGACCCAAAAATTGAGGAGAAGAGATTTTGGCTTGAGCACTAAGGATGAAGGGAAAATCGCCGCCACCGATCGCGGCTAGAAGTGAGAAGAGTACGGTCGAGCCAATGGTTTGCAGTTTCATCGCTTTTACTTCCTCCGTCAGATAAATCACTCGATCCCATATAGCGGTTATCAACCGCATGAGATACACTCAGTAAAGTTTATTAGCGTTTTGGGATCGCACACAGCAATCCTCTTTCATAAGGGCGAGCAACTGATAACCTTTTAAAGTAGCTCAAAGCTTGGTTCAAAAACTCGCTCATTCGCTAGGGAAAAGTAAAAAGTCTAGCTCCCCTTTCTCACGCTGGCGGATTTTCCTCAATGTTGATGGGAAAAATTGATGCGATCGAACAACTGCTCGGTCAAAAAAATGATGCTACTTTAAAAGAGTTATCCCAGGGCTTTAAACAAAATATCCGAATCAAAGTCAGTATATCTTATTACGCGATCGCCCAAAAAACATTGAATCTTAATTAAAATTTATCCCTTCACAGGCAAAACGATCGCAAACTCAGTGCCAATTCCTGGCTCCGCATCCACCTCAATGCTTCCGCCATGTTTTTCTACCGCAATCTGGTGGACAATTGCCAACCCCAATCCAGTTCCTTTGCCGACACCTTTCGTCGTGAACAAATGGTCGAAAATCTGCTCTTTAACTTCCTGTTTCATCCCGATGCCGTTATCAGCAATTTTAATTTTAACGTACTCTTCGCCCATTACCTCAGTGCAAATTTTGATGCGGTTGGGATTGGTGGCAATTTCGCTAAAACTGCGTCCTGTATTTGACTCTTCTAAGGCATCGATCGCATTGGCAAGCAGGTTCATGAAAACTTGATTTAATTGACCGGGAAAGCATTCGATTTTAGGGAGATTGCCGTATTTAGTTATCACTTCGATCTGCGGGCGGTGTTCGTTTGCTTTGAGGCGGTGTTTCAAAATTAAAATAGCGCTATCAATGCCTTCGTGAATATTAAAAGGAACTTTGTAGTTTTTGTCGCCTCGGGAGAAGGTACGCAAACTGTTGCTGATGCTGCAAATGCGATCGCACCCGAGTTGCATTGAATCAACCATCTTCGGTAAATCTTCCAAAAGATAATCGAGGTCTATCTCTCGGGCGTGGTCGGCTATTTCCAATGGCGATGCACCGGAGCGATACAATTCTAAGTGTTCGATAACATCTTCCAAACTTTTTTTACCTTCGCTTAAATTGCCAGAAATAAACCCTATCGGATTGTTAATTTCGTGGGCGACTCCGGCGACTAAATTGCCCAAAGCCGACATTTTTTCGTTTTGAACGAGTTGCAGTTGCGCTTGCTGTAAATCTTTTAAAGTTTGTTCTAGCTGTTGGTTTTGCTCTTGCAAAAGTTCCGCTGCTCGCTTGCGATCGGTGGCATCAACACCTAAACCAATAATCCCGATCGTCTCACCCTGGCAATTTTTTAGCTGCACTTTCGTGACTTCTAAATAGTGTAGTTTACCGTCAATAAATCTGAGATTTTCGCTGGAGTAATGCGGCAAATCTTGGGCAAGGCAGGCGGCATCTGAAAGCAGACAGCCCGCTGCCTGCTCTCCCATGATATCTTTGTAATGATCGACAGCTAGGAAATCGCTCACGGGCACTCCCATATTTTGAGAAAAGGTTTTGTTCAAAAACTGTACTTTACCGCTGGGATTAATCATCCAAATCCAAATCGGAGCGACATCAATAATCGCTTGGAGCATTTGTTTCTGATCGGCAAGCTGAGTTTCGGTTCGACTGAATTTTGCTAGCGATCGCTCTAATTGTCGGCAGTAATCCTGAGATTTTTGATATAGCAGAGCATTTTGCAAACAGATGGCTGCCTGGGAACACAGCAGATTGAGAAGTTGCAGGCGATCGCGGGTAAAAACTCCTGCGGTTAACCGATTTTCCAGATACAAAATGCCGACTAAGTTGCCTCGATCGAGAATCGGCCAACACAACACGCTCTGCGGTTCGTATTTGAGGATGTAGGAGTCGGAATCCCAATCACATTTTTGAGAGATGTCCCGCACAATCACAGGTTTCAACAAGTTTTTAACGCAGTCAACAATTTTGAGGGGCAAGAGCTCGCTGTTTTCATCGAGTGTTGCGGATGATAAGTCGATCGCCCGATCGACTCCATAATTGTCGATCGCGCTTGCAGCAGCGATTTCCCATTGATTGCCGTTTGGCAAAATCAGCGCTGCTTTGTCCGATCCTGTATTTGTCACCGCCAGTTGCATCAGTTTGGCAATCAGTCGATCGAGCTGAATTTCACTATAGAGGGCTTGACAAGCTTTTAGCAGACTTGAAAAATTTCCCAAATCTGAGACGCTAGCTGAAACAGACGGATGAATGGATGGATGAAGCGATTGATTTTGCCCAGCCGGTGTTGGACAATTAGCTAATGGATTTGCTGGGAGTTTTGCTGCTTCAAAAATCTGTTTTAACAATTGAGGATAGCGTTTTTCTAAGTCGTCAATTTTGGTTTTATCTCCCCAGCGGACATAGCAATCATAGGCATCTATCATGTAGACTCGCGCAATTTTTTCTCTTCCCAATGACAGGTAAAACTTAGCAGTGAGTTCGCAGGCAAGAGCTTCTTCATTCAAATATTCGTTAGCTTTAGCTCCGGTAATAGCTCGATCGTACAGTTCCATTGCTTCTGCTGTCTGCCCCAAAACGCGGAGCAATTCTGCCTCAACCAGATCCAACTTGTGTTGGTAATTGATCGGGGTATGGTGCGCGAATTCTTTGAGTTTTTTCTGACTGGCCCCAACGCGCTCAAGGATTTGTTGGCGCTCCGTCGGTGCGGCACCTGCATAGATTTCCAAATGTGCCAGCGCATCGTAAAAGTCGTGCATCATCGTTATTAGCATTGAAACATAATTCCCACGATAAGGTTTGCTTCCATTTCCCTGTCGGTTGAATGCGGATTACGGCTCGAAGATATCCCGAATCCGTCCCCTATTTTTGCTAAAATTTATCGGCCTCCATCTGGCAGGTAAAAGTCAAGATCGATTCAAATATTCTGATGTTTCATATATTTATAAATAACAGGGTACCGTTCGATCTCGTCGAGAATGTCTGTGCGCTTGAGAACTATTTCGACCGATGCAATTAACGACGGCTGATGCAACTTTATCGTATTTTGGCAGCACCGCCCACCGGAAATCATCCGCCACAACGACGTAGGTTTGAGAATGTTAGTGGCGGGCTGTCGGTCTTTCTCGCGCAAAAACCGATCGACCGCCGATCGAGAATCGGTGTACAATTGCGCGATCGGGCGATATCCCGGCACTAACACTCTCAAATCTAGTGCATCTACTATTGCGTCCATATCGGCTGACCTCAACCCCGACATTTACTTGACAAAACTTAGTGTATCTATCTTAGGGCATAAAGAGCATAATTTTCGATCTGTCGGTCAAAAATTCCAATTATCTGTGAACGAACAAGATTTTATACTTTGGCGATCGGGATTCGAGCCTGTTACTTACGTACAAGTTTCTACGGTTAATCTCAAATGCGGTAACAATGAACGCGAAATACCGTAATAACACGGCATAATCGTGTCTTGAGAAATACAATGCGTAATTAATTGAATTTAATATAGCTCGATCGCCAAAGAATCGGGTACCGATCAAAAATTTAGTACCTTAAAAAGTCAAAATACAATCTATAGAAATTATAAATAATCCGTAGTGAAATCAGCAGCACTCCAGTCCCCCCCCAAGAAAGGACAGGACAGTTTCATTCTGCTGAAACCCTCGCTGCGCTATACTTCCTGGCTAATAGCCCTCCCGGGGGTTAAAACCGAATCAAATAGTAATATGCAGTCGTCTTCAGAAGATGAAATTTACTAAATTCCGACAGTGATTAAAACCCCTGTCGGAATTTAGCTTCCAGAAAAGGAAACAGCGTTATTTGAGATTAGTCGATCGCGTCTGTCGCTCTTTCTGCCCCTCGTTGAGTTCTGTCAATATCTCGATTCACTTTCTAGCAAATATTGTCCGAGGCATCTTCAGCGTTCTATCTTGCATCTCGTGCTGCATCATTGATATTTTCTTGGCCGCCGCTGGTATTATATCTCAGAGACTCAGTACCTTCTGCTGCTCTTTCTTTTGCTCCCTGCGCGGCTTCTTTAACAATATCTTTTGCTCCCTTCAAGCCTTCGCGAGTGTTTTCTTTAAGATTAGCAAAGCCTTGTTTGGTTTTGTCGCCAAAGTCATCAGCTTTGCGCTCAGCCGTGCGAGCATCTTCCTTCACCTTTTCCCCAATTTGGTCGAGTTTGTCAGGCGCGTCGTCCGCTACCCGCCGCACGTTTTCCCCTACATTGTTGCTAGATTTAGTGTCGATCCGGTGCTGCGCTTGCTCTTTCAGAAGCTCAGCTTTTGCTTCTACTGATGTCAGCTTTTGGTTTCTGGGATCGACATCGCTGTACTCGTTCATGCCGCCTTTGTATTCGGAAGTTACAGCCCCACTCGGCACTTCTTCTCTAACTTGGTCGGCAGTTCTTCCTGCGATAACATCAGTTTTTCCTGCCGTTACATCAGTTTTTCCTGCCGTTACATCAGGGCGACTGCAGGCAGTGCTCGCTAATACTAAAATGCCAGCCAGAAACACTGTTAAAATTTGTACAGCTCGAATTTTTTTCAGAAATGCAGTTAGTCTCTTCATAAAAATGATCCTTTCTATTGTGAGATGCTCAAATGCCTAGCGGTTCTGTAGATGGCTAGCATTACAAATTACCAAATTAGGCACTTAAACACTTTTTTAAGTATACGAATAGAAACAGGAGCTTTTCATCTATCCCAAGTTACATTCCTCAAGTTATAGTAAAAGGAAAAAGGACAAAGGAATGGACAATATTCGATATTCTAGAAATTATTCAAAGTCGGCACACCGCGCGCCCGACACGGAAATGTCGTTTCCCTAAATGGCTGTTTGATTCTCCGTGCGCGCAGTATGTTGAAATGTTTTGCGTTTTCGGCTTAAAAAAAACCTTCTAGTCAGGAACTAGAAGGAAGATGGTGTACGATCTCAAGTACAACAAGGTCTTTAATCGCAATTGTCGCCGCACATCGCGATCGCACACATCTGTCTAATGGGTGAAAGTATCTGTACAGTGGCTAAGCATTTTGAATCGCTGTTTTTAAACTCTTGCAGAATTCGCCTATCGCTTCTAAACCCTGTTCTGGAGTTCCTTGAGCCAAGCGTTGGACAAAAGCACTACCAACAATCGCAGCATCTGCACCCCATTCTTTCACTTGGCGAGCGTGTTCGGGTTGCGATATACCAAACCCGACGCCGATGGGTTTGTCGGTGACGGCGCGAAGTTCTTGCAGCAATTCTTTTGCTCTCGTTTCTAAGCCTTCCCGCACTCCCGTCACCCCCGTCACGCTGACTAGGTAAATAAATCCTTGAGACTGGCGAGCGATGGCTTCTATGCGACTTTTAGGGCTTGTAGGCGCAACTAATAATGTTAGTTCAATCCCTAATTTGTTGGCAGGTTGGATGAGACTGTCTGCTTCTTCTAAGGGCAAGTCTGGTACAACCAATCCCTGAACTCCAGCACTTTTGATTTGCTGCAAGAAGGTTTCTAGACCTCGGTACAAAATCGGATTGTAGTATGTGAAGAGAACGATCGGCGATCGCAAATTCGGACTAACTTTCGCTACCATTTCCAGCACCGGATCTAACCGGGTCCCCCGCTGTAGAGCCCTTGTAGCGGCTGCTTGAATCACCGGCCCGTCAGCTAGCGGGTCAGAATAGGGAACGCCAAGCTCGATCGCATCTGCACCGCTATCATCCAAAATTTGCAGTGCTTTAGCCGTTGTCTCCAAGTCGGGGTCGCCAGCAGTAATAAAAGGAATCAATGCACATTGGTGGTTCTTGCGTAACGTTTCAAAACAATTAGAAATAGTCATTAGTTATTAGTCATCAGTCATTGGTTATCAGTCATCATACATAGGATTTCCCCTCGATCGATCGCAATCAAATTAGTTTGTAGTGAGGAATTCCTTCCTCATCAAACTCCCTCGGACTGAAGTCCTCACTACAAACCTATCGCGCTTATTTTAGGGAACGTGATATCAGTCATCAGTCATTAGTTTGCAGTCAATATTACTATTGATGAGTTGTTATTCCCAGCCATTAGTTCATAGTTTCTTGCTAATAACTAATCACTAATAACTCACTAATAACTAATGACTGAGAACTCAGGATATTGACTAATTATCTTTTTCCTGCTCAATTTCCGCTTGAAGTTTGGCTAATTCTTCAGGAGTGAGTTCATCCAGTTGCTTCTGCAAGACAGCTTCTTTGTAGTCTTGCAATTGCTGACTGTAGGTCATATTTTGAGTCAGTGCTCGAAATAAATAAGTCACCAGCCAGCCAATCAAGCCGGCGACCAAAAACAACTGACTCCAAATCCCTGCATTCATGCTGTCGAGTCCGGCCAATTGCAGCAGCAAGTATATAAACCCACCTGCGGCAAAAAAGCCGATACTGATTCCAATTACGTCAATACGTCGCATTTAGGCTTCTATCTGCCGCCGTTTCGGCCGAAAATTCAAAAATGGAGCTAGGAGAAACATTCCTGGGAAGAAGAAGAACATCAAGAAGTACATGAAGCCGCGCTCAACAGAGGTAGCCACGTACCAGCGGCTGTTCAGGTAAGCGTAGGTAGCCGCGGGTACTACCAGGAGGTAGGTTCCTGCCAAGACGGCGTAAAGCAGTAAGGTAATATACATAGATTTGCTTTAGGGGAAAAATAACACGGTATCGGTTGACACGCTCCGTTAGCTGGTTAACTATTGTACCGCTTGGGGAGATGCAGCGCGACTTTTGGGAATTTTTTGATTAGGGGTTGCGTAAATTGGGGTTTTGGCTGTAGAATAAAAGGCTGTTGTTGTTAATGGCTCAAAACCACAACAGCTTGACCAAAGGGGGGCGTGGCGGAATGGTAGACGCTACGGACTTAAAATCCGTTGACCCGAAACGGTCGTGTGGGTTCAAGTCCCTCCGCCCCCATCCATTTCAATCTTTTGCGAGTCAACGGTTTCAGATTTATTGTCACCAATAGTTCTGTTTTCCGCTCAATTTTCGCTCTTGAGAGCGGTCGAGTATTTCAAGTCCCTCCGCCCCCATAAAAATTTCGGAATTATACCTTGCAAGCGATCGCCCCCGCTGGCTTGCCATCATCGCGAACGGCAAGTGCGATCGTCCCCGCAAACAATAACGAAGTCGCCCCGCGTTGTAAACTGAGGCCGATCTAAATTTTACAGTCAAGTTTGATGAAATTATTGTGGGGTGGGCGGGAGAGTCCGCCCAAAAATACCATCTAGATTCGTAACAGCTTATTAGGCAGCAACTGGCAAAGTAATCACAAATTCCGTGCCCTGTCCTATTTGAGAATTTACCTCAATTTTGCCGTGATGTTTGGCAAGGATTTGATAGGAAATAGCCAATCCCAATCCAGTACCTTTGCCAATGGACTTTGTAGTAAAAAATGGGTCAAATATCTGTTGGGCGCAGGCGGACGCAATTCCCGGCCCGTTATCCCGAATCTTGACCGTGACAGTATTGTCGGCCGTAATTTCCGTGCCGATCCAAATGGTTGGCGAATAGCCTTTGTCTTCCTTTTTCACCTCCTCCAGCGCATCTATTGCATTGCAGATCACGTTCATAAATACTTGATTGAGTTGGGCCAGATAGCACTCAACCGCAGGCAACTTGCCGTATTGTTTAATAACTTGAATACCTTGTTTGAGCCGGTGATTGAGAATTACGAGGGTGCTATCAATTCCTTCGTGAATGTCTGCTGATTTCATTTTTCCGTCGTCCGATCGCGAAAAATTCCGCATGGATACGACAATTTCGCGAATGCGCTCGGCTCCCATTTTCATCGAAGAGAGGGTTTTTGGTAAATCTTCTCTGAGAAATTCGAGTTCAATGTCTTCGATGCGCTCTAGAATGGCATCTGGTGGGTTGGGATAATATTCTTGATAGAGAGTTACCAAACCTGCCAAATCTTCGATGTATTGATTGGCATAATCAATGTTGCCGCCGATGAAGTTGACGGGATTGTTGATTTCGTGGGCTATCCCTGCAACCATTTGACCGAGAGATGACATTTTTTCGGTCTGAATTAAGAGGGATTGAGTTTGTTTTAGTTCTTTTGTATACTCGCTAACTCGCTGAATCAATTGATTGAAAGAGGCCCCTAAAACTCCGATTTCGTCGTCTGTTGTGACTGGTACTTGCAGGTTAAAATTCGATTCGCGAGCAACTTGCTGAGCGACATTAGTAAGGGTTTCGAGGGGTTGGGCGATCGCGCGGCTGGTTTTGTCCGCCAGCGCGGCGGCGATGAGTGCTGAAATTAGCATACTCCCGAGAATAATTCGGTTTCGCAAACTTCCAGCTTCTTCTAATGCTTGGATTCCTTCCTGTTTGTGAATTTCTACCGTAGAAATTAGGTCACTTAAACTTTGAGCAAGGCGATCTAGTACGATCGCCTCTTGGCCGCTGCTAATCCTCAACATTTGTAGCTGTGCCGACTCAATGCTGTTAGATGGCAAGTTCCAAACATCCGCTTCTTTTAACTGCAATTTAATTAGCTGAGCGTAGTAATCAATGACGAGGGCAGATTTCTTCAAGAGAGCGTGCAATGCTGCCTCTTCTGTTGCTAGTCTGTTAGGATGTTCTCGTGCGAAAGATTCAATTTCTGAAATCAGGATTTTCGCCTGAGTGATTTGCCCGAAAAACCGATCGTGTTCGTATTTGAGCTCCACAGTGTTTCCCAAAACGACTGGCAGTCTCGCCGCGTGCGATCGGGCTTCAAATACCGTTTTTTGCAAATTTTGCAGCATTTGCTGCTGCTCTTGGGCAACATTCACCTGAACTAAAGCTTGCTTGCGAAAGTAGTCTCCCAATCTCAGTCCCGCACCAGTTCCCAAAATCGCTATGCCAATAGCTAAAGCATAGCCATAGCTAATCTTTTGACCGAGGCGCAAATGATTGTATTCTGCCTTTAGCCCACTTATATTAATAGTTGAAGTTTGTAACAAATTTTTGTGAGCATAGTGCTTTTGGTCTACCTTGCTATTCTTGGACTGACCGTGGGTAAATAATAACATGGGAAGTTCCTCCCAAACTAATCAGGAGTAATTGAGCGAAGAAAAGCAGAATGCACTTATGCTGAACGTCGAAAGCAGTTTTGAGTGTTGAATTTTGAATGTTGAATTCTTTAGCTCAAAACTCACCCCTCAATACTCAACGCTTCCCATAGTATCTCTCTTTTTAGACTAGAGTGTTTGTGATCTCTATCAACAATCTATGTGATTATACGCAAATTTACAAAACTTGTGATTACAGCGATTAGTATTTCTAGTCAGTTGGGACACAAGGCCCAACTACCGGTTCTCCCCGTTTTTCTTTTTCTGCCAGTTCTAGGTTTAATTCCAGCACTTTTGCTAAAATATCGTCGCTGTCAATAAATCCGTAAGCTTGCATTACATTCGCGATAGAGCTTAGCATAAAGTTTATAAAGTTGGCTTGTTGGTTATTCAAAAAAATTATTGTAAAGTTGAGTAATTCCCCACTGCTTGGCTGACATTTCTTGAGTGCGGTACAGTGAAGTAGCAAGATCGAAGCGCGATCGCGTTTCTCATTCCTAAACGTTTGCCATTTTAATACGGTAGCAGGTTCAATCATGGTAAAGTCTCAGTATCAGGGATATTCCGCCGGAAAACACACCGTTTTACTCCGAGAAAACTTTGGAAGTGCCAAAGTGTATGCACAAAATGCACAGTCAGTGCTTAACAAAGCAACTGGATTTATCAGTGCTTACGATTTCACGTTGAATCCTTATCGCGGCTGTCAGTACGGATGCAGTTATTGTTATGCTGCTGCTTTTAGCCCGAATTCACAGATGCGGCAGGATTGGGGAAACTGGGTAATTATCAAGCAAAATGCAGCAGAAATTCTAAATAAAGAGTTGCAAAAATGGTACAAAAAACAACCCGATCGCGCACCGACAATTTACATGAGTAGTGTCACAGATCCGTATCAGCCAATTGAATCTAAAGAACAACTAACTAGGCACTTGCTAGAAGTGATGGTTCCCTATCAACCGACATTAGTTATCCAAACTCGCAGTCCTATGATAACTAGAGACATCGATATTTTACAGCGATTTAAACGATTGCGAATAAACATGAGTATTCCCACTGGCAGCGAAAAAGTCAGGAAAGATTTTGAGCCTAAATCGCCGAGTATCGCTGCGAGACTCCAAGCTATTGCAAAACTGAAATACAGCTTTCCTTACCAAGAAAATTGCGAAGTCAGATTTTCTATAACTGTCACGCCACTACTCCCTACCTTACCCGAAGATGAAGCTAATTTTATTAGCAAGCTGGAAGTTGTAGATCGGGTGGTGATTCAGGATTTTCATCCCAGCAACGATCGATCGCTAATTGCGTCAACGCGATCGGAAGTATTAGCTCTTAAACAAAAGTACGCTTGGTGGTACAATAGCGAACAGCAGAGTTATCGCAAGTTTAAAAATAAATTAATTGCGATGCTTCCCGGTGTTGAGATTATGGAAGGTAAAGAAGGATTCGGCTATGAGTAATCCGCTAGTCAATTGGTGGCGTTCCCATAAGTTTAACGAAGCCGTTAAGAGTCAAAATAATCGACTTGCCAAACAACTATTAAAAGAAATACAAAATTCCGGTGCAAAACTCTCATGGCAGCAGAAGCTATTTAAAGAGCGCCTACAGCTTGAAAAATTATTGCAGGAAAAAAATGATCGCATCAAAGAAGGCGATCGCCATTTAGAAGAATTAGAACTGCAACTAAGCTTCGGGCAACTTGACGATTCGCTGGCGCGGATTGATGAATTAACGTTGTTTCCCAACAAAAAATTTATTGAATATATTTCAACAGCTTTCAAATTGATAGACTGCGATGCAAGTATGATTCAGTGCACTGGCATTGATGACAAGGTATTTAATAATTTTGAACAACATCTGGCTGGCTTCATCAAGAACGAGCTTAATAACTTGAGCCGTCAAAAAACAAATGTTGATTATTTACTTCAACAAGCAATTGACGATATACAAAAACTGAAAGAAGGACAAGATCCTCAATACAGTTTTGAACTAAGTCCTCACATCTATTTAATGAGGTATTTTCTCGATAACGTTTATTGTACATATCTAGCTTGGTTTTTTATTTACAAGGCAGGGTTATTACCAACTACAGTCAATATCCTCGATATTGCTGCTGGGCCGGGTACTGTTGCTTACGGACTCGGTTTGTTGCTGCAAAGCAGTAGCGACTTTTTTTCAATGCCGCCAATGCACATATCCTACTACTCCCTGGAACACCAAAAAGCTTTTCAATATCGCGGACTCCAGTTTTGGCGGCAATATATGGAACCCCAGGCGATCAATGCTTACTTTCGCTTTGACACTTCCCGTATCTTTGACAGCGCCAATCAATCTCAAAGACTGCCGAAAAACTTCTTTGATTTTATTGTGATTTCTCACTGTTTTTTTTACGATGATGAGAGAAGAGAAAAATCCCATCAAATTTATAAGGATGTATTTACAAATAGCCTGACTGGATCGGGTTACGTCTTGCTAATTATTCAAGAAAAAAAGTTGCTTAAGGCGTACAATGTTCGTCTAGTTGATGATTGCCAACAGGAGCTAAGTGTAGTGCAAAAATTTGTTAATGAGCTGGGCTTAAACTTAGTTTGGTATAAATATTTAAGTTCAACCGGTAGGAGGACACCCCATCCTAACTTTGGAACTTTTGCTAGAGAAACTTTACCTGTCCAGAAATTTATCAGTCCACTTTTACGCAAGTATTTAAAGTTGCCTTATGATTCGCATTATGGTCTTGATGACTATGCGATATTGGCAAATAAATAAGTACAAAATACTTCCTTTGCCCGCCAGGGACTGAAGTCCCTGTCTCATAGCAAAAGTCGGTTGAAACCGACTGAAATACAGGATTTACGCACAGCAAGCAAATACTAACTTTACAGTCATCATAGCGAGGACTTTCGCTTTGAGGCAGGGGTTTCAACCCCTGCCGGACTATCGGATTATCTAAGTGTCAAACTGTCGGATTGGATTAGTGACCTATCATCCAAGGTCGTCCACCTCGGTGTTCGCGATTCCGCTGCGGTTTAGGTTCCTCAAAACGCTTAACTAGCTGCGGTTCCTGATTTTCTTGACCTTTCAACCGCAGCTTTCCAGTTAGAATCATCGGCGGGGAAAAGATGCGTTTAGCAACAGTTTCGCAACTCGGGCAAAGCACAGGTGTATCTGCTTCGGCAAGAGGGCGCCACTTATCAAAAATGCCGCAAGTTTCACACCTAAAATCGTAAAGAGGCATAGCAATTTTGGATTGTAGATTTGGATGCAATGAGTAGGCGGTGGGCAGCGCCCGCTTTAATAATTAAGAGGGCAGAATATCCATCTCAAAAATTTCTGTCGGCAAAGCAATTGTGCAGCAAGCATTGGGAATATCCACAATGCCGCTGATCCTACCTTCAACTGGTGCACAGCTTAACAGCAAATACGCTTGTTCTCCGGTAAAACCAAACTTTTTCAAATATTCGATCGCATTCAAACAAGCTCGGCGATAAGCAACATGGGCATCCATATAATACTGTTGGCCCGTAAATTCATCAACCGAAATCCCTTCAAAAACCAGGTATTCTGAATAGCGCGGTTCCACCGGGCCCGGTTTGAAAATTGGGTTGACCATTGCGTATTTATCCATGCCGCCTTTGATAATATCAACGTGGAGGTCGATGTACCCCGACATTTCAATTGCGCCGCAGAATGAAATCTCCCCATCTCCTTGAGAAAAGTGAATATCTCCCATCGAAAGTTTCGCACCTTCGACATAAACAGGAAAGTAAACTCTCGAACCCCGCGACAAATTTTTAATATCGCAATTGCCACCGTGTTCGCGGGGAGGAACTGTGCGCGCTGCTTCCGCCGCAACTCGCTCGAATTCAGATGCTTTCAGCGACCCCAAAATTGCATTTTTGGGGTTCGGCAGTTCTGCTAAAGGCGGCACTCGACCGGGATTTGTGGCTACTAATTCCGCTTCCCGTTTGTTCCATTTATTCAACAATTCCTGAGAAGGCGCGCAGCCGATTAAACCCGGATGAGTAATCCCGGCAAACCGCACATTTGGTATGTGTCTGGAAGCGGTATAAATTCCCTGGAAATCCCAAATTGCTTTAGCAGCAGTCGGAAAATGTTCGGTCAAAAAACCGCCACCATTTTCTTTAGCAAAAATTCCTGTAAAACCCCATTCGTCCCCTTGCAAAGCCCCGATATCGAGGATATCGACTACTAAAATATCCCCGGGTTGCGCGCCGTTAACGTAAATTGGCCCGCTCAAAACGTGAACTACTGTTAAGTCTACATCGCGAATGTCGTCGGGGTTGTCGTCATTTTTAATTTGTCCGTCTGTCCAGTCTTTGCACTCGATGCGAAATACATCGCCGGGATTGACGGAAACTACTGCTGGAATATCTGGATGCCAGCGATTGTGACCGACTAATTCCTGTTCTGACATCGGTTTGGTCAAATCAACTTTGAAGAGAACTTGGGGCATAGTCTGCACTCCTCTAGTTACTAATTTTTACATGGTATGGGCATCTTCCCCGATCGCATACTTGATAAATGTAAATTGTTATACTAATCAGTGCAGATCAGAAAAATATTTTAGATAACGATTATCATTATTGATAAAATAACCGGGCTGCGCGGCAGTTGTGGTATGTTTTTGATAGTGAATGTTTTGAATTTCAAAAATCTGTGACTGAAACTTCGATCGCACAAAATACAAATAACATTCAAACAGGATGGCACGGCTACCTGAATTTAACCTACGCCAACCGCAACGGCCAAACTCAAATCATTCGCAATCAAATGCAAGCGCCGCTGAAGGTGCAGCGCCCGTTTTATCCTGAAGGGAAAGACGTTTGTCACAGCGTAATTTTGCACACGGCTGGGGGAGTTGTCGGGGGCGATCGACTTTCCAGCCATTTTCACCTCCAACCCAACGCCAAAGCCTTGATTACCGCGGCCGCCGCTGGTAAAATCTATCGCAGCAGCGGACTAGAATCACAACAAAATATTGACATTCAGCTAGATACCGGTGCTAATTTAGAATGGCTGCCACAGGAAACAATCGTTTTTGACGGCGCAATATATCGGCAAAATTTGCGGGTAGAATTAGCACCAACAGCGAGAATTTTACTGTGGGAAATTACCAGATTTGGACGCAGTGCAAGGGGCGAAAAATTTGCGTCTGGAGAATGGATCTCGCACACCGAAGTCTGGCAACAAAACAGCCCTTTATGGATTGACAGACAATTGCTCAAAGGTGGCGAAAAAATGCTCGAAAGTCCTCACGGTCTCGCAGGAAAACCCGTAGTCGCTACCCTTGCCTGGATAGGCGAACCCGCAACCACAGAGTTCGTGGAAAAAGTGCGATCTTTGCCATGTGAGGCAACAATTTATCCTGGTAATTCCACCGTCGGCGTTACTCGTATTCCTAACGGTTTGCTGTGCCGATATCGCGGTACATCCACCACCGCAGCGAGAGACTGGTTTGTCAGCATTTGGCAGTTGCTGCGCTTGTCTTTTTCACAGCGCCCTTGCTGTTTGCCCAGAGTTTGGATAAAATAGGATGATATTTGAGTGTCAATGTATAGTTGCCCTCCTAACTAGATTATTCATCTCTCTCTTCTCTGCCTGGGCGCCCTCTGCGCCCTTTGCGGTTTAATCATTCAGAAACAACCGCAAACGATATCACAACCAAATAATGCGATCGCACTTACAAGAATAAAAATGCAACTCACCCCCCAAGAAAAAGACAAACTGCTAATTTTCACCGCCGCCCTGGTAGCAGAGCGCCGGAAACAAAGAGGTTTAAAATTAAACTATCCAGAAGCACTCGCCTACATTTCCGCAGCCATTTTAGAAGGAGCAAGAGATGGCCTTACCGTCGCCGATTTAATGAGTTATGGAACAACTCTCCTGACGCGGGAAGATGTGATGGAAGGGATACCAGAAATGGTGCATGAAGTTCAGGTTGAGGCAACTTTTCCCGATGGAACTAAGTTGGTGACTGTACACGATCCGATCCGTTAAAAAATCAACCACAGATACTCACAGGAGGAAAAAATGATTCCAGGAGAAATGATTGTTTCAGCAGGCGAAATAGAATTAAATGCCGATCGCCCAACGGTGCGGTTGCTGGTAGGAAATAAAGGCGATCGACCCATTCAAATTGGTTCGCACTACCACTTTTATGAGGCTAACGAAGCCTTAGAATTTAATCGAGAACAAGCAAAAGGAATGCGGTTGGATATCCCCGCAGGTACAGCAGTTAGATTTGAACCCGGAGATGAAAGGGAAGTTCAATTAGTGCCGTTTGTTGGTAGTCGTCAAGTCTACGGCTTCAATGGAAAAGTGAACGGTAATCTGGATGCTGAAGTATGAAGCCAGATGAGCGTTCACTATTGTGGATTTGGGAATTTGAAACTTTTTAACTTAAAAGTTCTGCCAGTTTTCCAAAAAATGCAAATGTAGGAAATATCCACACTATGATAGTAATAAGTTATCTGCAATCTCCAATCTAACATGGTATCACTTCCAGCCCTATGCCTGGAGAGTGATAAAGTAAGCTCAAAACTTTTTCTCTGCCTTCTGTATAAGTCCCTTCTGCCTTTCTTTTGTTAGTTCAATCTCCGACTTTTGAGCGAGTTAAAATCTGCTGTTTGCGGTATACGGTGGTTGTAAAAACTGCAAATACATACAGCCAAAGTGCGTGATGAACCCCAAATTAGTCGATCGGATAAAACAAGCATTGAAGCAGAGCTTGCTGGCAACATCAAGGCGTGTCTGGAGAACCCCGTTAGACAGGCGCACCAGCATCAAATTGTTAGATGACAGCATCGTTTATAAAAAGCAGCACGAACCTATCAATATACCCGCATTAACCTCGGTAAATAAAGTGCCTTCTCGGTTTTTCGCCACCGAAAAAACCGTGTCGTTTGACCCAGATTATGTGTGGAAGATTTCCCTGAATCAAAAAATAAATTCTCTAACTATTTGTACGTCGGGCAACACGCTGCTGAATAACAAGTTGCTTTTAGACTTGGATTTTCGGATTAGCGGTGCGGGCATTCTGGAATGGCCTTACAAACCCAACCAAATTACCTATCCGCTGGTAGTTGCTCCTTGGTCGCATTTGTGGTGCAGTTATTATGATTATGTGATTTTTGTGCTGGCTAAACTTTGTCGTATTGAGGAGGCTTTAGGTAAGGAAATTTGGCAAGAAGCTAAAATTTGTTATCCTTTACGACATACAGATTTTGAGTTGGGCTTTATGAGCAAACTCGGTATTCCTGAAAGTTCACTAATCGACACTGGGGCTAGAGATACGGGATATCATGCAGAAAGTGTGGTGGTGGGAAACAATCAAGACTGGTATTTTCCCAGTCCTTACGATATAGAGCTTTTGCGGAAAAAATTCTGTCTTGAGGAAAAGGTAAAGCCTTATAGAAAACTTTATCTGTCTAGAAGCGGCCGGCGCAAGGTTAAAAATGAAGTACAAGTGCGAGAAGTTTTGAAAGAATTTGATTTTGAAATTTTGGAAGATATCTCGCGCACTGTGGATGAACAAATTCGTCTGTTTGCAGAAGCGGCGGTGGTTGTCGGTCCTCACGGGGCTGGTTTTACAAATTTGCTGTGGTGTCAGCCGGGAACGAAAGTATTGGAATTCTTTTATGGAGGGTACACTCCGCCATATTTCTATTACATTTCCCAGCTATTGGGATTAGAATACTCCCGCATGGTTGATGACAACAATGTAGCGGAAGATTGGAGTTTCATTGGCATGGATATGACGGTGGATGTGGAGATTTTGAAAAGGGAAATCCAGAAAATGCTGGAGTAAATTTTCCCCTTAATAGCCTTGGAGATTTTTGATTGGCAAGAATTGATGGCTGTCGAGGTTTAAAGCTTGCTTAATCTTGTATTTTTTGTTACTGTTTCAGATTGAGGAACTCGTCACATATAGCCTTTTTCAGATAGATGAGGTACAAGTTGAGATTTGAGATTTGAGATTTGAGATTTGGGGATTGAGGAATTGTTAATTAATTAGTAAATACCTCATGTTTATGAGAAGCGCCATACTATAATTGAAGTGGGTCTCAACTGCCAACTAAAAATTTATTAATATTAGGAGCCAGAATGAGTTACAGAATGGATCGCCGCGCTTACGCGGAAACCTTCGGGCCGACTGTGGGCGATCGCGTCCGGTTAGCCGATACAGAATTATTTATAGAAGTTGAAAAAGACTTCACAACCTACGGGGATGAAGTTAAATTTGGCGGTGGCAAAGTCATTCGCGACGGCATGGGACAGTCGCCTATTTCTAATGCAGACGGTGCTGTTGATACGGTGATTACTAATGCTTTAATATTAGACTGGTGGGGAATTGTTAAAGCAGATGTCGGCATTAAAGACGGCAAAATATACAAAATTGGTAAAGCCGGAAATCCTTATATTCAAGATAGGGTAGATATTATTATCGGGCCTGGTACTGAAGTAATTGCGGGTGAAGGAATGATTCTCACCGCTGGGGGAATTGATACTCACATTCACTTTATTTGCCCGCAACAAATAGAAGTGGCGATCGCCTCCGGCATCACGACAATGATCGGCGGCGGCACAGGCCCTGCAACGGGTACAAACGCCACAACTTGCACTCCGGGGCCTTGGCATATGTACAGAATGCTGCAAGCTGCTGACGCTTTCCCGGTAAATCTAGGATTTTTAGGTAAAGGAAATAGCAGTCAACCTCAAGGATTAGTGGAACAAATCTTTGCCGGTGCAATGGGTTTGAAACTCCACGAAGATTGGGGAACTACACCAGCAACGATCGACACTTGTTTGAGTGTAGCTGACGAGTACGACGTGCAAGTTGCAATTCACACCGATACTCTCAATGAAGCGGGATTTGTGGAAGCTACAATTGCGGCTTTTAAGAATCGCGCAATTCACACTTACCACACTGAAGGTGCTGGCGGCGGACACGCACCGGATATTATTAAAGTGTGCGGACAAGCTAATGTTTTGCCCTCGTCAACTAACCCGACTCGCCCTTACACTGTCAATACTTTAGAAGAACATTTAGATATGTTGATGGTTTGCCACCATTTGGATCGAGGCATTCCTGAAGATGTGGCTTTTGCTGAATCGAGAATTAGAAGGGAAACTATTGCTGCTGAGGATATTTTGCACGATTTAGGTGCGTTTAGTATGATTTCTTCTGATTCTCAGGCGATGGGAAGAGTTGGAGAGGTGATTGTTCGGACTTGGCAAACGGCTCATAAAATGAAGGTTCAAAGGGGACATTTACCCCCCCTAACTTCCCCCGATCGAGGGGGGGAAACAAATTTACCCCCCCTAACCCCCCCTTGGCAAGGGGGGGAAACAGAGGGAATTAATGATAATTTTAGGGTGAAGCGGTACATTGCAAAGTATACAATTAATCCGGCAATAACTCACGGAATTAGTCAGTATGTCGGTTCGGTGGAAGAGGGAAAGTTGGCGGATTTGTGTTTGTGGCGGCCGGCTTTTTTTGGGGTGAAACCGGAACTGGTAATTAAAGGAGGGGCGATCGCCTACGGGCAGATGGGAGATGCTAACGCCAGCATTCCGACACCGCAACCGGTGCATATGCGGCCGATGTTTGGCAGTTTTGGCGGGGCGATTGGGGCGACTTGTCTGACGTTTGTTTCGCAGGCTGGGCGCGATCGAGATATTGCCGCACAGCTAGGTTTGCAAAAGCCCGCTGTAGCAGTTTCCGGCACACGACAAATTAGTAAAAGAGATATGAAACTCAACGATTATTTGCCACAAATGGAAGTCGATCCAGAAACTTATGAAGTCAGGGCGGATGGGGAATTGTTAACTTGCGAACCGGCAAGAGTTTTACCAATGGCGCAGCGGTACTTTTTGTTTTAACTGATATCTTGCACCATTTTCAGCAACAGGCCGGAAAGCCTGTTGCTGAAAAGCCTAATTGACCGGGGTGCAATATCTCAGTTTTAACCGATTATACAATCATGTAGGGGCGGGTTTTACAAACAATATTTGCCAAAAACAGACAATCTCAAAAACCCGCCCCCACCCAACGGCAAATTTTCATCTTACTTCATTCTGGATGTGATTTCCTGTTAGAAAAATTGAGCGATCGCACTATCAAACCCTGACACAACAACCAAAAATAAAGTGCAATATTAATTCCGCTCAACAACTTCGGTATTCCCTCCAGCAAGCTCGAAATTATCTCGTTTTTTAAAGGCAGTGCTTCTGCAAAAAAGGCAACAAATAACAAACCAACGCCACTCAGCAGTAAAGGATAGGGAGTCGAGGCAATTTGTCTCCGAAAAGCTAATGCGTATGCAATTGCCAGCACCGCGTAAAATATGACAACTGTCACTTTCGGGAAACCCGCACGTCCCAGATGAACGTGGGTACGAAAAACTTCATTGAACAGAAAGCAACCTGCAAACAGTGCCGAATATAAAATAAATCGATTTTCTGGGCGGTCTGGTTGAATAATTTTCAGCAATCCAAAGGTAAAAGCGCAAACCATTACCGATAAATAAAATAACATTTGAAAAGCCAAGAAAAATAAACCTGCACCCGGATACGTGGCAGAGCAAGGAGGCAAAAATAACCCTTTTACCGAAGAACCAAATAAACTAAAACACGCCGTGACTAGCCCTACAAATACTAAAGTTAGACTGTTAAAAAACAATACTGTTCTGTAACTTTCCATAATTAATAACTAATAACTAACAACAGTATATTGCGCGTCAAAGCATTTACGGAAAATTTTATTTGTATTTATTTTTTATTTATTATCACCTAAAACTTAGGAGAACCTTAATCGCTCGGTAAACTCAATTTTAATACCTGTCCAACAGATACCTCGTGCTTGTGCGTCGCTACTACCACCGCACCTTCTAATCGCGGATCGTAACATCCCACCCAAGCTGCAGGATGACATTCGTGTACTAGATACCCGTACAGCCAAATTGCTCCTCTACCTTCAATGACAATTCCTTGGCTTAATTGAACGTCTTGAGGAAGTTTCAAACCTTGTAAATCATCGGGTGTGATGATACCGTCTTGAGTGGTAATTCGCAAGCGCAAATGTTGGTAAGCTAAACCGTCTTGAGTTTGATGGGGGATTATTTTTAATTCAATAGGATTCATTGGATGCACAAATGTTGAATGCTGCGATAAAATTATATCATGTCCGGTAGTCCGGTAGTGTGGGCGGGGGCGGGTTTCTTATATTGTAGATTGTGGGCAATTATTGGCTGGTTTACCCGCCCCTACAACATTTAATATCATACAAGTCCGAATCAAACAGACATGATATCATCTACCTTTTTAGGGTAAATTGGGAATCCGATCGCCAACTTTGAGTCCCAATTGGGCGGCCCTTCCGCCTCTGAGTTCAATAACTCCGTCAACGGGAACATCCGGGCCGTAGTTGGGGCAGGTTTCGCCCAAACACGGCGGTACGTTAGGAATTATCGCCTGGACTACGCCTTCCCGCAGAAAAACCATATCGAGTTCAACAAACACGTTTTTCATCCAAAAACGCACGTTTCGCGCGGGTTCGATCGGGAAAAGCATTCCCCTGTCATCCGGCAATTCTGTGCGAAACATTAAACCTGTCGCTTGCTCTTGGGGAGTTTGCGCCACTTCCAGTCCGATCGCGCGATCGGCTATAATCGTGTTAACAGAAATTGGCAAAAGCTGACCCATATCTATTCCGCCAAACAGCGAGATAAAGTTTGATTCAGTCAGATTAGAGTTTCCCGAAACAACTCCTAAATAATTACCAGAGTTTTTATCTTTCATAATAGTTTGGTTGTCGGAAACAGAAAGCTCTAAATCGCTAAACTTCATGCCTTCTGTCAAGACAATTTTATCATTGCCGCTGCCAAAATCTGTAATTGTATCAGCTTCAGTAATAGTAGATGCGGCGGAGGTTCTTTCCATCACAAATAAATCATCGCCCGCGCCTCCTGTCAAGATATCCCCGCCTTCGCCGCCTATTAGCAAATCGTTACCCCGATCGCCAAACATCCAATCGGAGTCTTGTCCTCCATAAATGGTATCGCTTCCCTGCCCGCCAGACAGCGTATCAGCGCCTTCATTTCCCGCCAGCAAATCATTTTCCCGATCGCCAAAAATTCGGTCGTTTCCCCCCAAACCTCGAACAGTATCATTACCCGCAAATCCTCTAATCGTGTCGCTGCTGAGAGTTCCCAGGAGAAAATCGAAGCCGAAACTACCGTCGATGTTAACCATTTTGCGTTTAATGATGCGTTTAATAAAAGGAAGATTTGGCGATCGGCATCCGCCAACCGGTACCAAAAGCTCGATCGCTAATTTTCAAACCCGGGGCTGCTTGTCGCCGTTTAAACTCCGCTTGCCTCACTAATTTTACTACACGTTTAACCACGGCTTCATCGTGTCCTGCAGCGACAATTTGTTGGGCAGATTCGTGATGTTCGATCGACCGCTGCAAGATGTCATCCAAAACATCGTAATCCGGCAAAGAATCTCGGTCTATTTGTCCGGGTTTAAGTTCAGCACTCGGCGCTTTAGTAATAATATTAACCGGAATAATTTCCTTTCCCCGGGGCACGCACGGGGGCAGCGCCCCTGCATATCCGCCAGAATTCAGCCACCGACAAAGCGAATAAACGCGAGTTTTCGGCACATCGGAAATCACCGCCAATCCCCCATTCATATCGCCGTAGAGAGTGCAGTAACCCACCGCCATTTCCGACTTATTGCCAGTCGAAAGCAGCAAATGTCCGAACTTATTAGAAATTGCCATCAACAGATTGCCTCGAATCCGCGATTGAATATTTTCCTCAGCAATCCCGAAAGTTGTATTCACAAACAAATCGGCGAGAGTGCGATCGTAACTTTTCATCAAATCGCCGATCGGCAATAGTTCGATCGCGATGCCCAGATTTCGGGCTAATTCCAAAGCATCATTAACCGAATGATCCGAACTGTAAGGAGAAGGCATCAGCACCCCTAGAACATTTTCGGGCCCGATCGCGCAACAGGCGATCGCCGCCACCAAAGCCGAATCTATCCCGCCGCTCAAACCGAGTACAACCTTAGAAAAACCGCACTTGCGAACATAATCTCGCACTCCCAAAACCAAAGCCGCCCAAATTTCGGCATCTCCTTCTGCCGGATGAAAACTCAAATCAGTTGTGGAACGGGCATCTTGCCCCTTTGCGCCGCTGCCAATTAAATCTTGTTTAGCTGCGTCATATTCCAGCACCGCAAAATCAGTTTCAAAAGAAGCTAATACCTGAATTAAATCACCCTTTCGATTCACAGCAAAACTGCTGCCGTCAAAAATAATATCGTCATTTCCCCCTATTTGATTAGCGTAAATCATCGATATCCCGCAGCGGATCGCGCTGTGCTGCAACATCGCCGATCGCACTCCCCGCTTCCGGGCACAGTAAGGCGATGCCGACAAATTCACTACTAAATCTACGCCCAATTTTGCCAAATCGGAAACAGGATCGCCCGCGTAACTGCGTTTACCCCAAAACTCCTCATTGTTCCACAAATCTTCACAAATTGTCACGCCGATTTTGACTTCGCCAATAGAAAAGTAATTGCTGTTTTCTCCCGGTTCAAAATATCTATCTTCATCAAATACATCATAAGTAGGCAACAAGCGTTTATGAAAAACTTGTTTGACGGCGCCATTTTGCAACAAAACAGCACTATTAAACAATGATTTTCCGCCTAGTTTAACAGCATTAGCATTAGGTAAAGCAGTCCCTACAATGACTGCCAGATCTGGAGGCAAAGCTTGCGCCAGTTGCTGCAACTGTGCGCCTGCGGCTGCAATGAAACTCGGATCGATCAACAAATCGCGCGGCGGATAACCGATCAGGGAAAGTTCCGGTGTTAGCAATAAGTTTGCGCCCTCAACCTCAGCTTTTTTCGCAGCCTCCAAAATTAAGTTGGAGTTGCCAAAGATATCACCAATAGTAGGGTTGAGTTGTGCGATCGCAATTTTCATATCACCAAATCACCTCATAAATATTGCTAACAGTTCGCCCGCGCGGACTCACTTTCCTATAGTTCTAGATTTGAATGTATAGAAACCTTACTCAGATTTGTAATGTTTCAACTCTTCCTCAATATAATAATTTACCAAATCCCGGTAAATATTTTCAACCACATCAGGATTCAAACCCGATTCTTTAGCCCACTCGCGCCGCTGCTGTAACATAGCATGAAAGCGATCGGGCGATCTAACGCCAGCTTCACTCGTTTTGAACCTTGCTGCAGCGACGACGTATTGAAATCTCTTGCTCAAAGCCTCGATCACTTCTCGATCGATAATATCAATTTCCTCCCGAACTTCGTGAATATTAGCGCATTCATCAGGGTCTTTCATAGCCCGCACTCCTTAATAGCTTCTATTCTAATGTTACTAAATTGCTCCCCGAATGTCATCCGAGTAACAGCTAGATAAACACCAGCGGCTTATTTTTGAAAGGAGCAAAAGCGGCCGCATCAAAGCGGTACAAACTAGCAGGCCGGCCAGCCCCGCGCGAAACCTTCACACCGGTATCGCACAAAAAACCCAATTTCAACAATCTAGCTCGAAAATTAGAATAATCAGAAAAACTTTCCCCCAAAATAGTTGTATAAAGTTGATACAAATCGCTCAAAGTAAAAAGTTCCGGCAAAACTTCAAAAGCTACCGGGCTGTATTCAAGTTTGTTGCGCAGTCGGCGATATCCGTATTCGAGAATTTGATTGTGATCGAAAGCCAGCTTAGGAACTTGTTGCACGGGATACCAAGCAATGCCGCCGACGCGGTGGCCCACACCCGCCACTACACTCCCAGCAATTAACTCAGCTTCCTCAAAGCGAACCAAAGCAAAATAACTAACCGAAAGATAGCGATCGCCCCTGGTAATTTCCCGAGGGTCGCGCCCCGGTTCTCCGAAAGTATACAATTGCTCCAGATACAAGTTTTTTACCCGAATTTTCTCAGACAAAATTCGGTAAGCCGCATTTTCAAGAGACTCGCCCTGACGCAACAAAGTACCGGGAAGACTCCAAGAATCGATAAACGGTTCGTCTTGCCGCATTACCAACAGCACCAACAAGCGGTTCTGCACGGTATCGACAGAAAAAATAACATTATCTACTCCTACTTTAAAATCAGCTAACGAGCAACCCTCGCTCTTGTTTGTGCCTCGTGCCATGCGTACAAATGCTCCCTATGGATGTAATCTTCGATGGTCGGAGTCAGAGCTTCCGTGTCTCCTGTTTCGCGATAGGAGGTGGAAGAAACATTGGGAGCACTCAAAGATGCGATCGCCACTTTTGCACCCATCCGCCTCAACTGCCACAAATCTAACTGTTCTGACGGATAACCGGGTCGCGGTACTATCAGCAACTCCACTTGTTTTAACAATTGTTCAAATTTGTACCAGCGAGACAGTTGCCCCACCAAGTCCGAACCTATTACCAGTGTAAAAGCTGCATCCGGCCACAGCAATCTTGCTTGTTCCACAGTTTCTAGCGTCCTCGGACTGCTGAGTTCTGGATGCAAGCAAAGATTGTGTCTGGGCGAATTAATTTCTTGAATCATTAACAGCAGCATTGCCGATCGGTGTTCTAGAGAAGTTTGGTGCGACTTAAAAGGATTGTCCGACGCCCAAACTGCTACCCAATCAAAATGTTGGGAAAGCCAATTCAGGATAGTTTTGTGTCCCGCTGTAGGCGGATCGGCACTGGTTCCAAAAAGAGCAATCTTCTGCATAGGGAATCGGTAATTGGGAATTGTTGACTGTTGACTGTTGACTGTTGACTGTTGACTGCTGACTTCAATCTAAAATCTAAAATCTAAAATCTAAAATCGATTGACTCTTTTTGGTTTTTTGGGTGAGACTCTGCAAATCTGTAGAAATTTCCACTGGCGGCGAAATCGGGTTGTCAAGTTGCCGAGTTTCGGCTCGAAGACTGGCGACAGAAGCAGCAGTTCGTTTGGCGATATCCTCCAAACTTTCCTGGTTCTGCACTCGTTTTCCATCCTTGACAACCAACTCCATTAATGGTAAGTGAGAATCGCAATTGTGAATAATTTCCCCTGACAATCCCAAACAATCTCCGAGAATTTGCCCATTTTCAATATGTCTAAAAATTTGCTTTCTTCCTGGATATGTTACCTTGCCGCTTGCCTCTTTCATCACCGGAATTCCGTCAATTTCCACCAACTTATAAACACCGTTCACAGGCGAACCGCTGACCAACTTTGTTCCCAAACCGTAACCGTCAATGCAAGCACCGCTACTTTTTAATTTAGCAATTTCTCGATCGTCCAAATCGCCGCTAGCAAAAATTGGAACGCCCGGAAGGATCGATCGAACTTCCCGAGACAGCACCGCCAAATCGCCCGAATCCAGCCGCACGCCTTCCAACTCCATTTCACCGCTATTTACTCGATCGGCCAACATCCGCGCCGCCACCACAGTATTATAAGTATCGATCAGCAGCGGCGCCCCGGGAAAATAGCGGTGAAAAGCTGCAAACGCCTGATTCTCGCTGCCTTCTAGAGCCGCCACAGCCATTACCAAAGCATGAGCCATAGTACCGACAGGCTTGCGGCCCAACTTCAAAGCAGCCAAAACATTAGAAGTTCCGTCGAACCCCGCAGCCAAGGCAGCCCTAGCCGCCCACACAGCAGCTTGAGGCCCAAAAGCCCTGCGCGTCCCGAATTCCAGCAACTTAGCATCCGGGCCCGCGACATCGCGCAGCCGCGCTGCCCGCGTCGCGATCGAAGTTTGATAATTTATCGCATTCAACAAATAAGTTTCCACCAACTGAGCCTGCCACAGAGGAGCCTCAATTCGCAGCAGAGGCTCGTTGGCAAACACCGCCGTCCCCTCCGGCACCGCCCAAACATCCCCAGTAAAGCGGGCGGCAGCCAGTAGAGTCCAAAATCGCTCCGGCGCACCTGCAAAAATGCCAGTGGACTGCAAAGCCTGAATTTGCGCCGGCGAAAACCGAAATTTCTCCAAATAATCGAGAACTTGAGCCAAACCCATCGCGATCGCGTAGCCAAAACCCTCTGGCAGCCTGCGCGCGAACAATTCAAAACTCGCGGCCCGCCCGTCGAATCCTTCCCCGACGTAACAAGCGGCCATTGTTAGCTGGTAGAGATCGGTCAACAGGCTGTAATCTGCTGGGGAAACCGTCAGTTCCCGGTCTTCTAAGATTTCTTCAAAACCTGTGAGGTGCAGGCTTTCTGTCGCAGTTTCCATAAGAAAAACCCCGGACAAAGTTCTTTCTTTTAATTATAGTGACAAACACCATATCTTTTTGTAAATATTTGATGAAGATTGCAGATATTTGTCGAAAAATTCGCTGAATATGCCCTTAAATAGCGGATTTCGGTTGATTGGTACATTAATATTATGGTAAAATAAATATAAATACTGAATTTAACAAACTCAGGAATTAACCGCAAACACTCAAGCTTTCCGGGTTTTTGGCGAAAATATTTCCTTGCAGCCCTTGAATAGAGTTAGACAACGCGGTTTCTGAGGGTCGGGAGGGCGATCGCCACTGCTTGAGTTGAGCAAGGAAAAATCTACCAGCAAAAGGTCGATCGTCCAAAAATGCGTTATTTTTCAAACCTTCAGCTTGCTTCATTGTTGCAGACCAATAAGTAATTCAAATAAATATTGCTAAGCTCATCCACAACCCAAAAACCAGAGTAATATTAAAAGTATCAGAACTCAGATAAGAGAGGCAGATTCTATGAATCTTTCTAAATCTTTGACAAACGCGATGCGTTACGTTTCGGAAGCAGCGGTGCGGATTTTTAGCCCCAGCGATGACAACTATCCAAATAGTGGAGTTCAACCTTTTGAGGGTCAGCCATCCAAAAGTTCTAAATCTAGACAATGAACAGCCATTCCGGCAGTTTCTAGCGAGTTCGGCACAGGCATTCAGTTTAACAGTCAACAGTCAACAGTTAACAATTAACTGTTGACTGTTGACTGTTGATTGGGTTTCACTTCGTTCTACCCAACCTACAATTACCAATCACCAATTACATTGAACTTCCACAATTGACAAAAGGCAGATTTAGTGTAGAGCAAGCTTTTAAAAAAAAGATTTTTTCCCCCGGTTTACTGCGTATAAATTAGAGAAACACAAGCAAAACTATAACCTTTTGTTGCACTAGGGCTGGTTGAGTAATCTTGTCCAAAATCCAACTATATAGCAATCCTCAATGAATCGTAAATGTTGTACCCCACCCCAACCCTCCCCGAACTCGCGGTCCGGGAGTAAGAAATTCACAAATGATTTAAAATTTCTATGTAGCTGAACAAAAACAATAAGCTTTAGACCCAGTTGAGTATTTTGCTGAACCCCACAATCTGGATTTAGGAATAGTCCAGCGATCGCAAAAACCTAAAAATCGGCTAATTCCTTCCCCTTTTCCTCCTACGGGGCGAAGTTCTGAACAGTTTTTCTTGCCACCTCTTTGAACAAATTGCACCACATTTTAAGTTGCTACTTCAATACCTTAGAGTAATTCTACTCATTAACAAAAGTGTTTTTAGCTTAACTGGTTACAATATGTAGGCACTGGCTGCAGGCGATACCTAGCCGAAAGTTCGGGTCATTCCCCCGTCAGAAGACTGGCTGTACGCTGGTCTTTTTGTTAGCTGAAAACTCTACTGTTAGTTAGGTCTTACGAGGGTTAATTGCCGTAAAGTGATTTTACAGGCAAGCTGCAAACAGGAGTGAGAACATTCAAGTAATTGCACGGAAGCTTTGAACGTTTGTTGGGAAATTGTTTGTGCCTCAATTGACTTGCAAGGAATTTCCCCTTCAAATACACCCCTGCTTACAGCCGCGATCGCACTCTCGAAAGGAATAGCTGATGCAGGTAAAACAAAACAAACTTTTCACTACCGAAGCGATCGATCGCTTATCTTCACCGGAACGCCTCGACCAAATGATGCAGGTGGTTAGTCCTCGATCGTGGCTGCCGCTAACTGCCATTGGCTGTTTAGTTGCGGCTGCGGGGGTTTGGAGTGCGATCGGGCGAATTCCGCTGACTGTTTCCGGTCAAGGCGTATTGCTTCTGCCCCGCCGAGTCGTGCAATTTCAAGCTGCTAGTTCCGGTCAATTGGTAAAGCTGAATATCAAGCCTGGAGATGCTGTTAAACGGGGTCAAGAAATCGGCCGAATAAATAAACTCGACCTCAAGCAGCAGTTAGAGCAAGAAAAAGCCAAATTAGCTGAACTGCAAGGGCAAAAGCAAGATACTAATAAGCTGCAAAAACAGCAGATTGCCCTGGAATTAAAAACCCTAGAACAGCAGCAAAAAGACCTTCAAGAAAGCTTGAACAGGGAGTCAGTTGCACCGATATTGCACCAGCAAAGTATGGCGGCATTAGAGCAAAAACGCCAGAGTTTGGAAGAAAGTTTGCGCCGAGAACAAATTGCCCCGGTACTGCGGCAGCAAACTCTGACGGCCTTAGCAGAAAAACGCCAAAGTTTGGAAGAAAGTTTGCGGCGGGAACAAGTTGCACCGATATTGCGGCAGCAAACTCTGGCCGCGATCGCCAAAAAACGCGACAGTCTTTTGCAGCGAAAACAGCACATCACTTCTTTGGTAGAAACTTTACAGCAGCGGTTTGAAACTCGCCGCGTTCTTTACGAACAAGAGAGGGCGATCAGCGAGGATGTAATGCTGCAAGCGAGACAGGAATTCGCGGACTCTCAGATGCAATTGGCGGATATTGAAACGCAGTTAAAGGAACTCGACGTTCAGAAAACCAATAGCGATCGCGAATTCCTGCAAAATCTCAATAAAATTGACGACCTCAAAAACAGCAGGCAGCAACTCAAGGTAGAAGCTACAAATACAGAACGAGAGTACCTGCAAAATCTCAACCGCCTTAACGAAATTAAAAACAATCTCCAAGAACTTAAAGTTCAGAAAAGTAACACCGAACGGGAGTACCTGCAAAACCTGAATAAAATTGATGAAATCAAAACTAAGATTAAAGACATAGAAACCCAAGCGGTCAAACTCGCTCAACAAGATTTAGAAAAGTCGATCTCCCAAACAAATCAAATTCAGGAAGTTAAACGCAAGATTGCCCACTTGCAGAATCAGTTGACGGCCGATAGCAAAATTACCAGCCAATACGACGGCCGCGTTTTAGAAGTTAGCGCCGTTGCAGGTCAAATGCTGAACATCGGTACAAGAATCGGGACAGTTGAATCTGAGAATTCTCGCGAAAAAATGGTCAGTCTTGTTTATTTTGCTGACAGAGACGGCAAGCAAATTAAACCGGGAATGACCGTACAAGTTACCCCTAGCGTCGTCAAGCGGGAACGCTACGGCGGCATTGTCGGCAAAGTAACCCAAGTTTCTCCTTTTCCGGTAACAAATCAAGATATGTCGGCAATTATCGGCAATGAAAATTTGGCTGACAGCATCGCAAAAAGCATCGCTGGCGGCGGTGCTCCCGTGCAAGTTTTTGTCGAATTGCAACAAGATCCCAACACTATCAGCGGTTACAAATGGTCTTCCTCGAACGGGCCTCCTCTTAAGATTTCTCCCGGTACTACGGCGCTAGTTCGGGTTCAAATCGGGCAGTTAGCGCCGATTTCTTACGTGATTCCTATTTTTCGGTCTTTGACAGGAGTTTACTAATTTAGGACTAAGGCCAACGGTCACACTCCAATCGACTTGTAGGGTGCGTCAGACGAAGTTCTAGAATGATTATCGAGGATTTCGGGTCTGACGCACCTTACTATTAAACCGACCGTCTCTCTTGTTTATATCGAAGTCTAGATCCCCCCTAACCCCCCTTAACAAGCAGGGTGGATTAATTGTCCCCAATTAAATTATAATAGTCGAGCGCGATCGGAGTCGATCCGCTCGCGCTCGACTATCCTAAGCCGTGCATCAACAATGAATTTAATTGAAGCAATTAAATCAGTACCTGACCACCGACATCCGAGGGGGATTAGGCATCCCTTATGGCTGATACTCATGATAATTTTATTGGGCAGTTGTACGGGATATTGGGGATATAAGCCCTTAGCTGAATTTACGAAAAATCATCGCTCAAGTCTGATAAAACTCTTTAACCTCCCACCAGATATTCGTTTTCCATGCGACTCGACTTTTAGAAACATCATTCTCTCATTAGATTTTGAGGTAATTGCCGTCCTTTTTAATATATGGGCAGGGCAGACATTACCGAGTACGCCAGGAGAATTGATGGCAATTGATGGTAAAAGTATCAAAAGCACAAGTGTTGGGGGTAATAGTTCTTACCAAAATTTTGTGAGCTTGGTTTCTGTGTACAGTCACAATCGCGGCTGGGTAGTCCGACATAAAGTCATGGAAAATCAGGAGCGAAGTGAAATCGAAGCTGTGCAGGAACTCCTGCAAGAACTTGCGGGTTCTCAAGTAGTAATTACTGCCGATGCACTGCACACTCAAAAAAAAACTATTCAGTTAATTATTGAGGGAGGTAATGACTAAATAATTACCATCAAAAAAAATCAATAAGCGTTTGTTTAAAGTGGCTCAAAAATTAGTCGCATCTGTGGGCGCGAGCGATACAGTTCAAACAAGAGAACGCTTGCATGGGCGCACCACAACTCGCTCTACGACAATTTATCCCGTATCAGCTCAGTTATTGCCAGCGTGGGCGGGTGTCAAACATATAATTGCGTTCGAGCGAACAGGCAGTAGGTGGGAAGGCAAAAAAAGTCGTCGTCGGTTAGTTGATTTCCATGAAACGCATTATTATTTAAGTAGTAAGGATTGGTCGGCAAGCCAATTTGCGTCGGCAATTCGAGGACATTGGTTAATAGAGAATCGGCTGCATTGGGTTAAAGATGTGACGTTAAATGAGGATAACTGCATCCATTTCCGGTGGCAATGCACCTGCGAACTGGGCCCAGGTCAGACAATTTTTACTATCTCTAGCTCGGATGCTCGGTACAAATACACTTCCTGAAGCTTTAAGATTTATGGCCAATCAACTTGAATATGTTAGCGAATTACTTTTCGGTTTATCTCATCAAGACAAACCAATTAAATCTGGCGCGTGCTCGTCAGCAAATAGCCTTGCCCCACTGGTTTACTCTTTTGACAATTAATCCACCCTGCCAGCCCCCCCTTGCTAAGGGGGGGAGAAGCAGAAGGGGGGGGAGAAAATTCAAAACCAGGTTGGGGACTGCTGGCGATCGCGATCGCCGAAACGGAACTGGAACCGATCGCGATCGCAGATTTTTGCGCTTTAGTTGCTGCTGGTGAGGGCAACGCGAGATCACTTTTGGATGGCTGGATGCAGCGTTTGGGAGAAATCGCCCGATCGCGCGAGGAAATCGTTTCGCCGGAAACAGTGGTTTCAGCATCAGCTTGGCAGTATCTATCGCTGGAAACAGGCCAACTGCTGCGATCGCCCCCGGGAACAGTTGTCTGGGTGCAAGTGCGATCCTCTTCGAGGGCTTCGCTAACGGGCGAGGCAAGTGTTGGAGAATTGCAGTTAAATGCGGCTTCCCCAGCGTTTCCCCTGGCTGGGAAGATGTTGCTGGTGGCTTCCGGGAAAGTTGAGGTGCAAACTTTTTCCACAGCACAAATGCAAAATGCCGATCGGCAGCAGGCAAGTTTGGGTTTGCAGCAGGAGTATTTCTCCGGCTGTTTGGATTTACTAATTTCCCAGAAACAAGCAGAGGAATTCAACCGATTTCAGCAGCGCGAACAGCTAAACCGCCAAGTAACTCAGACAGCTTTGGGAGAGTTAACCGAGGTGCTGCATCCCCGGAAAACTGAGTTGTCTGAGGAAGGAACGCCGCTTTTAATCGCTGCTGGGGCTGTAGGCAAGGCACAAGGTATAACTGTCAATCCTCCGGCGGGTTCGGAAGATTTGGGCCGGGTTAAAGATCCGATGGAGGCGATCGCGCGATCGTCCCAATTTCGCACCCGTCGCGTCCTCCTGGCTGGGGATTGGTGGCGGCAAAACTGCGGCCCGCTGCTTGCTTATACAAAGTGATAAAACCGTCCGGTAGCTTTGCTGTTCGGTAAGGGCTCTCGCTATACTTTGTTCGATCCGATCGATCGCACTCGCAAACGGGTAACTAAAGCAATCGCCCAAGAGTTGTCGTCAGAAACTATCATGTTTTACCGACCCCTGCCACTATTAGTTCGCAACGCTGCGGAACTGTTTCGGTTCGGAACAAAGGGCTACGAAAAAGACACGATCGTTGCTTTCGGGCTGGGGATATTGGGAACGCTGCTGGGGATGGTGACGCCGCAAGCTACCTCGATTTTGGGTAGAAGTTCACGGGGGTAGCAAAAACCCAAAAAATCTGATAAGGTGAGGCACATGGAGAAGACAGTGCCGGAATT
>JAUBSN010000040.1:29208-73364 GCA_036704825.1 Microcoleus sp. F8-C3 | reverse complement strand
CAATCAGAATTCTGGCGGCGACGCACCCTACTTTAATTAGAATAGGAGTAGGATAATAATCTCTACCGAAAGTGACACAAGAGGGTTATTGGCAGATATTTTTCGCTAGGGGAACCCCTACCGTATTAGGGGTAATCGACCGGACATAATATCAAACCAAAATAGACAATTTAAATGTGAAACAGCTTATCAAACATCAAATTTCTTATGCGACCGCAGATTTAGTAATTCTTGGGGAGAAGCTAACAACTTGACGGTGACAGAAAGTATTTGTTGGTGAGAATTGAACACGAACCGCCATCCGACATTAATACCAAATACGGATGTTTGCACTCGGCCGCTAACCTGAATTTCAACTTTGCCATCTTCTAAAATTTTGCTGACACCTTGCTGCGGTTGGAGCTGCATTCCTCGCGCTTCTGTTTTTAGATAAGCTGCGATCGAGCTTTTACCGATAATTGGCTCCTCGAACGGCGCGTGCAGAACCCCGTCCTCAGCAAACAAATTAGCCGTCGCGTCAAAATCGCCCGCGTTTAAAGTTTCAAAATATCGCTGTACCGCTGGGTTTGTGATGTCGGCAATCTTTATAGAGCTAGTTATAATAGGTCTAGTTGTTGCGGTCATAAAAGAAGTGATTTTAGATGAATGAGTATACTGTAATCATTCTCTTTGTCGCAGCAAATCCCTCAAAAGATATAAGTAGGGGCAGGAAAATAATTCTCCGAAAAAAGGAGGAACCGGAGAGCGTCGATCGCAACTTTGGGAGCGATCCGACAAAAATCAATACTACTTGCAAAAAATGCAAGTGCAAGCAAGCTGCAAACCCAGATGCCATCAGTCATTTCCAATCCTTCAATTCTTGAATCTCAAATCTCAAATCTCAAATCTCAAATCTCAAATCTCAAATCTCAAATCTCAAATGATATAAACCCAGACACCTGCTGGCATCTGGGTTTTTGTAGAGTCTATTTGACTGACCGAACCAGAATATCCTATTTGCGCATCAAATTGAGCAATTCTTTAGGAGATGCCAACAAGTCGATCGCCACAAAGAAAATTTGACCTTGAGGATCGAGCAAAAACCGCCACGCAATGTTCATTCCCACATTCGATCCGAACCAGGGAGTTTCGACTTTGCCGGTGACTTTCACTTGGCGGTAGCCATCTTCTGCGGGTTCCGATACGCCTCGCTCGGGCATCATTTTCAGTCCGACGCACTCTTCCCGCATATAGTTGAGGATAGCTTCGCGACCGACGATCGGCTTTTGGAAAGGCGGTTGCAGGGCACCTTCTTCAGCAAATAAACCGACGGCTGGGGTGAAGTCGAAGGCGTTCATGTAGTCGATATAGTTGAGCACAGTCTGCTCGGTGATACCCTCAATTTTGGTTTTCACCCGCTCTTCTAGAGCGGTGGGAGTGCTGCGGGGGGCCGAGCGTTTGGCGTACTCTTGGCTGAAATCGGGGTCGTAGCCCATGTGAACTACGGTATTGCGAAGTACGGTAATTTGCTGGCCCGGATCTAGTTTCTTGATGGTTTCTAGAACTGCGGTGGCTTCGGGAGACAGTTGATAGCCAGCGGGGATCGGAGCGACAATACCCTGTTTCATCAACTGTCCCAACTCGTACCAGAAACCGAGTTTGGTGTTGACGCGCAAGGAAGTGTAAATCCGCCCGATGGGAGTGTCCGCGTTGCTGGCTAGGTCAAACATGGTTTTGCTTTGCTCAGCCGGCGACATCTGCTTAATGTCGTTGAGGACGCCTTCGACAAGCGTCATGCTGGCTACTCCGGGTGCTGCTGCGGTGATGGAAACACCCATTTCGGTGTAGGCATACCAGAGCAGTGCCAGTTGGTCTTCTACGCTGAGTTTGTAGAACGCTTCGGTGGTAGCCGGAACAATGCTCGCCACCTCGGTGTTGGAAAAAATAGATTGAGCTGATTGAATACTAACTGCCATGTTTATTTTGTGAGATTTGTAGTTTTAGTGAGGTACTTGAGTTAGGGACTCTCAAGCTGCCTTTATTAAAATCATGTAACGTTTTGTTAACTTTAGCAAATATAAATTACATATAGCTGAGTTATAAAACTATAATCAAATGTTGGGTAAATTGCGATCGGCGTCACTAGACGGTGCGCCGAATTAGTTGATTCACGAAGCCGATCTTTAAAATCGCTTTGCTTATCATATAAAATAAAAAGAGTCAATACAAAAGGTAAATATTTGCCTGGTGTCAAATGAAAGCGCCAATTAGCAGCATTTTGGTGAAGCAAAAAGCCCTGGAGTTGGGATTTCACAAAGTCGGGATAGCCTTGGTAGACGAGGGTACTGACAAGGAGGCACAAAGGTTGCAGGCATGGTTGGATAAAGGTTATCAGGCGGATATGGCATGGATGGCTAACCCGAAGCGGCAGGATATTCGCGCTTCAATGCCAGAGGTGAAGTCCTTAATATGTGTCGCCATCAATTACTACACGCCTCACCAACGCCCGGGCGGTTCCGAATATGCTAAAGTCTCCCGCTACGGCTGGGGACTAGATTACCACAAAATTCTGCACAAAAAACTGAAGGTTTTGGCAAATTGGCTGCGATCGCCAGGCGAGGGAATTGAAGCGCGGTATTATGCTGATACCGGGCCGATTCAGGACAAGGTGTGGGCGCAGCGGGCGGGGATTGGCTGGATTGCCAAAAATGGTAACGTAATTTCGCGCGAATACGGTTCTTGGGTGTTTTTGGGCGAAATCTTGACTAATTTGGAGTTAGCGCCGGATGCTGCCCATACGGAACATTGCGGTACTTGCACTCGCTGTATTGAGGCGTGTCCGACGGGGGCAATTACTGAGCCTTTTGTGGTGAATGCCGATCGGTGTATAGCTTATCACACGATCGAGAATCGAGCCGAAACATTGCCGGACGAAATTGCATCTAATTTACAAGGTTGGGTAGCAGGTTGCGATATTTGTCAGGATGTTTGTCCTTGGAATCAGCGATTTGCTAAACCAACTGATGTTGCCAACTTTGAGCCTTATCCTGAAAACATAGCGCCGAAACTTGCAGAATTAGCCGACATCTCCGACGAAGAATGGAACCGCCGATTTACAGCTTCGGCCCTGCGGCGCATTAAACCCGAAATGCTGCGGCGAAATGCGAAAGCAAATCAAATTAATCATTAAAAGTTGAGATGTTCGCCCTTCGGGTGCGCTGATGAGTACCTTACCCTATACATAATAGCCGTAGGGTGCCCGGTCGGCGCACCAAAAACCCATACATTATGGAGTAAATCATTTCTATCTAAAATCATTTGTGACAATTTAAGACTTAATTGCATTTGTCAATCAGTAATATTACTCAAAAAAACTGCTGTTTGAGGAGTGGAAAATTTACGATTTGAGAGGGAGTAGGTATAAATATGACCCTCGGCACGATCGCACGATCGCCCAAATCTCAGTTTTGGGCCCAAAATCCGAGTAAATTTCGAGCATAATTGCTGATTGACAAAGGCTTTCTTAGCTTAACTTGTTACCAACGATCTAAAATCTAAAATCTAAAATCTAAAATGGTATGATTCACAGTTCCTTATTTGCTATTGTCCAATGACCAAAGTAATTATTTTTGATTTTGACGGTACGTTAGCAGATACGATTGATATTCTACTGAGCATAACCAACCGTTTGTCAGTTGAATTGGGCTTTAAGTCGGCAACAAAAGAGGAACTGGCTCAACTTAGCAATTTAAATTCTTGGCAAATTCTGATGTATTCAGGAATTTCCATCTTCAAATTCCCGCTGCTAATTAGGAAGCTGAAAGCAGAGTTGCGGAGTGAAATTCCGAATATTCATTTATTTGGCGGGATTAAAGAAGTTTTGTTAGAATTAAAAAACAGCGGTTTTCAACTGGGTATTATTACCTCTAATTCTAGAGACAATGTTTTGGATTCGCTTGAAAAAAATGGGTTACAAGATACCTTTAATTTTATTTATTCAGGAACAACTTTTGGAAAACATAAAGTAATTAATCGGTGGTTAAATAAACAAAAAATTCATCCCGAACAAGTCGTTTATGTAGGAGATGAGATTAGAGATATAGAAGCAGCTAAAAAAACTAAAATTAAAGTAATTGCTGTCGCTTGGGGTTTTAATTCTCGGTCAGCTTTGGCGGCACA
Source organism: Microcoleus sp. F8-C3 (assembly GCA_036704825.1). Lineage (GTDB taxonomy): Bacteria > Cyanobacteriota > Cyanobacteriia > Cyanobacteriales > Microcoleaceae > Microcoleus. Next base: position 69,206 of record JAUBSN010000040.1, on the reverse strand, counting down.
CAATCCCGATTTTTTGATCGAACGCCCCCAGGAATTAATCGGAGTTATCAATAATATGAAAAGATTGTAATGTTGTTTTATGGAATATTACAAAGCGTTAAGCATTAAAAACTTTGTGCGCGATCGGTTGAAAAGCTCGATCGATGCTGATATAAAAATTAGTAGCAAGATTCCTTAGTTCACCCAATTGGAACAGCCTTATGTCAGCATTTGAGACTTTCTTAACTTTTAGCTTTGCTTCAGTCTTCGCCGTAGCCACTTTGGCAACTTGGTTGCGCTTCACAAACCCGCCTTCTACTGCTAAACGCAATTAGAAATTGTAGCCTCAAGGGCTATAGCCCAACAAAAAAAAGTTAATCTCCTTCGCCCCGTTTTAGTGCTGCTAAAACTGCTTGCTGGCTAACTGCTTGGTAAATTTTGGCAAAATGCTGTTTTAGCGCCTCAGATGCGGGCGATGATTTGCCAGCGGTTCCTTTTCCGTCAGCGGTAAGGGGAATCGGGCCTAAGATATCTAATACTGTTTCGCTGCTCGGTGGGGGTACAATTACTACTAGAGATGGTTCTAGCTGCTGATTGTATTCCCAAAAGCGATCGACCTTCGGCAATTTAGAATTCGCAGCGGGGGAATTTTCCCCGGAGTTGAGTTGGGAATTTTCCTCTCCTTGCGTACCTCGTCTTTGACGGAGTGCTGTCAAGATTTGCTCTTTTGTTCGCCCTCGCAATTGAAAGAGTACGAAAGGGTCTTCGCTGAAGCGATCGCCCAATAAGTAGTATACTGCACTGATGTGTTTGCAAGGGTTTTTGGGGTCAGGACAGCTACAGCGCGATCGAATATCTGACAAGCTTAACGGAAATAGCGTTTTGCCCGCTGCTGCAAATACATCTTCAATATTGTGCGGCATTTCTCCTGCTAGTAGTTTAGCTGAAAAAACTGCTCTTTGCGACATATTTTCAATCACGTAATCCCAATCTTCATCAGTCAATGTATCGAGTCCTAAAGAAACTTGATAGGGTTTGGGATCTGTTCCTTGAACTACGGCGATTACTTCTTGGTTGGCGAAGTTAATGCTGAGAACTTTTCCCTCGCGCGCGTATTGCCAGCCGCGTTCTAAGCGCTTTTTGAAGCGGTAGGTATTGATTAAATCTAACCACTGTTGTGTCCACCATTCTCTGTCAATCATAAGCCGAGGGAAGAAGGAATAAGGAAGAAGGAAAGAGGAAGAAGGAAAGAGGAAGAAGGAAAGAGGAAGAAGGAAGGAGGAAGAAGGAAGGAGGAAGAAAGCTTTAGTTATCTAAGGATCGTCAATTAAATAATTTCCCTTTTTTCTTCTTGTGGGATGGGCGGGACGCCCATCCCACAACAAACATGAAAAGTCGATTTTATTTAATTCTCATTCCTAAAGTCCTCACGAAAAACCGAAGAAAATTAAACACATTATTCTTCTTCTGTTTCTATAATAGCATTGCGATCGAGAATTAGTAAATTGCGAAGTTGGTCTGTATCGAGTTCGGTGAGCCAGTTTTCGCCGGCGCTGACAACTTGTTCGGCTAGAGCTTTTTTGCTTTCAATCATATCGTGTATTTTCTCCTCTAACGTACCAGTACAAACAAATTTGTGGACTTGCACGTTGCGGGTTTGACCGATGCGAAATACGCGGTCAGTTGCCTGATTTTCTACTGCGGGATTCCACCATCTGTCATAGTGGAAAACGTGGGTTGCTCTGGTTAAGTTCAAACCTGTGCCGCCAGCTTTTAAGGATAATATCATAATCGGCGGGCCTTGGGGGTCGTGCTGGAAGCGATCGATCATTTCTTCCCGCTGCTGTTGCCGAACTCCGCCGTACAAAAACAAAACTTCTCGCCCTAAATGCTGTTCTAGATGCGGTTTGAGGAGTTTTCCCCATTCGGCAAATTGAGTAAAAATCAAAGCCCGATCGCCCTCAGCAAGCACCTCTTCTAACATTTCCACCAACCGCTTCAATTTCCCCGATTCCTGACTCTTAATCTCCAATTCTTTCGGCTTAGCTTCTGCTTTCACAAGAACTGGATGGTTGCAAAGTTGCTTGAGTTTTACCAGCAAAGCCAGAATCATTCCCCGGCGCTGAATGCCTTCGGCTGACTCTAATTCAGTTATTGACTCTTCGACGATTTTCTGATATAATACCGCCTGTTGAGCTGCCAGCCCGCAAAATACAGTCATCTCCTGTTTTTCGGGCAAATCTTGGATGATTTCTTTGTCAGTTTTCAGGCGGCGGAGGATGAAAGGCCGAACGAGCGATCGCAAACTCTGCAAAGATTCCCTATCTCCGTATTTCTCGATCGGAATTGCAAATCGCCGCTGAAAGAAATTGCGCGGTCCCAAATAGCCAGGATTGAGAAACTCCAAAATTGACCACAATTCTTGCAGTCTATTTTCCACCGGAGTTCCCGTCAGCGCAATTCTAAAAGATGCCTCGATTTGCCGCACCGCTTGGGACTGCTTCGCCTCGGAATTTTTAATATTTTGCGCTTCATCTAAAACCAATCCTTGCCATTTAACGCCTTGAAATTCCTTCGCATCGCGAAACACCAGCGCGTAACTGGTAATTATTAAATCCTTTCGTTTAATTTCAGCCGCAAATGCTTTGCCTTTAGCGCGTTTGTCTCCGTGGTGAACTAACAGTTTTAGCGTCGGGCCAAATTTCTTGACTTCGCGCTCCCAGTTGCCCAATACTGATGTCGGACAAACCAGTAATGTTGGCGCTTCTAGGGCATCTTGTTCTTGTAAATGCAGGAGAAAAGTGATTAACTGGATCGTCTTGCCTAATCCCATATCGTCCGCGAGACAAGCACCTAAACCCCAGCGTTCTAAGAATGCCAACCAACCTGCTCCTAGGGCTTGATAAGGCCGCAATTGTCCTCGGAAACTAGCCGGAGTTGCGATCGCACTTACCGCTTGATTATCGCTCAAAGTATTCAACAATTCCTGAAGTTGACCCGTAGCCTCAAAATTCACCACAGGCAATTTTTCGATCGTCTGAGAATCGCCCGACGCCAAACGCAAAGCATCCTCCAAAGAAAGAGTCATTTGCTCCTTGCGGCTGGCAAAAAAAGTTTGAGCCGCTTTCACATCCGGCGCGCGCAACTCCACCCACTCGCCGTTAATTTCCACCAAAGGCGAATTCAACGCGATCAATCTGTCAAATTCTGCCTTAGAAATGCGCTGTCCGCCGATCGTCAATTCCCACTTAAAATTTAGCAGACTTTGCAATCCCAACCCCCCTTTAGCCGGAGTCACTTTCGGAGTTTCCGCTTGAATGCTCAAACCCAAACGACTCGCCCAACCATCCGTCTTTGTCAAACTCGGCGGCAAAACCACGCCCAACCCGCTATCAGCAAACCGCCAAGCTACAGACTTAATAAACTCGTAAGCTTGCAGCGGATTTAATTGGCAAGATTGAGGCCGCTGTGCTTGCAAACTCGGTTCAATTAACGGATAAAGTTTCGAGGCTAAACCCAAGCCGCTGAGCAAAGTTTCTTGAGGCAATTCTATTGTCCGCCCCGCATAAGCCAAACGCTCGACAGAGTTGTTCCAAATAGTTGTCGCGTCCACCAAAAATTCGGCGTCATCTGCTGCTTGCAAGCAATAATTTAAACTCCAGTTGGCTTTACCGGGCGCTGGCGGTATGAGTTGAAAGCAAGTGCGAAATTGACTTTGTTGAGATAATTGGTTTTGCAGCGGTGCAGTCCAAGCATTCAGCTTGGTTGCCAAGTTTTCCAAGGCTGCTGTTTCTACTTGCACAATCCCAGATTCCTGCTGCAAAGCTTGCAGCCACTCGCGGACAGGAGAAACTGTTTTGATGTCTAAAGTAGAGCTACCAGCAGATCGCACTTGGCTATCTACAATACTACTCAAAAAGCCTAACACCAATTCCTCCGCCCCCATCGGCAAATCCACCGCTAAAGGTAATTGACTGGATGTTTCTTCTTTTTCCCCTCTTCCTTCTTCCTTCTTCCCTCTTCCTTCTTCCTTCTTCCTTCTTCCTTCTTCCTTCTTCTGATATGTTCGGCAAGCCGTCGGCATTTGCTTGACAAAAGTGGCGAGGCGGAGTGTATCTGTAGAACTATCTAACAAAGGTTGCCATTTGGCAATAGCAGAACCGTCCGGCTGTTTCTCCAATCCCGGCAAAAATTTGCATCTTGCCAACAAATCCAAACTCCACCTAGCAATATGAGACCAAAAACGCAAATCTGAGCCGACAAATGAGTCTAGTTCCGTGCTGTTAAGCGGTAGTGATTGCAAGAAAACAAAAGCTGCTTGAGGGTTGAGACAAAAACCCTCGACTTGCCAGGGATAAAGGTAAATTTCCTCGGTTTTGGCAGGTTCTGAGAGTGCTGCTGCTGAGTGCTGCGGCATCAGATTTGCGTTCGATTTTGAGATTTGGGTGGGAAGTGCGATCGTCCGAATTTCCCTTTTAATTGAGGAGTCGGGCGCGGGAATTTCTGTGGCGCTTTGAGTTTTGGGCGATCGCCGAGTTTTTTTGCTTGTTTCCTTGGGAGTTTCTGCGGTTTCCGGTAATTGCCAGTTGAGTTTTCCAGACTGCTGCAAGGAATTTAGGAAATTCTTAAATTCCGATTCGGTCATTGCTAAGGGATGCGGTAACTTTATCCCCGATTCTATGGTTTCAATTTCACCTATTTTTCGCCAAGTTTCTCCCCAAATAAACAAGCAACTTTTTTCACTATCTAAGAGCCAACTGCCGTGTAAAATGGTCATTTTTTTTTACCCTGATATTTGTAGTTTAGTGCGAGGTTTACTACAGCATTTATATGGGATTTATGAATAAAAATTTAAACAAACAAAGGATATTTCGAGCCAGATAGGAATTAGGTAGAACCTGTATATGTAGGTGAGCCGTGCGGATTTTACCGCTTCTTCCCTGTCCTAGATAACTAAATGCTTCTTACTTCTTCCTTCTTCCTTCTTCCTTCTTCCTTCAACTTCCCAATTCCCAAACGAAAATTCATCGTACCATCTATGGAAGGCGTTTAGCGGGCGATCGACGGGAGAATCGACCCCAGACTGCAAAAAATAATTATCGAGTATAAATGCTTAGAATCGAGACACAGACAGTCGATCGCGAGGCGATTATCCCTGTGTTTTGGCGTCGGACTCTCAAACCTCCTGTGGTAATGTTACGATCCCGACAGAGAAAGAATGTGGTAGATAAGGAAGCAGTGCTACATGGTAGAGATAGACAAGTCGATATCCTTCGATGGACGGGATATTAGACTGAAGATTGGTTTACTAGCGCCTCAAGCAGGCGGTGCAGTTTTGATTCAGTCGGGTGACACGGCGGTTTTAGTGACGGCGACTCGATCTGCGGGGAGAGAAGGAATTGATTTCCTGCCCCTGTTGGTGGATTACGAAGAGAGACTCTACGCTGGCGGTAAAATTCCCGGTGGATTTTTGCGAAGGGAAGGGCGTCCCCCAGAAAAAGTGACTTTGACTGGCCGTTTGATCGATCGACCCCTGCGACCGCTATTTCCAAGCTGGCTGCGAGATGACATTCAAGTTGTAGCCACAACGGTTTCGATGGACGAACAAGTGCCGCCGGACGTTTTGGCGGTGACGGGGGCTTCGGTGGCCATACTGCTGGGGAAAATGCCGTTTTACGGGCCGATGGCGGCGGTGCGAGTCGGTTTGGTAGGGGACGATTTCATCATCAACCCCACCTACAGCGAAATCAAAGAAGGCGAGTTGGATCTGGTGGTAGCCGGTTCTCCTGAGGGAGTAATCATGGTGGAAGCCGGCGCTAACCAATTGCCGGAACAGGATATCATCGAAGCGATCGACTTCGGCTACGAAGCAGCCTGTGACTTGATTCAAGCCCAGCGCGAAATTATGGCGGAATTGGGCATCGATTTGGTGGTAGAGGAACGGCCATCCTTAGATTCTGCCCTGGAAAACTTTATTCGCGATCGCGCCCGAGAACCCATCCGCACCATTTTGTCAAGATTTGAAACAGACAAAACAATACGGAATGCAGCATTGGACGAAGTTAAGGCAAATGCAGTCGAAGCTGCGATCGCCGAACTCCCGGAAGAAGACCCGGTAAAACTAGCGGCCACCGCCAACACCAAGGCGATCGGCAACGTTTTCAAAGATGTTACCAAAAAAATCATGCGCCAGCAAATCCTCGATGATGGCGTCCGTGTAGACGGTCGCAAGCTAGACGAGGTGCGACCCGTTTCTTGTCGCGTAGGGGTGCTGCCGTCGCGAGTACACGGCAGCGGGTTGTTTAATCGCGGGTTGACTCAAGTCTTGTCTGCAGCTACCCTGGGAACCCCAGGCGACGCCCAAGACTTAGGAGACGACTTGCACCCGCAGCAAGACAAACGCTACCTGCATCACTACAATTTCCCGCCGTTTTCGGTAGGAGAAACCAAGCCGATGCGATCGCCCGGACGCCGAGAAATCGGTCACGGAGCCCTGGCAGAACGCGCTTTGCTGCCGGTCTTGCCATCCAAAGAAGATTTCCCCTACGTGATTCGCGTAGTTTCAGAAGTCCTTTCTTCCGACGGTTCGACCTCAATGGGTTCAGTTTGCGCCTCAACGCTAGCCTTAATGGATGCAGGCGTTCCCCTTTCCCAACCCGTCAGCGGCGCGGCAATGGGCTTAATTAAAGAAGGCGATGAAGTCCGAATTTTGACTGACATTCAGGCAATTGAAGACTTTTTGGGCGACATGGACTTCAAAGTAGCCGGTACCGACACCGGCATTACCGCTTTGCAGATGGACATGAAAATCAAAGGTTTGCCCTTAGATGTAATTGCCAATGCCATCCGCCAAGCCAAACCGGCCAGACTGCAAATTTTAGAAAGAATGCTGGCAACCATCGACACTCCCCGCAAGGAAATGTCGCCGTTTGCACCGCGTTTGCTAACCCTGAAAATCGATCCGGAATTTATCGGTTTGGTAATTGGGCCAGGTGGTAAAACGATCAAAGCCATCACCGAAGAAACCGGTGTCAAAATTGACATCGAAGACGACGGAACCGTGACAATTGCCGGCAACGACAGCGAAAAAGCTCAGCGGGCTTACAATATTGTCCAAGGCATGACGCGCAAGTTAAATGCAGGAGACGTTTATGTCGGCCGCGTAACTCGAATTATTCCGATCGGCGCTTTTGTGGAAATTTTGCCCGGAAAAGAAGGAATGATTCACATTTCCCAGTTAGCTGACTACCGCGTTGGCAAAGTGGAAGACGAGTTAGCTGTGAACGATGAAGTGATTGTCAAAGTGCGAGAAATTGACAATAAAGGTCGAATTAATTTGACCCGATTGAACATTCATCCCGACGAAGCGGTAGCCGCCCGCGAAGCGCTGAATAAATAGTTTACGGTTGGTAATTGGTAATTACTTGTAGAGTAATTGCTAATTGCTAATTGCTAAGTCGTGATGAGTAATTGCTCATTGCTAATTGAGATAAAATCTGCTTGTTTCAGATTGATTGGGGAGTAGGTGCGCGACAGCGACAGATCGACAAAAGTGCGATCGGCTGTGGAAGTTCATACAGTCGCGCACTTTACCCTCGGCGGTTGAAACCGCAACTGCCCAATCGATCGCAACTGTGATTCCAGAGTGACAATCTTCAGGATATCTTCTATGACAGGGGCAGTTCTATTTGAAACAGAGAACCTTTCCCAACCTCGCTACTTACCGTTAGGTGTCCGCCGTGAGCTTCCACAATTTGCTGGGCGATCGCCAATCCCAATCCCGAGCCGCCTTTCTTCCGCGTTCGTACCTCATCAACTCGGTAAAATCGCTCAAAAATGTGTGGCAAATCTACATCGGGAATGCCGATTCCCGTATCTTCTATTTGAATTAAAATGCGATGAGATTGAGTCAACAACCGCAGCCACACAGTTCCTTCAGGTAAGGTATATTTGCAGGCATTGGTGAGTAGATTAGTGATAGATTGTTTTAATAAATCCGAATTGGCTTTGATGATAACTCTCTCTTCAGGCAGTTGTAAATGAAGGCTTAAATGCTGGGCAACACCCTGTATTGAGGCAGCGGCGATCGTATCTTTCAACAGGTCATTCAAGTGAATCGATTGAAGCGAGTTTGGGTCTAAATGTCCTGCCTGTCGTGCCAAAAACAAGAGATCGGTAACCAACCGATTCATCGACTTAGCGGTTTCAGCAATCTTTTCCAATCGAGAGTGCTTAGGCTTGCCGGCATCGACTGGGCTGAGTAAGCCAACCTGGGCATTGCTGAGTATGGTGGCCAGCGGTGCCCTTAGTTCGTGGGAAGCATCAGACGTAAATCGTTGCATTTGGGCATAGGCGTTTTGAATGGGCTGCATTGCCAACCCGCCTAAAAACCAACCTACTAGACTAATAGCGCCCAGGGTCAAGGGAATTGTTACCACCATCACAATCAGTAACTCTCTGAGTGTTTCCCGAGCATCCGTCAACGGGATGGCAATCTGGAGGTAGCCGATCGCGCGTCCGTTGCAGTCAACCGGAAGGGTTAATTGTCGCAGCCACTCGGGGGGAGACTTAATGGTTTGAAACGCCGCGATCGCCTCTATCCGATCCGAGGGCTGCACCCCATAAAACTGTTGCAGTTGTCCAGTCGCTGAATACCAGCGAACGTAAACAACTTCACTGTCAGAGGGAGGAGAATAATTCCCAAGAATCGGAACGTTACTCAGATCGACGTGTTCTTTTCCCTGCCGCCAACCACAGTCAATATTGGCAGCCATGACTCTTGCTTTTTTGTAGAGTAGTCGATCGCTCTCTTCTAAGCGGTTAACCGAGCGCTGGTAGTAAATGATCCCTGCAAAAATGATGAGAATAGCCCCCATCGAGAGCGTAAACCAGTGGGCAAGATTGCGGCGGCTGCGATTAAACATCTGGATTCAAGCGATATCCCATACCATATACGGTTTCTAGCCAACTGACAGCACCTATCATCTGCAATCGCTGCCGCAGACGACGCACTAGGACAGTAATCGCATTACTCTCCGGTTCGCTGCCCCACTCCCACAAAGCTTGTTCAATTTGGCTGCGGGAGAGTACCTGACGGGGATGGCGCATCAGATACTCTAGAAATAGAAATTCGCGAGTCGATAAATGCAGACTTTGCTCTCTCCGTTCCACAGTCAGCGTTGATAGATGTAGAGTCAGATCTTCAACCTGTAAAGTATCCCCTTTCCAAAGCGGCGATCGTCGTCCCAATGCCCGCACCCGTGCCAGCAGTTCAAACACATCGGCAGGTTTGATGAGATAATCATCTGCTCCAGCGTCTAAACCGCTAATTTTGTCAACAATCGCATCTTTGGCGGTCAACAGCAACACTGGGGCCGTTTTTCCCAGACGGCGGTATTGCTGGCATAAGCTTAAGCCACTGACTTCAGGTAATAACCAATCCAGGATCAACAGATCGTAGTCCCGCTTCGATAAAATCCACTGGGCAGTCGCCCCATCTTCTACACCATCCACAATATGTCCTGCCTCAGAGAGAGCAGCTTGAAGTGGCTCCAGTTGATCTAAATCGTCTTCTACCAGCAGAATTCGCATCCGTCTAACCATTGTTTGGCAAATTGTATGTATGGTAGAGAAGAAATTTAGGAAAAGCCTCCATCAGAGGTAAGATTTATGCCAATCTGCAGCTAACTAAAATGTTGGTAGTTTCTCCAGATTATTTCGAGCAATCTAAATCTAAAATCCAACATTTCAATGGCTTTACCTCGCTTCCTACCACTTCTACACCGCGCTGCCTGGGAATTATGGGTACCTCTGCCTTTGGTAGCAGCCTTATTCTGGACTACAGGTAACTTCATCGCGGCTCAAGTTCTCAGCCGTCCGTATAACTCTGTCCACAAACTCCAGGCAGATAGACAGTTAAATCGGAGATTACCAGTAACAATCTCGAGCATCAATGCAGAAATCGATTGCAGCCTGGGTGTTACCACTATTTTTGTCAACACCAGTGACTCAACTTTAAAGAAGCTAGAATACGAGTTTCCACTAACTCAAACCAGTCAGGTCGAAGCAGCGATCGCCCAAGAATTAGCAATGCCACTTGCAAATGTCCGCAAACTGATCGGCTACCGGATTAAGAACTAAGCATACGATCGAAAAATTGCTGCACCATTGGCGAGTAGGAAATAGAGCGAGTGCCGCCGATCGCAAGCATGGATTTAGTGCCTGTGATGAGAAGGACTAGAAATTGTGTCTTCTCTAAGATCGATCGGCTCAATTCGAGTTTGAATCCAGGCAAAGAGAACAGCAACTCCCAACAAAATGAGCGTTGTGCCTGCTACCAATTGCAACATGATACTGTAAACATCACAATCTTTCATGGCAGATTTTGGCACATAAATAGACTGCTTAAACTGTTGCGGCATTTAAATGTATGTCAAAAAAATTAAAGTCTTGTAGGTGGGAGTTCCGCCCGCCCTGAACATACAATTTAAATTCGCGACAGCTTAGTATTTTTTATACTCCGAAACCTACATTTGCGAATTTAACCGTCTTTCTTAAATCCCTGTTTTGCTGCTTTGACGGCCCGACAAGCATCTTTGATAGCGATTGATTTAATCTGGAAAGGTACAGGCTTTGCCCATTCTGGCAAATTGTTGAGTATTCCGGTTTTGATTGCCATTCAATTAGAATTACCCATTCAACTCATCAAAGAACAGTTAAAGCAATCGCTTGAACGATCGTGATTCTCTACCTGTTTTAAATTTGAAGCCCAAAAGCGATCGGAAGGTGACAGGTTCAAAAACAGACTCAGCGAGTAATCCGAAGAATCTTGTCCTGTTCTGGCGGGCAACTGCCGCGACCATCACAATTACTGGTGGTCACGTACAATTCCCCATCGGGGCCCATAATCGCTTCTCTGAGCCGTCCCTGCTGCCCCTGCAAATACACTTCATGCTGCTGCACCTGACCCGATCGAGGATCGATGACGATTCGCTGCAATTGCTCTGCCCGCAGTCCTGCAACTATGAGGTTGCCTTTCCATTCAGGAATCGCATTGCCTGTGTAGATGGTGGCTCCTCCGGGGGGTAATGCCTGCTGCCACACGATCGCAGGAGTTACCAATCCTTGCTGCGATTCGCAGCGGTAGATAGCGGGCCAGCCCAAATTGTCACCGGCCCGGGCAACACTGACTTTATCGTGTCCCGATCGCCCTAACTCGCCACTGGGGCCGTGATCGCTGACCCACAGAGTAGATGCGTTCACCCAGTCAAACCCTTGAGTATTGCGAATCCCCAGGAGATAAACTGGATTTCCCGGGAAGGGATTGTCAGCGGGTACCCGGCCATCAGGGGTGACGCGCAAAATCTTGCCGGCCAGACTTTTGACATTCTGAGAAAGGTTTGGATCTCTGGCGTCTCCGGTACCGATATAAAGCATCCCATCGGGACCAAACCGAATGCGTCCGCCGTTGTGGAATTGAGCAACGGGAATATTGTCAACAATGGTGCGATCGCGGGTTGCACTCACCCCATCCTGGGACAACTGCCAGCGTTCCACACGATTGACTGGAGTGCCATTTTGGTTGGCCGTGAAATATACATAAAAGAATCGGTTATTGGCAAAATCGGGATGAGCGGCAATGCCCAGCAATCCACCTTCACCGCGATCGCTGACATTGATGGTGGCGATCGCTTGGGGGCGAAGCTTGCCATTTTGCACTAGCCGCACCCGTCCCGATCGTTCAGAAACGAGCAGATCGCGGTTTGGTAAGAAGGCAATTCCCCAGGGAACATCCAGCCCTGTTACCACTTCTTCCACCCGCACACTCACCTGCCCCTGCGGACCAAACCCGTCTTCTACCAATTTGCAACTGGCTGGCTGGGCGGTTTGATTAGTTTGTGCCTGCTGCGTTTCACTGCTGATTTGGACAGAAGCCGGTGTTTCGCGCACCTGCGCCTGGGGATAAGTGCAGCCAACTAGACCCATGATGCTTAACATTAGCCTACTTTTAAGAATGTTTGTTCGTTTCATGCATTTTTACCTATTAATTACTTTTGAGCTACGCTCCAATTGCCATCAATTTTTGTGAATCAAAGAAAAGAGCTAAAACCGCTTATCCACTTGTTGAAATCACTTTTTATTGCAGACACGATCGCTCGTCGTTTAATCACTTTCGATCTGAAAATTTGCCGGCAATACCGAGCCCCGATCTAGCAATCCAGTGCTTCTAACCGTTCAACAAGATGATTGCTATTGTGCAAGATCCTGTGGATTTGCTCATCTTGCCTAAGGCTGAGTGCTGTTTCTGGATTATCTGTGCGGCTGTCTGGTTGGCAATCGTCGAAGCGATCGTGTATTGATTTCAGGAGTGACGCGGATTTGATAGATGCTACCTCAACTCTCAGGATTGTGGCATCTTGGCGATCGCTCCTTTGTCGCAAGTCTGGCTCGCTCGTAAACTCTCTGCGCCAGAGATTTGGCTGTCTTGCGCCTTGCGTCCTAACCGAAGAAAGCGGTTGCTGTGCAGGTTGTTGTCACCCTGATCGATCGTCCTCAAAAAATTGAGAATGTTCTTCTCACAGTGCAAGCAATGGTTCGTTCTGGTTTGATTATCCTGCAAACAATTGAAGCACGGGCACCTGTTCTGAGTAATGAATTGGAAAAATGTGGGAATTGTCACCTTTGAGTCACATTTGCTGTGGATGCTAAGAGTAGACGTTGATTGTCAGCCCTATCCTAAATAGGTTTTTGAGGATGAACAATTCACGTTTCCAGCAACTATTTTTAATTTCTGGTATCGCAGGAATTCTACTTCTTCTGAGCGGGCGTCGGATTTTTAGGAAAAACGGAAATTGCTTTACGCCTGGGTGTCGTTAAAAATTCTACTCGTTGAGAAGCTAAAACTGTGGATAGATTAGAGAACACTGCACTGGTGGAACGTAAAGAACCCCAAACAGGGAGTCCAAAACCTTCTATTACTCTAATTGATGCGATCGCCTTGATTGTCGGGCTAGTAATCGGCGCAGGCATTTTTGAAACCCCTGCTCTGGTCGCTGCTAATACCGGAACGGTTGGTGGTGTCATAGGAGTCTGGCTGATAGGCGGTGTTGTCTCGTTGCTGGGGGCACTTTGCTACGCCGAATTGGCAACGGCATATCCCCATGTCGGCGGCAACTACTACTACCTGAAACGGGCATTTGGGCAACCGATCGCGGTTTTATTTGCCTGGGCGCGCATGACGGTGATTCAGACTGGCTCGATCGCGCTGCTGGCATTTGTGTTTGGCGACTATGCCTCTGAGCTGCTTCCACTAGGTGGGTACTCGCCTGCAATTTACGCAGCAGTCGCAATCGCCCTGCTCACAATGCTCAACATCATTGGACTGCGCCAGAGTAAAGGCCTCCAGAACTGGCTAGCGGTGATACTCGTTTTAGGCTTAGTGCTGGCGATCGTGGTTGGTCTGGCATCCTCCCCTCCTCCGGTCCCGTCCCTTTCCTCGAATGCCTCCCCTACCTCGAACTGGGGCTTAGCGCTGGTCTTCGTGCTGCTGTCCTATGGGGGTTGGAATGAAGCCGCTTACATTTCTGCCGAAATTCACAACCCGCAGCGCAATATTGTGCGATCGTTCCTCTGGAGCATTGGCATCATTACAGGACTTTACGTGCTGATTAATCTGGCATATCTGCGGGGATTGGGTATCGCAGGCATGGCCGACTCTCAAGCCGTTGCATCAGATTTACTGCGGCGAGTGCTGGGTGAACCGGGAGCCGCGTTTGTGAGTTTACTGGTTGTGACTGCCACGCTGGGGTCGATCAACGGCAGCATCTTTACGGGGGCACGCAGCAGCTTTGCTCTGGGGCAGGATATGTCTGCGTTTCGGTGGTTGGGACGCTGGCACCCGCATCCGAGTTCACCGACAACCGCTTATTTATTGCAAGGTGCGATCGCCCTGACGCTGATTGGGCTGGGAACCTTCACCCGCAAAGGATTTGAAACAATGGTGGACTACACTGCGCCCATCTTCTGGTTTTTCTTTTTGATCGGCACTCTGTCGTTAATTGTTTTACGCATTCGAGAACCCCATCGACTCCGCCCGTTTAGCGTACCGCTTTACCCGATCGTTCCCATAGTCTTCTGCGCCATTTGTGGCTATTTGCTCTATTCCAGTCTGGTCTATACAGGCATCGGCGCGATCGCAGGGGTCATCGTCGTTCTACTGGGTCTTCCCTTTGTCCGTCATACTACATAGCAACTTTTTTTGGAGATTTACGATCGTGCAACTCAAAACCATTAGGAAATCATTCTTTGTCGGCGTTAGCATTCTCAGTTTTGCTGCGATCGGCTGTACCGAACAACGTAACTTTGAGACAGTGGCTCCAACTCCGGCTGCCGCATCCCCAACTAATTCTGTTTCCGATCTGACTCAAGCGACTCCTAGCCCCACAACACAAGCTCCCACCCGTCAACCCGATGTTGTTTACGTTCCAACCCCTGTACCGGTTGTGAACGAAATGCTGCGACTGGCAAACGTGCAATCCAATGACGTGGTTTACGACCTAGGTAGTGGCGACGGTCGGATTGTGATTGCAGCCGCTCAAAAGGTTGGCGCGCGGGGCATTGGTATTGACATCAGCCCAGAACGCATTCGAGAAGCTAACGAGAACGCCAAAAAGGCTGGCGTGACCGATCGCGTCCAGTTTCGTCAGGAAGATTTATTCCAAACAGACTTCAGTGAGGCAACAGTTGTCACGCTTTATCTCCTGCCAGAACTCAACGTAAAACTGCGCCCCAAATTACTCAGTGAATTAAAACCAGGTACGCGCATTGTGTCCCATGAATTCGATATGGGCGACTGGAAACCCGAGAAGGTAGTAAAAGTAGGCGAAAGAACAGTCTACTACTGGGTTGTACCTGAAACTCCTCCTGCTAATTTGAAGAAGTAGTGAGACTATTGCAGCTTGAGGAGTCAGACTCGATATAGCAATCCTTGCAGGAGTCGTAAGTTTTTTACCCCACCCCAACCCTCCCCGAACCCAAGGGGAGGGAGTAATAAATTCACAAATGATGCGAGGATTGCTATATACGTGGCAGGTCGATCGATTGTCCTGCCAGCTCAGCACTTTAACTCACGTTAAATAACCGCAATACAGTCAATCTCAACTAACACATCTTTCGGCAAACGCGAAACCTCGACACAAGCCCGTGCCGGTGCAGTTTTCTCATCAAAATATTTCCCATAAACCGCATTCACAGCGGCAAAATCATTCATATCTTTGAGGAAAACCGTAGTTTTTACGACATCCAACCAAGTAGCGCCGGCTTCTGTGAGAATGGCTTGGAGATTTGCCATGACTTGTTCGGTTTGTTTTGCCACGTCGTCGGTGTAGACAATATCGTTTAGTCTAGTGTCGATCGCAATTTGACCGGCTACAAACAGCATAGTGCCCGAAGCGGCGATTGCTTGATTGTAAGGGCCCACGGGTGCCGGTGCTTTGTCAGTACGAATAATTTTGCGCGTCATAGATGTTACTGTTTGGGATAATTTTTGCGAAGTTTCTGGCTGGTAGAGTTCTGCGTCAGAGGTTTTAGGCTGGTAGATTTCTCCATCGGGCATTATAGCACCCGTGAAGTCTGCATTTTTAATATTCCAACCATAGGTTATTGCATTCATCAAGTTAGCCTTCTTCAAATTGGCTCCCTCCAGATTTGCATTGCTCAAATTTGTTTCGTGCAGATTGGCTTGTTCTAGATTTGCTCCTTGCAGATTAGCTTTGTTGAGGTATGCCTTTTCCAAGTAGCACCGGCTCAAATTGGCTCCCTCCAGATTTACATTCCTCAAATCTGCCCCTTGCAGATTGGCTTGCTCTAGGTTTGATCTTTGCAGATTAGCGTTGTTGAGGTGTGCGTTTTCCAAGTCGCATCGACTCAAATTTGCATCAGCTAGATTCTCGTGAGACAAACCAAATTTAGGCATATTTACTTCTTGTAAATTAGCTCCTTGAAAATTAGTTTGTAGAATTTTTACGCCACGTAACTCTGCACGACCTAAGTCTGCGCTAGTCAAGTTTGCCCCAGTCAAATTTGCATCAGTCAGATTGGCAAGACTCAGGTTTGTCTCAATCAAAGAAGCTAAAGTTAGATTAGCAGAGGCTAGATTTGCTCCCCTCAAGTTTGCTTGATCTAGATTGGCATTAGTCAAATTGGCACTACTCAAGTTTGCTCCACTTAAGTCAGCACCGCTGAGGTCTGCCCAACGCAGATTTTGTGAACCATACGTTGCTTTGCTCAAATTCGCACCTTTTAAAGATGCCCTGCTGAGGTTTGCCCTGTAAAGGTTTACCTTAGTCAGGATTGCTTCACTCAATTCTGCTCTGGACAAATTGGCATCCTGTAAATCTATCCCGCTCAAGTCGGCACCTTTAATATCTACCCCACTTAACTCTGCTTTTTGAAAGTTGCGTTGTCCTGCTTCGTATCTTTCTAAAAGTTCTTCAGCATCCATAAATAACCGATCGCCCTCCCGCTACACCCCACTTTCCCAGCCTACCACCAAAACCCAAAGCGCGAGCTAAATCTGCGTGAATCCGCGTCCATCCCTTTTCATCTGCGGTTAACAAATTACCTTTTTTAACCGCAGATATAGGCAGATGAACACAGATTAACGCAGATAAATTAGAGATTATCTGCGTTAATCCGCGTCTATTCATTTTCATCTGCGGTTAACAAATTACCATTTTTTAACCGCAGATAAACGCACATTTACACATTACACACCAACCGGAGCACCGACAACCTCACCTTTCAACATCCGAGAAGCAGCATCAAGCAATTGCTCCTCCAAATAAGGCTTAGTGAAATAACCTTTTGCGCCCAAACTGTAAGCCATTTGGCGGTGCCTGTCAGCACCGCGAGAAGTTAGCATCGCGATCGGCAATTCACACAAAACCGCATCCTTCTGCATCCGAGAAAGTAGTTCCAAACCGTCCATTCTCGGCATCTCAATATCGCAGAAAACGATATCGCAAGGCAGACCGGATTTCATCTTTTCCCAAGCTTCCTTACCGTCGCGAGCTTCTTCTACACGATAGCCAGACTTCTCGAAAGTAATCGACAAGAGCGATCGCACCGTAATCGAATCATCTACAATCAGCACAGTCGGCTCGGTCTTCTCGATTTCTGCCTCGGCAGGAGCTTGATTGCTTTCATCCCAAAGCGTACCGCCAGCTTCCTTCCGCAGCCTGCCGGTAGCCAAATCTATCAGTTCCAGAACATCCGCAATCGCCACGATCCGACCGTCTCCGAGCACCGTGGCCCCAGCGATCCCGATCGGCTTCGGCACCGGCCCCTCCAACGGTTTGATCACAATTTCCTGTTCCGTCGAAACCTGATCCACCTGCACCGCCAAGAAATTGCCAGCAGACCGCAGCACGATCACCGAAATCATGTCATCGTCAGTATTAAACCCGTAAACGCTGCCGCGGCCCAAATGGCGGTTGTAAGCCAGCAACTCCCGCAGCGGCCGGAACGGCAAGCTTTGACCCCGCCACTCAATGCAAGGCAAACCGTCCGCCCCCGTCGCCACCTGATCCCGGGGCACGTCGATCATATCCTCGACCCCATCCATCGGGAATGCGATGCGGGCTCGATCGCTAATGCAAGTCAGAGCCTTAGAAATGCTCAACACCAGAGGCAAACGGATTGTAAACACAGTCCCCTTGCCGATGGTTGAATCGATCCCCACCGTCCCCCGAATCTCCTGCAAGCAAGTCCGCACCACATCCATACCGACCCCGCGGCCGGCATATTCCGTAGCCTGTTCCTGAGTGCTGAAACCGGGCATAAACAGCAAATCGTAAACTTCCGATCGAGACATCCTCTGAGCCTGAGCCGCCGTCAGCAAACCCTGCTTGATCGCCTTCGCCTTCACCTTTTGCGGGTCAATTCCGGCCCCGTCGTCAGAAACCGAAATCACCGTTTGATTCCCTTGGTGGAAAGCCCGAATCGTAATCCTGCCCACTGCCGGCTTCCCGGCCGCCTGACGCACCTCTGGCGGTTCGATCCCGTGAGTAATCGCATTGTTCACCAAATGAGTCATCGGGTCGTAAAGCTGATCCACAATCATCTTGTCGATCAAAATATCCTTACCCTCAACCTGCAACTGAGCCTGCTTCCCGCACTTGATCGCAATTTCCCGCACCGCCCGGAACAGCCTGTCCGTCGTCTCCGCAAACGGCTTCATCCGGGCGCGAGTCAAACCTTCTTGCAGTTGAGTAGTGACTTGGCGCAGTTGGCGAGTCACCTGATCCGCCTCATCCACCAAAAACTCAATGTCCGCCGCCGACTCCCGCACCCGCACGATCAGCTCGATAATCTCCTGAGCCAAACTGTGGAAAGGAGTAAACCTGTCCATTTCCTCCGGTCTCCAGGCACTTTCCCGGGTGTGGGCCGCATCCTCAGAGCGCCAGGACGATCGGTGTCCCTGCTGGCGGTTTGCCAGCAAAGCAATCTCCAACAGACTCCGCTCGTAGAAATCCTGAGTCCGCTGGCTCACGTCGCTCAGCAGCGTTACCTGGTGCAGCAAATTGTCCAAAAACTGCCGCATCCGTTCTTGGTCTTGCTCCAAGCTGTTGCGGTTTACCACCAGTTCCCCCATCAAATTGCTGAGGTTATCCAGTTGCTTGATGGGAACCCGCATTGTCTGGTCGCCGAACCCGCCCGCCCGCATGTTGCGCCGGGGTCTGCCGATCGCGGAGGGTCCGATATTGGCTTCCCCGGAGCGGCCGCCGTCTTTGGGATCTTCGAGCAGTTTTTCCAAATCGCCAAATTCGTCGTCGGTTTCTTCGGCAGCAGGGCGCGGGGATTTACTGGCAGTTGTCGCGGGTTGCTGGTGAATTTCGGGTATGGTTGCGCTCTCGCTGAGGAGTTCTTCGAGATCGGAGAAAACTTCTGTATTTACCGGACTCTGATTTGCGATCGCAGAAGCTGCTATGACGGCTCCTGCACCCCCTGCAATTAACAGTGCTTCTAAATCGTCAAAATTGCCTTCGGCATCTTCTTCGCCTGATTCGCCCTCGGCAAAAAAGTCTGCCAGCGAGCCCTCTTCCAACTCCGAGGAATGGGTCTGGGCCGACTCGTCCGAGGCGTCCCACAAGCCGGAAGCGAGTTCCGAAGTCACTAGAACTTCAGCATCGATCGAATCCAACAAGCCATCAAAACCTTCTAATTCTTGGTTGTTGAGAGCGGCGCCGGTTTCGATCGCCGAGAACAAGTCAGCATCGCCCTCCAACATACCGTCGAGGGATTCTGCTGGCAGGGGCTCTAAATCCGCGCTCAAAAAATCGGTTTCTAGGGCATCGAACAAATCATCTTCGCCCTCGGAGTTTCCGGCGGTATCTGTTTGGGCTCGATCGAACAAATCTGCACCCACTTCGTCGAACACACCTTTGGGAGGTTCGGCAGACAGTTCCTGCACATCTGCAGCGGCGTCCGATGACGGTGCCGATCCAGCATTGCCCTGCAGCACCGTGCCTTCGGAAAACATATTCTCCAAGAAGTCGAAATCTGGGACTTCATCAGATTCGACATTGTTTGAAATTTCCGACTCGGGACGATCGCGGGACAAAGCTTCAAGTTCAACAAGAGGCGAATTTGCCAAGCTTTGGTGGGCAACGGCCGCACTGTTGTTCTCGAACAAATTCTCCAAGTCGCCTTCATCAAATCCCGCATCCGCGCTCGGCAATTCTGAATCCCAGTCCCCCAGCCAATCCCCGCCGGCTGGTTCCGAGGCTTCTGCCTCATACTCGGTACCTGTGGGTACAGAACCGAACAGTTCGGCTAAATCTGCGGCTTCTCGGGAAGTAGCCGATCGTTGCCGATCCCGCACAGTCTGTTCGTCCTCGGAAATCTCGCTTGAGGTCGTATCCCCAAACAGCGCATCTAAATCTGTATCGTCGAGCTCCTGGTTGAGCGGTGGCACAGACTCGTCTTCCAGACCGAAAGCATCTTCTAGCCAGTTTTCATTGGCAGGGATATCTAAATCAGAATTTGATGTCATGTTAAGAAAGTTGTCTGTTTCCTCATTTTGTTCGATGCCTGCTGCTCGATCTCGATCGCCCCCGTTTTCCTCACCTTCGTCTTCTGAAGCAAGGAAATTAGAAGTAATCCCCAACAGATCGCTCAAATCCGAATCCTCCCCAAGTTCGGAGAGAAACTCGAAATCATCCATTTCAGGCTCTTCAAGCGCTTCGACCGCCGCCGAATCGTTGTTGCCCCCCCCCGCAGCAGGCTGCTTCGATTCCCCGCCCAAAGCCTCAGACTTCAGGGCATAGTCCGAAGAGACTGCCGGCACGCCCGCTGTCTCGGATAAATCTAAATCGCCGAACAAGTTATCGAAGTCAGCGTTGTCCGTACCGCCTGCTGAAGTTTGGGCAGCCACCTCGTCCAAAAGCGTACCGAGAGCATCTTCGTCAGCTTGTCCCCCGGCTGGGGCCACCGCGTCCTCTTGTCGCTCCAAACCGCCTCTACCGTTACCCGTTTTCACCTGTTTGCGAGTTAACTGCTGGTTCGAGCTCCCATTTTTCCGATCGGCAGCTACTGCCGGGTTCTCTGCCTCTTCTCCAAACAGCAAATCCTCCCCAAACAAGCTGGTCAGGTCGTCAATCGGGGGGGTCGCGTTTGTTTCCGAATTTTCTGCACCGTATTCGTCAAACAACAAATCAGTAAAGTCGCCCGAACTGTCATCGTCTAGCCCCAGCATTCGGGCCGCCGATATCCCAGAAGACTGTGCGGGGTCGAGGTCTTCTTCTTCTTCCCAAGCGCTGTCGAGATCCGGGGACTCGCCGTCAAACAAGTCAGCTAGGGTGTTGAGTTCTGCAGCGCCCACTTCCGGGCCGGTGCGGGTCGAGCCTCTAAAAGCACCTGTCTCCAGATCCGATTCTGCAAAGGCGGCATCGTCGAAATGGACCGATCGAATGCCGCCGTCATCGCTGCTGTCGCTGCTGTCGAGCTGGTCGAACAGTTCGTTTATACTCAGCTCGGAAATAGCCGGCAGCAGCTTGTTCGATCCGTCCCCGGAATCCCTCGAACCCGCGAGATCCCAGGCTTCATCTTCAACAGAAACCGCGTTTGTCCCGGATTTACTCGGTTGAGCGAAGGCCAGCAAATCTTCAAAATCTGTTTCTGGAACTGCAACTGCCGGCTGGAGGGCCAGAAGTTTTGCGCTTGGTGCGATCGACGATTCTAGACCGGAAATTACCAGTTCTTGAGCTTGTTTGATGTTTTTGATTACGGTTGGGGCTAGGGTGCGGTAGGTATTTTCTGGGTTGGCGATCGCTTTGGATACAGCTTGGATCAATTCTATCCAGCAGGGCAGTTCAAATTCTTCCCCGGCCAAAGCCAAGTTCCGACAAATGTTTTTGAGTTGCCGCCTGCTTTCTGGTCCTTCGGGCTGTTTAAATTCTTGCAGGAGTTCCCGCATCCTCGCGGGTACGTCCGAGTCAAATACTAGCTGCAGGGCGCTGTTTTCTGCTGTTCTGGCATCAGGTGCGTAAACCGACTGCGAATCTGGAAAACTCCTTGACGAGGCAAACGCCCCGACTCCCATCTGGGCCGTAACTGGTTCGAGTACGGACAGAGCGCTGTTGAGGTCTGCACGGTGTTCTCCGAGTCCGACGAGTCCCCCCAAGTGCCCGTTGAGTTCTTCAAATACAGGTTCTAATTCTCGAACCATTTGTTCTCCCAATTCTTCTGTCAGTCCGAAAGGCCCCGACAGTTGCTCTAACAGTCCTTGCAACGTGTCAAAAATTCGCAGAAACAGGGACTCTAGCTGTTGGTCTACTTTAACGCTGCACTCTTTTAAAACTTTAAAACTATCTTCTAGTCGGTGAGCTGTTTGCTGAATGCTGGTCAGCCCCAGCATTGCTGCTCCTCCTTTGACAGAGTGAGCGGCCCTAAATACTTCGTTGACCAGTTCTGGGTCTTCGATCGTGGTTTGCAGATTCAGCAAGCCTTGTTCGATCGTATTGAGGTGGTCTTTTGCCTCCTCAATAAAGTAGCCCATTATCCTCTGTTGTTGCTCCGGCAGCATAGTTTTATTCCTGATTTTAAGCGTTATTGTATTGGGTCTGTGTTAGTAGTTTTAGAGAAGGTCTCTGTATATCTCGCCCCTTGCCAAGAGAATAATTTGACTGCGAGATATCGCAAATGTCCTGGCTATTTTTGCTTTCGATATGCCCTCACTACTTAAAAGATAGCGAATCTCGCGCAACTGTTCGGGTTTGAGTTTGCGGTTAGGACATATCTTGCCGGGAAAGAAAGGAAAGCGGTTTTTTTCGCTTGGCATCGCGGGAGTGATTCGGCGGGGTTCCTTCCCACAAATGGTCGTCGGGATTGACACAACCGCGATCGTCGCAACTGTGACACGCAAAATAACCGGGTTTAACAGGCCGTCCCAGTTTGTGTTCCAGTACAAGTCTGCGAGCGTAGAAACTTTTTGTTTTACCATTAATTTTAGTACCCTTAATGGCGCAACCATCACTTCTTTTAGCCAAGGTACAAATCAGGCAGCCGTTCGGCTGTATTTCAGCGCGAATGCCTGGAATTACTTCTATGCCTCGCACTTGTTTTTGAGGTTGAGAAGCCGATGTACTTCCTACATCTTTAATGCGTCCTTTTTTAAACCTATCTTGAGAATTTTCCAGTCTAGAACCTTCCCATAAATGGTTGGGATGAATGCAGTTGCGGACATCGCAAGTGTGGCAAGCAAAGTATTCCGGTCTAATCGGACTATCTAAGATATTTTCTAATACTAAACGGTGAACATTCAGCGTTTTCCATTCACCGTTAATGCGAAGTATTTTGTTGGCATAGCCCCTGCTGTTTTTTGATAGGGTAAAGATAATACAGCCCGCCGGCTGTATTTCACCAAATATACCAGGAATAACCTCTACTATGTTGTAGTCCATCTGTGCAACTCCTAATTCCTTTAGGTGTTGGATTGGCATCCCCGCAGCGGTTTCAAGACTGCGAGGTTGCTTTTTGTATGCCATTGTTGCCACACTAACGTGCTTGTAAATCAGCCAGCAAAAAAAGCATTAGACAATTGATTACTGCCTTTCTGCTGTTTCTACTCGGAATCTTTCCACCGATGTCAAAAGGTCGCGAGCAACGCCCACCAAATTTTGCAAAGCACCCGAAACTCGCTGCGCTTCTTGGGACGTTTCCTGAGCAGTTAATTCGACAGCCTGCATCACACTGGCCACTGCGCGAGCTGTTTCGTTTTGCTCTACAGTGTCGGCAGTAATCGATCGCACTAACACGTCAATTCGGTTAGTTACTTGAATGATATCTTCAAGCGATCGCTTCGCCTGTTCTGCCAATTTTGTCCCCTCAATAACCTGCTGCGTCCCTTCT
Organism: Microcoleus sp. F8-C3; assembly: GCA_036704825.1. GTDB lineage: Bacteria > Cyanobacteriota > Cyanobacteriia > Cyanobacteriales > Microcoleaceae > Microcoleus. The sequence continues at coordinate 45,818 of JAUBSN010000040.1, read as the reverse complement.
TCCATCGCCGTCATTACCGCGCCGGTTTCGCTTTGAATTTGCATCACGATCTGTTCGATTTCTTTCAAAGACTTAGCCGATCGGTCTGCCAGTTGTCGCACCTCGTCTGCCACGATCGCGAAACCCCTGCCCGCTTCCCCAGCTCTCGCCGCCTCTATACTGGCGTTGAGGGCCAACAAATTCGTCCGGGAGGCGATCGTCGCAATTAAAGCCACAATCTTAGAAATTTCTTGAGAAGCTTCCGCCAACCTCTTGACTTTTCTCGTGGTTTCTGCTACTGTTTCGCGAATTTCCAAAATTCCGGCCACCGTTCGCTCCACAGCCTCGCCTCCTTTGAGAGCCGTTGCCGCCGCGCCCCGAGCCACTTCTTCCGCCTCTCTAGCGCTCTCTGCGACCCGCTGAATCGCATCGGTGAGGACTTGCACCGAGTTCAGCGTTGCCGCCAATTCCTCAGCTTGCCGCAGCGCGTCTGAAGACAAATCGCCCGCAAACTTGGCACTATCCGTAGCGCCTTTGCTGACCTCCCGCGCCGCCTGCTTCACCTGGTGGACAATTTCGCGCAGATTTTGAATTGTCAAGTTAAACGAGTCAGCAACAGCACCCAAAACGTCTGCAGTGACTTCTGCAGTCACCGTCAAGTCACCCCGGGCCGCTCCTTCCACGTCGTCTAGCAAGCGAATCACTTGGCGCTGCAAGTCTTCTTTTGCCTGTTCCTGCTCGTCCGACTTGCGCCTGGTATCGCTAATCGTAGTTTGGATGACCTTCGCCATGTGGTTGAATTTAGCAGCCATTTTGCCAAATTCATCTTCCGAGTAAACCGTAGCGCGAGCGTCCAAAGTTCCTTGAGACACCGCATCGAACTGAGCTTGCAAATTATCCGACGACTTGCGTACCTGCTTGGCGATCAACTGGCCGATGCCCCAAGAAGTTAAAAAGCTCGTAAAGCCTGCTGCTGCGGTCATTACCCAGCCTGTTTGGCGCAGGTAAACGATCGCCTCCGGTTTGTCTTGCCGCAGAGCTTGATAGGAGGCAATGTTGGTGACGAAAGCCACAGCTACCAGAGAAACCAGTCCCGCCCCGATTGCCGTGTACAACTGTTTTGTAAACAAAGGGGCATTTTCCAAGAAAGCCAGTCCCCCCTGTTCTACTGTTACCGAAGTATCGAGCGCTTCTGTTTCGGTGGGAGAAAAAGTCGGCACAGACGCATCAGCCGGGCCGCTTATGCTAAATATTTCGTCATCCCGAATTGCTGAGCCATCGCTGTTGTCAAAGTCCAGGCTGCTGCCGGTCGTTCCCATCATGCCGCTGGTCGAGTTGCCGAAATTGGTGTTGCCTCTAGTCAATATTGAACTGCTGGCATCTTCTGAGATATCAAAATCCGGCAAATTGCCAAAATCGTCAAACTCGTCAAATTCGTCTAAAAAGTCGCTGTGTTCTTGAGCGTTCCCAGCTTTTGACGACCAGGCGCTGCTGTTCTTGTCGGAAGCTCCGAAAGCTGTTGCTTGTTCGTTTTCGTCGAAAGAGAAAGAATCGCTGAAAGCGTCGTCTTCAAAAGCATCTAACTCGAAGTTGTCTCTAGAGCCAAATGCCGGGGGTTCCGAGTCGCTGTAACCGTTGCTGTTGGCGGAGGCTGGATCGACTGAATTAAATTGTCCCCGGCTCGACCTTGGCGACTGAGAATTGGGGACAGCACCTCCCATCAACAGCGTTTCGTCTTCCGCCAGCGAATAGTTTGACGAGTAGTCCGACCCGTTATTCGGCTGTTTGTTTTGAGGTCGAGAAGACCCGAAACCCGACGAGGGCATCGCCTCGGCAAAGGGATCTTCTGCTTCGGCTTCAGGTCTGTTACGACCGTAATTTTGGCCGCTCTGGGGCGGGGATTGGTAGTCGTAGTCGGAGTTATCGTCGAATTCGTCTGGCAAATCGAGCGCACCAAAAGGTTCGCCAAAATTGTCCGAGGGCCCGATGGGGGAGTCGAGTTCGTTCGAGTCAAAGGAATTCCCGCTTTCTGAAGGGGCAAAACTTTGACCGTTGAGCATCTGAGTTGGAGCTTCTGAAAACGAATCTCCTGAGTAAGGCGGGCTTTTCCCAGACACTTTGCTGCTAGACACGCCAGCAGCATCAAGCCCTCCATCATCTTTTAAGGCAAAAGGGTCTCCAAAGTCCGAGTCGGCAAACTCGTCTATTTCTAACGAGTCGGAGGTCTCAGCATAAGCTGCCATTCCGCCGCTGTCGCCACCAAAGGGGTTAGAATCTGAGGCTAAATCTTCTGGGACTAAGCCTGCGCCATCGTCGTCTTCTACTTCCCACCCCAAGCCGCTCATGCCCAAGTCTGCCAAGTCCTCGTTTTCCATTTCGTCTGGGGATTGACTTGTATAGGAAAGCGATGGTGAATTTCCTTGGAAAAGTTCCAAATCCGGGTCTTCTAACCCTTCATCGAGAGATAAGTCTGGGTAGAATTCTAATTCAGTTTCAGCAGACAAAGCCTCGAAATTTTCCGTTTGCAGTTCTCCAGATAAAAATTGGTCTGTGTAGGTAATTCCGCTGTGAGCGTGTTCCACCAAACTTGGGTCGTCACTCAGGCCTAGCACAACCGTATACTGTTCCCGCGCCACCTCATACTGTTGCAGTCCGTAGCAGTAAATGTGTCCGCACAGCAGGCGAGCGCTGGGGTCTTCGGGAAAATCTTCTACTAATTGATAAACTAGGGCTGCAGCTTCGGAATAATTGCCATCCATGTAGGCCGCTTCTGCCCGTTGGTAGTCCTGCTGAAAGTTGGTACTTGTTGCCATTTGCCGCCCTCTTTGGATTTGAGATTTTAGATTTGAGATTTGAGATTTTTTATCTTGAATTGAATGTTTAGATGCGCGCCTCACGTCGTGTGACTGTTGATGGTTAGACCTCAATCGAAAATCGCAAATCGCAAATCTAAAATCGATTTCACGCTGCCCACCGCGCCGAGCGCAGAATTTTCACTTGATCTAGCAGTCGGAGCACTTTAGTCGCTTGTGCACCTAACATCCATTCTCCCCTCAGAAATGGAATCATGCCGTCTGGTGCATTGTTCTGAGAGTGCAGTTGCTCTACGTCGAGCCAGTCCATCCCCACAATTCGATCGACTGCCAGCCCCAAAATCGTGTCTTGGTCTTCCACAGCCACGATCGGGATTTCGGGTCTATCGGTGTTCAGAGGTGTTTGGTCTCCCAGAAATTGGCCGAGGTCTGCCACCCAAATCACTCGTCCTCTCATATTTAGCGTACCTAAAAGCAAAGAGGAAACGTTGGGGATCGGTGTCATGCGGTCTGGGGACGGGGATAGTACCTCTCTAATTCCTGTCGCCGGCAGTGCGAACTCGTTCCCCGAAGGAACGTAGAACCGCAGGTGCAGCTCGCCTTCGGGAGTTTCTAGTTCTTGGAATTCCGGAGCCGGATCTACGCCTAGTCCTGGTAATATAAAGTCTGGGCTACCGCTAATCATAATTCTGACACCTGCATTTCTAGCAAATTGTTGAGGTTTCCCCTCAAGAAGAACCCGAGCGAAACTTCGACGGTGAAAACTTGACACAGCCAAGGAGTGAGTGGCGCGACTGCCGGAGGCCCTTGGCAATAAATTTTCTCCGTCAATAATTGACTGCCATCAATAAATTCGCGCCACCAATGCTTGCAAATTAGTTCAAATCGACTGCGAACAATTAAATTGAAACCCCTAAAGCTTAACTTTGTACTCCCACCGCCGTCTCAATTGGTAAAACTCTGGGTAATTTCTGCGATGAATGCTAAACCGATACTCGGATTGGCGAGGAGTTGTTGACATGGCTGGTGTCGCGACAATCATGAACGGAGTCATTTAAGACTGAGAATTGGACTCTCTGACTTTGTACAGAAATACCTAGCAATAAGTAGCTCTGTAAATCAGTTTTTCGGAGCGGCTGCAAGTGGAGAACAAGTATATTATATTTGCACTTTGAGCGTGTTAGACCCAGATGGGTCTAGAAATTGAACAGAGTTTTACCGACGCCCTTATGCCAGCGCGCGGATTAATACATTCTAGTTTATGGTGCGATCGCCAATAGTACCCCCAGCTTTCTCTTGGTGGCGGAGACTCGATCTAATTGCAGGTACAAAAAGCTCCCATCATGGCGTAGGTGCGAAAGTTACTTTTCTTCTAAATGGTCTTCTAGCGAGCGGTCTAATAATCTTTCCGAGAGATTGACCCGAGGGTAGCCCGGACCCACATATTTTTCTACCAGCATCAATAACTCGCTTTCACCAAAAGGTTTCGTGTAAAAGTCTGTAGCTCCGGCCATGCGGGCTTTAACGCGGTCGATAAATCCGTCGATGCCCGTCAGCATAACGATCGGCGTCTGCCGGAAAGCGGTAGAATTTCGCAGCATGGCGCAAATTTCGTAGCCGTCGAGTTCCGGCATGGCGATGTCACACAAAATTAAATCGGGTTTGAGTTGAAACACCAAACTCAGGGCTTGGAGCGGATTGCCGATCGCAGTAGCTTCGTAACCGTGTTCGTTTAAAATTGACTCGACTGTTTTGCGAATAATATTGTCGTCGTCAATACAGACAACTCTCTTGACCTTGGTTTCTGGGGACGACCATTCTTTTTTGTTGTTGGTCGGTGTAACAGAGGGTTCGTAAAATACTTGCACCAATCCCTGCTGCACAAAGGGGTAAATCGCCTTAGCGACAGTGAGCACGTCTCGGTTGAGGTAGCGCGCCATTTGGCGGATCGAAGTGTGCCCGTCGGCCCAGCGTCTGAGAGTATTAAAGGTATTGACAGGCAGCGCGACTCGCAGCTCAGAGGCGTCTGAAATCACCGGGCATTGGTTGGGCGACTGAATGTGAGGGTGAAACTGCTTCCACTGCTGCACCTGTTTGACTATCTTCGCCAGCAGCGAGCTAATTTCTAAGCTGGTCAGTTGAGGAGCCAAAGCTGGGCCCATTTCAAAAGTGAAGGAACCCTGGTGGAGACTGAGCAAGTCAAATAGGGTTTCGTGGATCATGCTCTGGATGATGTTGCGCCCTTGAGCTGGGGTGAGGATGTGGTTTTCTAGCAGGACCCATAGATAGCCGTATTCTGGGGCATTGGTAGATGCCATATAGGGAACTTGGATTTTGTCGAGGGCGGTATCTGCTTTGTAGCGGCGCAGGTAGTCGCGCAACCGAAACAAACTGCCCGCACTCTGGGTAGCGTAAATAATCTGACCGTTGAAGCAGAAGACATACCAGGATTGTCCTGCAAGGGAGCGCGGGGTAGGTTGAGTACCCGTGCTGCTGCCGGTGGAGGTGTAAGCCTCTACGAACAGTTCTCCAGTTCGCTGACCTAACTCAATCAATTGCAGGATGCTGCGGATGTCTATTTCACTCAAATTTCCCTGCATGCAGCTAAAGTGTCCTCCTTAAAACCGTTGGCGTCTGAGCTCGGAAAGACTGTGTGCTGGCGCAAAGATTGACTTTAGTTTCCGTCAATAATTTACGCGCTGATGCCGCTGTGACAATTGGGAATTGATGAAAGGGCGATACTTGCTGCCACTCCCGGGCCTCGCTACCAGTCCGCAAGCTGAAACTGCCAAACTCGAGGCATTCTCTAAGTGTAGAGTTTCACCTTGTATTCCCTCAGTGCCGATCGACCTTTTTGCTCGCCCGCAGCGAGCGTCATAGGCTCGCGTTATTACCCTATTCTAAGGCAGCGCGGTTCAAATCCCCAGTCCGCCGGAGGATGGCCCTCGCTGCCCCCCGCGGCGAGGGCTTGGTTCACGATCGACCCCCAACTAAAGCCTGGTACAATCAATAGAAAGTTTTTGACAGACCCTTGCTGACAAGTTAAAACTTAATTGCATTTGTCAATCAGTAATATTACTCAAAAAAACTGTTTTTTTTGGGAGTGGAAAATTCACGATTTGAGAGGGAGTAGGTATAAATATCACCCCCGACACGATCGCCCAAATCTCAGTTTTGGGCCCAAAATCCGAGTAAATCTCGATCGTAATTGCTGATTGACAAATGCTTTTTTAGCTTAACTTGTTACCAATGTTGACAGACTGACTTTTTTGAGGTTTGGGCTATGGCAGTTCCGGCAGTGAGAGCTAGTCTTTAATCAAGCGGCATTGATACTGCTCTGTTATTCGGAAAGAAAGCCGGCGGCGGCCGTGCTTTCTGGACGCTCTCCCATGAGGCAGTGCTATGCGTGAGTGCTGCTATAGTTAGGAAAAAATGCTATCCCCCGATCGGGCAAACGATACCAAAAAGTAAGACTTAAGCGGCAAAAAGTTATCCTTACTTGCCTGTACTTATTTACTTTAGGTAAGTTGACTAAAGATGCCACGCAGTGTTATCTTTAGTCAAGAACCTTTGGCTTAAGGGGGATAGCCTACTTATGTTGGGATTAGCCGTCTACCCAACAGCGTAGGAAGTAAACACCACTTATCTTTTAGGTCTTTAAGTAACTTAAAGTAAGTTGGGATAGGTTTTACGAAGCAGAGGACTATTAGTGTGCTGTATCTAGCGGAAGTACAAAAACAGAGAAGCGGCTTTGGTCTCGGTGGCGGTAAGGCTGAACTGAAACTGCTAGCTTGTCAGCGGGGCGAACATAACTGGAGCGCCGTACCAGGCGATGACGCGATCCCAGTTGAGGAAGCTAATAAGTTTAACGACGGCACGCTAGTGCTAGTTGAGTTGAGCGCTAGCAAGCAAGTGCAGCGGATTCAGGAGGCGGCCCGCCAGTTGGTGAGCATTCTGCAAAATTTCTCGCGATTGCAGGACAAGTTTAAGGATAAGGAAGAGGAAATTGAACAGTGGAAGGCTTCTCTGACGTTTTCGAGTCAGGAACTCAATCGCCGGGAAATGGAAATGCAAGCCCGCGAAGAGCAGTTGGCTCAAATGGAAGAGGAGTTGGAGCGGCTGGAGGCTCAGCGCTCGGAAATTGAAAATACTCGAGATGAAGCTAACCGATTGCGAGAAGAAGTCGATCGCAGCCGGGTAGAAATAGAGACGGCTTGGGAACAGTTGCGGGGCGAGCAGCAACGGGTGACCCAGCAGCAGTCTGAGGCCCCGCAGGGCGCAGCGATTGACGAGCAGCAGACCCAGAGGATTCAGGAGTTGATGCAGAAGCTGGGAGGGGCAATTGCTTCGGCCCAAGGGGTGCGGGAACAACTGAATCAGTCTCTTGGTGCCGTGGGCGCTCAGCAGGCAATTCTGGATCGGCACTGGCAGGAGTTGGAGCAAAAACAGAGCATAGCTCAACAGCAACAAGAAGAGGTCGATCGACAAAATCAGAGCCTCCAAAACCGCTGGCAAGAGTGGTATCAATCTCAAGATGCTTTGGCCGGGGCTCGGGCGGAACTCAAAGGGCAGCAAAGTACCCTCAGCGCTAAGCAAGACCAGGCTCAGTCGGTGTCTTTGCAGGTGCGGGCGGTGGAAGACCTTTACCAGCAAGTTTCCAGGCTCGCATCTGCTTCGGGTGCTGCGGGTACGGAGCAGAAAGTAGATGTGTCAGCTTTGGAGAAGATGCCTGTTGATGAGTTACAGGGGCTGGTGCAACACCTGCAACAGGATTTGGAAAAGGTGTTCCGGTTTGTTAACGATCAAGAGGAGGAGTTGACTCTGCAGCGGGAGACGATCGAGGAACTGCAAGAGAAAATTCAAGCGGCTTCCGAGTACGATCGCCTCGCTTTGGAAAATGAAATGGCAGATGAACTCGAAAGTTATCAGATGTTAAACGAAACTCTGGTGGGACAGCGCCTCCGGTTGCAGGAACGGGAAGATGTTTTGAAACAGCATCAGGGAGTGCTGTGGCGGCGGCTGGGTACTGCTAATGCTCCAAAACAAGAGCGAGGAGATATTGATTTGGGGCCGATTGTCGCACAGCTCGATACTCAGCGGCAGCAGCAAAGCCAAGAATTGCAAAGACTGGAAAACGAAATTCAGCAGGTGCGGGAAGCGATATCCCAAATGGAGGCAAATGTCAACCGCCAAAATGGGGAAAGTGAAGCGAAACGCTACGAGCTCAAGCAGTTAGAGCAGAATTTGTTCAACCAGAAAGGTGCAGTGGCGCAACTCTGGGGCAGGCTGAATGTTTATCAAGAAATGTTGCAGCCGGTGCAGGACAATTTGAATGCCCTACGCCAAAAGCTCGAAGCGGTGGCAGGGGAACTCGATCGGGTGCAGCAGACGAGAGACGAGCAAGATCGGGTAGTTTCCGAGTTGCGGCAAGTCATTTCGGGTTTGATCGCAGCTTAAAATTTAATATGTAAAATTATCGAAGGATGTTCGACTCGACCGATCGCTCCTCCCAGAAATGGATCGGTTTGCGATCGGTTGGGCGCTACTATTAAGCTTGTTAGTTTTTCTACGCTTTCAAAGCTGGGCGCCGAGGGCAATATTTGTTGCAGTAGTTGCCGCATTGCCCGTCGCTGCAAGGCCAGGGGTGCTTCCCGCAAAATCGGGCGATTTAACTTGACGGGAAGTTGAAAATTCACCTGCGGATTGTCTGCAATGGGAGACATTGCTCGCTGTAGCAACTCGCTGGCTGCAAGTTCGAGATATTCTACGTCGGCGCGGAGGAGTTCGGCTGTTTGAGCTAGGGCTTGTTGGGCTTTTGGGTTGAAATGAGTTTCCAAATAAGGCAATAATTCCGATCGAATCCGGTTGCGCGTATATTGCAAGTCTTGATTTGTACAGTCTTCCCAAATGGGTAGTTTTTGCTCTTGACAAAATTGACCTGTTTGCGATCGAGTTATTTCGAGCAAGGGACGAACTAAATAGATTTTAGATTTGAGATTTGGGATTTTCGATTGGGAATTTTCATCCTGATTTTCCAATTTAAAATCGGCAGGTATTTGGGAGTTGGGATTTTCGCCGGAATTCCCCAATCTAAAATCGGCAATCGGCAATCGAAAATCGGCGAGATCCCGTGTCCAGGTGAGGGCGGAAAGTCCGTCGGCGCCGCTGCCGCGAATCAGGTTGTAGAGGAGTGTTTCGGCGCGATCGCTGGCTGTGTGGCCTGTAACAATGTAGGGGTAGTTGTGGGCGATCGCAATTTCGGTTAAAGCTTGATACCGCCACTGTCTCGCGGCTGCTTCTGTTTTGGGGATGTCCGAGGCTGTTTCCAAATAGTAGGATATTCCCCAGCTTTTAGCTAATTGTTCTACATGATTGGCCGAGGCTTCCGAGTCAGAACGCCAACGGTGATCGCAGTGCACAATCGCTAGATTCCAGCCCCATTTTGGCTGCAAATCTAGCAGTAATTTAATTAAACACAGAGAATCTTGTCCGCCGGATACTGCTACTAGCAATCGCTGATTTGATGGCAATATTTGTCGGTACAGCAGCGTCCTGTGCACTTGAGCGTGCAGGTGCGTCCAATTGGAAGATTCAGCCATGAGAGCAGTTTTTCATTAAACAAAAAGAAAGAAGTTAGAAAACGAGCAGTGTCCGGGATTTAACGGATGGATTTTGAGCAAAGAAGGGGAAGCATCCCCCTCTCCCTATTTCTCAGTCTTTACCTTCCTAGCTCCACATTCCTATACTTTGGGGGTCGCGGTCTGGATACCTAGAAATAGGAAAATGATTACTTATTTCGGTTGAGTCACATTGCTTTAATGGCTCATCTATATCTGTTTGGTTTGAGCTATCTACGGCGTAGTTTTGCACGGAGTCCGATCTTTCGGCTGGGGCAGGAAGGGCTTTTTGTTCTTTGATTTCAGGTTCGAGCGGAATGAACTCCAGACGCATTCTAAGTTTTCCTTTAGTCCAGTCTTTGCCAGCACTTAATAACTCGCAATCCAGACCGCCTGAAAATAATTTTTCGTCTACCAATTTTGACTGTATAATGGTCATAAATTCGCTGACTTTGAATGTACATTGATACATCAAGGCGCTGGTTGGGGCAGACACGACATCGTCTTCTTGGGGAAATATTTTCGATTCGTCCATATTAATTGTCCTTATTTTAATGAAGGCAGAGGGAAGAGGGAAGAAGGAAGAAGGAAGAGGGAAGGTGAGTATCTCAATGAAAGCAGCCCTCCGCTTGAAATTGGAGTCAGGAGTCAGGAGTCAGGAGCAAGGAGGGAAGAAGGAAGAAGGAAGAAGGCCCTTCGACTTCGAGATCGGGATCTGGTAAAAAAAGGGAAGAAGGAAGAGGGAGTTAATTATTAGAATTTCGCTGGTTGAGTAAGGTGGGAATTGCCCACCTTACAACTGGAGATGATATTAATCCCGATTCTTTGACTTATCCTATTCTTCTGTGGCCCGTTGGTGGATCGGGAATTAGAAAAACCAACCGTAGGAATGTAAGCCTTTGCCTAACAGATTAACCCCTAGATAGCAAATCCAAACTACCACAAAACCTGTGGCGGCTAAAATTGCTGGGCGTCTTCCCTGCCACCCGCGAGTAATGCGGGCGTGCAGGTAGGCAGCAAATACCAACCAAGTAATTAGCGCCCAAGTTTCTTTCGGGTCCCAACTCCAGTACGATCCCCAAGCTTCGTTAGCCCAAACGGCACCGGCAATAATGCCAACTGTCAGTAAGGGGAATCCTAAACCGATGATGCGATAGCTAATGTTATCAAGAGTTTCTGCTAGATTCAACCGCTGGGGGGAGAGAAGTTCTGCGGTTTGAGTTGCGGCGGTTGATGGGGTTTGAACGGTTGCTAATTCGAGGACTGCGGTGGTGGCAGAACCGTTGTTGTTGGAGTTGAAAGATGGTTCGCTGAAAGCTAAGGCGCTGTCGGCGCTGGTTTCTGCAACTTGAGGTTCGGGGTTTTGAGGGCGTTGGAGGCGGTAGTTGCTGTTGCGGTTGCTGTTGGTGCCGAAGGAACTACCGGTGAGTTCGATTTTTTGGCCGCGGGTGACGATCAAAAATGCGATCGCCAGTAGCGCTCCTACCATTAAAGTTGAGTAACTGAGCATCATGACGCTAACGTGCATCATCAGCCAGTTTGATTTGAGGGCGGGTACTAGGGGCTCTGCAGACTGCATGGTTGCGGGCAGAGTCAGGGCTGCAAAGGCGGATATTGCCATTGCTACGGGGGATGTGGCTACTCCTACTAAGCGGGAACGGCTCATGTTTTCCGCGACTAGGTGGATGGCGGTGATTCCCCAAACTAGGAAAAATAGGGATTCGTAGAGATTGCTTAAGGGGAAGTAGCCGGCTTCTATCCATCGAGAACCGAGTAAAGCGGCGATGGATAGGTTGGCGACGGCCATTCCTGCGGTGCCTAGGGCCGACAGGTAGGGAATGCCGGGGAATGCTGCGCCAACCCAGTAAATGAGCATTGTGGAGAACAAAACGGCAAAGGAGATGTTGTCCAGCCAGTTCTGGAGTACGACCAGATCCATAAAAATTACTCCGGTAGTGTTTTTACTTATTTTTGCTAACTAGATCGATCGTACTGGGGTTGGGCAGTTTTGGGTTTGGGATTTTGAATTTTTGTGGCAATTATGAGTGGTTGGCGGTTGTTGAGGTGCTAGTGGGCGATCGTGCGGACGCATCAAACAAGCTACTATTGACCCACCAGACGAGTGTCACCCCGTCAAGTCACACTTGTTGATTCTGGCTGACGGCTTGAGGTTGGACGAGTTGAAAGTAAGGAAACACGGAATGCTGATGGGCGAAATTCGATCGGCGATTAACAAAATTAGGACTTACGCACGGGGGGCCAGAAACCGGGTTTTGTTAGGAAAATCCTTTTTTCGTACTCGAAAATTAAGTAAAAAACCCGGTTTCTTTGTCTGGAGTGCGTCTAGGACTGAAAATATAGGATGTTTTTCGATCTGAGGCTATCTGGAATCCTTTAGAATTGATTGAGCAGATTACCGACTTGCTGTTTTTGCAACCAGCCAAAAAACGGGTATAGTGCCACGTACAATCGTTGTGGATACTCCCCAAATTTTAGACCCTTCGACAAGCTCAGGGCAACGCCAAAGCTCAACCTCTCAGATTTATCAAGGCGAGTCAATTCTAAAATCTAAAATCTAAAATCTAAAATCGACTGACGGTTGGATTAGTTGTACTGGCTAGAGGAGATGTTGGGTTAATGCGTCGAGATTCAATATTTTACAAGTTATTTCAAGAAGATCCGACGCTGCTGTTTGAGCTGTTGGAAGAGTCACCATCGAATGCGGAACAATATCGATTTGACTCGGTTGCTGTGAAGGAACCGAAGTTTGAAATTGATGGGGTGTTTTTGCCGCCGGATGCTGAGCCTGGAGTTGTATATTTCTGTGAGGTGCAGTTTCAGCGGGATGAATTGCTTTATGAGCGATTGTTTGGTGAGTCGTTTTTGTATTTTTATCGCAACCGTCAGCGATTTACAGATTGGGAAGCGGTAGTAATTTATCCTACTCGATCGACTGAACAATCAGAAACGCATCCGTATCGATCGCTTTTGAACTGCAATCAGGTGCATCGCGTATATTTGGATGAGTTGGGGGAGATTGAACAGTTGCCGCTGGGGGTGGCGCTGATGGCGTTGACGACGATTGACGAAGCGAGTACGCCGGAAGCGGCGCGATTGTTGCTGGCGCGATCGCAGCGGGAGGAATCTGAAGCGGCGAGTCGCGCCATAATAGAGATGCTGACAACAATACTGGTTTACAAGTTTACAAATTTGAACCGAAGGGAGGCAGAGGCGATGTTAGGGATTACGCTTGAGGAAACTCGGTTTTATCGGGAAGCGAAGGAAGAAGGCATCGAACAAGGCATTGAACAAGGCATTGAACAAGGCATTGTGCAAGGCATTGTCCAAGGCCGCGAACAAGAAGGAAGAGCCTTGATTTTACGTCAGTTAAATCGCCGTCTGTTAAATCGGCGAGTTGGAACATTACCGGAATCTATCACCACTAGAATTGCTGATTTGTCGATCGAGCAAATTGAAACTCTAGCAGAGGAATTGTTAGATTTTCAGTCGATCGAGGATTTAGAGGTTTGGCTGGAGAACTTGCCGCAGGGAGAGTGATACGAGGTTAGGAATTGCACTTGAGGGGGCGATCGCGCCATTTACGCGCACAAACACATCAAACGTACTCCCCCTCTACTTCCTGGGTTTTATGGTTCTTTTGGTGCATCCGCTGTTGCTGGGAGGATGTTAAGGGTGCGATCGGGGATGATTCCGGCGATTTAGAAGCTGATTGAGGATGGTGGAAGATGTTTTGGGCGATCGGACTTTTCTAATCTTCGTCAACTACTTTTTTTGAAACCTTCAAAAACAGCAAGTAGTTTTGGTCCTTCAGCTTCTACCGTTGAAGAATTTTCTCTTATAAAAGCTTTTTTGCCCACAAATGAAACAGCTTTTTGAGATGGAATATTAATGATGATCACAGAGAATCCCTTGTAGAATATAGTATCAATTTTCCTCAGAACATCAGTTTTTAAGAGGTCTGTCAAAGCAGATTTTTTGATTGCATTAATTAATATCCCAACATGATCCTCTAGTGTTTTACCTAAAACCTTAGCTTCTCTATCAATGCCTACAACATATCTATCATTGATTTCAATAGGATTAATTGCATCTAAAATTTTAATTTTTTCTGCATCTTCTTTTTTATCAGCTACTCCAATGAAAATATATCCATCAGTGTCGGGATCGGAGTTGGCAATTCCGCAAATTGTCTCAACAAGTCTCTGGGGTAAACCATCATTTAGTTTTCTACTTGTTGGTGACAGATCGAGGAAACCTTGCTTGCACTCGTACTTAGCAGTTTCTATACGAGAACGAAGTAAGGAATTTTTGAAATTTTGTATCAACTCTGCACCGTACCCTGAAGTTGATGAATCTTGCTTTGCGAAGTAGTCTTGTATCAATCCCTTGGTTTGATTAATATTATTTCTACGATCTTGTATTTTTGCATAGCGATGGCTTAGATCTAACTTATTTTGAAGATTTTTGAGTGCCTCCATAATCCCTTGAGGATTAGCAGGTAGAAGCTCTGATTCAATTACTAATTCAAAAAAAGCCATGAAAATTGTATAAAATGCCTGGGGAATTGGATTACTACTGCCTGAGTTTACGATATTTACCAAGCACTTGTTACCCTGGCTATATGTTTCAATACTTTCTGCCAAAACGGAGAAAGTTTTTACAATATTTTCTTCTAGTCTATTTGAGCCATAAATGGCAAGAGCATTCTCTATAGAGTGGAAGTAAATACTCTCTTCATCGTACAGATTATCTAGCCTCTCTCTGCTTCTTGGGAGGGGTTCATTAAGTAATATCGATGCTGAAATATCTGCGATCATATCTTCATCGTTACTGTCACGCAGTTGAGATATTGTAAGAATTCCTTGCTTGCACCACAAAGTGTCTTCTGCTTGAATCCCATACCCTTGATTATTTGGTTTGGAATCAATACTAACCTGCGGCATATCAAATAGGCGAAGCGTTTTCGGACTATCATCCCCGCGCAACTTCATAGCAATTGTACGAACCACTTCTGCAAATGGTGTGGTTACACCTGCTTGTCGTTTCTCTTGATTACTTAAATGTTTACCCCCGGAATTTATTCTACCAAAAACCTCTGTTATGTCGCTTTCATCCATTGCGCTATAGATAGTTACTGCAAGCTGATAATCTAAAATGTCTGCACATTCTGTTCTAGATAAAGTATCAAAATTTTCTACAGTATCAAATACTTGCTCATCAGCTAATTGTTTAGCATAGGAGAACTCGTTAAGATCGAAATACCTGTTATTAAATGAAAACAAATTTTCAATAAAACCACAAATAGCATTAAGTCGCTGCATACCATCTATGATTTCATACTTGCCGCTACCATGAATTAAAGGACGTTCAGCCAATAGAATTAAAGGAATTGGGTATCCCTTTAAAATGCTTCCCATCAGGTTCTCTTTTTCCTCAATCGACCAAATTAATTTTCTTTGATACTTTCTGTTCACCAATAAGTTACCTGACCGATAGAGCCGATAAGCCTCAGTGACTGTCATGCCGCGTGGAACAATGCTCATACTCCCGCTCCCAATAAGTCAAGATTTTTATAATACTATAATACTGTCGCTTGAAGATTATGCGACAGTTATAGTGCAAAATTTGCTAACAGTCGATCGCCCGCAAAGTCAAACAGTCGATCGACTAAAACAAACCTTATTACCAAGGATTGCCAATCATTCTAAAAGCAGACCAATAATAAGGATGAGAGAAATTCTGACTCTCCACGTTTGCCAACTCCGGCGGTAGCGGCACATTACCAACAGAAGTGTGCAACATCCCCCCTTCAATTCGCACCTCTTGGCGCAGCATCGCTAATTGCGCTTGCCGGAGTGCTTCTGCTTTAATCGGAGCAGTTTTTAACTGCCCGTAAAACTCCGACATCAATCCCAAACTGCCCTCGTCGCTGACATACCAGAGAGTCGCCACAGCCGATTTAACCCCGGCTTGCACGGCTAACCCGCCAAAGCCCAACTCGGCCTCTCGATCGCCCATAGCAGTCTTGCAAGCACTCAAAACTAACATTTCAACTTGCGGGCTGTGCCAATTCATTTGCCGCAACTGATCCAAACGCAATTTAGTATCCCACAACTGAATAAAGGATTCGCTGGGATCTCCCGATCGAAATTCGGCGTGAGTAGCCAAGTGAATCATCCCAAAAGGCTGCTGCTGGCGCTGCGATTTCAAATTGGCCAGGGTGAAAGCTTCGTTCAAGAAAGACTTACCCGGCCACTGCTGCGGCGTGATTGTCGATACTTCTATTTTCACCGCAGGCAAAGGACTCATCTCTGGAAATTGCGACGCCCCCATTGCCAGAACTTGGGTATTTTTGAAATTGGTGGCGCTGGTATCTGTCAAACTCAGACTCGGCATCGATCCAACACTGTAACGCTCTACCAGAAAGCCTTTGCCGTCGTGCAGAGCACCCATCGGTATCGATCGCAACCCCATATCTGAGATAAAAGATAAATTCTCAATGCCTTTGGCTTGCAGTTCTGCTTCGAGCGGCGCTACCATCCACTGGTAAAGTTGCTGAGCCAAGGGCAAATAACTTGTAGTCTTGCGCTTTACCGGATTAGTCAGTTCATCGCGAAATTTCCGAACAGCTTCCATTACCTGGGCGCGAGAGGTTCCAGGGACGCGCTGGCGAACGGGCACACCTTCCGGGGCGATCACCATCATTTCCAGTTCGTCAGAGGCTTGAATTTGCTGTTCTACGCGCAAGATGGACGAACTGCTGTCAGGCCGATCGACTGTAGAACCCTTGGGTACAAAGCTGATATAAATGAGAGCTGGTTTGATGCCTGTGGCTTGTTGGACACCGCGAAGGGTATTTTGGGCATCTTCTAGGGTGGCGATCGTATTTGTTGATGGCAAATTTAGGTAATCGACAAACTCCCTGGTAAATCTCTCCTCGACGCGAAAAATAACGGCAGCGACGTTAGTTGGCAACTTGGAAGCGTCAAGATTCCCAGACGCCGGAGGTGAATTGCGCTGTTGCAAGGAATTAGATATCTGGTTTTGCTCTTGCAAGCTAGGCGAAAATAAACGATTTGTGCTGGGCGACTGGTTGGCTGGGAGTACCTGTGTCGGTATCGGTGCGAGATTTATGGGCGCAGCAGCAGGCGCAACCACTGGATTTTGAGGAATTGTCGGT
>JAUBSN010000040.1:0-29108 GCA_036704825.1 Microcoleus sp. F8-C3 | reverse complement strand
GCGATCGGCAAATTTGATATCGGCCCTGGATTTTGAGGAATTGTCGGTGCGATCGGCAAATTTGATATCGGCCCTGGATTTTGAGGAATTGTCGGTGCGATCGGCAAATTTGATATCGGCCCTGGTGCTGGTGCGGGTAGGGGTGCGGGTGCTGGCCCTGGTGCTGGCACTGGTGTCGGCAAATTTGATATCGGCGCTGGTGCGGGTACGGGTACGGGTGCTGGCGCTGGTGCGGGCGCTGGTGCTGGTGCGGGCGCTGGTACGGGTGCGGGTGCTGGTGCTGGTGCTGGTGCGGGTGCGGGAGTTGGTGCTGGAGTTGGCGCGGGTGCGGGAGTTGGTGCGGGTGCGGGTACGGGTGCGGGTACGGGTGCGGGTGCTGGTGCTGGTGCGGGAGTTGGGGCTGGTGCTGGAGTTGGCGCGGGTGTTGGAGCGGGTGTTGGCGCTGGCGCGGGAGTTGGCGCTGGCGCGGGTGTTGGGGCTGGTGCTGGTGCGGGAGTTGGGGCTGGCGCTGGAGTTGGCGCGGGTGTTGGAGCGGGAGTTGGCGCTGGTGCTGGAGTTGGCGCGGGTGCGGGTGTTGGGGCTGGTGCTGGTGCGGGTGTTGGGGCTGGTGCTGGTGCGGGTGTTGGGGCTAGTGCTGGTGCGGGAGTTGGCGCTGGTGCTGGTGCGGGCGCTGGTGTTGGAGCGGGAGTTGGGGCTGGCGCGGGAGTTGGGGCTGGTGCTGGTGCGGGCGCTGGTGTCGGTGCTGGTGTCGGTGCTGGTGCGGGCGCGGGTGTCGGTGCTGGTGCGGGCGCGGGTGTCGGTGCTGGTGCGGGCGCGGGTGTCGGCGCTGGTGCTGGCGATACTGAAGAAGCCGTAATGTTAATTTGGGTCGGCTGTACTATCTGAGGGTCGGGGCTGAAATAACTTCCCTGTGTAATAACATTTTCCTTCTTTGGACCTCCGGTGGCAATGCTGCCAGCAGTACCGTTGACTCTGTTATAGTCTGGCCCGACGCTGAAAGGAGTGTTCGAGGCTTCGCCACCGTGGCGAATGGTGATATCTCCACCATTGGCGCTACCAGTAGTGGAGGCGGAAATGCTGCAAGCTTGCGACAAGCAGTTGTTATCGTTTGTAAAAGTGCCTGTGGCTCGGAAATTAGCGCCGGCTGTAATGTCAATCTCTCCTCCGCCTGTTCGGCCTTCGGTGTTGATATGGGTTACTTCGATATCGTTGCGGGCGTTGAGGGTGACTTCGCCACCTTGTTTTTCTTCGGAGTTGGCGTCTATGAACCCTGTTTGGATGCTGCTTGAGGGTGCTGCAATACTAACGTCTCCGGCGTTGCTGGTTTTGTCGATCGACCCTGCGCTGATATTGCCTGTTTCTACTTTTCCTGTACGGCTGGTGACGGTGATGTTGCCGCCTGCAGTGGTTTCCGAGTGGGAGTCGAGATCGACAGTGCTAATGTCGCCGCTAGCTTCTAGGGCGATCGCACCGCCTTGGGAACTCGTCAGGTTTCCGCTGACTGCAATGGTGTTGGCTGCTTGAATTTCGATCGCCCGAGCGCTTGCATCTTTTAGTGCAACGTCCCCCGCAGCTACGGCTCGGTTAGAGGCCGTGAGTACCACTTCACCGCTGGCATTGACGCTGATGCCTGTAGCGTTCGTTTCACCGATGCCTGTGAGCAGTTCGGGCAAGGATGCGATCGGCAATGTCGAAGCTGTCGCGCTGGATGTTCTAGTGCTGCTCGTCTCCGAGGGCCGCTCGATTTCCAAACTCAGCAAATTGCCTCCCTGCCTGACGCGCACTAAATTTGTCCCGGAGACTGATGCTACGGTAATTTGACCGCCTGGGGCCGAAAGGCTGCCGGTGCTGACAACGGTGCCGCCGAGCAAGGTTAAGGTCTGCCCTGACTTGACTGCTAAGTCTGCCGTGCTGATAATTGCCCCTGCTCGATCGGCTCCAAAAGTAAAGGAATTGGGCGCGCCTGTCAGAGATGTGTAAGTGCTGCTACCGACAGCGTTAAACGAGTTTGAACCAAATCCAATAGCGGTGGCGGTGGTTGCTGTGAAAGAAGCCGGCACGTTTAAGCTGGCACTGTTGCCAAATATGATGCCGGAGGGATTGATCAGAAACAAGTTAGAATTGCCGCCGGTTACTTGAATTAAGCCGTTAATAATCGACGGGTTGCCGCCGCCTATGCCTGCTAAAATGTTGCGAATGTTGGGGTTTGATATAAAGTTGGCAATCTGATTTTCCGACAAGCCGAATTCTGTAAAGCTGTGGAAAAGATTTTGTCGATCGCTCGATAATTTTCCGCCTTCAATATCGAAGCGATTTGGCTGCCCGGAAGTTCCGTTTTGCGCTGCGGGAGTGACGGTAGTGCCTGTTGCGTCTGCCGCTGGAACAATTGTTTGAGCTTCGGCTTTGGCTTGCAGAAAGTAAATATTTATTAATACTATTTGCAGAGCGAGTGTCAGTTTGCTGATTCTGGCTTTTGAGAGGAATTTAGACTTTTTTTGAAAATTTTTGGCGGTTTTCATGTTTTTTTAATGGGTAAAATATATAAATCACAGAAATTAGGTAAAGAAACTGGCTTTATAGAAAGAAAAAACTTAGTTTACGGCTGTGTGAATAAATATCTGCACATCCGTGCTATGTCTGGTCAATTTGCGTAGAAGATTGGAAATCAACCCCTCATTTTCCGAGGGGTATTTGTGAGCTATTCTGTCACTTTTATTACTCAGTAAGGTTGGCCTGGTAAATGTTCGCGTTCCCTGGTTAGGAAAGCGATACGCTTGGCTATAAACTTGTTCGCTCGTTACTTAATTGCCTTCGACAGTGCATAATGCTGGCGTTTACATCATGGTGTCACGACCAGATGAAAGTAGTCAGTTAAGATGCTTGACGGCAGGTTGCGATGCTGTACGGGTGCTGACTGGGAATGCCAATATCTGCATAGGTTTTTCGGAACGGTTGAAGACGCTATATTTACGAAGCAACCGGGTTTCTGACTGCAAGTGCATTCAGGACTCAATGGGTAGAATTTGCGTCTGATTTTGCAACTTTTTCCGCAGATATTTTCCACAATCTAAATATAACTCGAAATGCCTAGGCTCCGTATCTTCCGCATGACATATTATTAAAAAAACAAAAACGGTACTTCTAGAGGCCCTCCCACGCGTAGAAACCCGGTTGTTTAACTATTATTCAGAGTTTGAAGGAAGTATCGGGGTTCAAAAACTACGTTTCTGCCCCCAAGACTGACCGGGAAATATCCCAAAAAATTTTATAGACAACAAAAAATAGTATACGCTTGCCGAAAAATAAAATTCTGGAAAGAAGAAATGAGAAGGAGTCAAAAGACAGAATTCTGCATTCAGAATACCCCAGGCATGAATTGAGGTTTCACGGTAACGGAAATATTTTTTTGCGATTCACGATTAAAACCGGGGGCTTTCAACCTCGATTCTCCATCCTGTCGCACAGAATCCATACGGGATTCGGATTCCTGAATTCTAAATTATTCTTCGGAAAGTCAAATTGTTAGGGTGTTCAGAAACCAGGTTTATTTAAAAAACCTGGTTTTTGGGTTTTTTGTGTGAGCTTTTGTGAAGTAAAACTCCTTAAATCCGGCTCAATTTTCCTCTTGTAGTCAAGTCCACTATTGCCGATTGAGATCGGCTGTTTTTCGGTTTTAACCGATCGCCCTGTCGGTATTTAAGGGGATGTGCAGGCGGATTTGTGGAAAGATTTAAGAGTTAATTGGGTGAAGTTTCGACAGTGGGCGAGGGACTGGGAGAAGCAGGCCCCGGTGAAGCAGGCCGCGGTGAAGGATTTGCAGAAGGAGTGGATTGGGTGGATTTTTTGAGACCGACAAAAGCGTCGTAACGGGTGGTACGATCGCCAATGACGGCCGCTGTAACGCCGATCGACCGCATGGCGTCAATCCACATTTTTTGGTTGGGAGGAAACTCCGGCAAAGCTAGGTTTTTCGGGTTAAACGCACTCTCGGTGTCGATGAAGAAATTGCCGTTGTGGGGTTGAAGTTGCGATCGGACTGTTTTCTGGAACAGTTCGCTGCTTAAAAGCGGACTTTTCGGTGCCGGAACGATCGTATCAACCACGGGAGCTCCTACTGTCATAAACGCTACATCGTTCATCCAACCGCGAATTACTGTAATCCCGCCAAACGGCGATGTCCATTTAATCGCCGGTTTGCCGCCGACTTGAATTTCCTCCACTCTAAACCCTTTAGTTTTCATCGTTTCATCAAGCTGTTTCAGGGATTTGTCGGCGGCGCCCCGGTTGTTTGTTTCCACCATAAATACAAATCCGGCAGCAAATTTGTCTTTGGGATTCTGTGCGGGCGCTGGTACTAATGAGAGAGAAAATTCTCCCGCCATCCAGTTCATCAAGTCTTTATCTAAATCCATGCCCGTAGTGGATTTTAAACCTGTGCGTAAAACTTGGGGATTAATCGGGGAAATCGGGTTGGCATCAGCTCCCAATACGTAGTCTTGCCACAAACGCTGCAAGTTGCCGCCGGATACCATCATTATTGTATTGCTTGGCAGACGGTTAACCATTTTTAGAGCATTGTTTTCTACTGCTATCCTTCTGGTAGAATCTGGTTTTAGCCAAGAGACAGATTTAAAGGCAATTCCTTCTACATCCAGCGTCGCTGTGCTGGCAAATCCTTGATTTTGTTGCAGTTTTTCGAGGTTTTCGGGCGAAATTTCGCGGGCTGAGTTGGCGGCGGCATAGGCGGCGGCAACGGGCATATTGACGTAGATTTGACCGAAGGCGCCCGGACTTTTTATTTTGTCTGTGGCGTCTGCATAGCCAGGGGTTTTGGCTAGGGAAGGTTCGCCTTTGTAGGTGTCGATTATTCTGTCTGTAGCGCTAGAATCTGTGGTGACTGCTAGATAGTTTGTGCCGAGTACCGCGACTGAGAAATTGCGATCGGGTACGCCTTGAGTTTCTGTGACTTGTACGCCTTTATAATTACGCTCAACTATTTTTCCTTGGCTGAGGGGTCTGGGTTTTGCTAATAATTCTTTGGCTTTGATCGGGTTGGCAATTGGCAGGATAATTGCCACTGACTGTTGAATTGGCGGCGATGGGGGCGTGTTGGGTGTCGGCGATGGGGCTGGTATAGCTATTTTGTTGCGGAGAAAGGCTACCATTGCTGTGCTACCCACCCAGGGTTGAATGTCTTGTGCGTAGGCGTAGCCGTTGCTTGTGAGGAGGCGATCGCGCATTTCCGTTAAAAACCTCTCAAACGAAGCTTTTGACTCCGGCGTGCCAAATTCTCGCAGTTTATTCCACTGGGATTCATCGGTGGTGATGGATAGGGCCATCATCGTATCTTGCGGGACAACCGTTGCCCCCGCCGGCAAATCTTTGGCGGGCCCACGGGAAGTGACGAGGTAGTAGGTGACAAAGCCTAAACCGATCAGAAGTGTGGCGGCTCCGATCGTAAACAGCAGGGAAGATTTATCTTTCTTAAACATTATTCGTAAGGTTCGGGTGCTCGCAACATGATAGATTATTTTCTTGACTCATGTAGCAGATACATTAGCAGATACATTAGCAGATACATTTAACCGGGCAAATTTAGGAAACTCGCATTTACCCCTCCGGGAACAACCAGAAAAACAGTCCTTACTTGCATCAGACACTAAGTTAGGCTCGTGGAACGAAACCTAACACAAAAAATGTAGCAAGACTTTTGTGCCAGTTGGCCTTAGTCCTGATTAATCGAATCAGTTTCTGGCCTTAAAGTCTTTAAAGATAGTTTGAAACGAGTACATCAGCCGGTGGACATCGTTTGTGGCTCTAGGAAAAATGTTGAGTTCCCATTTTTTGCGCGCGGTAGTTAGCAGTTTTGCTACGGGTTGGGAGTAACTGTTAGAAATGAAATAGCTGCCGCCTTCGTAGCGAATATCTGACGCTAAGCCGATAAAAGCACCGGCCATTTCTAGTTTGAGTTCTGAGGTGCTGTGTTCCGATTTTACTGCTAAAATTACCTGCGAGTGCCGGGGTTCGCGGTTGAGCAAGCGGCAGATATTCGCTTCTTTTTGGGACAAGATTAAAACGTTGCAGTTGTGCAAAACTCCGGCTCTACCTTGGACTTTTACTCCTAGGTGAACTTCTAGGGCTGGTTTGTCTGGAAATTCCACAACAGCATGAGTGTATGGATGTGCAGTTCCGTGGATTTTTCCCGCCGTTTTTCTAAATGTTAAATATTTCGGTGTTTCGTCGTCTAAAACATTGTTGTAATAAATAGTACCGCCTTCATTAGCAACTGCTTTTAGCAAGATGGTGAAGAGGTAAGCGTCAAAAATTCTGGCTTGTTCTGCCGCTGTGTTAAATTCGGGATCGATCGAGCTTTTTAATTTGCTTTTTATTTCGGAATTGATGGCGTAGTTGCTGGGCCCGGAGGGAAGTTTTTCGAGCAAGTGCTTGAGGGCGATCGCCTGTTTGTGACGGGGGGCTGTAACGCTGGAAGTAAACTCGATTGTTTGGGCTGATTCTGCACCTGAATTGGCAAAGGTAATTTTTGTGCCGAGGGGAGAGGTTTCTGATTCTACTTTCAAGAAATAAGCAATTTCGTCTTCCATTTCGGAAGTGTTCACCGTCGCTTGTTCGACAGCATCAATCAACAGCAAAAGTTGTTCTTTTGCGGTATAGTCTTCTATCTTGAGCAAGGGTGTTTTTCTTTTGAGCGATCGCTCTTCAATTACTTTGCCTATCTCTATATTATCCGCTACTTGTTGAACTACCCAACCTAAATTAAACTCATTCAGAATTGCCGCCAGTTCTTGATAGAGTTTGGCGTACTCGATCTCGTCCATAATTGTTTCTGCGCTGCACACTATTCTGATTATACAAGCAGATTTGATTTTTTGGTCAATGCCCAGATCTATTTTAGATTTTAGATTGGAGAATTGAAGAAAGCGACCTCACGGATGAATCCGGGGGCTTTTCGGTCAACAGTCAACAGTCAACAGTCAACAGACAACTGCCAATTGGCAGTAAGCTATTCTACGACATTTGTAGCGATCGAACTATGGCAACTATCAACGACAACTACCTCAAACTCAAAGCCG
This sequence comes from Microcoleus sp. F8-C3, assembly GCA_036704825.1. Taxonomy (GTDB): domain Bacteria; phylum Cyanobacteriota; class Cyanobacteriia; order Cyanobacteriales; family Microcoleaceae; genus Microcoleus. Next base: position 22,017 of record JAUBSN010000040.1, on the reverse strand, counting down.
GCTACCTGTTTCCCGAAATTGGGCGCAGGGTCAAAGCCTATGCAGAGGCGAATCCCGAAGCGCCCATCATCCGGCTGGGGATTGGCGACGTAACGGAACCATTACCGGCTGCTTGTCGGGAGGCGATGGTGAAGGCGGTGGAAGACATGGGTTCGCGGGATACCTTTAAAGGGTACGGCCCGGAACAAGGTTATGAGTGGCTGCGGGAGAAAATTGCCGAGCACGATTTTAAGTCGCGGGGATGCGATGTTGATGCTTCGGAAATCTTTATTTCTGATGGTTCTAAGTGCGATTGCGGCAATATTCTGGATATCTTTGGCAGCAATAATACGATCGCAGTTACCGATCCAGTTTATCCGGTGTATGTAGACACTAACGTGATGGCTGGACACACGGGAGATGCGAACGAAAATGGCGAATACGGCGGCTTAGTTTACCTGCCAATTACAGCAGAAAACAATTTTACTGCCCAAATTCCCACCGACAAAAAAGTCGATTTAATTTACTTGTGTTTTCCGAATAACCCCACCGGGGCAACTGCAACCAAGGAACACTTGCAAGCTTGGGTAAATTATGCTAAAGCTAACGGTTCGATTATTTTCTTCGATGCTGCCTACGAAGCGTATATTACCGATCCGAGTTTACCGCATTCTATCTACGAAATTGAGGGTGCGCGTGATTGTGCGATCGAATTTCGTTCTTTTTCCAAAAATGCTGGTTTTACGGGTACTCGCTGCGCGCTGACAGTTGTACCGAAGACTTTGACTGGAAAAGCAGCAGATGGTTCCGATGTCGAAATTTGGAAGCTGTGGAACCGCCGCCAATCTACTAAATTTAACGGAGTTTCTTACATCGTGCAACGCGGTGCTGAGGCGGTTTATTCAGAGGCAGGCAAGGCACAGATTCAGGCATTAGTCAATTTTTACATGGAAAATGCTGCGATTATTCGCGAGAAATTGACAGCGGCGGGAATCCAGGTTTTTGGTGGCGAAAATGCACCTTATGTGTGGGTGAAAACGCCTCACGGTTTGTCGAGTTGGGATTTCTTTCAGAAGTTGCTGGAAACTTGCAATGTTGTGGGAACACCCGGTTCTGGTTTTGGTGCGGCGGGTGAGGGTTATTTCCGCATTTCGGCGTTTAACAGTCGGGAGAATGTGGAGGAGGCGATGAGACGAATTGTGGAGAAGTTTAAGGTTTAATCTCCTCTCCGGCTTAAACCGAAAGGCCGCCAGGCCGCCAGGGAATGAATTCCCTGGCTAATAGCGAAAGTCCTCTGAAGAGGACTAATGAGTTCTTCAGTCCTCTTCAGAGGACTTTAGCTTTGAGACAGGGGTTTCAACCCCTGGCGGACTGCCGGAATCAGCGAAAAAGCATTAATTTAATATGTTGTGGAACAAGCCGGAAAGCCTGTTCATGAAAATAGTAAAAAATGTGAGTTATAATCTAAGCCAGACAACTTTATTCAGAGCGTGAAAAAGCAATGCCCTATAGCGAATTCACCCTCAAATATCCAAAAATAATCTTATGCCTTACAGTCAATTCACTCTCCAGCAAGTTACTCAACAATTTAAGCTAAACATCGTTGAAGTCAGCACATTTTTGCCAGTTACTAATCCTGTATCTCCCAGTCCTTATTTAACAGAATTTCTCGAAAGGAATTTCGATTTAGCACTGGCACTCAACACGGAAAAAGCTCGCTCTGAAATGCTGATTTGCCCAATTTTGTTAGCTGCAAAAGAGGCATTAGGGGGAAAGATTAGCTTGTTTTCTGGGGAAGACTTCACGGTTGAGCCGGAAACAGGGCTTAACGGCATCTGCGATTACATTCTCAGCCTTTCTTCGGAGCAATTATTTGTCACAGCCCCGGTGGCTATAATAGTGGAAGCTAAGAAAGAAGATTTGAAAGGAGGATTGGGTCAATGTGTGGCAGAAATGCTGGCTGCACAAAAGTTTAACGCGGCTAAGCAAATTTCTATTCCGATAATTTATGGATCTATTACAACAGGGAGTATCTGGCGTTTTTTGAAGTTGGAAGGGCAAACTGTTACAATTGGTTTGAGGGAATATTCTTTAATGCCCATCGAGCAAATTTTGGGAATTTTAGTTAGCTTTATTAGTTACTAAGTTTGAGGGAATTAAATTTTACGAGAGTAGTGATGCAAAGTCTCATATTCCTTGTTTTTTCAAAACATTGTATGAGTTCGTTTAAATAAAATACATCGATTATAATGTTTCATTTTCTATCCATCAGCATCGCTAGGAAAACCAAATTGGTCTGGTAATTCAGCAGAGGTAATTTGCAGAATCTCTAGCAACTTCTTGTATTGAACAGGCGTTAGCTTCGGTATCGATCGCCCGGATTCCCAGTTGCTTACCGTCATTTCCGTAACTCCAAGTGCTTTCCCTAGCTGTTTTTGAGTCATAAACCGCTTAACTCGGAGTGTCTTTAGTGGCGATCGCTCGGATTTTTTCAACATTTCCATAAGCTAATTGACCCTGACCGTAAATTGATTTACGCTTACCCTAAATTGATTTACGCTTACCCTAAATTGATTTGCTCTAGGCAAATACAGAAACATCAGATAGTATTGTTTAAACAAATTGTGCTTTACGGGAATAGCGGTCTTTTCTTTCATTAGAAATTGTACGCGGTTTTACCGTTACAAAGCATCAAACCTATCCAAAATTATTAGTCAAAGCTATGTTGCAAGATTCATCATCGAACCAAACATCGCCCCAAGTTTTAACCAACCAAACCTTTGAGGCCGATCGCGAAGCAGTCCGTCACGTCATCATCGGTTCGCCGCTGGGGGTACGGCGAACTATCCACCAACTGCACGCATTGCGCTACGAGGAAGCTGTTCGTTGGACTCATCCGATCGCCATTCCCGACAATCGCATCATTATTACACCCGATCAGGGAGAAATCATGAGTCTGTTAGTCAAATTAATCCGCCTGCAATGAAGTTACTCCCTGGATTACTCGGCGATTGAAATCGCGTCTACACAAACAAAGTCCGCCTGCGCGGACTGAGAAATAAAATTAAATCAACATTATGACTATTAATCCCGTCCTTAAACCCGTTAGCCAAATAATGCTTGCGCCCGGCAGTGTTGTAACTATTCCCAATATAAGTTGGCTGGAATTCGAGTCGATTTTGGAGGAATTGGGAGAAAAGCGAAGAACCAGAATTGCCTACAGCAACAGTACCTTAGAAATTATGGTTCCCTTACTAGATCGGGAAATTCCAAAAGATTTAATTTCCGATATTATAAAAATTTTACTCAAGTCAGCGGGCAGAAGATATGAACCCTTTGGTTCTACTACTTTCAAACGGGAAGGTGCAGCAGGAGTTGAACCTGATGCTTGCTTTTATATTCTAAATTATCAGCGGATGATTAATCGCCGCCGACTTTTACCGGACGATCCGCCGCCAGATTTGGCAATTGAGACGGATGTTACTTCTAAAACTAAGATCGATGCCTATAAAATTATTGGAGTTCCAGAAGTATGGGTTTACGACAGCGGCCGACTTCGCATTTATTTGCTGCAAGATGGAGAGTATGTAGAATCGGATATTAGTCCGAATTTTCCGGGAATTGCGATCGCCCAGATAATTCCTGCTACAGTGGAACGTGCTTTGCAGGTAGGAAGTTGTCAAGCGCTAGAAGAATTTGAAAGTGCGATCCTCTCCGAGGGCTTCGCTAACGGCTAAACTCGTAGGATACGTTACGCAATTGGCACTTCGCATCCTAAAAGTTACCCAATTACTGCCAAATTGTCAACCCCTAAAGGTCGATAAATTGTATCTCTTTGCTGATAACTCCGCCCCAAAGAACTAATCGCATTTTGCAAATCTTCCACAGATTGACAACTGCCGCCAACCGCACCGGCCATCGTGGTAATGTGCTCTTCCATCAATGTACCGCCGATGTCGTTGCATCCCCATTTCAGCGCTTCTGTAGCTCCATCTAAACCTAATTTTACCCAACTCGGCTGGTGATTGGAAATCACATTGCCTAAGAATATTCTCGATACTGCTGTGAGTAACAATGTATCTGCTAAAACTGGTTGATCGCGGCCGACTCGACTCCGCAAAGGTGCCGGTGCTTCCTTTCCGACAAATGGTAGTAAAATAAATTCTGTAATGCGTGCCCCATAGTTTTGGTCGATCGCAGTTTGTTGGAGCGATCGCACTTTTTCTAAATGCAAAACCTGCTGTTCGGCCGTCTCAATATGCCCGCAAAGCATCGTACTCGTTGTCGGCAAACCCAGACTGTGAGCAGTTCCCACAATTTCCAGCCAAGTTGCCGAATTTAGTTTTTCCGGGCAAATCACCCGTCGCACAGAATCGTCGAGAACTTCCGCCGCGGTTCCCGGCATCGAACCCACTCCCGCATCCTGCAAAGCCGAAATTACATAGCTGAAACTAAGATTATCTTCTCTAGCAATAAACTCTATTTCTTGCGGCGAAAAAGCGTGCAAGTGCAACTGCGGAAACTTATCCTTAATAATTTTTACCAATTGCAGATAATAAGGCAAAGATGCGCCGTTCAGCTTAGCTTGAAGATTTAAGCCCCCCTGCATACAAATTTCCGTTGCACCCCGCTGCACTGCATCAGTTGCCTTTTCCAGAATTTGGGCTGCATCTAACCAAAAAGCGCCCTCATCTTTCTCGTCGCGGCGGAATGCACAAAAACTGCAATGCTGTTCGCAAATGTTAGTAAAATTAATATTCCGATTGATAACGTAGGTGACAGTATCCCCTGATTGCCGGCGGCGGAGCAAGTCAGCGGTTGTTTGAATAGAAGCTCGCGCATCCGGCTCTCTTTGCTGCAAAAGTACCAAGGCTTCTGCGGCAGAGATGTTATAACCTTGTAAAGCTCGATCGAGAATTGCATCCACAGTTTTTTTTTACTCAATTACAGAATTACTGACTAGAATTAAGGCGTTTTTATATTTTAACTAATCAATTATCGAGGAACGATATTTTACAATCTCAAGTGCAACCAAACTCTCCTTGACTTTCTGAACACTCAAATTATGGACAGCTACCAACCTGATCTGGTCTTGCCAGTGCCGTCGGGGCCTTTGCAAATTCCTGCTATACAGAAGACTTTCGGTTCAACTTTTGTACACGCAGGCACAGCGGAAATTTATTTTTCCCTGGTCATTCCCACCTACAACGAGTGCAAGAATATCCAGAGTATTGTGGAACAATTGACTCAATTGCTCGATGGCATCATTCCCGGCGACTACGAATTAATTGTAGTTGATGACGACAGCCCCGATCGCACCTGGGAAGTTGCCCTGTCCCTGACACCGGAATATCCGCAATTGCGGGTGATGCGCCGGGAAGAGGAGCGGGGACTTTCCACGGCCGTAATTCGCGGGTGGCAGGCGGCTCGGGGCGAGGTTTTGGGCGTCATCGATGCTGACTTGCAGCATCCCCCGGAGACGCTGTTGCAGCTTTTAGCAGAAATTCAGCGGGGAGCAGATTTGGCCGCTGCGAGCCGCCACGTTGGCGAGGGCGGGGTGAGCGACTGGAGCATTGTCAGGAGATTTTTATCGCGGGGCGCTCAAACTTTGGGATTAATTATACTGCCGGGAGTCGTGGGCCGAGTTTCCGATCCGATGAGCGGGTATTTTATGGTGCGCCGCAGTTGCATTGCGGGCAAAACCATGAATCCTGCCGGTTACAAAATATTGATTGAAGTGCTCGGCAGAGGCGATATCCGCTGGATTGCAGAAGTTGGTTACGTGTTTCAGGAGCGGCAAGAAGGCGAGAGCAAAGTTACTTGGAAACAGTATATTGAGTATTTGCGGCACTTGCTCAGATTGCGCTTGGCCCGCTGGCCGATGGGCCGATTCCTGCGGTTTGGCGTGGTTGGTTTCAGCGGCGTGTTTGTGGATATGGGAGTTTTTTACCTGCTGCGGACTGTCCTCGGTTTGGGGCTGACTCGCAGTGCAATCTTTTCTGCTGAAGTGGCAATTATCAATAATTTTTTGTGGAACGATTTGTGGACTTTTGGTGATATTTCTAAGGGGCAGCCAGGATCGCGCCAGCGCTTGAAACGGCTGTTGAAATTTAATGTGATTTGTTTGATGGGCTTGATGATGAATGTGCTGCTGGTGAATGTGATGTTTAATGTTTTTAATGTAAACGAATATTTGGCTAAGTTGATTGCGATCGCAACTGTGACTCTGTGGAATTTCTGGATCAATATGAAGCTGAGCTGGCGGGTGACGGACGTGAAGTAGGTAATGGGAAATGGGTCATGGGAAATGGGTCATGGGAAATGGGTAATTGGTAATTGATCGTAGATAAAATGACTGATGGCTAATGACAAATTGCTCTCCTGCGCTATGCCTTTGAATGACAATCAAGCAGCCAGGATACAAGCCCCCGGATTCATCTCGCGCAAGTCAATGCTTCAATCCTAAAATCTAAAATCTAAAATCTAAAATCTAAAATCTAAAATCGATTGACTGAATTAATGATTAATAAAAAACAACTGTTTTTGCTATTTATGTGGACGGCGATCGCCTTTATTTTGCGTTTTGCCAATTTGGACTCAAAACCGCTGTGGACGGACGAGTTTTCGACTCTAGTTTTTAGTTTGGGCAACAGTTTTCGAGGGGTACCGATCGATCGCGCGATCGACCTTTCTACATTATTACAACCCCTACAATTGCGCCCCGATGCTGGCACCGCCGACGTGCTCCGCAATTTGCTGCTAGAAAGCAACCATCCACCAGTGTATTTTCTGGTCGCCCACTGGTGGATGCAACTGTTTGAGCCGACTGAGGATAGTTTAGTTTGGATTGGGCGAGCTCTTCCTGCATTATTGGGCGTGATTTCAGTTCCAGCTATTTACTTTTTGGGCAAGTTTGCTTTTAGTTCGCGTTTAGTCGGTCAATGTGCGGCCGCGATGATGGCAGTTTCTCCCTACGGCATTTATCTCGCTCAAGAAGCTCGCCATTACACTTTAGGAATCTTATTAGTTATTGCCTCTCTTTTTTGCTTGACATTAGCTGTAAAAAAGCTGCAAAATCGCGCTCCAATGCCTGTTTGGGCGGTGCTGCTTTGGGTAGTTGTTAACTGTTTGGGAATTGCGGTTCACTACTTTTTTACACTGACTTTGTGTGCCGAAGCAATAGCATTAATTGCGGTAATCTGGCAGGAGTTTAATGGAAAGTTGCCAATTGACAACAGCCAGCAGCCTAATATTTGGCAATTTCAAATCATCTGGCGGCTTTTCGCCGTAGCGATAGGTACTTTAACTGGCGGTTTAGTTTGGTTGCCGGTATTTTTCTCAAATAAATACGGCAGCGAACTAACTAATTGGATTGTCAGCGGCGATCGCACATTTTTAGATTGGATCGCGCCGATTTTTCAAGCTTTAGCTGGATGGATCACTGTCATGTCTCTGCTGCCCGTTGAATCGCCAAATTTGGCAGTAGTAGTTGCATCGGCGATCGTAATGACAATATTTTTTATATTGGTGCTTCCCCTGCTGCGAAGCGCTCTTAAAACTTCGTTAAAAACAAGCGATACTCGTTTAGGTACTGTTATTTTCGGCGGATTTGTGCTAGGAGCAATTTTCCTATTTTTCAGCTTTGCATATATTCTCGGGATTGACCTAACTCGCGGCGCTCGATACAATTTCGTCTACTTTCCGGGAGTAATATTGCTGTTAGGAGCAACCTTGGCGGTTATTTTCAACACACCTACAGCAAAAAGTCAATGGTTTAATTTACGGGCGATCGAAGTTCCGGGCAAAAAAGCAGTTCTGCTAATTTTACTAATGGGTTTTGCAAGCGGTGTCACAGTAAATTCCAATCTCGGCTATCGCAAATATTACAAACCCGACCTTTTAATTCCGATTATCCGCGAAGTCTCGAAAGTTCCCGTGTTAATTGCCACTACTCAAAAGACTCATGTAGAAATAGGAGAGTTGATGGGGATAGGGTGGGAATGGGAAAAAAGTTCGACAACGGATTTTGTAGCGGATGTTAGGAATAAAGAAGAAGTTAAAGCCTTTGATTCTCCGCTGTTTCTTTTGGCTAATCAGAGAAGAGATGCGCCGGAAATAGCTGCAGGGACACTTGACAAAACACTCAGTCAATTAGAACGTCCGCTAGATTTGTGGTTGGTTAATTTTCGCGCACCTGTCAATTTAGCAGCGCAAAAATGTCAGGTTGAATCGCGCGACTTGCCTGCGGTAGATGGGTATGAGTATCAAGTTTATCATTGTTCCTGATTTGGCGATCGCCCACAACGACAGTCCGAGCGATAAATTTATGACTCCCTAAACTGACATTGCTAAAGCTATTACCAATACGCATCACCCCGCTGATGTAGATGTAGGGTGCGCAGTGCGCACCTTACCGCTATCAATACGATCGAGACTGTTCAATCAAACGCTAAGAGTCAGTGGCAAAATGTTTAATTAAGACGCTCATTACTTCACCGGAATCTTGATTCTGGACAAGGGGACTCCAGTCAGTAGCGCAGGCAAAATTATGGACGTGTAAAGAATGAATGACGCGGGAAACAACAGGACGAGAACTGATAATGAAAAGTTTCAATAGTTCTTGGTTAACTGAAGTTTGCAAGTTTGACTTTTTAGCAGGGGGCTGAGTGGCTTCGGTAGTGTAATTTTCTGGCCCAACCTCGAAAGCAAGTATTAATTCGGTATTGGGTAGCATTTGCCGGATGACTTTCAGGGAAGATTCTGCTTCGCTGCGGCTGAGAAATTGCGCGACAGGTAAGCGCTGAAAGTTTGGCAGGAGTCGGTAAATAATCCAGGCATTGGGAGTTTCTGGTGCGTTCATGGCTGTATTCTAAATTGGGTATGTTTGCCCATAGGAATGTGACAGAATTGCACCTTATTGTGAGCGCGATAGAACATCGCACTACTTCAATAAAGATGCGTCCTAGTTGATGATTTTTTCTCGATTGCCTCAAGAGCGATCGGAAACTATATCGTGTTGGGCAATGAGGCTATGTTAGATCGAAAATTAAGTTTTAGATTGAGTTATTACATAATTTAATTTCATTAGTTAAAGGTTCATACTAAGCGCTTAAAATAGGCGGTTAAAATAGGCTAATTAAAAGCAAAAACAATCATAAATAAACGTTAGACAATGCCAAAAACAAACAATTCAGCTCAAAATTAATTTAAGTTTTCGCACCAGTACACGGCAGTGCCGTGTCCCTACTTCGTCGGTGCGTCGATGGGAAAAGGGAGACGAACCTACGATGACTGTTCGGCAAATGAGGGATTTTTGCCGTTTGGTGGGGGTATGTTTTGATGAGTTGCCGGATTATCTCAGTCGGCGAGTAGATGAGGAGGAGTCATAGGGGGATCGATCGGGCGATCGCACTTTTGCTTAAAATAAGTGCATTAGCCAAGCTTGCGACAGGAATCGAGCTTTTTTCTTTCCCCCTACCCTAAATCGGACGATGACACAGTAGAGATAAAAAGGGCGATCGGTTTCCCTAAAACAGTAAGCTACAATCAAAAAATCAGGCTAAAGATTGACCGTGAAGCCAAATTATATCCAGCAAAGTCAGAACATTTACAACCTTGCCGAGCCTGAGTATGAACGGTATTATTATAATGAGGATACAGGCGGGTTCGTACTCATCCATCAAAACCATAATACCAATGATTCTGAGCGGTTTATCGCTGAAGTTTTGGCGAGACTTGGGCGACGAGTGAAGTTATTGAGCGAGCAAGCTTCACCAGGCATCAGAACACCTGATGCTGAAATTGATGGGGAAATCTGGGAGTTTAAAGAGCTGAGTCCAGAAGCAGTCAGTATCAAAAATACAGTTCAAAGAGGCGTAGCTGTCGCTAAAAAACGCGCTCGCAATGTAGCTTATCATATAAATACTGAGGTTGATATTGCAGATATCAATAAAGGAATTACCAGAGCGATGGTTTGGGATACTGAAAGGCTGTTGCAAAAAATCACATTGATTTTTAATGATGGTAAAGTTCAAGAGTTAACGAGGGAGGAATTGGACAATGGAGAATCTTTTCAATAGTTTTAAGGAAAGAATCGAGCTGGGTATCAAAAATAATATTCCTGTTGAAGCTAGGTTGATTGTGCTTGGCGAACTTATTTACGCAGCGGAACGGAGAGATTTGACTCCGAAACAAGCACGAGAATTAGAAGCTTTGCTGAGGTTGTCGGAGATTTTGAAAAATTATCAGGCTATTCGAGAACAAGCAATTTTTGGTGAGTTGCTGGTTTGAGTTAGGACAAGTATCAAGAGTAAGTGGGAGCATCTCAATGAAAGCAGCCCTCCGCTTGAAATTGGAGCTAGGAGTCAGGAGTCAGGAGTCAGGAGGAAAGAGTCAGAAGGAAGAAGGAAAAAGTCAGAAGGCAGGAGCCAGAATAAGTGTTTTTACAAATATGAGATGCTCCCGAGTAAGTCATTGTCGATCGCTTTTGCGCTTAGCAAAAATGCTAAAATTATATCGCTCGAACATTCCCACATAAAAACATGACTTTCGAGGCAGTTTTCAGTCTTGTTAAGCAGTTGTCTCTCTCGGAAAAGTTACGGTTGATTAAGTGGATGGTTCCTGAGATAAGCTGTGTTGCATCTAGATTGCCTATGGTATTAGAGAGGGAGAGGGGGAGTAGGGAGAGGGGGAGAGGATTTGACGATTTTCGATCGGAAAAAGAAATATACAATTTAAATGCACAACAGCTTAGAACGAGAATTAGTTGTCGTTTGTCCTACTCCCCGCAACTCATTGTGGGGTTTATGTGCTGACTTGGGAATGGCACTATCTGCGACTAACATTGATGAAGTTCGTAGGGAAGAATGGGCGAATTTCCCAAGGGAGGATTTCTAATGCTGTGTGGTGTAGCTGATACTGATTGGTAAAGCGGACATTTCTATGCAGTAGGCTGAATCTGACCCAAGAAAAGATTGCGGACAGTCCGATTGACAAAACTGAGGTAATCGTCGATTTCTTAGTAAAGATTGAGTTCTTGTTCTTCGTCAGGATTTAGGGGCAAAGTTTGTTGTTTGTCCAACAGTTCTTGGATGCGATTTTTGACAGCGGTGGAGGCTCTAAAAATGGGTATGCCTTCCACTAATTCAATTCGGACTGCTCCTTCTATAGGTAGAGTATCGCGCAGGTTTTCCAATTTTGGCAGGATTAGCATAGTTGTGGATTTTATCGGTTTCCGTCTTGATTATATCTACGTTTTTTTCACTCTTTCCTCACACTATCGGGTACGCCCACGGCCGAAATACCCGATATCGCCTTTAAGTTTTGACACCGAATCAATTCGTTAAAATCCAAACTGCGCCCTTCAATTTGCGTCACAGCCTCGATCGCCCCCAGCAGATGTCCGGCCGCTTCCGCTTCGCTGTAACCGCGCCTGAGAGCCACTCTAATCGCCGCTTCGTCAGCATCTAACTCTACTTGGGAACTGCGGTTGTCGCGCCAAATTCGAGTCATGGCGAGTCCCGTCAAACCGCCCGCGATCGCAGTGCCGATCGCATCTGCCTGCAACAATTCTACAACAGTCCCGACAATTCCCGCCAGAGCCGCACCTTGATAAATATCCGGTTTAAACCACTTAATATTGCACAGAAAACTTACATTCCGCAAGATTAGTAAATCCCGCTGCGGCTTAGATAGAAGCCGCCACAAATCAAAATTAATATAAATCGGGCGAGATTGATTCCAAGGTAAAGGAAAATCGCAGTCAATTACCGTTGATTGTTGTGGCTTATTAATAATTTTACAAGTCATGCGGCCGGAAGCGGGCATCACATCTAACAGGCGGCGAATTTCAGGTTCGGGATTCATGATTTTTGGGAAAATTGGTAATTGGTAATTGGTGATTGCATCGGCATAAAAAACAATAATATCTATCAGCGGCTTGTAGGGGCGGGTTCACCAACAATATTTAACTCCCATCAAAAATCTACAGAAACCCGCCCCCACCCAACCAATAAACTACATCAACGTTCTTGATTTCGATAAAATACGAAAATATAACTGTAAGTATGCGGGGATTTACTGTTGGGTGAGGGCGGGTTTGAGAGATTGTCGATTATTGACAAATACTGTTGGTTAACCCGCCCCTACAAGTCCACAGGGGATTTACTGTTGGGTGAGGGCGGGTTTTAGAGATTGTCAATTATTGACAAATATTGTTTGTTAACCCGCCCCTACAAGTCCTTAGAAGATATTAAGGGCTTTTCTTGGATTCAGATTTGAGAGATTATTGAGCTTTCGGAGTTGCTTTTTCACTCTTAGGCGAAGGCTTGGGGCTGGCAATTGCTGGGGCAACTGACGGCTTTGAATTCTCGGTTGGGGATGCCGTTGATTTTGGAGATTCAGGGGCTGTTACCGGGGCAGCAGGGGCTGTTTTAGCGCCTAAAATGCTGGCGTCTCCGGTGTCGAAGGTGCCGGCGATGCAAGCAATCATCATTGTCGCTAAGGTGCCGACAAATAATGCTTTCCAACCGAGTTCGGAAATGTCTTTGCGACGGGATGGAATTAGGGCGATCGTGCCGCCGACAAATATGCCCACGGAGGCTAAGTGGGCAAAGCCGGAAAGGGCGTAACTGACAATTAAAACTGTGCGATCGCTCACCAGTCCTTTTGCCCCCGCTTCTGCTAAACTTTGATAGGGCGGAATCGCTGTTTCTAACAGCCTGCGACCGATGATTACTGATGCTTCCCAAGAGTCGTCAATGGAGACTCCTGTTAATAGCGTCAGGGGATAAAATAAAAATCCCATAATGTTGGCTAAGCTGACAACTTTGAAAAAGCCACCAATTGGGCCGGGCAAAATTGCCAGCCAACCAAAGAATTGATTGATTAAGGAAACTAAGCCCAAGATTAAAATCAAAACAGCGGCAATGGCTACTGCCATTTTTACACCGTCCAATGCACCAATTATCGCTGCATCCAAAGGGCTGACTCGTTCGATGGGTTCTCCTCCAACTGTCTCTTGCGGCATCGCTTCGCCGTCCGTTTCGGCAATTTCTTCGCCCACAAACTCCCGGCCTTTAGGCTTTCGTTCTTCCTTGGGAATGCCGCCCATTGTCAGCGGTACGCCTGTTTCCGGGACTAAGATTTTGGAGAGGACAAAACAAGCGGGAATGGCGATAATAGAAGCTGAAACTAAGTGTCCTAAAATATTTGGAAAAACTGGCTTGAGAAAACTGACGTAAATTGCTAATGTTGAAGAAGCGGCGGTTCCAAAACAGCAAGAGAGGATTGCACAAAGTTCGGAACGAGTCATTTTCGGCAAATAAGGCTTGACGACAATTGCCGCTTCAATTCCTACGAAAATATTGGCCGCGCCGCTGAGGGCTTCCGCGCCGCTCAACCGCATTGTCATATAAAAGATTTTGGCAAAAACTTCGGTGATAATTTGAATCACGCCGATGTTGTATAGCAAGGCCATGAGGCCGGAAAAAAAGATGACTGTCGGTAAAGCTCGAAAGGCAAAAATATATCCTAAATTAACTGCCGGATCTTTACCGGGTATCGGTACAACATTGCTCCCGAAGACAAATCTCGCTCCAGCATCAGCAGCGGTGAATACTCCATCCAGTAAGCTAGTAAACCACTCTAAAGCGAGGCGAGTTGGGGGGAACAGGAATACTAAAAATCCCAAAACTAATTGCAGGCCAATGCCCCAGATGATGACGCGCCAGGGAATATACTTACGCTGTCGGTTTTCTGAAAAAACCCAGGCGATCGCACACAGGCCAAAGATGCCCAGAAATGAGATAAGATTGTAGATAGACATGAGCCTTGTCCTTGAAATACTTGAGAATGCCGATCGACGGTTTGCACCACATCAGTTATACTATTCATCTGACGGCAAATGTTAAAAAAAATAACTGGCAGATAACTTACGCACTCAACAGCGTACTGATGTCATTGTTTAGGTCATTCCGAAGTCTGCGGATCTTTCGCAACCCTTAATTTGCCGTAATTACCAGCAGTTTAGATAGAAACTCTAACACATGGAAGCTTTTGCTCCACATCCTCCTGAATGGACTGCGACGGCGGTTCACGCTAATGAGTTTTGCTGTCCCAAGTGCGGTGCTAGCTGCACGGATGCCGCTGATGTCTGGATTAATCGCCGATCGCCAGTATACACCGAGTTCAACCGCCGCAAGTGGCAAGAATTTTACCGCTGCCAGTGCGATTGCGTGTGGTGGGCCTGGAGTAACGACAGGCCACCTTCTGAACTTGTACGCCGCGATAGGAGCCCGGATGACGGCCCGGATGACGGCCCGGATGATGATTTTTAGAATGGTGACAGAATTTTCGCTTTTCGCTTTTCGCTTTTATTTAAAATTAGGGTAAGGTGCGCCCGGTCGCACCCTACATTTAGATATGTTAGCCCCAGTTATCAACTAATTCATCACGTCAAGTATTCCCTTGACTACGCCTTCCATGATTCTTTCAATTAAGCTCAATTCATTTTCGCCGATCGACTCATTTAAGAGCATTGACTGAATTCGCTGTCTGTCATCGCGAGTCAGTTCGCCCGACGAAAATATCCGCTCTACTATTTGTTCAGTTAGAAATGGGAAAGCTGGAGTTTGCATGGTTGGTCTCTAAAAGCATCAATATTTTGTTCTTAACTTTATTAGAGGAGCCAGTTATTGTGCGGGTTTTTACTTTCCCACCCAATCAGTGCTCCAATCATAGTACTCTGGGGGGATTTTGTCAATACACTTGTTACAGATCAATACAAAATTTGCCTTAAATTTCCGACATGCTGGCAGCGGGTGGTTTTGGAGTGCGATCGACCCCCGCCGGTGGTCGATCGGCCTTTTTAAGTTTATTGGCACTTTGGGGGAACATTACCGCTAAAAAAAAATCAAAACGATAAGAGATTAAAATTGGTAATCGAGAATTGGCTTTTCTGATTTCCCTCTTCCTTCCGGCTAATGACTAATGACTGAGAACTAATGACTAATGACTAATGGCTTCCTCCAATGACCTATTTTCGTTCTGCTCTAATTTTGACATTAGGTTTTTGGCTGCTACCCCTAGCAGTGCGATCGCAACCTGTCGTTCCGGCTACTGACGGCACGAATACTGTTGTTAAGTCCGAGCAAAATCGCACAGACATTAGCGGCGGGCAACTGTCTGGAGACGGGGCAAATCTGTTTCACAGCTTCAGCCAATTTAATCTCAGCGAAGGTCAAATCGCTAATTTTCTAACTAATCCAAATATTCAAAATATTTTAGGGCGCATTTCCGGCGACAGTGTTTCCGCAATCAACGGTCTGATTTCTGTAAGCGGCGGCAACTCAAATTTATTCTTAATGAATCCGGCGGGAATTGTCTTCGGTCAAAATGCTAGATTAAACGTGCCGGGGTCTTTTTGGGCGACAACTGCTACGGGTATCGGTTTCGGCGATCGCTGGTTCAATTCGACCGGAATTAATGATTACAAAGGTTTACTGGGAAATCCCAATCAATTTAATTTTAATCACTCACAAGTCGGTGCAATTGTCAATGCGGGAAACTTGGCAGTTGGCAGCGGGCAAAGTTTAACCTTGCTCGGCGGCACCGTTATTAATACAGGACAATTATCCGCTCCCAACGGTCAAATTACTGTGGCTGCTGTTCCGGGACAAAATTCAGTCCGCATCAGTCAAGTTGGCAATTTATTAAGTTTAGAAATTACTCCGTCTTTGCAGTCAGAAAAGTCGGCGATCGCCCCGGTTTCTTTGCCTCAGTTGCTGACGGGGCCCGGCGCAGCATCAGCCACAGGTTTAACGACTAACGAACAAGGTCAATTGGTACTGACTGGCGGCCAAACAGTGCCCGCAGTTGCCGGAAGTGCGATCGTCTCCGGTTCTGTAAATGTATTTGGTCTTTCTGGGAATGCTGGCGGCACAGTCAATATTTTAGGGGAAAAAGTCGGACTGTTCGGCGCAAATATCGATGCTTCCGGGACGGACGGCGGAGGTACCGTGCGCGTCGGAGGCGGTTTCCGGGGGATGGAACCAGTGCCGAACGCACTGGTAACATACGTTAGTCCTGATTCTACGATCGCAGCCAACGCGATCGACCGCGGCAATGGCGGCACTGCGGTAATTTGGTCAGACAATACAACTCGCTTCTTCGGCAATATTACTGCTCGCGGGGGTACTGCCGCAGGTAACGGCGGCAGAGTCGAAGTTTCCGGCAAAAATGCTTTAACTTTCCAAGGAGAGGTCGATACCCGCGCGACTAACGGTGCGATCGGCAATTTGTGGCTCGATCCGGCAAACATTACGATCGTCAGCGGTAACGGCGACACCAGCGGCGGTTCGACTGGCGGGGAACTCGAACCGGCACCAGAACCCAATGAAACATACATCTCAGAATTACAGTTGGAACAGATGGCAGCCGGCAGCAACGTGCTTTTAGAAACCCCGGGCTACATCAACCTCCAAGACTTGCCCGATAACCAACTTTCCCTGCAAGCGAGAACGGGAGACACCGTAACATTTAGATCCGGCGGAGTGTTTGTTGTCAATGACCCCAAGGATTTAATCGAGACTCAAGGCGGCAACGTCAACATTTTCGCCAGCAGCATCTCTCTGGGCGGACTCAATGCTAACGGCGGCAATATCGCTATCACTGCTAACGGCATTGACTTCAGAGGCGGCAGCAATTCTGTCAGCAGTGCGGGGGGAACAATTCGCTTGCAACCCAACGATAGCCGAGGAATTCGGATCGGTGGCACTGGGGATATTTTGGGCATTTTGGACTTGACGGCAAGGGATCTGGGCGCTTTGGCGGGGGGTTTCGGCTCGATCGCGATCGGGGGCGAAAACAGCAGATCGATCGCGATCGTTGCACCCATTACCTTCGACAGCCCGCTGACACTTCAAGGTAGCTCGATCGCGATCGACAATCCGCTGAGTACAAGCGGCAGCGCTAGCTTGACTCTCGACGCGCCCCAAACCGATCTCAACGCCAACCTTGCGACATCCGGCGGCGATCTCACTTTTACAGGAAACGCATCCCTCAATGCTGACGTGGCTTTGAGCGCTCAAGCTAGGGGCAGCATTCTGTTCTCCGGCAGCCTAGACGGAGCTCGCGCCCTCAGACTAGACGCTGGGCGAGTGCACTTCGGCGGTACAGTCGGTCAAGCTGCACCGCTGGCGAGTTTGTACGTCAACGCTGGCAGTACCGAGGTTTCGGGCAATATTGCGACCTCTGGCGACATGACTTTCAACAGTAACGTCACAGTCGATCGCACCGCCGCCCTTGCCGCCACTACCGGCAATATCACTTTTGCCAATACCCTCGACAGCAAGCCGGGCCGGGCTCATAATTTGACGCTGCGCGCTGGCGGCAGCATTACTTTTGACGGCAGAGTCGGTCAAACTCAGAGGTTGGGCCGGCTTGCTGTCGATGCTGCTAGCGTGACGGCTGCTTCCACAATTGCAGCCCGAATTTTGAGCGTTAATGCCCGCGATTCCGTTACCTTCGGGGGGGACAGCACGGCTGCTTTGGGAGCCGATATCAAGGCAGAAAACGTCCTCATAGAGGGTAATTTAAGGACGGATGGCGCTAACGTGAACCTGCAAGGAAGCGGGGAGGTTCGGACTGGTAATATTACCTCGAACGGTGGGAGGATTCGGGTTGAGGGGAATACTGTTGCTGCGGGTGCGATCGACTCGTCATCGGCGGGCACAGGAGGCGCGATCGCTCTCCAAAGCAATGCCGGCCCTTTAACTGCGGGAACTTTGAACGCTTCGGGGGCGATCGGCGGAAATATTGCTGTCACATCTTCATCGGGCATTTCGGCTCTCGATCTCAACTCCAGCAGCACTGCAAACGGCAACGGCGGGGGCGTTTCCCTGAGCGCGACCGATAACATTCAGTTGGGCTTTATCAACGCTCGAGGCGGCCCTGGAGGCACTGGCGGCAGCGTTGATGTGACCACCCTCGGTTTGTTTCGCTCGAACAATGTTTTCAACGATATATCGGGCAATTCTTCGAGTATTTCTACCGCCGGAGGTGCGGGGGCGGGGAGGATCGAAATTCGCCACGGAGGCGGTATCGATCGACCGTTTGCAGTTGGCGGCGCGATCGACAATGGAACCGCGGGAAGCATTAATGCTGGCGCGGGAAACGCCATTTTGCCCGGGTTTTCCTTCGGGCAAACTTACACCCAGGGAAGTTTACCCAATCAGATTTCCCTAATTACGCCGGGCCCGCCCTCTGCTCCCGCACCAATTCCCGCACCAATTCCCGCACCAATTCCCGCACCAATTCCCGCACCAATTCCCGCACCGCCTGTAGTGCCAGTAGTCCCCGTAAATCCAGATCCTGCGCTGTCACTTCCTGCATCTTTGCAAGTAGAATTGCGATCGCCCGACCGACACAGAAATTCCCCAGTTAGCCCGGATTTTTTCGCTCCTTCTCGCAGATTAGATGTAGCAGGTTCGGGAGTTTTAGAATTTGAACAAACCTTTACTCGCGAGTACGAAAAATATCTGGATTTGCCCGCAAGAAGACCGATCAGCAATATGTCCGTAATTTACGAAACTCTTCGCAAAAACGAACAAATTACCGGGATAAAATCTGCAATTATTTATATGAATTGGGTCAGCAGAGCGGATGCAGCCGCAGCCAAAGAAAATGATTCGGTGCTGGTGGCCAGTCAGGATTTCTCTAATTTATTGCCTGTGAGAAAACACCTCACCTCCCAGGCTCCTCGCCCCTTAGAAGATAAGTTGACCCAGAGGTTGCCGCCGGAGGGCAAAGAAGTTTCCGATGTTCCTAGCGGGGAGCATTTAGAATTAGTGTTAGTAACAGCTAACTCTCAACCCCAGCGCGTTTTAATTCCGGCTACAACGCGCTGGCAGGTGTTGCAACTCGCTGACGCATTTCAAACCGAAATAACTAATCCCCGCAAAAGAAGCAGCATTAGTTATTTGGATACCGCGCAAAAACTTTATCGCTGGTTAATTGCACCACTTGCCGCAGAATTGACGGGTTTAAATATTGATAATTTAATTGTAATTCCGGCAGCAGGTTTGAGGAGCGTGCCGTTTGCGGCACTTCACGACGGCAAAGGCTTTTTAGTTGAGAAATACAGCATTAGCGTGATGCCGAGTCTGAGTTTGACTGATATCGGGTACGACAATATTGCGGATGATGAAGTTTTGGCGATGGGGGCGTCGGTATTTGAAGATAAAGCGCCTTTACCGGCGGTACCGATCGAGTTAGAGTCGATCGCGCCGCCCTCAGAAGGAAAATCATTTTTGAATCAAGATTTTACTCTCGGAAATTTGCAAGCTCAGCGGGCAAATCGGCCTTTTGGTATCATTCATTTAGCAACTCACAGCGAATTCCAGCCCGGGGAACCGAAAAATTCTTACATTCAGTTGTGGGATACTAAATTGCGTATCGATCAAATGCGGCAGTTGCGGTGGAATAAACCGCCGGTGAACCTGTTAGTTTTAAGCGCCTGCAGTACCGCTTTGGGCGATGCAGAAGCGGAGTTGGGGTTTGCGGGTTTGGCGGTAGCTAGCGGTGCTAAATCGGCTTTGGCGAGTTTGTGGGAAGTCAGCGATGAGGGGACTTTGGGGCTGATGACGGAGTTTTACCGGCAGTTGCGGACCCCCAGGCGCGGTGGCAATTTGATGATTAAAGCGGAGGCTTTGCGGCGCGCGCAATTGGAGATGCTGCAGGGGCGCGTGCGGATTCAAGACGGGATGCTGCGAGTCGAAGGGCTTTCTGAGAGTCTAATTTTGCCTCCGGAAATTGCCGCGCGGGGCGATCGAGTGCTTTTGCATCCTTATTATTGGGCCGCCTTTACAATGATTGGCAATCCTTGGTAATGAAAATGTGGAATGAAGAAGGAAAAAGAGGCGTTGCTGAATCAAGGTATCAATAGTGCAGTAATATCATGTCCGGTTGAATAGTTATAATACTTTTCTCCCATCATGCCCGATGCTTTTAGGCCCGATGCCCGTATAGGATTTATAATACCAATTTTCAAAAAGAATGCAACAGTATTCTTGTTCCTCCCGCAAGCCAGCGGGGGGGTTAGGGCGGGTCGAAGAGTGTTGCACGATTTGAGAAAAATGGTATCAGTAATTAACCGGATTTGATATAACTCGAAAACCAGGCGTCGAATTCATCATCAGCGATAAATTGACGATCGCATTTGACACAAATGTGGTTCTGTTTTCATTTTTTCTTAGTATTTTTACAGATATCGGTTAATTTGCACTCGCTTTCATTGCATGGTGCTTCCACTTATTCATACTCTAATTATGCAACACCCAAATCTCCTATCAAGACTAACGGCGATCGCCCTTCACTTTGTTCTGTCTGGTTTTGGAGGTAACTGTAGAGCGATCGCACTCCTAACCGGAATGTTTAGCCGTCTTGTTTTTAAGAAATGTTAACAAAAAATAACTTTTATGTTAAAACTTAAGTTTTTCTTAAGTTTTTCGATTATTATTATTAGAGGATACATCTACTTAATTCATTAACAATTGATCGACAAATAATTAAGTATTAATACTGACAAGGGGCTGTAAGAATGATTAACTTACCGGGCTACGACATTACCAACCAAATCCATGAAAGTAATAATTCTGTAGTTTACCGGGGACTGAGAAAGCAAGACAACAAACCGATAATTATTAAATTTCTCAAACAAGATTATCCGATGCCAGCTTCGCTAGTCAGATACAAGCAGGAATACGAAATTACACACAATCTTCACCTAGAAAGTGTGCCTAAAACCTACAGCTTAGAAAGATACCATAACAGTTTGGCTATCATTTTCGAGGATTGTGGTGGAGACTCATTAAAGCTCTTGTTGGCTTCTCACCAACTTACCTTAGAAGAGTTTTTATTAACAGCTATTAAAATAACCAGGGCTTTAGGTGAAATTCACCGACATAAAATTATTCATAAAGATATCAATCCCAGCAATATTATTATTAACTCAACCACAGGGAGAGTTCAAATTATAGATTTTGGCATCTCTACTGTTTTAAAGCGCGAAAATCCTACCCTGAAAAATCCTAATGTTTTAGAAGGCACTCTTAGCTATATATCGCCGGAACAAACAGGCAGAATGAACAGATCCATAGACTACCGCACAGATTTTTACTCATTAGGAGTCACTTTTTACGAACTGCTAACGCGGCAATTGCCCTGGGATTACAGCGATGCAATGGAATTAATCCACTGTCACATTGCCAAACAAGCAGTACCGCCCCATCAAATCAATCTAGAAATTCCTAAAGCTGTTTCTGATATTGTGATGAAGCTATTAGCGAAAACCGCTGAAGCTAGATATCAAAGCCCTTGGGGAATTATCGCTGACCTAGAAGAATGCCTAGAACAATTAAAAACTACGGGAGGAATTGCAGATTTTGCGATCGCCCAAAAAGATATTACAGATAAATTTCAGATACCTCAAAAACTCTACGGCAGAGAAACAGAAGTTGAAACCTTATTAGCAGCCTTTGAGCGAGTCAGCAGGGGCAGCACCGAAATGATGCTAGTATCCGGTTACTCTGGCATTGGAAAATCCGCCTTAGTACAAGAAATTTATAAACCAATTACTAAAACCAGAGGTTATTTTATTGCCGGAAAATTCGACCAATTTCAACGAAATATCCCTTACGCAGCGGTTGTGAAAGCCTTTCAATCATTAGTCAAGCAACTCTTAACAGAAAGCGAAAATCAACTCAATACCTGGAAACAAAAAATATTAGCTGCGGTTGGCGCCAACAGTCAAATCATTATAGATGTCATTCCCGAAGTAGAATTAATCATTGGCCACCAGCCCGCCGTACAAGAATTAGGCGCCACCGAAGCACAAAACCGCTTTAATTTAGTATTTCAAAAATTCATCCGCGTGTTTTGTTCAGTTGACTATCCCTTAGTCATTTTTCTCGACGATTTACAATGGGCTGATGCCGCCACATTGAAATTGCTACAACTAATGATAGCAGATGAGCAAACCAA
>JAUBSN010000039.1:40985-74811 GCA_036704825.1 Microcoleus sp. F8-C3 | reverse complement strand
AATTAATCCGAAACACCTCAAAAACTGGTTTACTAATTGCTGTTACTGTACCTCATAACATCTGGAAGTGCTGTATACATATATTTTAGCGCTTGGTAATTTATTTCAACTTGATATTCTACAATCTAACTGCGTAGCAGCTTTGAGCCAGTGACGTTGACTGTGATACCTGCCGATTGTCCCCTTTCTGAGGGTTGGGCTTCTTAGCCGTATTTGGCGCTGCAGGAGGTGGGAGGCATTTATGGTGTGATTTCTGGTGCTGTTTCAGATACCGCGTCTCCTGAGTGTGCGATCGGCGGGGGTGCGATCGCTGTGCCGCCAACTAGGCCCACCAGCGAACCCGGTATTTTCCATCCTTGAACAGCTTGCTCGCGGCTACAAAGCTTGGAGTAAAGAGTGGCTGGCTTATAGCTTGCTTAACTTGTTGACTGCCGTTTTATTTGCCGTCATACTTCCTAGTAAGGTAGAACAATCAGCTAAATGTAGTTTGCCGTGAATCCTATTTTCTAGGTTTTTTTATGTTGCTTAGCTTTTTGTAAACATTATTGAGCGGTTCATATCACAATTAGTTAAAAACCTTTTTTTCTTAATTATATCTTTATTATTTCCCCAAGAATCGACAGTGGGAGAGTTTTTAATTATCCAGGGGCGGGGAAAGATTAAAGTTTTTTTAAGTTTGGCAAAAAACAGGAAATGTTTTGTAATGTAAAGAGGAAAGTTGAAAAATATCTAAAGACAAACTAATTGGATTGCGATGTCGCTAAGGTAGTATATATGACGGTTTGTCACAGAAAAATAGTGTTAAGCTCGGCTAAGCTCAGCAAAAGTAAAAGCTCCCTATTTCATTAAGTTCGATCGATAACAAAGGCTAAGGTAAAGTTCATGGCAAACTCAGTTTTAAATCAGCCAAACGCAGCAGCAGGAGTGCAGTGGCAGCCACAAGATATTATCCGCAGCCTAGTGTGGAAAATTGCGATCGCAACCTGGCTGTTAATGGCTGTAGGCAGCGCCACGCGAGTCATGAATGCGGGGCTCGCTTGCCCCGACTGGCCGCTGTGCTACGGTCAATTAATACCCGCAGCGCAAATGAATTTGCAAGTATTTCTGGAATGGTTTCACCGGTTGGACGCTGCGGCAATTGGCTTAAGCGCGATCGCACTTTTAGGACTATCTTTGTTTTACCGCAGCCACCTGCCAAAGTGGCTGCCTTGGGCGAGCGCCGGAGCACTATTTTTAATCGTTTTTCAGGGCGTATTGGGCGGCTTGACAGTAACGCAACTGCTGAGATTTGACATCGTTACCGCTCACTTGGGAACAGCTTTACTATTTTTTGGCGCCCTGCTAGTCATCGGTTTCATGCTGACTCCCTACGAAGCTACAGGCAATGTCGGCAAATTGGCTTGGGTAAGTTCGATCGCAGCACTGTTAGTATACCTGCAAAGTTTGCTAGGAGCATTAGTAGGCTCTAGATGGGCACTGCACCAATGTTTGGACTCCTCAGAATTGTGCTCGGTAATGAACAGCCACATCGCGGGTATCGTGCCAGCTACAGCAGCGACTTTAGCCGTAGCAGTGATGGCTTGGCGGCAGCCTGCACTGAGTCCAAACTTGCGAAAACTGGCTAATTGGGCGAGTGTTTGCCTGATTAGTCAATTAGTTCTGGGATTAGCAACTTTCCGTCTGCACCTTCAGGTAGAACCGCTGACAGTCGCCCACCAAGCAGTCGGTGCTGCTTTGCTGGGAACCCTGATAGCTTTTAGTGTTTTAGCTTGGCGCGATCGAGTTTTATCAGCTTGAGAGTAATACTGTTTCCGGTAGCATCGTTATTATATAGTGCCAGGTCTTGTAGGGGCGGGTTCACCATGATTCTCGATCTAAAAGCCAACAGTTCCACAAACCCGCCCCGCCCATACAAGCACGAATCAACCGGACACTCTCTAAAACGCAGATTTATCTATTCCTTGAGTAAGAGGGGCCTGATTTATCCCTCAGTGGTGGCGGGTTTATTAATCCTTGGTAGCTACAGTAAATATTTCTCCTAAAACCCGCCCCTACAAACCAATGACTGACAACTAACAACTAACAACTAATAACCGATGCAAGAAGTTCTTAGAAACGATAGCCCTCGCCTCCACGAAAACTTTTCGCAAGTGGTGAAAAGTTACTATCAACTAACAAAACCCAGAATTATTTTACTGCTGCTAATCACTACCTCAGCAGGAATGTGGATGGCGGCTAAAGGAGAAGTAGACCCGCTATTGCTGGTATCCACTATTACTGGAGGCGCTTTAGCTTCCGCGTCGGCGAATACGATTAATTGTGTCTACGACAGCGACATCGATTATATTATGGAGCGCACCCGGTGGCGGCCGATTCCTTCCGGGCGTGTCAAGAAGCGGGATGCTTTGATATTTGCGATCGCCCTAGCTACAATATCCTTTACATTGCTCGCAGTTGTTGCCAACTTATTAGCCGCATTGCTAGCAATGTCAGGCATTGTTTTCTACGTCCTAATTTACACCCACTGGCTGAAGCGCCACAGCGTGCAAAACATCGTCATCGGCGGTGCAGCAGGGGCGATTCCCCCGCTGGTTGGGTGGGCTGCCGTTACAGGAGATTTGAGTTGGGGTGCGTGGCTGCTGTTTGCGATTATCTTCCTGTGGACACCGCCGCATTTTTGGGCATTAGCAATGATGATTCGCGACGAATACAAGGAAGTAGGCGTCCCGATGTTACCCGTAATTGAGGGCGACGAAGAGACAGCCCGCCAAATTTGGATTTACACGCTATTGATGATTCCTGCAACTTTGCTGCTAGTTTATCCCCTGAATTTAGCCGGCGCGGTGTATGCGGGAACAGCTATTTTCCTCGGTGCTATTTTTGCCCAAAAAGCTTGGTTGCTGTTGCAGACTCCAGAGGATAAGATTGTTGCGCGATCGCTCTTCAAATACTCTATTCTGTACCTGATGCTATTGTGCGCCGGAATAGTCGTTGACAGTTTGCCTGCGACTCATAACTTTACTACTGCTCTTGTACAAAATGTGCAAACTTTGATTAGTGCAGTTGTGATGTAGTTAGGACTTACGCATAAATACCAAAGAAACCGGGTTTTTCACCAGTATTAAAGTCTCAAATGCACTATTGTGCTAAAAAACCCAGTTTCTGTCTAAGTCCTAGTAGTGAGTTAAATTGCAATTCTTAAAATTCAGCCCGCATCTAGCGGGTTTTGTTTGTTTACTTTAGGGAATGGGATACAGCCATTTGCGAAATAATTGTGTTAAGCGCGGCATGACCAAATAGGTGAGCAACATAACAGTCAGACCAGTGATAGTCAGAGATGCGAGCAAGGCAGGAAGCCCAGATAGTAACGGTACGAGCAAACGATTGAGAATAGAAATCGTACAAAACACTCCCAACCATGTAACTAACGCCATTTTGTAGCGAGGGGGTGGAGCCTTCATCGATTTATTGGGCAGTGTAAACCAGGTTTCCAATCCGGTCAGGGTTTGAATATCTTCTGGCCTTTCAATCAAGGGCTGCAATCGCTCAATCCACTCTCGCCGAACATCAGATTCAAGCCAGGCCTTGAGATTGTTGTAGCAATCGAACTTGAGAATGACAACGTACTCAGGATGAGCGTGATGCTGGGGTCGAATAGTGCTCACACCCAGATGTCCCTTGAATTTTCGTGCATCTGCCGCGATGCCATGAAACCATGCTTCGTAACCTTCCTCGCGCCCCGGTTTCACTACATGAGAGATCACAGCGGTGACTAGATAGTTGTCTTCACTGGTATTGCTCGCCAACGGTTCTTCCAACATAGAATTTAGAGAATTAACTGATAGAAAAGTTTTATTGAGAACAACGACCCTAGAGACACCAAATTGCTGGGCAATTTTCGGCAGCAAGTCTTGAGTCCAAGGGATATTAACGAATGCGATCGAGAAGGTTTGGCATGAGATGAAATGACTATAAAAAAACTTACAATCATTGAGAAGAGCTATTAAAAATAGTCTCTACGTGACTTACAAAGAAGTAGTTGCCACCGCTAAGTTTCACGTAAAATTGATAACCTAGCGATGACAATGTTAACTCAGTTACACACGAGCTAAATAAAGTAGGCGCTTTCTCACTATTTGCTGGGAGATCCAGCATTTGCCTTTGCTGCATAGCTGGTCATCAGGTTTTTGTAGTCAGGAATAAACCCTGCTAAGAGACTGCCCAATCCTTCAATATCGTTGCGCCAGTCACGGTGCAATTCACACACAACGCTAAACCAATTGACCAACTGAACTCCAGCACGAGACATTCGATCCCAAGCTGCATAGCGACAGGCTTCATCGAAGGTTCCAGAGGCATCGGTGACAACAAAAACCTCATAACCTGCCTCCAATGCCGAAAGCGCACAAAAAGTAACACATACATCAGTGACAATTCCGGCAATAATCAATTGCTTTTTACCTGTGGCTTCTACTGCTTTAACAAAGTCCTCGTTGTCCCAAGCGTTGATTTGTCCGGGACGCGGAATAAAGGGAGCATCTGGAAACTTCTCCTTCAGTTCAGGGATGAGGACTCCGTTGGGGCCTTGCTCAAAGCTAGTTGTCAAAATTGTAGGCAGGTTGAAAAATTTGGCTGCACTTGCCAGCGCCAGCACATTATTTTTGAAGTCGGCGGCACCAATATCGCGCACAAGTGAGAACAGTCCTGTTTGATGATCGACGAGCAGAACCGCAGCATTATTCTTGTCTAGACGGTTGTATTTGAATGCAGACATGAGGTATTTCTCCTATTTGGGTTGTGGGTGAATGAGGAATTGCAGAATGGAGTCAAGAATCAGAAAGCCTTGAGTTGTACAACTTAAATGTGATTTTTTATTAAAATCGAAACGTCTATTTCCTCTAAATAACTTATGGCGTAAGCTGTTGCGACATGAACTCAGTTTGCAAAATCTCACCAAATTTCACTACTCAAGATCCGCAAGTTAAGCGCTGAATGAGATCGCTAGTTGGTCAGTGAGGGCAGCAGCTTAAAAGTTATCTGTGAGGATTCAGAGCCAAACTAATTGCCTTTTGTAGTATACCGTAGGACAATCTACTCAGCTCAATATGCTGGAGTTCGCGATGATTCGACCGACCACACCGGATGACAGGACTGCGCTGATGGCCATAGCTGACGCGATCGGCTTCGGGCCGAAGGAGGTTGAGGAACTGAGCGAAATGCTGGCTGATTACTTCAGTGGCGACAGCGACACTGCTCATTTCTGGCTCACCGATGACGACAATGGGCCAGTTGGGGTCGCCTACTGCGAGCCAGAACGGATGACCAATCAGACGTGGAACCTACAATTGATCGCCATCCGACCTGACCGTCAAGGACAAGGACGCGGTGTGGCACTGCTGCGCTACGTTGAACAAACGTTGACGGCGAGGGGCGGGCGCATATTGCTGGTGGAAACGTCAGGGCTGCCGGAGTTCGATCGCACGCGGGCGTTCTACGCGAAATGCGGCTACGAGGAGGAGGCGCGCATTCGGGACTTCTACGCCGCGGGCGATGATAAAGTCGTGTTCCGCAAAGTGTTAAGCGCAGACTAGACCGCGGTCTGGGGCAATGGGCCTACACAACTGGCGTTGCAGCGAACTAGCGAGAGATGTTGCTGGAGTCGCAAAGGTTACTTGGAACTGCTCAACAGGAAAGTTAAGGCGATTCTCCACGGGCGAGGCCAGGCCAACGCAGATTGATATGTATGATTGTGTCAACGCCCCTAATGCTCTCAGAGTCGATTTTTGAGCGATCGTCAATCCCGTTGCCGCTTGAATCTTCATGCTTTCATAGAGTCGATCGCCCATCACGTCCTAATACAGCCACCAGTTGCGACATCCCACACTTTAATGGTGCGAATTATAGATTAGGTCTTTTGGGCAATGATATAAACATGATTTTCAGGATACTGGTCATATTCGAGATGGCGGCAGGTGCAATGATGCTCAACCAGAATTTGCAGGAAAGTATCTACACCCAAAGTGCTGTACTCAAAGTCTAGACCTTGAAATGCCCCCGAAATCTCGCTGTTTGTATGTCCGCCGCCACAGGTGAATAGAAGCACTCCATCGGGTTCAAGCGCATCGCATAGCTTTTGTATCACAGGCGCTTGCTTGTTGAGTGGCAGATGAAACGTGCTATCCCACGCTGCAATCAGGCTGTAAAGTTTCGGCGGCTGCCAATCACAAATGTCTTCCCGGTAAAACGTGATTTCTGGATGCAGCCGCTGGGCTAAATCGAGCATTTCCCTAGAAATATCAAGTCCTTCAGGCCCAAATCCATGCTTGGATAAGCTGTTGATAAAACGTCCGCTGCTTCCACACCCGACATCAAGTGCTGCGTGCTGCTTAGAAGTAAATTCGATCGCCCGTTCTAATTGAGCAATCCCGTAGGTTGAATCTTGATGCTGAGTTTGCCACCATTGAGCAATTCGGTCGTAGCGGGCAGATGTATCATTTGGCTCCATAGAGTCACCTCATAAGTGTCGATCGATATTTTCAGCGAAATTAAAATCTCCGGCCTACCCCACAAGATTCATCCCAAAATTATGCAAAGCCCAAAAGACAAGTGCGATCGCGCCTTGTCGGGCAAATCGAGACACGCAAGGTTTTGGAGTTGCAGGCCGAAAGGGTCTATTTGCTTGGAGTCTTAAGGATTAGGGGCGAGGTCAAACAAATCCCCCTGCTGTGGTTGTTCAACATTGGCTGATTGCTGACGGTCAAATATCCGTTGCTTCCCTTCGAGTAGCGCTTCAGCACTCATCACCAAGTGAGGATGGCGCCTTACATTCCTCTGACGGATTGGAGAGATTGATAAGAGTTCCTGTTATGGTTGTATTGGAACGAGATATTGAGCGTAATAATTGAATTAATTTTACCATTTGTATTTGAATTTAATTCAAAAGTTAATATTAATTAATTAACAGGGCTTAAACAAAAAAATACTGCTCAACCTGGTATGATTTTGCGGCAGAGCGAGCTAGTTTCGCCTTTGGTTCGGCTTGAAATTTGTTTAAGTCCCGCTAAGGCAAAATGCCAGAGTTCGATCGCCTTGTCAAGTGCCTCATTGAGATCAAACCTTGGAAAATCGACGATATCTGATGCAGGTGGCAGCGCCCTGCAACTACAACGAGTTACAGCTAGCCTTAGCCCCAGCAATAAAATTTTTCGGATTGTCATGCACAGTAATGATATCGTTTTGTTATTCAATAATTTTAGTGATGTACAAACTTCAAAATTGACCCAGTATGGTGAAAGCAGTTTTTTTGAGAAAGACAATATTTTAATGTTTTACTTAAACGATAAATTCGCTGCATTCAAGTATTATTAAATGTTTCAATATAACTGGTTTTTCCCGATTGTTTACTACAGATATATGTCTTTTAAAAAATATAAAATCCTCATCTAAGTTTCCAATAAAAAGTATAAAAAACAGCACATTTTCTGCATACAGGCGGTAAATATTGTCAGAGTTATTCCGCAGATTTTTTTGAGCCATCTCCAATATAAAGTCCAACAAGTTCACGGGTCTTTCGATCTAAAGCTATCTAGAGCCATTGCTCTTTGCGCTTGTTTTTGACAAATGACCGCATTCGATCTAGCTGTAAAGTCAACTGACATTTCTGTTTTTTCATCACCAAATCTTTTTGGCAAATTTCGGCATACTTTTTATTTACATAATTCTCTTGCCATCGAAGGGATACCCCCGTAGCTCTAGCAATTCCGGCTCGATATTTTTTCTCTAAACTCAGCCGCTCAATTAAGGCTTTAGTATAGAAGTCAAATCTGCCGTTTTTTATAACTTTTAATCTTTCTGACGGCTACAAAACTTACATTTAAATCGCCATTTACAGTAAAAAAATTCTTGCTTAAATGTAGAATAGAAAAAATAGCGGAGAAAGTTAGGAGATTTCCTACTTTTACTTCGGGAATTTATGTTAATTTAATATTAAACCATTGCTGTGCATCACTGCCAGATATTGAAGGATGCGGTATTGCAATTGTTAATCCTTGGGAGCCTGAATTGCTCTAGATCCTAACCAAATAGACAAAATCTTTATGCCTGAGGACGGACGGACACTCGTCATACTATGTGGTACATCTAGTTAGGATGCTGTTGTTGCACCACGATGCCTGCAATTGACCCTCCTCAGTTAGCAGATGTCGTGCGGGAAAAGCAACAGAGGCTGCCAAAAATTTGCTGGTTGAGTATTTTTCAGAGTGAGGATAGATACTTATGAACAATCATCTGCGTCTCCCCATGTCCTCAGACAATCGTTCATCTCAAAACATTCCTGAGAGTATGGCGGAAGCTCGTCACCCAGCAACAGCAGAAGTAGCAGATTCTCCGGATCGACAGCCCGATTTCAAGCTGGAAATCCAGGCGCTGCAAATCCTCGACAGCAGCGATGACTGTATCAAAGTGTTGGACTTGGAGGGACACATCCTGTTTATGAGTCGGGGAGCGCAGGTATTGCTCGGCATCGAAGACATAACGCCTTTTCTCAACACTTCCTGGATTGAATTTTGGCAAGGAGCCGATCGAAAATCCGCAATCGAGGCAACCGCCAGGGCAAGGGCAGGCGAAGTTAGAACGTTTCAAGGCTATTGTCCGACACCCAGTAGCGAACCGAAGTGGTGGGAATGCAAAGTTAGCCCCATGCGAGGAATCGACGGGCAGGTTGAACGGCTGCTGTGCATCTCGCGCGACATCACTGAGCGCAGGCAAATTGAAGATCGACGCAAACAAGCAGAAGAAAAACTGCGGGAGTCAGAAGAACTGTATCGCGCCATTATCAATCAAGCTGTGACAGGTGTAGCCTGCGGTGATTTCGATGGCAACCTGACGTTGGTCAATCAGAAGTATTGCGATATTACTGGCTACTGTGCCGATGAACTGAGGCAGCTACGAATGCAGGACATTACCCATCCTGAAGACCTGCCCCGCAATGTTGAACTGTTTAACCGGATGCGGAGCGAAGGTACGCCGTTTGAGATTGAGAAACGCTATATCCGCAAGGATGGCTCGATCGTCTGGGTCAACAACACTGTATCGGTAATCCGCGATCGCGATGGCAATCCGCAATCAGCAGTCGCGATCGTGTTGGATATTACCGATCGCAAACAGGCAGAGTTGAGTGCTGAATTTCTCGCTGCAGTGACTCAAAACCTGGCTGAAGCAACCTGTGTCGAAGACATTGTTCAAACAGTCGGAGAACAGTTGCACCGTTATCTTTCAGTATCCCATTGTGCGTTGATTGAAGTTGATGAGAGCGCTGAGGTCGCGACGATTGCTCGCAGTTGGCATCAGGAAGATGTACCCAGCTTAGTTGGCATTCATCGTCTATCAGAATTGGTCACAGGAGAATTTTTTCAGACTGCCAAAATAGGATCGACCATTATTATTCGAGATGTTACAACCGATCCGCGCATCGCAGATTCACAACGATTTGCAGCACTCAAAATTGGTTCGTTTAGCAGCGTTCCTTTGATTCGAGATGATGAATGGAAGTTTACGCTCGGTATTTATCATCAAACCCCTTACAACTGGCGCGACGGTGAAATTGAGTTGATGCGCGAATTGGCAAATCGCATCTGGACGAAGCTGGAACGAACTCGCGTCGAGATTGCCTTGCGCCAGAATCAGGAAATGTTCTCCGCTTTGGTCGCGGATGCACCCTTTGGGGTGTACACGATCGATGCAGAGTTTCGCTTGCTGCAGGCCAACAAAACTGCGATCGCCACCTTTAACATTCAGCCGTTAACTGGGCGAGATATTGCCGAGGCGCTGCGGATTATCTGGCAAGAGCCATTTGCCACCGAAGCGATCGAGCGCTTCCGCCACACGCTTGCGACCGGGGAGTCTCACTACTCGTCGCCGAGGGTTGAACGCCGAGCGGATCTGGAAGAAATTCAGTCTTACGATTGGCAAATTCACCGCATCACCTTGCCAGATGGCAGCTATGGTGTAGTTTGTTACTTCTATGACCTTTCCGAAATCAAACGAGCCGAAGAGATTATTCGTCGCAATGCCGATCGCGATGCGTTCCTCGTCACCCTGAACGATGCGCTGCGTCCGTTAACGGACGCTTCGGAAATTCAGGCGGTCGCCGCCCGCATTTTGGGCGAGTGTTTAAGGGCAACTCGTGTTGTTTATGTTGAAGTGGTCTCTGATGGTGAGGAGGTCATCGTTCACTGCAACTACACCAATAGTGTAGTGGAGTTGGGTGGACGATACCGCTTAGAAGACTACCGACGCAACCTGAAGGCTGACCATCAAACTGGGCGTACCCAAGTTGTAATCGACATTCCCGGTAATCCACAATATACCGATGCCCAGAAGGCTAGATACCGCGAGATCGATATTGCTGCCCACATTGATGTGCCGCTGATCAAAAACAATCAATTCGTTGCTCTGCTTGCCGCTCAACAATCCACACCGCGCCAGTGGACAGAAATTGAAGTCAATCTGGTTGAAGAAACCGCTGAACGCACTTGGGCTGCTGTTGAACGTGCCCGTGTCGAAGCGGCCCTACGCGAATCGGAAGCCAAATATCGCCTGTTGTTCAACTCGATGGATGAGGCTTATGCCGTCGTCGAAGTCATGACTGGCGAGAACGGCGAGTGGAACGACTTTCTCTTTTTAGAAGTCAATCCTGCCTTTGTGAAGCAGACCGGCATGGAGTACCCGGTGGGGCGCAAAGCCACAGAAGTGCTAGGGACACTCAATCCACAGTGGGCACAGATTTACGGACGAGTCGCCCAAACGGGTGAACCGATTCGGTTTGAAGAAGGCGAAGCCACTCTGGGGCGCGTTTTTGACCTTTATGTTTTCCGTTTGGGTGGAGAGGGCAGCCGCCGTGTGGCAGTTTTGTTTACCGATATCACCGATCGCAAACGCCGCGAAGCCAATCTCGCGTTCTTAGCTGAGATTGCCCACGATTTCTCGCAGCTTTCGACCGCCGATGAGATCGTGCAAACAGTTGAGGCAAAGATTGGTGATTATTTGCAGGTGACGACCTGCAACTTTACAGATGTTGATGAAGCCAACGATCGGGTGACAGTCCATCACGGCTGGAGCAGTCCAACTGTACCCAGTACGGTGGGAACGTTTCGCATATCCCACTACTTTAGCCAGGAGTTTTTGCAAGCCAGTCGTGCAGGCGAAACGATTGTAATTTGCAACACCCAAACCGATCCGCGCACGGATGCTGCGGGCTACGCGCTACTGAATATTCACTCCTTCGTTACGGTTCCGTTTCACCGCAATCAGCAGTGGACTCACTACATCGCCATCTGCCACTCTCAGCCTCGCGACTGGCGCGACGATGAAATTCAACTGATTGAGGAAATGTCAAACCGGATCTTCCCCCGGCTGGAACGCGCCCGCACCGAACAGACCCTGCGCGAATCGGAAGCCAAATATCGATCGCTGTTTGAGTCGATTAACGATGGCTTCGCACTGCTCGAAGTGCTGTATGACGGTGACAATAGACCGATCGATTGCCGCTTCCTAGAAGTCAGTCCTTCGTTTGAAGCCCAAACCACATTGCGCCAGGCCGAAGGCAAAACCCTTAGAGAACTCATCCCGTCGATTGAGCCTGGTTGGTTCGATCGCTACCACCAGGCTCTCGTCACGAACGCCCTGGTTCACTTTGAGATGCGCCAGGACTATCTCAATACCTGGTTTGAAGTCGATGTGTTGCCCTATGGCAATCCACAAAATCGACAGGTGACGATCGTTTTCCGGAACATCAAGGAACGCAAACATGCCGAAGCAGCGTTGCGCGAGAGCCAAGAGCGACTGCAAAAGGCAATTTCCATCGAAACCGTCGGCGTTCTGTTTTTCACGCTGGATGGGCGAATCACGGATGCCAACGATACCTTCCTGCGGATGAGCGGTTACAGCCGGGACGAGCTACGCAATATCGCAGACTGGCAAGAGTTGACCCCGCCTGAATTTTGGGACGCGACAAGCGGTGCCGCCGAGGAACTGGCAATCCTGGGGAAAGCTGCGCCCTACGAGAAGCAGCTTATTCGCAAGGATGGGTCTCGCTGGTGGGGGCTATTTTCACCGACGCGGCTCAAAGGGAGCGGGCGCAATGCCGAATGCGTCGAGTTCGTCACTGACATCAGCGATCGCAAACAAGCCGAAGCCGCGATCGCCGCCGACCTCAGAGATACCCAACTACTCCGCGACCTGAGCGCACAACTCGTCACCGAAGACAGCATTCAGGGGCTTTATCAAGAGATTATGGCAACAGCCATTGCGCTCACTCAAGCCGATGCCGGAACGGTGCAAATTCTGGATGACACGACGCAATATCTGGTGCTGCTTGCCACACAGGGAATTGAACAGAAGATGGTTGAGCATTTCCATCGGGTTGACGCCAGTTCTAACACACCCTGTGGCCTTGCCCTCATGAGCGGCGTTCGCAGCTTCGTCGATTTTGATGTCCCCGAAAGCGAAGACCCTGACGGCTCGATGCGGCTCCATGTCGAAGGCGGGCTTCTCTGTGCCCAGTCCACCCCTCTGATCTCGCGATCGGGCAAGCCAATCGGTATCGTTTCCACCCACTGGCGCACTCGTCATCGACCGAGCGAGCGCGAATTGCGATTTCTCGATTTGCTAGCGCGGCAAGCGGCTGACTCGATCGAACAGCGACAAGCCGAAGCCCAGCGCAAACAGCTTTTAGAACACCAACAAGCCGCACGGGAAGAAGCCGAACAGGCCAACCGGATCAAAGACGAATTTTTGGCGGTGTTGTCCCATGAACTGCGATCGCCCCTCACTCCCATCCTGGGTTGGTCTACACTCCTGTTAAACGCCAAGATAGATGCAACTAAAACGACCCAAGCGCTAAGTACCATTCAGCGCAACGCGAAGCTGCAATCGGAACTGATTGACGACTTGCTGGATATTGCTCGAATTATGCGCGGTAAACTGAGCATTAATGT
Organism: Microcoleus sp. F8-C3; assembly: GCA_036704825.1. Lineage (GTDB taxonomy): Bacteria > Cyanobacteriota > Cyanobacteriia > Cyanobacteriales > Microcoleaceae > Microcoleus. The sequence goes on along the minus strand of JAUBSN010000039.1, from coordinate 61,816 downwards.
GGCTCCGGTCAATCTTGCCTCCACCGTTCGAGCCGCGATGGAAACGGTACGGCTGGCAGCAGAAGCCAAGTCCATTCAAATAGCAGCAAGCCTTACAGAGGATGTTGGTTTGGTTTTGGGTGATTGCACTCGATTGCAGCAAGTCGTTTGGAATCTTCTCTCGAATGCAGTGAAATTCACACCCGCAGGAGGACAAGTCAGCATTCGCTTAGAACGCTGTGACTCATCTGCTCAAATCACGGTTAGCGACAGCGGGCAGGGAATTGCGCCTGATTTTTTACCGCATGTTTTTGACTACTTCCGGCAAGCAGATGGAGCAACAACCCGCAAGTTTGGTGGATTGGGATTAGGATTGGCGATCGTGCGACAGTTAGTTGAACTGCACGGCGGCACAGTTAGTGTTGCCAGTCCTGGTTTAGGGCAGGGCACAACCTTTACGGTTCGGGTGCCACTGAAGCCGACACCATCAGAAAAAAAGCAGGATGTGCGATCGACCCAACAGTTTGTCGATTTAAGCGGCATCAAAATTCTGATCGTGGATGATGAAACGGATATACGAGAATTGGTGGCATTCGTATTGGAGCAACAAAGCGCAGAGGTGATAGCCGCTACTTCTGCCCGTGAAGCACTGCTCATTCTGCCTCATGCCAAGCCGGATATTCTACTAAGTGACATTGGAATGCCAGAGATGGATGGCTATATGCTGATCCGGCAAGTGAGAAGATTAACCCCCGAAGAAGGAGGGGACATCCCAGCGATCGCCGTGACTGCTTATGCAGGGGACACCCATCAACAACAGGTGCTTGCTGCTGGCTTCCAAAAGCATATCTCAAAGCCCATCCAACCACAGGTACTGGTGCAGGCGATCGCTCATTTAATTCATGCTAATTAAGTAGCTCGGCGGGAAAAAACCAAACTATTTTAACATACATAAATCAATCAAGGTATACCTCTACAGAGGTAACAAATATATTGGCGATCGATTCAGAGTATTTGTGACTCAAAAGCAGAACAAAACCCTGTTATATCAAATCCTCCCTTCATCGGAATAGTAAATTCGAGTTCGCGGCGTTGACGGTTGAATGTTGACGCCGCGAACAGTCAACCGTCAACATCATGTATGAGTGTAACCGGAAATGATATTAAATCTGAGAACAGCGCAAGTACCGCAAAAAGTCAAACATCGAGCTCTTGTAATCAGGTTAAATGCACGTGGCCCGTATTTTGAAAAAATTGCTGCTTGCTGAAGAGCTAGCCGCAAGGTCTAGGCAATAAATGTTGCCTGCAGCAACCCCAGAAACAGTTTTGTTTTGATCGGATATAACGAGTAGGGGAACCCGACTAAACTAAATTATGGTAAAGCAGCCGCCGAGTTAGCGCCGTCTATCTTAGGTGATAAGCATTTCGATTGGAACAGCGGCTGCAAACCCCGTTTTAGTTCGGAGATGAAAGGCTCTACAGCAGCCGATCGTTACTTTAGGCAGACGCAGGGGCAATGTCAGGAGAGATACATTTTAAAGAATCGGTTGTTTTTATGACAAAACCTCTTAGCAAAGGAGTTTCAGCGGTGAACTCAATATCTGTAGAGGAACTCAAAGCGCTGGTACAACAATCTCCTGGATTGTGGGTCTCAATTTATATGCCAGTGGCTCAAGGAACAGAAATTCAACAAAATCCGATTCGGTTCAAAAATTTAATCAGAGAGGCTGAAGAAAAAATAGTAAAGTACGGATTTGACAAAAAAAGAAGCAGCCCAATTGCTAGAGCCAGATTAATTTACCACGTTTAAATCAATGGAATCTAATTCAATCACAAATTCCGACAAACAAAACCAAACTAACACCGGCGATACCGAACGCTGGGCATCTTTAATTGGCGGCGGGGCACTGGTGCTTTTTGGTTTGTCGCAGCGTTCTTTGAGAGGTGCTTTGCTGGCGGTTGCGGGCGGCAGTTTAGCGGCGCGCGGGCTGGGGGTTGTGGAGGGTTTGCAGTCGGCTGCCGATCCGAATCAAAGCATTAAAGTTGAAAAGACGGTGACGATCGACAAACCGGCTGATGAATTGTACCGTTTATGGCGCAATTTTGAAAATTTGCCTCGGTTTATGAAGCATCTCAAACACGTTGCGGTAATAGATGAAAAGCGTTCTCACTGGATTGCCAGCGCGCCGGTGGGCAACAGTGTGGAATGGGATGCAGAGATTGTCCGCGAAGAAGAAAATCGCTTAATTGCTTGGGCGTCTGTCGAAGGATCAGATGTTGACAATTCTGGTTTTGTGCGCTTTCAACCGGCACCGGCAGGACGGGGTACTGAGGTAAAAGTTGTCATCGAATACAATCCTCCGGGCGGTGCAATTGCTGCTGGTGCTGCTAAACTATTTGGCGAAGCTCCCGAACAGCAAATTGCAGATGATTTACGTCGCTTTAAGCAGTTGATGGAAGCTGGGGAAATAGCGACTGCGGAAGGTCAACCTTCGGGCCGCAAGTAAGTATCGGACTTTTGGTGGTAAGCCCTTGTAGGGACACGGCCAGTGTAGGGACTTAGGACAAGCCCATAGGTGTTCAACTTAAGCTTTTTGTCCACCAGTCCTCCCGCCCACCCGTTAGTCCGCCAGGGAATGAATTCCCTGTCTAATAGCGAAAGTCCTCTCAAAGAGGACTGAAAAACTCATTAGTCGTCTTCAGACGACTTTAGCTTTGAGGCTCTTGTTTCAACCCCTGTCGGACTGTCGGACTATCGGTTGTACGTTAAGTTAACACCTGTGGACTCTTGGATTGTCCCTACGGCACGAGCGATCGAGCGGGATGTCCTTGAGTCCGCCAGGGAATGAATTCCCTGTCTAATAGCGAAAGTCCTCTCAAAGAGGACTGAAAAACTCATTAGTCGTCTTCAGACGACTTTAGCTTTGAGGCTCTTGTTTCAACCCCTGTCGGACTGTCGGACTATCGGTTGTACGTTAAGTTGACACCTATGGACTATTGGAGTGTCCCTATGCCATGAGCGATCGAGCGGGATGTCCTTGAGTCCGCCAGGGAATGAATTCCCTGTCTAATAGCGAAAGTCCTCTCAAAGAGGACTGAAAAACTCATTAGTCGTCTTCAGACGACTTTAGCTTTGAGGCAGGGGTTTCAACCCCTGTCGGACTATCGGTTGTACGTTAAGTTGACACCTATGGACTGATTAACTGATGTCATCTCAAGTGGTTTTCGGAAATGCGGGCGCTGAAGGTGCAAGTCGGGGCGGTTGGTTTGCGGGTCATTTTATTACCCCGGAAGACGACCCGCGATCGACTTCTGTTTTAGAGGTAAAATGGGGCACTCACCCCGCCGGAGATTGCAGGACTCAGTGGGCGGTAAATGCACAAGCAACGACGCTTTCTATCCTGGTAAAAGGGCGGTTTCGGCTGCAATTTCCAGAGCAAGAAATATTGCTTTCTCGCGAAGGAGATTATGCTCTCTGGCAGCCGGGAGTGCCTCATTATTGGTCTGCCGAGGAAGATTCGGTAATCGTGACTGTGCGGTGGCCTTCCCTAGCTGGAGATAGTTCGGGAGTTAAGAATTAAGGATCGTGAATTAAATAATTGACACAAGGAAAGTGGGGTGGGCGTCCCGCCCGCCCTTTCTGGACGGGCGGGACGCCCATCCCACAAGAACCATCACGCATTGTACTTTTTTGAGAACCGCTGTATTTAATTCTCATTCCTAACTTTAACTTCGGGAACCAAAACACGGCCAGTATAACCCGTGCGCTGGTAGCGATCGATCGCCTCTGATGCGATAACACCCGCTTTCCCACTCTCCACCAGCGCTACGCAAGCACCGCCAAAACCTCCGCCCGTCAGCCTTGCGCCGAAGACTCCGGGGATTGACTGCAAGATGGCTGCCAGCGCGTCTACTGCCGGCACCGAAACTTCGTAGTCGTCGCGCTGACTGGCGTGGGAAGCATTCATTAACTCGCCAAAACGTTTGGCTGGCAAAGATTTTACCGCTTCGAGTACGCGGTTGTTTTCGGTAACGACGTGCCGCGCTCGCTTTCTGAGGGGTTCCGGCAATACTTCGACTGCTTGGGGATCGGCGATATCCCTGAGAGCTTTAACTCCCAATATCCGCGCGGATTCCTCGCACTCGGCGCGCCGCTGGTTGTAGCCGCTTCCTGCTGCTAGTTGGTGGCTTTCGCCGCTGTCAATTACTAAAATTTCTGTGTTTGTGGGAAAAGGTATCGGGCGGCATTCGAGGCTGCGGGTGTCGATAAATAGCATGGTGTTGGTGTCAGCTAAACTCGATGCCATTTGATCCATGATCCCGCAGTTCAAACCGGCATACCGGATTTCGGCTAGCTGTCCGATTTGAGCTAGGCGCACGTCGTCTATGGAGAGGTCCAGCAGCGCGCGCATTCCTCTGAGGGTGGCTATTTCTAAAGCGGCGCTGCTGGACAAACCGGCTCCGATCGGCACATTCGACGTAATGTAGAGATTTATTGGCGGTATTTTGTATCCTTCTTTTTCTAAAAGTCTCAGGCAGCCACAGATATAAGTGACAAATTTTTGCGGTATGGTATCTTCGTCTGAATAATTTATGAGTTCGTCATATTCTGCTGAATAAAAATGGTGTCGATTGTCGCTGCTGAAGCCGATTTGTACTGTGGTGCGCTGGGGAATCGCCGTTGGAAGTACAAATCCATCGTTGTAGTCTGTGTGTTCGCCCAGCAGGTTTACTCTGCCGGGGGCGCTGGCTGTGATTTTGGGTAATGTACCAAATACTCGTTGGAATTTCATTTTTGGGGAATTGGTTATTGGTTATTTGTTATTGGTTATTTGTGATTTGGAAAAACAGCTATCCGTGTATCGGTGACTTCCGTCTCGTGCTGTTGGTAATTGGGAAGAAATAAATTTGTTTTTTATCGTTTGTCATTATAGTGCCCAAGTTTTTTGGTTAATTCAACCCCTGTTAACAAAAATAAACATCACCGTAGGTTGGGAAAAGATATTGAGCTGTGATAGAATGACAGGCTAAGATTTCTCCAAGAATTCAAAAAATGCGATCGACCAGACCCCGGAAACAGTTTGCTCAACATTGGCTCAAAAGCGAGAAAGCCTTAGATAAGATTGTGAAAGCAGCTTCTTTGGATGGCGATCGCGTCCTGGAAATTGGGCCGGGTACGGGGATTTTGACTCGGCGTTTGCTGCCTGCGGCTGAGTCTGTGGTTGCTGTGGAGATCGATCGAGATTTGTGTCTCAAGCTAGCCAAACAACTCGGCAAAACCGACAATTTTTTACTGCTGCAAGGCGACTTCTTGGAAATGGACTTAGAGGCTGAATTAACGGCTTTTCCCAAATTCCAAAATCCCAATAAAGTTGTTGCCAATATTCCTTATAATATTACCGGCCCGATCCTGCAAAAACTGCTGGGAACGATATCTGTTCCTGCTGCTAAACCCTTCGATGCGATCGTGCTGTTAGTGCAGAAAGAAGTAGCCCAAAGGCTTTACGCTAAACCTGGTTCGACAGCTTTTGGCGCGCTGTCAGTGCGGGTGCAATATTTAGCAGAATGCGAGTTAATTTGCGATGTGCCGTCTAAAGACTTTTATCCGCCGCCAAAAGTCGATTCTGCCGTGGTGCGGCTGCTTCCCAGAGAGATAGAAACTGCGGCGGTTAATCCGCGCTATTTGGAGAATTTAGTTAAGTTGGGATTTGGTAGCAAGCGCAAGATGCTGCGAAACAATTTGAAAGGGGCTGTGGATTTAGATAAACTCGTTCAATTGTTAGAAGAGTTACAGATAAATCCTCAATCTCGCGCTGAAGATTTAAGCGTGGCGCAATGGGTCAAGTTGAGCAATAATCTTATGTACGATGTTTGAAGTTCAGGATTCTGTTATAGCCTTTCTCAGGGGAGTATCTCAATGAAAGCAGCCCTCCGCTTGAAATTGGAGTTAGGAGTCAGGATTCAGGAGTCAGGAGCAAGGAGAAAAAAGTCAGAAGGAAGAAGGAAGGAGCCAGAAGAAGTGTTTTTACAAATATAGCAATTCCATTTGAGATGTAAATATGGATTTCTATGGTAAAATAGAAAAGTTTGATAATAAATGAAAGGGAAGAAAGCAAATGGAAGCCAATCAAAATGAAAAAGAAAGACAAATAGAAGGTTTAATCAAATTTATAAATAGTAATGGAGACTCGCGAGAAATGAAGAGAGCCTTAGCCGTAAAACTGGCTCTACAAGGTTATGTGTACAGAGCGATAGAAAATATACTAAATGTATCTCAAGGTTATGTAAGTAAATGGAAAAAAAGATTTATAACACAAGGAATACCAGGTCTAAGATTAGGCTATAGAGGAGCGAAAACCAAGCTAACAAGAGAAGAGTCAGAATCAACCATACAGTGGTTATCATGCCAAGAATATTGGGATATATCCGAACTAGAAATATATTTAATAGAGGAGTACGATGTCATATTTGAATCGAAAGAAAGTTACTATAAGATTTACAGAAAAGCGAAGATAACCAGACAAAAAGCTGAAAAAGTAAATCCGAGAAAAAATGAAGAATTAGTCAAAAAAAGAAATGAAAAAATCAACCAAATTCTCGAAGATAATAGAGAGGAAATAGAGTCGGGACAGCTTGTAGTGTATGCAATAGACGAATGCCATTTAATGGGAGGAGACATCTTCTGGTGAAGCATGGGGAAAGTCAAAAGAACGCGTGGAAATACCAATTAATAATTATAAAGATAGACAAACTTATTATGGTGCATTAAATTTGTTAGAACCAGATTTAATTCTCGAAAAATATTCAACAGGAAATGGAGAAAATACTGTCAAATTTGTCGAAAATTTACAAAAAAAAATGTCGGAAAAAGATTGTTAATATTTTGGGATGGAGTCAGACATCATACCGGAGAGAATATGCAGAATTTTTTAGCAAAACAAAATGAAGGACTAGCCAAATCGGAATGGAAAATTACTTGTGAACTTTTTGCCCCGAAGGCCCCCGAAGAAAATCCAGTTGAAGCAATTTGGTTTCAATTAAAAAGTTTGCTCAGGAGGTTTTATCGTTTCGGCAAGAATTTTAATATTGTTAATCTTTTATTTCAATTGTTTGCTAAATATAATCTTTTCAATTTTCCTAACTTGAAAAGATTTGATGCCTTTTCACAATTCATTTAGGATTGCTATATGAGATGCTCCCTTTCTCAGTAACATAAGGCACAGGGCATCTGGCCTAAAAGCATCGGGTCTAAAAGCATACCTCACCACGATTGAGAACCGCTATAGATACTGGAATTTTTAAAGAAGTCTGGGATCGGGATCTGCTGTTTTTTTATAAATAAAGACTCTTCGGCCTGACTGCAAATTGTTTTAATGAGGTTTGTTGTGGATTTTTAAAGGTTTATTGCAGGCTAATCGGAATTTTAATAATAAATTCTGCACCTTGACCCGGTGCAGAAATACACTGCAATTCGCCTTTATGTCTTACTGTGATAATTTGATAGCTAATCGATAAACCCAATCCCGTGCCTTTACCTACTGGTTTAGTGGTAAAAAATGGATTAAATAACAGGTCCTTCACCGCTTCGGTTATTTCTGGCCCGTTGTTGCTAATTCGGATTTCTACCACTTCACTGTCTGAAAGTTTGGTAGAAACTTTGATGAGGGGAGGATTAGCTTCATTGGCTGCAATTGCCTCGCTGTGGCTGTCCTCTTCTAAAGCATCAATAGCATTAGCCAGGATATTCATAAACACTTGATTTAGCTGTCCGGGATAGCACTCTATTCGGGGTAAATTGCCATATTCTTTGATAACTTGAATATTCACCAAACCGGGCTTAGCATTCAATCTGCTTTGCAAAATCATCAGTGTGCTGTCAATTCCTTCGTGAACGTCGGCTAATTTCATTTCTGCTTCGTCATGGCGCGAAAAAACTCGCAGCGACTTGACAATACGGAGAATGCGCTCTGCCCCGTTTTTCATTGAAGTTAATATTTTGTGCAGGTCAGAAATGATAAAATCTAAATCTACAGACTGGAGTTTTTCTTTAACTTGGGGTAGGGGATTCGGATACTGCTCTTGATAGATATTCACCAATTCTAGCAAACTATCGGCATACTCGCGAGCGTGAGTAACATTCGCGTAAATAAAGTTAATCGGATTGTTGATTTCATGGGCAATTCCAGCGACTAATTGCCCTAAAGAGGACATTTTTTCGCTGTGAATGAGGTTGGATTGAGCCTGCTTTAATTCAGACAATGCTTGTTCGATCTGTTGAGTTTGACATTTTAACTCTGCCGTGCGTTCCTCAACTCGAATTTCTAATTCTTCTTTAGCTTTTTTTAGTGCAGCTTCGGCTAATTGGCGATCGACAATTTCCGATGCTAGGAGTCGGTTTGCCAATTCTAACTGTTGAGTTTGAGACTTTAACTCTGCGGTGCGTTCCTCAACTCGAATTTCTAATTCTTCTTTGGCTTTTTTTAGTGCAGCTTCGGCTAATTGGCGATCGACAATTTCAGATTCTAGGAGTCTGTTGGCGGATTCTAACTGGGCGGGACTGGGAAGTGCTAGGGCTTGAGGCATTAAGTCTACCAAAAGTATGGCTGTAGCAAAGGAAATAAGGGCAGTAATTGCTTTCATTGTTCCTGAAAGCCAATAGGTAGGATGCCAAAGTGTCCAGAGTTCAAATATGTGAGTGATGCCGCAGGCGACGATAAAGGCTCCAAACAGGCCAAAGATCCAATTAAATGGCAAATCTTCGCGTTTGGAAATAAAATAAACCAATGTAATTGGGATCGAAAAATACGCGAGTGCAATGATAGAATCTGAGGCAACGTGAAGCCAGACTAACGGGGTATGCCAGAGATAGCAGTGGCCGTGAGGAATAAATGGCCCGGAAGTAAAAAAACTTTTCCACATTTCCTGCATAATATTTCCTTTGAGTTGTGAGAAAATGGATTCGGACTGGTGTCAATTAATTGCAACCAGGGGTTTCTTTCACCTGCGGCTTAATCACCTATGCGTTCATATTCTCTGCTAGCTTCAGCAAAAATCAATCTGTATTTGGAAATCATAGGCGATCGCCCCGACGGATATCACGAACTGGCGATGGTACTTCAAAGCATAGATTTAGCCGATCGAATTGACTTGCGCGCGATCGGTACGGATACGATTCGAGTGCGCTGCGATCACCCGCAAGTCCCGCCTGACAAGAATAATCTAGCGTACCGAGCAGCAGATTTGTTGGCGAAGCAATTCCCCGATGCTTTGGCGAAATACGGCGGAGTCGAGATTGCCATTCACAAGCAGATTCCTGTGGCGGCGGGGCTTGCCGGCGGTTCGGCAAATGCGGCTGCGGTTTTAGTCGGGATGGATTTGCTGTGGCAATTGGGACTTACTCAGTCGGAGTTGCAAGAGTTGGGGGGAACTTTGGGTTCGGATGTGCCTTTTTGCATTACTGGAGGTACGGCTTTGGCAACTGGTCGCGGAGATAAACTGTCGCCTCTGCCTGATTTGGGAGGCTTTTCTGTGGTGTTGGCAAAGTACCGCAATCTCAGTATTTCTACGGCATGGGCGTATCAAACTTATCGCCAGCAGTTCAGTAGTTCCTATTGTGCAGCGGAAGATTTGGAGTGCCGCCGGGAACGGCTGCATTCGGGCCCGATGGTGGGGGCGATCGCCCAAAAAGATCGATCGAAAATTGGTCAATTGCTGCACAACGATTTAGAAAAAGTTGCTTTGCCCGTGTACCCGCAGGTGTTGCAGTTGCGGGAGGCTTTTGAGTCGGCGGGGGTTTTGGGCACGATGATGTCGGGTTCCGGGCCGACGGTGTTTGCGCTGGCGGAGTCTGCTGAGCAGGCTCAGCAGGTTTTGGAACGGGTTAAAAGTGCGATCGCTTCTCCCGATTTGGATTTTTGGGTAGCAAAGTTTAGCAATACTGGGATTCGGATTTTTTCGGAGGGAAACGAGACGAAACCGCCGATTTCAAGGGTGTAACTCGAAGAGGGTGCGATCGCAATCCGAGTTAAATGCATCTAACAGGCGATTGTCAAGATGAATCTAACTTTGCACAGAGTCTATTGAGATCGAAGAACTGATAAAATGCCGTGAAACACTGATTTTAATTTTGGTTAATTAACCAGAAATCTAAAATCTAAAATCTAAAATCTAAAATCTAAAATCGCAATGGCTGATTTAACTAATCCTAATTCTAGTTCTCAACCTCCTACTTCTGCTGAGGATGCTTTGCCGCCAAAGTCGCCGACGGTATTGCGGTGTCTGACTGGTTCGCTGATGGCGGCCAGCTTTGCGGTACCTTTGTACGCGCTAACTATGTCGATCGCTCAAAGTTTTGCAAGTAAGCCAGTTCATTCGGACAATATTACTGCGATTAAAATTTCGGTAGCCGTGCGAACTTTGGTAGTAGGAATTGCTGCTTTGGGGACTGGTATTTTTGCTTTGGCGGCGGTGGGTTTGATGCTGCTAGCCGTGCAAATTTTGATTCAAAATTTGACCAAAAAAGCCGATCCATCTTCTGGTGTTTAAGCGTTATGTCTCTTGGTTCGTGGTATAATTCTGCGGGACTGTAGCAGAAAGGGGTGCTTTTTTATGAAAGCAGAATTTTACTTTGACCATCGGACATATATTTGCAGTTTAGTTCAAGTTGATTTTGTCAAAGAATTAAAAATTAAAAATCATCAAGGTTTTGTCTTAGCAGTTAAGCAAGGAGAAAAAATTGGACTTTTAGGAAAAACTCGCCACAATGCTAAAAAAGTTGATGTATCTCAGTCGCATTTTTATAATCTAATTAAAGCCGCAGTCAACGCTTTAGAATTGCAAACTAGAAATGACATAATTTTAGAGAGAGATCGGATTATTGCTGATTGCGAAGAAAAGATTCAGCAGCAAGATAGAGAAATTCGGGTTCTTAATGAACAGCTAAGAATATTGGCAGAGCGAGTTGAAGAGTTGTTAGCGTCACAGCAGCAGCTAGCAATGGATCTCGTAGATAATCAAATCATAGAAAGTGAAGTTAGTCAAGAAGTAGATAACTTTTCAGTGTCAGAGGCAGATTTATCGACGCAAGAAACAGAGAATGAGATAGGAGAAATTGAAATCGATGGCGAAATAGAACAATTAGCGGTTCAAAATCCTCAGTTAGTAGTGCAACTCATAAAAAATCAACTGCCGTCGTCGGAAATTGAGGAAGTTCAAGAGGCAGAAATCAGCGAAATTAATGATGAAATTGTCGATGCCCAAGTCGGAGAACCGGAAGAAAATCACATAGCAGTCAAAGTTCAAGTAGGCGATAGTCAAATTAAGCGATTGCCTAAAAGAACTTCTAACAGAAAGATGAGAAAGAAATCTTAATACTTTAGTTACTGAATCGTCTTGTCACTATTTAACGTAAAATGCTCTTCTTTTAGATACCAGACTTCTTAAAGAAGTTCGGGTTCTGCGTATTCGGTTTTTTATGTAGGCTTACTTATCAATCTTTTCATGAAAACAACTGAGGGCAATAATTCCCTGGATTCGAGATCAAATTGTTTAATATTCCTAACTGTTGAAACACCGGAGAAGACAAGCTGACAGGTAATGCAACTGGCCCGCAGGTAATGCTGTTGTCTTTGATATACACAATTCCGAAATAAGATTGAACACCTAATTGTTTAGACAAAGCTACTTGAACAGCCAGCGGATTGTTATTATAACTGGCAAGTTTTATGCCATATAAATAATTATTTGTTTCTTGCACCGAAAAGCCAACAGATTTCAAAATTCCAGCCACAGAACTCGGTGTTTGCTGCTGCGGAAATGAGAGAGTGCCGAAAGAATTAGTAAATCCAGATCCTTCTACATATTCCGAAGTTTGATGTTTGTTCAGATAACTAATATATTGTGTAGCTTCGCTTTCTTTAGCTTTGTTAATCAATCTGAGAAAAGCAGGCAAAGCAATCGCTGATAATATCCCAATGATAAATATCACAACCAACAACTCCATCAAAGTAAAGCCGTGGGAGGCATTATGACTTTTTTTTCCTCGTAAATAGCGTTTATGGTGACAGACATATAGCAACAATTTTTGAGTAAATACAGACATTAATACCTCCGAAAAATCAACTATTATTAAAATAATTACTCGCCTTTAAGTATTCCCTTGCAATCCTCGCCAAGTCTTGGGAAACTCAGCTTGATTCTGATAGATAACAGGCAACCAGCTAGCACCGGGAATTTCCCTATCCCAATCATCTTTTAGATGTTTTCGTGCTTCCCGCACGGAAACATAAAAAGAATTGCCGCCAGCAAAAGCTTTGAGAAAAACTTTCAGAAACTCCTGGGCGATTAAATCCGGCACTGGTTCCCGCATCACGATAATTTGAGGGATGTCTAGATGGGCTAATTGCTTCCCCAATCCTAAACCATCGCAAGAGTTAAAGATTGCTATTTCCAAACCCCGTTCAATAGCTATTTTCAAGGAATGTGTTAGCTGTTCCACTGTTAATTTATCTGTTTTATTAATACAAATCACCCCCGTACTGCCATCTACTTCGCTCTGACTGTGACCCGAAAAACACAAAATATCCCAGCCTATTTCATCGGTGAGATATTCCTTAAGTTCCTGGTAAGTTGGTTCTACCAAAAATATGGTGTCTGCTTCTGACAAATTCTCCAATATCTGCCTGTCTCGATCGATATTAATTCCTGTACTGTCGCCCAAGATTGCCAAAATTCTTACTTTATTTCTGGATCGTACTGATTTTTTGACTCTGTTAGATACCTTGCGGCTTAAAGCTACTTCTGCTTTACAGTAATTATTAAAAAAATCACATTGATGCCAGGGGAGTTTTCGCAGTAAGTTATCTTCTGTTTGGATGATTACCCGCACTTCATCAGTGCAGTTTAACTTGTCGCGCAATCCCTGCTCAAGCGGGGAAAAATGTTCTGATTCCAGCCAATTCTTTAGATCGCTTTCTACTTCGTCAGCTAGTTTTTTTAGCTGTTGTTGGGAAAAGTTAGTGATTTGAGCTGGGTTTACTCTTATGGCACGCCGATCCTTCAAAAGGTTATACATTTCTTGCCACTGTTGATAGCGTTCTGAAATTTCCACTTTTGGTGGTAACTTGCCTTCTAATACTATTGCATAACGCTGGCGATCGCACAAAATATCAACTATCACCTCAAACCCTTGTTTCAAGTCGCCGCTAGCCAAGTTTAAGGTGACTACTTGTTCAGATAACGGTCTGACTATATCCTCCATTACTGACAGCAAGTATTGTCGCTGTTCTGCTGAATTTTGCAGGGCTGGTACTTCTGTTCCTAGCAATTGTAGCATTTCTTGATAAAAAACATTGAAATCATTGTGAATTTTTTCTTTGTCTGCGTCAGGAGGTACGCTGACTTTGACGACAACTCCATTACCTTTGTTTTCAATACTCTGAATCTTCAGTTCTATGCCTTGATTTTCTACTTGCACTTGTTGGAAAGATGCGGCGAAAGCTTTCCAGTCAATACCGTGGTTAAAAATTAAGTCAACTGTATTGACAACTTCTTGAAAAAAAATGGTAAATTCTCCTGGTTGATAGTAGTTGCCACTGCTGGGGCGGCGTTCGCGATCGTCCGTTCCTGGTTTCGGTTCTTCTAGCAAGTAAACCCACTTACAATCAACCCATTCTAGTTTGGTAGTGCTGTCAATATTCCAGGTTCCTAAACCGCGAACAGCAGTCATTTGGGCATTGCTAAAATCAGTGCCGATCGCCTGAACTTGACTAAATATTGCATATTCTAAATTAGCAGCTTCTAAAGTGGCTTGACTGAGGTCTGCTGTTTGCAGTTTGGCATATCTGAGGTCTGCACCTATCAAGTTTGCTCCTCTGAGATCCATGCCTTGATAGGATTTGTGATAGCCGTTGCTGGTGACAAGCAACTCTCGCACTGCTGGATTAATTAATATTGTCTCGTCCACTCTTGCCCAGTCGAGAAAACGAGCGTGATGCCACATAGTTCGGTGGATAGTAGCAAATCTAAAATCAGTGTTTTTGAGGGTGGCGTAACTGAAATTAGTATTAGCTAATTGAGCATTGCGAAAGCTGGTACCGCCGATCGCACCAATGACGATCGCTAACTGGCGAATTACGGCGTATTTATCATCTTCGGCTAAAACTCTCTTAGCAATGTAAACTCCTAATAATACCAAAGCTACAGCTAAGATGACAGCTCCGGCGATCGTCGCAATAACTACAGGCGGATCTGGAAATTCTTGCACGCAATTTTTTAGGAAGTCGTAGCATTTATTGTTTGTATTGTCAACTACTCCAGCTTGGATTAATACAGATGCTTTTAAATATCTAATTGAATTTCTAACAATAATTCCGGTGGCGATCGCACTTACAGCCAGAGCTTCAAATACAGCCAAAGCTGCAATCGTCCTCCCTAAAACAACTTCAGCCAATGCTAGGGCTAAAGGGAGAGCTACAACTGCGATCGTAGTCGCAGCCACAGCCGCAGTTAAAGTCACAATTAAAAACGGAATATCGTTAGCCTTCGTTTCGCCAGACAAGGCACTCATTAAGGCACCAGTTCTAAAAGACCTTAACCACGAAAGTATGGGATGGTTATCATTCGAGAACGCAGACAAAAGACCAATTAGAGGTACAAAAATAGCAGCCGCAATACCTAAATAATCCAACGCTTTTTGTATTCCTTGGCGAATTATGGCTGTCAAGAGAATAGCATTGACTAATAAGATGATTGCAGTGGGAATAAAACCGATATGCTCCGTAGTTTTTGGAATGAGAGATTTGAAGGTATTATTAACAGCAATTACAGCAGCTATTCCTGATATTGCCGAGAGCAGTGCTACAATTATGAAGATTTTGATTTGCGATTTCCTGGCTAGTCCGCAACGAGCGTGATTGAAATTAGCACCATTGAGAGTTGCATTGGTAAAGTCTGCACCTCGGATATCTGCATTCGAGAAATCTATATTAGTTAGATCCGAGCCTTTGAAGGAACGGCCTTGGAGATTTTGACCGCGAAAGTTTTGAAAGGTTAATGATGACATATGGGAGAAGGAAGAAGGATGTTTTCTTATTTTATCGTTTCCAGGCTCTGCTCATTGGTGACAACTGAAGGTAAAACCGATAGTCCGCCAGGGAATGAATTCCCTGTCTCAAAGCTTAAGTCCTCGCTATGAGGACTAATGAATTTAAAAATCTTCTTGTGAGTTCTCTTCAGAGAACTAATGAATTTAAAATCTTCTTCTGAGTCCTCATAGCGAGGACTTTAGCTTTGAGGCAGGGGTTTCAACCCCTGCCGGACTACAAACGAAAAGATTGCTTCACATTTACCTCTCCCAGCGCTACAGTAATGCTGAACAATTCTCTTAAGTCAGGAGTAAATTCAAATTTAAGAAAGTTGTCAGCATCTCTCGATTCAGTCTCCAAAACCACCTCTTCCGACAACTCATCAATCAACATCAATTTCAACCCCGGAGGCAAATAAGTTTGATTTCCCATCGGATACAGTTCCACGACAATATCCAGTTCTGAATCTGGTTCTGGGGGGATGGTGACTATCAGTGCTACGGAGTGTTCTGCTAATTGCATTCCCAAGTCAATTTTCTGACCGCGATCGATGGGTAATGCGTTGTTGCTTCTAAAAGAGCGAAATTGCAATTGTTTGGGATTTAATAGCTCGTCAATTACTTGCCATCCTGCATCAAAAACTTCATCGAACCAGTTCATCAAATTAACTGGTTTTAGTTGCTCAATTCGATTCATGTAGGCGAGCAAATCTTCCAGGGAATTCATTTCATTCAGAGGTACTTCTTTAGCTACTGTTCTGGTAAATCCTAACAGCGTTGCTTGTTTCAAAGATTGGTCTAACTGTACGGCTACATAACCAATTCTGTCTCCCCAAGCATCGTAGGGAATTTTACAAGTTTGGGAATCTGGCAAGACGGGACGGCATTCAATTTTGCCAACACCGACGACATCTAAATCGGCTACATCTACAAATTTCAGCATGAGTGAATCGCGACTTTCGCTCTTTTCTAAGTTGGTTTGAAATCCCATGCAGCGCAGGTAAGAATCTACTGCATAGACTGCTAGGGTATTGAGATACACTTGTTTGAATTTTGTCGGAATGGATTGTTCGGCACACTGGCGAGCGATGTCATGGGCTTCAAAGGATAGCGGTACTGTGAAAGTTATTGGTTCGATCATTTTACTCATCATTAGTTTCTGTGGTTATCGCTTTATTGTTACTGTAATTTATTACGAAAATCATCACTAAATCTACGCAAATTTCGCTGAAAAAAACTGTCAATACCTGAAATAGAAACTCCAAATCTTTGAGACATACTAGACAATGTTTCACCATCCAATTTAGCTAAAGCTATAACTTGCCAAGTGATATCCTGGTGACCTCTAAGTGACACTCTTCTAAAATGGCCATCTGGATCTTCTTCGATCAATTCACGCAGCATTGTAGCTTCTTCGGACAACGGTGATTCTGGTGACTGGTAATTATCTAGGTCGTTTAAGTCAGGTAGTTTGCGTGTTCTATTTTTTTCTTTCATATGTCGATCGACAACATCGCTGAATCTCCACTTCAATATCTGATTGACCCAAGCCATCACTGGTTGTTCTGGATAGTAGTTGTCAATTTTCAGACAAATATGCTCAATTGTTTTTACAAGTGCTTCGTTATAAAGATCCTGGTAAATGAGACCTTGCAAGCCGTCTCTGTAAGGACGAGCAAGTCTATGACAACGCCCAACTACTTCGATTAGTTTGGTTAGTGCTCTGTTTCGCTGACGGCTATGGGCTGGGTGCTGTTGAGCTTCGACGGCTAGCTGTTTGAGTTGTAAATCAATTTCGTCCTCCATCTCAATCTCCTCACTCCTCTGGGGATTTTTGTGCAGTCTTGGGGCATTTCTATGTTGTTTTTCGGTAGAGTCCCAATTTTTTACGCATTTGTGGGGACATTGTTACAAAACTTTACGTTTGAGGGGTTTGGAAAAAAAGTTTTGAGATTTGCGTAAAAAGTTTGAGGTGGTTTCGTAAGTAAAGGTGAGAGGGAATTTCCTACCCTTTGGGATCCCCTACGGGAAGATGGCTTTGCTGGCGGGGCTTTTGGGGAAAAGGGCGATCGTATGATTTTTTTTGCCAACTATAGTTTAAAGGAGTGATTTCTCATGAAAAAGTTTTTGACACTGGCAGTATTAACACTGGCAACACCGATAATAACTCAGCAGAGTGAGGCATTAGCTGTCACACTAGGCCCACTTCCCAGAGATGTTATTTACTCTGCTGAGGGAACTTTCGATCGCCCAAACATTTTTTTCAATAATCCAACGGACACGATTCAAATTGCTGGTCAGACTGTGCTTGGAAACGAATCTACCTACGAAGCTGGCATTTACTTTCCTAGTGGCATTAGTGCCGGTGGGTTAGTCTTTAATGAATTCAAGTATGCGTTAGAAGACAAACAATTCCTTGCTGGACCAAATGGTTTGTTTGGTTATAATTATCCAAACTATCCCAATTACATATTGAGTGGCATAACAAGTACAACACCGTTGGCACTTAATACTTGGCATCATATTGCGTTTGTACAAGGGGAAGGTTCTCAACGCCTCTACCTTGACGGTCAGATAGTGGGCAGTCGCTCTGGTGCTGGAGACATTTGGGACTCAGATGGTGGTGGCTTCCTGGGTGCGATTTTCCGATCCGATGGATTTGCATCTAGCTTTATCGGACACTTAGATACATTTCGTATTTCCAATGTGGCACGATACAGTGGCAATAGCTTCGAGGCACCAAAAGGAGACCTCACCTCAGATGCAAATACGCAGCTTTTGTACAACTTCATTTTAGAAGATTACTTTCAGCAAGATGGCGATACTTGGGTATCAGACCTAAGTGGTAATGGTCGTAACGGCAGGTTTGGTAAAGGTTTTGCAGGTGGAACATCTCCTAGCATCATAGTTCCAGTTGACTCCCAAGAATCCACTCCCGTACCCGAACCCACTACTGTGTTGGGTACTTTAGCTTTTGGTGCTGTTATTTCCAGTTGGCGGATGAAGCGGAAACAGCAACAGAAATCTCTGAATTTAACAGTTAGCTGATTTAGGAGAGAAAAGAGCGATCGCCCTTCAAGCACAATCACAAAAAGAGCGATCGCCCTTCCATCCTATTCGCAGCATCAAAAACCTACTCCCTAAACAATTGAGCAAAACGCTTTAACACCTTCAGCACCGTGTACAAACCATCGTTATTATCCAGATAAAATCGTTCAGAACGAGCATACTGCGGCGTTCCTTGTTTCGTCAATTTCAAGAAGATAAAATCAATCCCATTCGTGACAAATCCCCAAGTAGGTTTGTCAGGATTAGGACTACCCAGCATATACGCCAAAGCTTGTGGAATTCCAGCTTCTAGCGAATATTGCGATTTTTTCGCTTCAATTACCAACACCCAAAACTCAGGCGTAAAAACCAATAAATCCAGGCGTCCAGTCACAATAGTTCCCTCATCTTCGGAAAAAATTCTCACCTCTTTCTCACCAGTCAAGTAAAATGGCGCACGATAAAATCCTGCTAGTCTCAACAACGGAGAAAGCACCACTAACTTAACTACAGGTTCCAGAATTTCGTACTCGGATAAGTGGATGTAGTCGCCCTTTACTTCATCTAGAGCTTGCTTTTCCAAATCTGTTAGTTCGGGTAAATCTTCTTGCCACTCTCGAAAAAAGTGAGCGTCATCAGTGCGCTGCAATCCAAACTTTTCTATTAAGTCGTGCAGCTTGATATTTTTGGTTTGAATTGTTTCTACCATAGTTTTATGTCTTCGTTTTTCTACATTGTAAAGCTGATTCAGAAAAAAGTTTGGAGATTTGCGTAAAAACTGCAACTGACTCCCGTAATTACAGTTGAAGGGACGATCGCCCTCTGCTACTTCTCAAAAAATTTCTGAGATTTGCGTAAAAACTGTGGCTGACTTCCGTAATTACAGTTGAGGAGACGATCGCCCTTTCTTACTTCTCCAAAAAAGTTCAGATATTTGCGTAAAAACATCGGCTTGGTTCCGAAATATAGTGCAGAAGTTTCAAACTATGGGCGATCGCTCGATCTGATTTCATTGTATCACTTTTTATCCAATCCAAGATTAGGAGTGCAATCCCAATGGCAAGCGTAAATGAAGGTCAAAATAACGTTATATTGCAAGATATTTTGATAACTGACACTTTACCGGGAAGTGTGACAAATAATTCTATACTCAACCCTTTAAGCAGCAGCAACAAACAAAATATCGGCGGCAGTTCGTCGATCGCTGACACCAAAAATCAGCCCGCAACTGAAGCTGACCAAATATCTGGCGCGATCGCCCCTACTAAATCAAACGATACTATTTCCGATTCAAGCAGCAATAAATCGGATGATTCTTTAATTGTTCCCGACAATCTCAGCAGCAGTTTAAGCGGGTCGATCGAGCGCAGTACCTTATCTTCCAGTTCCGATGCAGAAGTCAAAGATACCCTGACTGGAAGCAGCAAAGATTCACCGTTAATTCCGATTAAAGATGAGACTTTGACAGCAAATGACCCGCTGACTAACAATAAGATAGCCGCAGAAAACTCAAGCGCGATCGCCCCTACTGCGTTAGCAGAAAAAGAGCAAAATTCCGCAACTGAAACTGCTACAAACAACACAATTATCGAACCAAAAGCAACCGCAATTTCAGAAACAACTCAACCTGAAAGTTCAACAGCCGAAAAGGCTGTCACTACCGCCGAAGTTAGCCAAGATAGTAAAAAAGAAAACTCTACCGCCAGCAGCAGCGAAAACGATAACAAGCTTGCTGAAAGCACTCAATCTGTCGCAGTTGAAACACAAAAAGAACTCAGTCCAACAGTTCCTACATCAGATCCAGTAGCCGATAATTCCTTTGCATCCGGGAAATTTGTTGTTGACTCTAAAGGTCAAGTCGGTATTGATTTCTTATTTGACGGCGGTTTGTATAAGGGTCAATTAGCTATTATCAGTCTCAAAGGAATGGAGAAGTTTTCTCCAGGTTCGGAAGAGTTTATCAAAGAAGCGGCTTCGAGAGCACTTAGCAATTCTGCAAAAGGTCATGTAGTGATTAATGACTTGAGTGAAGGTGCAAAATTTACCGATAATTTACCTGAAGGCAATTCTAACGATGGAAGTTATTTAGGAGTCAAGACTTTTGCGATGACTCCGGGTGAGGAATTTGGGGTGATGTTAGTACCTAATGGGACTGTACAAGAGGTACTTAACAATCCGGCGATCGCAGGAGACAAACGTCCTTTATTTTCGATGGTGACAGCGAATCCTGCTGAAGGATTTCATGTGGGTCAAATTGCCGATGTAACGGGTAGCGGCAAGACTTTTACAATGGAGGATATGCGAGTCGATTTAGGGAGCGATCGCGATTACAATGACTTCGTATTTCAGGTGCGGGGTGCAACTGGTCAAGCTGTGAATTTAGATAGCGTAATTAATGCCGATAAAGATTGGCGAAAAACGGATACTGGTAAGGATTTGATTGCTTATTCTCAACCCGACGTTGAACTGAAGTTAGAGCCTGCAAAAGAGGATGAAAAAGCGGCAAATAATACTGATTCAAATTCTGTTTTGGATGTTCCGATTTCCGAGCCTGCAGCGACTGCAAAAGAGGAT
Source organism: Microcoleus sp. F8-C3 (assembly GCA_036704825.1). Lineage (GTDB taxonomy): Bacteria > Cyanobacteriota > Cyanobacteriia > Cyanobacteriales > Microcoleaceae > Microcoleus. Next base: position 41,133 of record JAUBSN010000039.1, on the reverse strand, counting down.
GCAAAACCTGTAACTAATTCTGTTACAACTAAAGATGGGGCGGTTTCTGAAACAAAACTGACACCAAAAGATGAAGCTCAAGAAGAGCCGAGCGCAACTGCTGTTTCTCCCTCAATCAAAGATGCTGTGGCTTCAGAGCCAACTGTGA